>NZ_JBSPUA010000001.1:0-821736 GCF_053850375.1 Veillonella sp. Ser01 | reverse complement strand
AACACAGTAGTTAAGCTCATAAACGCCGAAAGTACTTGGCTGGAGACGGCCTGGGAGGATAGGAAGCCGCTGATTAAGCTAAAGGCACACCTGTGGGTGTGTCTTTTTTTGTTGTATGGCTTCCTATCCTCCCAGGGTACCTGGTAAGCAGGGCAGTAGAAGATGGAGGAATGAAATGACGACAGATTCACTGCATCGCTTAGTTCGGAGCGTAAGATGGACATGTAGCGAAGCTACATAAGGCCATCCACAGCGACGAACACCCAGTATTCTGGATGGAAGAACCGTACATGAGAACTCGCTGATTAACGAAATAGAGGGCCAACCCTAAAGGGTTGCCCCTCTATTTTTGTGCTCTAACGAGCACATTCTAATTCCTTCTAGAGCCGTCTCCAGTCAAGGTTGTACAAGTATTATCTATCTATGTATCCGTGTCAGACGGAGCTGGGAAAAGTAGGGCAGTAGAAGATGGAGGAGTGAAACGACGACAGATTCACTGCATCACTTTCTTCCGAACGTAAGATTTACCGAGCTGCGAAGCAGAGAAGGGAAATCCACAGTGAGGAAGCAAGTAGGGCCACCGAAAAGTAATTAGATCTATGCGACGCATGGGGCCCACACATCACCTTCTTCCGAACGTAAGATTTACCGAGCTGCGAAGCAGAGAAGGGAAATCCACAGTGAGGAAGCAAGTAGGGCCACCGAAAAGCAATTAGATCTATGCGACGCATACGTCCATTGCATCAGGTTCGACGAAGCCCTACAATTAGCACCGTACAGTAAAAGGTTATTTTAAATACCGTCATGGGCGAGTGTGATCGGAAGCCGCGGCTAGTGGTAGAATTTTAATTGTATCTACCCGATACCGCGGTGCGTAGCACCTATGGTATCAAACCGTATAGCAGCTGAGAAATTTAGATTTATGTAAATAAACTAGTTTTAAGTGAAAACTTAATTTGTAGCACCTAAGGCATCATTCCCTTAATCAGTTGAGTAACTCCAAATTTGTGTAAGTAAATAAGCCCTATGATTAGAAAATCACAAGGCTTATTTTTGTTTATAACTACTTTTTACAAAGTTAGTATATATACAAAAAAAAGAGCTGCCTAAGCAGCTCTAAATTTATTATTTTATACTAAATACTAACCATTACGTTAGTAGCTTTAGATGGAGCGGGCGAAGGGAATCGAACCCTCCTCTCAAGCTTGGGAAGCTCGCATTCTACCGATGAACTACGCCCGCATGATGTACATATTGTATCATACTATAATATATACATTCAAGTGGAGCTTGTTTATATACTCTATACCCATAGTGGTTGCTGTATTGTATTGATATAAGAATAGATGTATAAAATAATGAGGAAGGAGGCATATGTATGTCAAAAATTTATAAAATCCATAAATGGTTATCTATAGTTTCTGTGCTTTTTTTCTTAATGTTCTGTATTACAGGGCTTATTCTCATGTTCCGAACTGAATTAAATGCATGGGCTCAAGGAGGGTCACATCATTCCTCGTTATCAATGGCGATGAGCCAACAAGAAGTGTCTATTTTTAATTATGCTGATGAAGGTGCCCTATTAGTGAAAGAAAAATATCCGTCTAAGGATATTTTAAATATTTCTCCAGCTATGGGGGCTTCACATATTTTACGGTATCGTATTATTGATTCTTCTGCAACTGTAGCACCTCCAGCGCGTATGGGGATGGGAGGGGATTATGCATTATATAATCCTGAAACAAAGGATCTTATTACTACGCATCATGAAACGCCTGCACATCCTTGGGTTCGAAGTGTGTTACATACGCTTCACCAATTACATACTCGATTAGATCTTGGCAAAACAGGAATTTATATTGTAACGGTTTTATCTTTTATATGTAGTTTATCTATTATTTCTGGTATTTTTTTATATGGTCCATTTCGTAAAAGC
This sequence comes from Veillonella sp. Ser01, assembly GCF_053850375.1. Classification (NCBI taxonomy): domain Bacteria; kingdom Bacillati; phylum Bacillota; class Negativicutes; order Veillonellales; family Veillonellaceae; genus Veillonella; species Veillonella sp. Ser01. The sequence goes on along the minus strand of NZ_JBSPUA010000001.1, from coordinate 819,800 downwards.
TTTGCCAAATCTACTGTATTGTCTAACTATATGAAATTAAGTACATTACACCGAGAATTTGCTATGGTTGCTACTGTATGGGGATTTATCTTATGTATTACAGGTGTATGGATAGGTGGATTTTTTATTGCTAATGACAGCTATAATGCAGATGTACTACACACTGCAAAGCAAGAACTTTCAGTTGGTCAATCTGACATTTTACAACCATCTGAAGCTATCTCTCGAATTATGAAAGCATACCCAGATCGTCAGCTTATATCTATAGATTATCCATCTAAATTTAATAATCATCATTATGCATTTTATTTAGGTGCTGAAAATGATGATGATCCAGCTATGTTCTTGGGCCAACCAGTCTATGCTAATTTATATACTGATTCTACTAAGGATATGTATTCTACAAAAAATATCCCCTGGTATTTTACGGGCATGACTACAATGATTAATCTCCATATTCATAATCATAATACGATGGCTCTTAAAATATTATGGGCCATCTGGGATATTGTTCTTATTGTAGGCATTGTGACTGGTATTATTATGACTATTAAAAAGAAATTTGTCAGAGCTAGTGCTGCAGAATCTAAAGTATCGGCTGAGATAAAACATGTTTGGCGTACACCAATCTGTTGTGGTACCTGTGTATTACTTGGATTTATTATGCCACTTTGGTCCAATCCAGTTACAAATACTATAGCAGGTATTTGTTTAACTATTCCTCTAGTTGCATTTTTTATTTCTTTAATTAGAGGATTTAATCATTAAGTTATTATATTCTTCATGTATCTAATCAGCGTGCTTCATCATTAGTTCATTGATTATTTTCGAAATGAAATGATATAATTAATTTAAATAAATAGTTTTTATGTATGAAAATCTGTATTTATATTTATAATAAAGAAAGTGGTAGTTACTATGAATCATATGAAGGCATTTATTCAGTCTGAATCATCTGGCGGTATTATGCTCTTACTTGCCGCTATTCTTGGTGTTATTACAGCAAATTCTCCACTATCAGAACAGTATTTTTCCTTGATGCACGTATATTTGGGGCCTATGGATATACTGGAATGGGTAAATGATGGGTTAATGGCTCTTTTCTTTTTATATGTGGGGTTAGAGATCAAATCTGAAATGATTTCAGGTGAGCTAAATACAAACTCAAAACGACTGCTTCCTGTTTTAGCTGCTTTTGCAGGCGTTGTGACACCAGCTTTAGTGTATTTCTTAATTGCTGGTTCTGTCCATGAGTATACTCATGGTTGGGGGATTCCAACAGCTACTGATATTGCATTTGCCATAGGTGTTATTATGATGCTTGGTAAGCGTGTATCACAAGCTATGAAAGCATTTCTTTCTGCATTGGCGGTTATAGATGATTTAATCGCTATTATTGTTATAGCTATCTTTTATGGTGCTGGTGTTGATTTTCCATACTTGATTGGTGCTGCTATCGTTACAGGTGCATTGTGGTATACTAATAAACAGGGATATGTTAGACCTGTATTATATGGTGTATTAGGTGGAGTTCTCTGGTACTTTGTATTAAAGTCTGGTGTTCATGCAACCATTGCAGGTGTTGTGTTAGCTATGACTATTCCTGCAACAGGTAAACTTGATGGTGAAACAGTATATCCTATGCTTAAATGGGCGGATAAACTGAAAAATTGGGTTAATTTTTTGATTATTCCTTTATTTAGTTTCTTAAATGCTGGTGTATCCTTTGCTGATGTTTCAGCAGATCACCTATTCCATCCTGTTGTACTAGGCGTTTCATTAGGCCTTATTTTAGGTAAACAGTTTGGTATTTTTTCTGCTGTTTTCGTTTTAGTTAAATCTAAAATTATCAAGATGCCTACGAATACAACATGGCCAGAGGTTTATGGTACAGCCATTGTTTGTGGTATTGGTTTTACTATGAGCTTATTTGTGGCTACATTGGCATTTCCACCTGGTGTAACTCAAGAAATGTCTAAAATTGGTATCTTTATAGGATCTATTATTTCTGGTTTATTAGGTGCTATAGTTTTAATTGTGGCTTACAAAATAAGATCTATTAAGAACAAATAATGAACTTATTATATTAGGAAGGAATCATATGGAACGGATATTTGTACTTTTACGTTCTCCGGGTTCGGCTACTGCCGTTTTACTAGGAGCTACACTTATTGCATTAATCGTAGCGAATTCTCCATTGGCAACACAATATATGTCTCTGGTTAATTTAAAACTAGGTCCATTAACAACGATGGAGTGGGTTAATGATGCATTAATGGCGATTTTTTTCCTCTTTGTTGGATTAGAAGTAAAACGTGAATTGGTAAGTGGCGAACTTAATACGAATGCTAAGCGTATCATGCCAGGTATTGCTGCATTATTTGGTGTATTAGTACCTGCTATTATTTACTATCTTATGGCTGGATTTAGTGAAGTTTACGTTCATGGATGGGCTATTCCTACTGCGACAGATATTGCTTTTGCTATAGGTGTAATAACTGCATTAGGCTCAAGAGTTCCTAACTCTATGAAAGTATTTTTGACAGCCTTAGCTGTTATTGATGACTTAATTGCCATCATTGTTATTGCTATATTCTACGCAGCAAATCTTAATCTTTTCTATTTATTCGGTGCTGTAGTTGTAACGGGATTATTGATTTATTGTAATCGGTCTGGGTACGTTAGATCTTTGTCTTATATCATTCTTGGTATAATTTTATGGTACTGTATTCTTCGTTCTGGTTTACATGCTACAATGGCAGGCGTAATCTTGGCGATGACAATTCCTGAACGGGGCAAGATTGGTCGTAAATATGTTAGACCAATGCAACATTGGGAACATTATTTATCTAACTGGGTAAGCTTTGTTATTGTTCCTATTTTTGCTTTCTTTAATGCCGGTGTAAGTCTTGGTGGATTTGGTGTAGCCGATTTAACACATCCAGTTGTTTTAGGCGTTGCCTTAGGTCTTATTTTAGGGAAACAAATCGGTATCTTTGGTGCTATGTTTGGCATGATTAAGTTAGGTATTGTACCTATGCCAGCAGAAGCTAACTGGAAATTTATTTATGGTACATCCATTGTATGTGGTATTGGTTTTACTATGAGTATATTTGTTTCCGTTCTAGCTTTTAATCCAGGTCATGCTCAAGAGATGGCTAAGGGTGGGGTATTAATCGGCTCTATTATTTCTGCAATTATAGGCTATACATACTTACGTATAGTTGGTGCTAATCGTAAAGAGTGCCATATTGGTTTGTATCATAACTGCTAAAATTAAATAGTATTAGTAAAGTCTCCATTATTGACTCCCATACATCTAATGTTAAATTACATTTTACTTAGATAAAGTAGTCCATAATGGAGATTTTGTTTCATTGGTATCTTAGATTTCTATGATATATATGTAGTTAATAAAGTGCATTATACATGCATTTTTTGTATTACTATCTCAATATTGTTTATAGATTATTTAACACTGTATAGTATACTACTTAATGTAAGGTGAGGTGTATATGGTTAAAAAAATAATTATTGCATGTACGCTTGTTTGTATGACTACAATGGTATCTTCTGTATCATTGGCGAAAACGATTGATAAGGGACAACGGGGGCACCATGTAAGTAAGGTCCAAACAATGTTAAAACATCAAGGTTTTTTGCATGATTCTGTAGATGGCATTTATGGTCATAACACAGAACAAGCCGTACGAAAATTTCAAAAGTCAAAGGGACTCGCTGTCGATGGGCGAGTTGGTCCTGCAACAATGAATGCTTTAGAAAAGATGGAGACTCGTTATGGTGGACATGGTACAGAATTAAGTCATGATGGTGTGCCGAATAAATACTCTCGAGTTTTAACTATGCAAGCTAGTGCTTATTCTGCTCAAGACCCAGGAAATGGCAATTATACAGCGACTGGTAGTCGCTTAAAGAAGGGCATTGTATCTGTAGATCCTAATTTAATTCCATTAGGTACGAGATTATACATTGAAGGATATGGTTATGCTGTAGCAGACGATGTTGGTGGTGCTATTAAAGGTCATAGAATTGATTTAGCTTACGATTCACGTTCTGAAGCATTACAGTTTGGTCGTCAAACTGTAAAAGTTTACGTCTTATAATATAAACTCTCTAGTAAATATATATTATTGTAATAGATTATATGGTCTAAATTTACAGTATTATATAAAGACTAGAGAGTTTTTATTTTACCGAATTATAGTATTTTTATAACCTCGAATATTCGGAAATTATGATATAATAAATAAAAGATATATTTGAGATAACTCATGATTTTTATTAGATGAGTATAATCAATGGTTATATGATGAATGGTAAAGGAAATTCTATGGATAAAGTACGGCGCGTGGAACGAATGGTGGCAATGACAAAATTGTTAGTTGATTCACCGCAAAAATTGATTCCTTTAAATTATTTTTGTGATTTCTTCGGCATGGCAAAATCTACAGTTAGTGAAGATTTAACCTGTGTAAGACAGTCTATGGAACACTTTCAGCTAGGCACTTTAGAAACTGTAGCCGGTGTAGCTGGTGGAGTGCGATTTATTCCTCATCGTAAAGGCTCTCAAGCCAATGATATTTTACGAGATGTACAAGCTCGTTTGATGGAGCCTGATCGTATCATTCCTGGCGGTTTTATTTATATGTCTGATATTCTCTATGACTGGCATGTGATGACTCGACTTGGGGAAATTATTATGACTCGCTTTATGGATCGCAATCCAGATTATATTTTGACAGTAGAAACAAAGGGGATTCCCTTAGCTGTCATGGTAGCGCGAGCTTTCAATAAACCTCTTGTTATTGCTCGTCGTGATAGTAAGGTGACTGAAGGTTCGGCCATTAGTATTAACTATGTAACTGGCTCCTCTGGTCGAATTCAAACTATGACCCTTACTAAGCGCGCTATTCCACCGAATGCTAGGGTTTTGATTATCGATGATTTTATGAAAGCTGGTGGTACTGCGAAGGGCTTAAAAGAGCTTGTCCTTGAAATGAGTGGCATTGTTGTGGGGACCGGTGTTTTAGTAGCAACGGCAGAACCAAACCCAAAATTAATCGATGATTATGAATCACTGTTTACCTTCTATGGTATTGATGAAAATACAAAGAAAATAAGTATTGAACCAGTATTTGATGAAGAGTAAAGATTAATATTAAGCACATCATAGGCTAGTATAATAGTTTTATATTGAATATTGGCTAATAGGTTACAAAATGTAATTAATATTAAAATGTTAGACATATAAGAGATAATAGATAGGAGATTACTATGAATATTGCAAGCCTTATTTTAGCTGCTGGTAAGGGTACGCGCATGAAATCTAAATTGCCAAAGGTATTGCATAAGGTTGGCGGCAAAGCTATGGTAGAGCGCGTTCTTGAAACAGTTCAGTCAATCGGTACAAATCGCGATGTGGTTATCGTAGGTTTTGGTGGTGATGCGGTACAAAATTATTTGGGTGATCGCGCTGAATTTGTTCGCCAAGAAGAACAAAATGGTACAGGGCATGCCGTAAAAATGGCTCAACCAGTGCTTGGCGATTATGATGGTACAATCTTATTATTGTGTGGTGATACGCCACTCGTTACAAAGAAAAGCTTAGAAGCTCTTTTAGAGGAGCATAAAAACTCTGGTGCAGCTGCTACGATTTTAACAGCACATATGCCTGACCCAACTGGTTATGGTCGTATTATTCGTAATGAAGCAGGTTCCGTAGTTCGCATCGTAGAACAAAAAGATGGTAAGCCAGAAGAGTTAGCTGTCCAAGAAGTAAATACTGGTATGTATGCTTTTGATAGCAAAAAATTATGGCCTTGCTTAGATCAATTATCTGACGATAATGCGCAAGGTGAATTGTATATCACGGATGTAGTTGGTATTCTTGTAAATGGTGGCGATACAGTAAGCGCTTATATGACTAAAGACTTTGAAGAGTCTCTAGGTGTAAACTCTCGCTTGCAATTAGCTGAAGCTGAGGCTATTTTAAAACACCGTAAAAATGTTGAATTAATGACAGCCGGTGTAACAATTATCGATCCAGCAAATATTTACGTAGCTCCAGAGGTGACAGTAGGGGCCGATACAATCTTACATCCTGGTACAATACTTGAAGGCGATACTGTAATTGGTGAGCGTTGTGAAATTGGTCCACATACTCGTTTAACAAATGTGAAAGTTGGTAACGATACGATTATCCACTTTACTTATGGTCATGACTGCGAAGTTAAAGATGGTGTAGATGTTGGTCCATATGTTCACTTACGTCCAAATACTGTACTAGGCAACAAGGTTCATGTAGGCAACTTCGTAGAGGTGAAAAATTCTAATGTTGGAGAAGGAACTAAGTTCCCTCATCTTTCCTATATCGGCGATAGCGATGTAGGGGCCGGTGTTAATATTGGTTGTGGTACGATTACTGTAAACTACGATGGTAAAGTTAAACATCGTACGACCATTGGCGATGGTGCTTTCGTAGGCTGTAATAGTAACTTAGTAGCTCCTGTAACAGTAGGTAATTATAGTTATGTAGGAGCAGGTTCTACTATTACTAAAAATGTACCAGATAAGGCGTTAGCAGTGGGCCGTAGCAAGCAAATTGTGAAAGAAAACTGGGTAACAGACGATACTTTCAAAAAGAAATAAAAAAATATTATAATTTTTTAACACAATTTGGGCAAAATAGTATACAATAAAAAGGCAATAGTGTGTATCTGTAATGGATGATTATGGATAAGTAACCAATATAGGAACAAATGAAAGGGTAACAAAATGGCATTTGAAGACGGCAAAAAACTTAAAATTTTCACAGGTAATGCGAATCCTGCATTGGCAAAGGAAATTTGTGATTATTTAGGTTTGCCTTTAGGTGAAGCATTTGTAGGTCGCTTTAATAATGGCGAAGTACAAATTATGATTGATGAAAGCGTACGTGGCAAAGATGTATTTATCATTCAACCAACTAGCTATCCTGTAAATGATAATTTAATGGAATTAATGGTTATGGCTGATGCGTTAAAACGTGCTTCTGCTCGTCATATTACAGCTGTAGTTCCTTACTACGGTTATGCTCGCCAAGACCGCAAAACTCGTGGTCGTGAACCAATTACTGCAAAATTAGTAGCAAACTTAATGCAAACTTCTGGTATTACACGTCTTGTAACAATTGACTTGCATGCAGGTCAAATTCAAGGCTTCTTCGATGTGCCAGTAGATCATTTATATGGTGCATCCATTTTAGCTAAATACATTAATGAAAAAAATCTTGAAGATGTTATTGTAGTATCTCCAGATCTTGGCGGTGTTACAAGAGCTCGTGATTTGGCTGACCGCATTGGTGCTCCAATTGCCATTATTGAAAAGAAACGTCCTGAACCAGGCGTGGCTAAGGTTATGAATTTAATCGGCGATGTGAAAGGTAAAAACTGCATCATTGTTGATGATATTGTAGATACAGCAGGTTCCCTTGTAGAAGGTGCTAAAGCATTAGAAGCGTTTGGTGCAAAATCCGTTATGGCTGCTGTTACCCATGCTGTTTTGACAGACCCAGCAAGTGAACGTATTGCAAATTCTAATATTAAAGAGCTTATCGTAACAAATACAATGCCATTACCTGAAAATTGCAAATTGCCTAATATAATGCAATTATCTGTAGCTCCATTATTGGGCGAAGCAATTATGCGTATCTTTCACGAAGTTTCAGTAAGTAATTTATTTGATAAATAATAGGTGATTTTTGAAGTTAGTAGTAGGCCTTGGTAACCCAGGCAAGCAATATGAAGCGACAAAACATAATATTGGATTTATGGTCATCGATGCCATTGCGGATAGCGTTTCTCACACTCCTTGGAGAGAGGAACAAAAGGCCGAGGTATGCAGTATTAACGTAGCTGGTGAAAAAGTATTGCTTGTAAAGCCTCAAACATTTATGAATGCAAGTGGCGAGTCCGTAGGTCCGTTGATGCGGTACTATAAGATTGATCCATCTGATGTGTATTGCATTTATGATGATATGGATTTACCGGTAGGCAAATTGCGTATTCGACCAAATGGTAGTTCTGGTGGGCATAATGGAATCAAATCGTTAATTTCTCATATAGGAACAGAAAACTTTCCTCGGTTCCGCGTAGGAATTGGACGTCCGTTACCGCAATGGACTGTTATTGACCACGTGTTAGCACCATTTAGTGAAGAAAATCAAGAGAAGGTGCAAAAGGGTATCAAGGATGCGGCAAAAGCTGTATTAGGAACCTTAGAGGTGGGCATCGACAAGGGAATGAATCAATTCAATCCTAAACGTCGGCCACATCAATAAATACATGCATAAGGGCATGAGTCTCATGGAGATTCATGCCCTTTTTACGAGGTAATTATGAGTAATCAAAAAAGAATGCCTTTTGTAGAGGCTTTAGAATCATATAAGGAACAACATTTTGTGCCTTTTCATACACCTGGTCATAAGATTGGTGTTGAAGCGCCTCAGTTACTAAAAGACTGGATGGGACCTGCTTTGCCATATGATTTAGGGGTTATGTATGCCTTAGATGACTTACATGAACCGGAAGGGGCATTAAAGGAAGCACAAGACTTAACAGCTGAGTTATATGGTGCTGATCACTGTTGGTTTTCCATCAATGGCACCACGGCCTTGATCGAAGCTATGATTATGGGGACTGTAGGTCCCGATGAAACAATCATTATTCCTCGTGAAGCGCATCGCTCTGTTATAAGCGGTTTAGTCTTATCTGGTGCAAAGCCTGTCTATATGGATTGTCAGTTTAATGAGCGATGGGGCATACCTTTAGGTGTATCTTTAGAAGATGCAGTTAGAACCATGGAGGCCCATCCAGAGGCTAAGGCGATTCTCTTAGTGTATCCAAACTATTATGGTGTAGGTGTAGATATTGTAAAGATCGTAAAAGAAGCGCATAAACGAGGGATGGTTGTTCTTGTTGATGAAGCGCACGGACCTCATTTACCATTTTCAGAAAATTTACCTGTTGAAGCCATTGCGGCAGGTGCAGACTTAGTGGCACAAAGCACGCATAAATCGGTAGGCTCTTTGACGCAAACCTCTTGGTTATTAGGCCAAGGGGATAAAATCAATCAGCGTCGCATTACGCAAATGCATCAAATGCTACAAAGCACTAGTCCCAATTACATATTCCTTGCCTCTTTAGATATGGCGCGTCATCAATTAGCCACTGAAGGTAAGGCGCTAATAAGTCGAACCGTAGAATTGAGCCTATATTTGCGTAATGAGCTCAATAAGATTTCAGGTATTACTACTATGGAATATATAGACATTCAAGAACGAGTAGTAAACTATGATTGTACAAAAGTACTAATTGATGCTAAAGCACTTGGACTGACAGGTATTGAGTTTGAACGGATGTTGAGAGATCATTGTATTGAGGTAGAGTTAGTGCAAGCGCACCATGTGTTAGTGCTCATTACTATTGGCGATACAAAAGAGTCTGTAACGTCCCTCATTCAAGCAGTACAAGCTATAAGTGATACGATATTACATACATCTAAAGTAGCTAATAGTAACGTGGTGGAGAATGCAGAAAATCTTAGTAAAGATTCTTCATTGCTACCAAAACCTATTGTGCGTGTAACACCTCGCAATGCTATGTATGCTCATCGTGAGCAGGTTCCGTTACGTGACGCATTACATCGTATTGCTGGGGAGACTATAGCTTATTATCCACCAGGGATTCCTTGTGTGGCGGTAGGTGAAGAGATTAGCTCCTCTGTGTTACAATATATAGAGAATCGGAAGGCTCTAGGGTATGTACCAAATGGGGCCGATGATATGACATTAGAAACAATCTGGGTGTTACAGGAGTAATTATGGGGACTTTAATCATATTAGAAGGCGGAGATGGTAGTGGTAAGGCTACGCAAACTAAATTATTAGTAGAACGCTTAACCAAAGAAGGGCATGCAGTTAAATCTGTAAGCTTCCCAAACTATGATAGTGGCGCTGCTATGCCTATCAAAATGTATTTAGCCGGTGAATTTGGCAAAGATGTACATGATGTAAACCCTTATGTGGCAAGCTCTATGTATGCTATCGACCGCTTTGCATCCTTTAGAACTGATTGGGAAGAGTTCTATAAGAATGGGGGGATTATCATTGCAGATCGTTATACGACGTCTAATATGGTGCACCAAATGGTAAAATACGATAACCCAAAGGAACGTACTGCATTTTTAGATTGGCTTGAAGACTTTGAATTTAAAAAGTTTGGATTGCCTACACCTGATGCGGTATGTCTATTAGATATGCCGCTTGAAGTGAGTGAAGCCTTAATGGCTGAACGTACTGGTAAAACGGGCGGTAATACAGGAGATATTCACGAAGGAAATCATCAATATTTAGTAGCTGTTCACGATGCTTATGAAGAGCTAGTAGAACGCTATCAATGGCACCGAATTCCTTGTGCCACAAAAGATGATTCTAGTCAATATGCATTGCGTACCATTGAAGAAATTCATAACGATGTATATCAAGCAGTAGTAAATCTACTACCTTAGGATAGGGCGACTCTTTTAAAAGTCGCCTTTTTCTTATATAATATTAATATTGAGCATGTATTGATAGGAGGGGCTATGACATATTTTGATTCTATAATTGGTCAAGATTCGATCAAGGCACACCTATCGGAACTTGTAAGTCGCAATGCATTGCCACATAGCCTTTTGTTTTATGGTGAAGCAGGTCTTGGTAAGCTAGATATGGCAATCGGTTTGGCATCCTTATTATTAGGACGTCAAGTATTCTCTCGACCCAAGGGAGAATCGTATTTAGCTGACGTTAAAGAAGCACGTCTTGCTAATGGTGAGACTGAAAAACGTATTGAAGCAGAAGGTTTGCCTATCTATATGGATAAGGGCGATGCCTTTTGGATTCGTCCTATGAAGACGACCTTAAAGGTGGAACAGTGGTATTCCTTATTGCAAGACCATCTGTCTGTGTCCGGGAATGGTAACCGCGTAGTTATTGTGGAGGACTTTCATACGGCTAACGCAGTCATGGCAAATGCTATGTTAAAAACCATTGAAGAACCGCCAGAACAGGTATATTTCATTATTATTACGAATAAAATTAACACCGTATTGCCGACCATCGTTTCAAGATGTATGGGCGTTGGTTTTAACAGTGTTGATGTAGATACGATTCGGAAGGCTCTCGTAGCACGAGGGGTTACCGGTGATATAGAACAAGCTCTGTTAGCTGGTCACGGCAATCCAGAATTAGTGGAGAAACTGGCCACTCAAGGTCGTATTGAGATGCTAGAGTTAGCTGTTAAGGTAATGGATATTCTGGCCTTTGAAAAACGATGGTTTTCTATGATTTCTCTAGCTTGTGAAAGTTTACCTCGTGAAAGTCTAACAGAATTGATGCATTGGTTACGTCTTGTAAGTAGAGATATGATGACTCTTAAAATGGGGGCTCAAGACGGACAATTACAAGTACCTATGTACAAAACTCAATTATTACGATTATTACCGCGCTGGTCTATGCAAGCATTGTCTCAGGTCATTACTGAAACATTGCAAGCGGAACGGGCTTTGCGTTTACATATAAAAACCGCTCTCGTGGTGGACGGTCTTAGTATCGCCCTTCATGATGCTCGGGAGGAGGATTAAATGCTAACCATAGTTGGCGTACGCTTTAAAAAGGCTGGGAAGATTTATTATTTTCTGCCTGAACAATTAGAACTATCCGTTGGTGATGGGGTTATCGTTGAAACGGCACGTGGCGTTGAATACGGTACAGTTGTGATAGGACCAAAAGAGGTCTTTGAAGATACTGTTGTAGCTCCTGTTAAGCCAGTTATTAGAAAGGCGACACCAAAGGACTTAAAACAAATTGAGAAGAATAAAGAGCGCGAAGAAAAAGCCTTTGATATTTGTCTCGAAAAAATCGAAAAACGTAAGTTACCTATGAAACTTATCAATGTGGAATACACATTTGATATGAATAAGATTATATTTTTCTTTACCGCTGATGGTCGTATTGACTTCCGTGAGCTTGTTAAGGATTTAGCAACAGTATTTAGAACGCGCATTGAGTTGCGTCAAGTCGGTGTCCGCGATGAGGCTAAGGTTTTAAATGGTATCGGCGCTTGTGGTAGACCTTTATGCTGTTCTAATTTTTTAGGTGATTTTACACCTGTTTCGATTCGTATGGCTAAGGATCAAAACTTGAGCCTAAACCCTACGAAGATTTCTGGTGTTTGTGGTCGTTTGATGTGCTGCCTCAATTACGAAGATGATTTGTATAAAAAAGGTGGCGATCTATATGTGAAGAAGGAACGCCCTCAAGCTCCTCAAGATGTGGCTCCTCCAGGTATTGGTAAGGAGGTCGTCACCGATGAAGGCATTGGTAAGGTCTTGAAGGTAAATCATCACAAGCATACTGTAAAGGTACAGCTTGAAGCAGGTCGCACCATTGATTTGAAATGGTCCGAGGTGGCATTGCCTGATGAATGATCAAGAACGACTTGATGATTTAATTATAGATGGCTTACAGCTTTATCAGCGTACTGATATGTTTCGCTTTTCCTTTGACGCTATTGCGCTCATTCACTTTTGCCATTTTAACGGTCGTCATACCTATGTTGATCTAGGCACGGGAACGGGTGTTATGCCACTCATTGGTACGTCATTAGGAGCGGGCCATATAACGGGCATTGATATAAATAAGACTATCATTGAGTTGGCTCAACGTAGTGTGGAATACAATCATAAACAAGATAAGGTAACGATATTATGTGGCGATTATCGTCATATGTCGTATCGGGATGTACAAGACAAGCCTTTTGATGGTGTTATTGTAAATCCTCCTTTTTATGATTATGAAAGCGGTGCAAAGCCCACTTCTGATGAAAGAGCGGTAGCTCTTCATGATAAACATACATCGTTACAAGAAGTTTTGAACGCTGTACAGTCCTTTATCAAGTGTAAAGGTCGTTTGTGGATGATTTATAGTGCTAGTCGCTTACAATATGTGCTGCATGAACTGGAAATAGCTAACTTTCAAGCTAAGCGAATTCGCTTTATTCACGGTATGATAGATAAACCTGCGAAACTTGTACTAATAGAGGCTCTCTATCAAGGTCAGGCTGGTCTTGTGTTAGAGCCACCACTAATCGTTTATGAGAAGCCTAATGTGTACACAAAGGAGGTGTCCTCTTGGTATGAACGATAACGAATGGGGCATCTTATATTTAGTGCCTACACCAATAGGTAATTTAGAAGATATGACCTATCGGGCAGTTCGTATCTTAGGTGAAGTAGATGCTATCGCTGCCGAAGATACGCGCCATACAGGCATATTATTAAAACATTTTGACATTAAGAAGCCTTTGATTTCTTATCATGAACATAATAAGGAGGAAAAAGGTGCTTATATTATTGAGCTTTTATTAGAGGGACAGTCTATTGCTTGCGTTAGTGATGCAGGTATGCCGGCTATATCTGATCCAGGGGCTGACCTAGTAACAAAAGCTATTGAAGAAGGTATAACGGTGGTACCACTGCCAGGTGCTAATGCGGCATTAACAGCGCTTATTGCATCAGGCTTAGATACTAAATCCTTTGCTTTTGCCGGATTCTTACCTAAACGGGGCAAACATCGGATTGAAGAACTACGGCGACTTTCACAAGTAACGGGAACGTTGATGTTTTATGAAGCACCTCATCGTTTGCAAGAAGTCTTACAAGATATGTATGAAGCCTTTGGCAATCGATCTATCACGGTGGCAAGGGAATTGACAAAGAAGTTTGAAACCTTTGTACGCACCGATTTAGAGAGCCTTGTAAATGATTTGGAACAACTCACGTATAAAGGGGAATTCGTCCTCATTGTAGGTGGTGCTGATACAGTAGAGTCTGATACTAGTGAAGTTTCGGATGAACCAGTATCGTATGTAGATGCTGTACAAGACCTTGTAGAAACAGGGGTACCTAAAAAAGAAGCAATTCGCCAGGTGGCAAAGCGATTTAACGTTTCCCGCCGGGATGTATATAATATTGTAGAACGTTAAACCTTCCCATTCGAAGGTTAGAAGGAGGCTCATCATGGGAGACACAAAAAAAACGTATTATATTACGACACCAATTTATTATCCAAGTGCTAAGTTGCACATTGGTCATACGTACTGTACATCTGTAGCCGATACGATTGCTCGTTTCAAACGCTTAGCTGGTTATGATGTACGATTCTTGACTGGTTCTGATGAACATGGTCAAAAAATTCAACGCGCTGCGGAAGCGCAAGGTATTACACCTTTAGAATACACGACTAATATCGTAAATGGTTTCAAAGCCTTATGGGAAAAGATGCATATTTCCAATGATGACTTTATTCGTACTACTGATGAACGCCATGAGAAGGTAGTACAAGAGCTCTTCACAAAAGCTTATGAAAAAGGCGATATATACAAGGCTGAATATGAAGGTTGGTACTGTACACCATGCGAAACATTCTGGACTGAGCAAAAACTTGGTGAAAACCATACTTGCCCAGATTGCGGTCGCCCTGTAGAGAAGGTTAAAGAGGAAAGCTATTTCTTTAAACTCGGTAAATATACAGATCAATGGTTGAAATTCATCGAAGAGAACCCTGATTTCATTCAACCTGAATCTCGTCGTAATGAAATGATCCAATTCGTAAAACAAGGTCTTGAAGACTTGGCTGTTTCTCGTACATCCTTTGACTGGGGGATCAAGGTGCCATTCGATCCTAAACATGTTGTGTATGTTTGGTTCGATGCATTAGTAAACTATATTAGTGCACTCTCTCCATTTGATGGGGATGGTGAATTATACAAAAAATACTGGCCAGCAGATCTCCATTTAGTAGGTAAAGAAATCGTTCGTTTCCATACTATTATTTGGCCTATGATGCTCATGAGCCTTGAGTTGCCATTACCTAAAAAGGTATTTGGTCACGGCTGGATGATCGTTGACGGCACAAAGATGAGTAAATCTTTGGGAAATGTTATCGACCCAATACCATTGATTGATACCTATGGTGCAGATTCCTTGCGTTATTACTTATTAAGTGAAATTACGCTTGGCAATGATGGTAACTTCACATTGCCTAATTTCGTTACAAAGATCAATGCTGACTTATCTAACGACTTAGGTAACTTATTGAATCGTACCATTGCTATGATTGAAAAATACCATGGCGGTGTGATTACAAAATGTGATGATATGGATGATTTGGATCGTGATGTTTCCACATTGGCTGTTCAAACGGCAAAAGATTTTGAAGCGGCCATGGAAAACATGGAGCTTAATAAAGCGATTAAATCCGTATGGGCATTTATTGGTCGCATGAATAAATACATTGATGAAACAATGCCTTGGGTATTGGCTAAATCAGAAGATGCTCATGATAAAGCTCGTCTTCAATCCGCTATGTATCACTTAGCGGAAGCCTTGCGCATCATCGCTATCTTAGTAAGCCCTGTTATCCCTGTAGGTGCTCCGAAAATCTGGGATCAATTAGGTATTCCTGGTTTTGGTGAAGCTACATTAGAAGATGCTAAAACTTGGGGCGCATTGCCAACAGGTACAAAGGTTGTAAAAGGCGATCCTATCTATCCACGTTTTGAAATTCCGGAAATGGTAGAAGTGGTTGCTAAAGAGGAAGTTGAAAACTCTGTAGACACATCTAATATTCCACCATTGAAAGAAAATATTACGTACGATGACTTCGAAAAACTTGATCTTCGAGTAGCAAAAGTTGTAAGCTGTGAAAAGGTTCCTAAGTCCAAGAAATTATTGAAGTTTGTATTGGATATCGGCATTGAAGAGCGCACAGTATTAAGTGGTATTTCTCAATATTACGAACCAGAAACTATGGTTGGCAAAAAGGTAATTTACTTGTCTAACTTGGCTCCTAAGAAGATGATGGGCATCGAGTCTTATGGCATGATTTTGTCTGCATCTGATTGGGAAGAACATTTAGAAGTAACAAATATCGAATCATTACCAGCAGGAAGTGTGGTTAAATAATGAAACTCTTTGATACACATGCTCATGTGAATGACGGTCGTTTTGATAATGACCGCGATGAGATGTTACAAGCCTGCTTTGATGCTGGCGTAGAATACATTATGATTCCAGGGGTAGATAGAGGTACTGTTGAATCAGGACTAGCTTTAGCAAAACAGTATGATCGTTTATATGCTGCTGTAGGCACACATCCTCATGAGTCAAAAGATTTTACAGAAGAAGACTACGAGTTCTATAAGGATCAAGCCCTTAACAACGATAAGGTCCGCGCTATCGGTGAAATCGGATTAGATTATTATTATGATTTTTCTGACCGTGAAACACAGAAACGGGTATTCATTCGTCAATTAGAACTCGCTCGTGAAGTAGATTTACCAATCATCATTCATGATCGCGATGCACATGGCGATATTATGAATATCTTACGCAATGAAGGTAAGGATAACTGGGGGATTTTTCACTGCTATTCTGGCAGTTGGGAAATGGCAAAAGAAGCTATTAAATTAGGATTCTACATTTCCTTTGCTGGTCCTGTTGTATTTCCTAAGTCTACTAATCTTAAGGAAGTAGCTCGTCAAGTACCCTTAGATAGAATACTTATTGAAACAGATTCACCATATTTGACGCCACCTCCATTTAGAGGTCGCCGCAACGATCCTAGTAAGACTCAATTTGTAGCAGAAGAGATTGCAAGTCTTAAAGGCATTGATGTTGATGAGTTTTCAGAGATTGCCTATAATAATGGTAAACATGTATTTGGTATTAAATAACTTGAATGCTCGTAATCATGTATGTTAGTAAATAATATTGGTCAGATTCTAAGAGCTTCAGTATTAGATATTACAAAATACACCAAGTATAACTAGAATAATAAATTATAAAACGCGATTCTCCCTTTGCGGTGAGAATCGCGTTTTTCTATGGTATACTTAAGTATATTCATACTGAACTATAGTAAGTCGAGGTTAGTAGCATGAAACGTATTGCATTTATAGATTTAGGATCCAACTCCGTTCGTTTTGTCATTTATGAGATTTCTAAGACCGGTAGTTATCGACTCATATATCAAGAGAAAGAAAGCGTCCGCTTAAGTGAAAATATGTGGGGCACTCATGAGTTAACTAAAGAGGCAATGGAGCGTTCTTTACGCGCATTAAAAGGCTTTGTTCACATGGCGGATGCTATGGGGGTAGATACCATAAAAGCTGTTGCTACGGCTGCAGTACGTCTAGCTAAAAATGGAGATGCTTTTATTAAAGCTGTAAAAGAACGAACTGGTCTTAATTTAGAATGTATTGCTGGTGAAGAAGAGGCTCGCCTTGGGTTCCTTGGGGTTATTAATACGATTGGGCTCAAAGATTTTATTATCTTTGACTTAGGTGGTGCTAGTACAGAGGTAACGCTAGTAAAAAATCGACATATCGTGAAAGCTGTTAGCTTACCTATAGGGGCTCTAACTTTAACAGGAACCTATCAAAAAGGTGATGAGTATACTCCTAAAGAACTAGAAAAGATGACGAAGGCCGTAAAGAAAACCATTAAGGAACATACGTGGCTTCAAAATATAAAACTACCTCTATTAGGTATAGGTGGTACAGCTCGTAATATTGCTAAAATAGATCAACGTAAGCTATCATATCCTATTACGAAACTACATAATTATGAACTACCATATCATAGATTTCACGAAATCTTGGAAGATGTAAAAGGTAAATCCTTAGAGGCTCGTAAAAAAATTAGTGGTTTATCATCGGACCGTGCAGATATTATCATTGCAGGGCTTACTATAGTGGATGAACTATTTAACTATGTAAATACTAAGACACTCGTTGTGGGCGGTTGCGGTTTACGGGAAGGTTTGTTTTATGATTATTATGGAGAGAATTATTTAGGTGGAAATTCAATTATCGACGATATTTTAGTCCACTCTGCAGAAAATGTGCTGCTAAGTATGACAAAGCATGAGCTAGTGCATGCTAAGTATATTACGAAATTAGCTACCACTTTGTATGATGCATTAGAGCCACTTCATAAGGCGGATAAGAATTTTAGACGATGCTTAATCGCAGCGGGATTATTGCATGATATAGGCAAACGTGTTAACTATTATAGTCATGCCCGCCATGGTTGTTACATGTTAGTTAATAGTAATTTATATGGTATTTCCCATGTGGAACAAGCTTTTAGTGCATTTTTAGTGATGAACTCTCATGGATTGACGCCAAAGGAATATAAAAATTTCTTATATGGTAAATTATTAGATCAAGAGCAACGCTTATTAGGGCAAAAACTTTCCATTATTTTAGCCATAGCAGAGGCTCTTGATGAAAGTCATGAACAATTTATTAAGCGGTTAGAGGTAAATATTAAATATACGAGTGTAGTTATAAAGGTATTTTACCTAGAGGGTCGCGATGTAAGTGTCACAAAAACTGCTGTAGAAAAGCTTTCAAAATCTTTCAAAAAGGAATTTGAGAAAACATTAGAAATAGAGTGGCATGAATCTCGTAAGGAGGCATAATGGCATTACCAAAAGCATTACGATATGCGGTGTTACATGTGGGCTCCAGTAGCATGAGCATTACCATATTAGAATATAAAGGCATAGACGACGTACGTGTTATCGATTATGCAGCGCGAGAAGTAACCTTTGGGGAAGAATTATTTCAAACCTCTCGGTTGAGTTTTAAAACAATTGAAGAAATCTGTCATATTTTAAAAGGATATAAACAATTAATGGCCGATTATGGCGTGACTCGTTCCAAACTATATGGTACGACAGTAATACGTGAGGCTACTAATCGTCGTAGTATTTTAGACCAAATTTATATTCAAACAGGGATGCGTGTTGAGGTCATCGATATGCCGAAAGAGGTATATTACAAATACGCCTTGCTATATTACAAGATGACACATCAATACCATCTGACTAATCCTACAAAGGCTACATTATTCTTAGATATTACATCTGGTGGGGTCGGTTTAACAGTTTGGCGAGGTGAAAGCTTACTGTTCCAACGCAATATGCATAGTGGTTCCTTACGTGTTATGGAGTCATTTAATCGAAATCAACGATCTTCTATATCATTTCCAAGGGCTATTACGGAATATTTACATCGTATGATTGGACCACTCCGTGAAGAACTACAAACCTTTAATATTGATAGTATTGTCTTATCTGGTGACGAAGCGCAATATATGACTCATTTAATGGGACAAGAAAATAATAAAGAAGATATCATTACTGTTGAGCCAGAACGATTTAAAGGTCTTATTAATTCTTTTGATGGTGTAACTGCAACAAAGTTGATGAACCGTTATAAATTACCTGAATATAAGGCTAATATTTTAATGCCTACCATGATTTTATTTAATGAAATTATTACGGCTATAGGGCCGAAATCATTAATTTTTAGTAGCTTTTCATTCTCTCAAGGCATTAGTTGGTTCTATGGGGTAGAGTCAGAGAATAATCCATTTATGTATCAGTTGCGGGAGCAAAATGCACAGTTAGCCCGTGCTGTGGCCGCAAGATATCATACAGACCGTATTCATGATGCGGAGGTAGAAAAGTTTAGCGCTTTATTCTGTGATGCTTTACGCCATAAAGGCTTACCAGAACGATGGGGATATTTATGTAGTATAGCTGCCATTCTTTGCTCGGTTGGCAAGTTTGTAAATTTACGAAATCATGGAGAGCATGCGTATCATATCGTAATGGGAACCGATATATTTGGGCTTTCAGAAGAAGAAAAACAAGTAGTAGCTAATGTTGTATATTACCACTACAAGGGAACTCCAAATGATGACGATGCGTATTTCAATGCATTAACAGAATTACAAAAAATTCAGGTTACAAAGCTAGTAGCAATTATTCGTGTTGCTTGTGCACTCGATGCGGGGAGCAATCAAAAAATCTCCGATGTAACAGTGGAAGAAAGAGATAATGTACTATATGTATTCTGTCGTACTAATGAGGATATCTCCTTAGAATGGTGGACCTTTAATCGAGATTCTGAATACTTTACAGAGGTATTTGGTATGGAAATCGTACTAGTAAGGGGAGGGGATTGTCATGTTCAATAATGCAAAGTATTATTTTAATCGTGAATTGTCTTGGTTAAAGTTTAATCAGCGCGTCCTATTAGAGTCTATTGATACAAATACTCCTTTATTAGAACGACTCCGATTTATTGCCATTGCCAGCTCTAATTTAGATGAGTTCTTTATGATTCGCGTAGCTGGTTTACGTCATCAAGTTGTGAATGGCATTGTTAAGTACGATGCTGCTCATATGGATGCCAAGGCACAATTAAAGGCTATTGATGAATCTGTACAACGTCTAGTATCGATGCAAAGTACGTATTTGAACAACGTACTGACTGAGCTTGAATCATATGGTTTCTATTTTATTAAACCTGATCAGTTAGATGTAAAATCAAAAGCTTGGTTACGTCATTACTTTGAGGAACATATCTATCCTGTTGTAACGCCATTAGCCGTTGACTCTGGTCATCCATTCCCATTTTTAACAAATCATACCATCAATGCTATTGTGCGTATCTTTCAAATACAACCAGATGGTACTAAGGATTATAAGATTGCTATCTTGCCAATTCCATCTGTACTCGATCGTATTATTGAAATCCCAAGTCGAGGGTATAAGGAACATCGATTCGTTTACCTAGAGGATGTCATTACATATTACGCAAATCAGTTTTTCCAAGGTTATGGCATTGAAGATTATATGGTGTTTCGAATTACTCGTGATGCAGATTTAGAAATCGATGAAGAAGAAGCCACGGATTTGCTATCGGAAGTAGAGGCATCTTTGCGTCGTCGCCGTCGTGGTGATGCGGTACGATTAGAGGTGTGTGGTGAGGTAAAGGATAATTTATTAGACTTTGTGCTTACCAGTGTTGAATTAGAACCAAAGGATGTATACCGTATAGATGGTCATCTTGATTGTCGTATGTACTTTAATTTCTGTAACTATCCAGGCCTTGACCAGCTTCGTTATGTACCATTTGAACCTAAACTACCTAGTGAATTAGTTAATCATGAAGGTGAAAGTCTATTTTCTGTTATTGGAAAGCAAGACCTTTTCGTCCACCATCCGTTTGAGTCTTTTGCTGTAGTAGAACAATTTATTGCACAAGCAGCTACAGATCCAGATGTGCTCGCTATTAAACAAACCTTGTATCGCGTAAGTGGGGATTCTCCAATTATTGCATCCTTGATTAAGGCTGCGGATAATGGCAAGCAAGTAACCGTACTTATGGAGGTTAAAGCACGCTTTGATGAAGAGAATAATATCCATATGGCACGCCGCTTAGAAAAGGCAGGTTGTCATGTAATTTATGGTTTGAAAGGTCTTAAAACTCATTCTAAGATTACCATGGTTGTGCGCCGAGAGGATGCAGGTATTAGACGTTACGTTCATTTAGCTACAGGTAACTATAATGGTAAGACGGCTCGAATGTATACGGACTGTGGCATATTTACGTGTAACGATGAATATGGCGATGATGCATCTCGTTTCTTTAACTTAATTTCTGGCTATTCCGATCCTCCAATTTGGAATAAATTTATTGTCGCCCCTTTAAATTTGCGGGAAAAAATAATGGAATTAATTGACCGTGAAATAGAATTCGCTAAACAAGGTGAAGAAGCATATATTATTGGTAAAATGAATTCCTTGCTTGATAAAGAAGTTATTGCTAAATTATATGAAGCCTCTGCTGCAGGTGTTCGCATAGATCTTATAGTTCGTGGTATTTGTACACTAAGACCTGGTATTGCCGGTGTCAGCGATAATATAACGGTACGTTCAGTGGTAGGACGGTTCTTGGAACATCATCGTCTATTTTATTTCCGAAATGGGGGAAATGAAAGTCTATTCTTATCTAGTGCAGACTGGATGCCAAGAAATTTAAATGAACGTGTAGAACTTATGATTCCTATTGAAGATAAACAACATAAGGAGCGCGTTAAAGATATATTGGATTTATATTTAGAAGATACCTTAAAAGCTCATATTATGAGAGCCGATGGTTCATATCGTAAAATTAATGATCGAGAACATCCGATTTCTGCTCAAGAAGAACTTATGAAAGAGGCTATTGCCCATGAGCATAAGGAGTCAATGACCGTAATTGAGCGTTTACAACCAATGTTTAAGATGAATTAATAATGAAATTCACACGTAGTGTTGAATGATGAATTTTAATACATTTTCATAATAGTGAAAAAGCCTGTTTTTACAGGCTTTTTTACATGTATATATTTTTTAAAATGAGATAAAAATGAAGTTTTGCGATGTGTAGAAAAAATTGGTAACAATTCAAAAACACATAAAAATACAATTTATATTATAAAAAAAACTAACATACTATATATAGTAGTGGTATCGTATATATGTACACAATTCGGAATATATTGTATAGTATTTAAAAATATCGATATGTACGTATGCAGTGGACTTTTATAAAAAATATAGAAAATAAAATAACTTAAAACCCAGCATTTACAAGTGTTTATATCATATTGTTAACCTACGGCGTTTGACAGGTTATATCTATCTGTAGTAGAATAATTACATTACAGGAGGGATTACAATATGAGAATTCATAAGACACACAAACGATATATTTCGTCTGTTGTTGCAGGATTGATTGTAACAGCTGTAACTATGACAGGTTTTTCTTATAATGATAAAACCGTAACCGTTATGGTAGATGGTGCAGCACACACTGTTAGAACACATTTAAATTCTAACGAAGGTATCGTACGCGATGCTGGGGTTAAATTAAATCCAAATGATAAAGTTATTTCCAGCTCAGCATCTGTTCAAAATGGTACAACATTAACTGTTGTACGTGCCATTCCAGTTTATGTAACTGTTAATGGTAAGACTAGAGCTGTTTTCACTACAGAAACAACTGCACAAGGCGTTGCTAATGAACTTGGTTTTAAAATGCCTAACTATGCCGTAGTAGGTGATGCAAATGGTTCTGTATTAAGTGGCACACATATTACAATTGCACAAGTAACAAGCCGCTCCTTGTCCACAGTAGATCAAGAAATTGCTATTCAAGTAATTCGACAAAAAGATGATACAATGGCACAAGGTGAAGAAGAGGTTGTTCAAGTTGGCCAACCTGGTTTAGAGCGAGTGCAACGTGAAACATTATATAGTAATGGTACGGTTATTAAAACAAATGACGTATCTAAAGTAACACAACGCGAAATGGTACCTACTATTATTAAAGAAGGTACTCGTGAAGTGACTACATCTCGTAATATAGCTGGTCGCTCATCTCGTGCTATTGTAATGGAAGCTTCTGCTTACCTTGCTGGCGATGGTGATGGCGCTGGTATTACAGCTACTGGTGTACCTGCAGTACGTGGTATTGCAGCTGTTGACCCAGATGTTATTCCATTAGGCACACGTTTATTTATTCCTGGTTACGGTGAAGCTATTGCAGCCGATACAGGTGGTGCTATTGTGGGTAATAAAATCGACCTTGTAATGGACTCTTATGGTGAGGCTATGGACTTTGGTCGCCAAGACGTTACAGTATACGTATTGGACTAATATAATAATTTAGAGGATATATCTAATAGATATATTCTCTTTTTATTTGGTTTATATAGTTACCGTCTACTTAGTAAATATATATCATAATATATTATATTTAGTAAGCAATCATTATGTATACTAAAAGGACGCCTTATGATTAAGGCGTCTTTTTTTAGTCTTCAATATATGGAATTAGATATTCGTATTTTGTACCTTTTAATTCATCTTTCGGGATAAATCGTAAAGCAGATCCATTGATACAGTATCGAAGCGATCCATTTGGACCATCTTCAAATACATGACCTAAATGGGCGTTACCAATGCGGCTACGCACTTCGATACGATTCATACCATGTGAGTCATCTTGATAGTATTTTATGACATCCTTAGCGATTGGTTTCGTGAAGCTAGGCCAACCACAGTGAGATTCGAATTTATGAGCAGAAACAAAAAGGGGTTCTCCCGTAGTGATATCTACGTAAAGGCCTGCTTTGAATTCATCAGTTAGCTCATGGCTGAAAGGCGCATCTGTAGCAGAGTTTTGTGTAACTTCGAACTCTTGCGGAGATAAAGCCTTGAGCTCTTCCTCGGAAGGCTTATTATAGGCGTTGTCATCTACAAGTGGTTCATTGGATAGGCCTAGTGGAATATGACAATAGCCATTAGGATTTTTATCTAAGTAATTTTGGTGATATTCCTCGGCAGCGTAGTAGTTTGATAGAGGTAATACTTCAATGGCAAATGGCTTACCTTCGAAGGATTGGGCACGTGCTAATGTACTTTCAATAATAGGCTTGTCCGCTGTATCGGTATAGTAGATACCAGTTCGATATTGAATACCTACGTCACCACCTTGTTTATTAACACTGAATGGATCAATGGCGCGTAAAAAGTATTGAATTAAGTGGTCTAAGGAGAGTACGTCCGCATCGTATGTAACTTTTAGAGCTTCTACGTGACCACTATCATGACAGACATCTTCATAACTTGGATTTTCCGTAGGGCCATTAGCATAGCCTACTTCAGTGGAAATGACGCCAGAGATTTTTCTGATATACCCTTGAAGGCCCCAGAAACAACCGCCACCTAAATATATAGTATGTTCATTCATTTAATCACCCCAAACTTCGTGAGCTATTTCTTTAACTAATGCAAGTTTAGCCCATTGTTCTTCTTCAGTCAATTGATTGCCGATTTCACAAGATGCGAAGCCGCATTGAGGGGATAGGCAA
Organism: Veillonella sp. Ser01; assembly: GCF_053850375.1. Taxonomy (NCBI): domain Bacteria; kingdom Bacillati; phylum Bacillota; class Negativicutes; order Veillonellales; family Veillonellaceae; genus Veillonella; species Veillonella sp. Ser01. Next base: position 794,921 of record NZ_JBSPUA010000001.1, on the reverse strand, counting down.
AGTCTATCGAGAGGAATATATTTGGTAGCTTCTTTGATTCGTTCTTTGATAACTTCTTTATCTTCTAATTCAGGGCGTTTGGATGTAACCAAGCCTAATACAACCTTTTTATTAGGGGACACTTCGCGCAATGGCTCAAAGCCACCGGAGCGGTCATCGTCGAATTCTAAGTAGTACGCATCTACATTTTCTTTAGCAAATAGAATTGGTGCGACTGGTTCATAACCGCCACTAGCAGCCCAAGTAGAGTTGTAATTACCACGGCATACATGAGTTGTGAATGCTAGATCATGAGGTCGGCCTTCTAAGGCTAAATTATTAATGCGTAAATATTTGGCTGTTTCTCCTTCAATAGTTACACTTTTATCTTTTTGGCGACCAGTCCAGTAAGCGTGGTCACAGCACATACCCCAAGTGCAATCGTCAAATTGAATGTTGCGGCAACCTGCCTCGTAGAGGTCTTTAATAACTTGACGATATGCAGCAGCAATATCTTGAATTAACTCTTCTAAGTCAGGATAGAAGGAACGTGTTGTAATACCATTATCTTCGCGGAATAATTCAGCTAAGAATTGAGATGGAGCAGGAATAGTTTGACGAGCTGTAGTATGTTCGTCTTCAAACTGTTTTACAAATTTGAAATGCTCTACAAATGGATGGTTAGTGCCTGTAATTTTACCAGTAAGGGCGAGAGAACCAGGCGCTGTTTCTTGACCATGGAATTTATAACCGTGTTCAAGTTCAATTTCCTTTACGCCATTGAATCCCCACATGAAATCTAGATGCCAATAGGCACGGCGGAATTCACCATCAGTAATAACAGGAAGGCCTGCAGCTTTTTGTTTTTGAATGAGGTCCGTAATGAGACGATCTTCTACAGCTGTTAGTTCTTCCTTAGAAATATTTCCTTTTGTAAAAGCTTCACGAGCTTCTTTTAATTCTGCTGGGCGTAGGAAAGAACCTACGATATCAAAATGGAATGGTGCTAATTGTTTGGACATATATAATCCTCCTTATATTAAACGGTATAACCGATAGATTCGATAGGTTTATTATAACTAAGTATGAGTATATATAAAAATATCAATATATTAATGTTGTACATAGCTTTTAGTTATATCTGTGCATTATTTTTTGGATTTAGTTATATCAAAATGTGATGTTAATTTATAGTATCTACTTTGTTGTAAAGTACCCAATGCTTTGAAAGGGTTAATTTATCGTGTTGAGTTTTATGGATATGCAAAAAAGCACTCCAAATAGGAGTGCTTTTACTTGCAGTTAAACTATTATGAAGAGTCATTTAAACTATCATCAAATATAATACGATATTATTCCTTTGTTTTAGGTAATTTAATGTGTTTACCATAGTTACCTACATATTGTTCTAACGCTTGGATATATTCTTGCCCTAAACGGCTACGATGCATTTTATTATTTGTAATGTAACCGATATGCATTAAACCTTCCTCTGCAAGAGGCACGGAAATGATATTTTCACCGTTTACTTCCTCATCTATTACGCCACTAGATACGGTATATCCATCTAGACCAAGCAATAAACTGAAGAGGGAAGCCCGATCGCGTACCCGAATATGTTTTGGACGGACAACGGTACTAAAAATCTCTTCAGAGAAATAGAAGGAATTGTGATCGCCTTGTTCGAAAGAAATATAAGGATATTCCTCAAGTTCATCCATAGACACTACATCCTTATTTGCTAATGGATGATTTTTGCCAATAAAAATATGAGGATGAGCAGTGAATAATTCTGTAAAGGTTAATTCATTAGTGTGAATCAATTTTTCTAATACAGGGCGATTGAAATCATTATAATAGAGTAAACCAATTTCGCTCTTCATATGAGCTACGTCATCGATGATTTCATAGGTTTGTGTTTCTCGTAAGGATACATCATATTGATCAATGTCTGCACCTTTTAAAAGCTCTACAAAGGCATTTACTGCAAAGGAGTAATGTTGTGTAGAAACAGAAAATTGCTTTTTACCACCGCTTTGGCTTTTGTATTGTTCTTCCAATAATGCAGCTTGTTCTAGTACTTGGCGCGCATAGCCGAGGAAACGTTCCCCTTCCTTAGAAACAGTAATCCCTTTATTGGTGCGGTCAAAAATGGTAATACCCATTTCCTTTTCTAATTCTTTAATAGCCTTTGTAAGGCTAGGTTGAGATACAAACAATCTCTTAGCAGCCTCACTAATACTGCCTATATTTGCAATTGTTGTGACATACTTTAGTTGTTGTAAGGTCATAATTGGCCTCCTTTTATATATTACACTATTTATACTACTCGATTATAAGTATTTAAGCAATGTTATATATGTGTTACAATGTACTAATAGAATAAAGGAGGACCTATGCTCAAACAAGTCATCGTGGTAGAAGGAAAATCTGATATACAACGTATTGCACAAGCTGTGGAAGCGGATTGCATTGCGACAGAGGGTTTCACACTCCGTAAAGGTGTTATTGATATGATTCGCGTAGCCTATGAAAAAAGAGGTATTATCATATTAACAGATCCTGATACAGCAGGGGAAAGAATTCGTCGTGTATTAACAAAAAAATTCCCTAATGCTCAGCATGCTTTTGTTCCTCGTGATGAAGCTTTTGCGAATGATGATATTGGCATAGAACAAGCATCGCCTGAATCCATTAGAAAGGCACTATCTACTTTACATGTAGAATCTTTGGAATCATCCAACGAATTTTCGATGGTGGATCTAGTTCGGCATGGGCTTTCAGGTATGCCAGATAGTGCTTCTCGCCGTGCGATTATTGGTGCTAAGTTAGGTATTGGTTATGGCAATGGCAAGCAGTTCTTATATCGCTTAAATCATTATGGTATAAGTCGAGATGCTTTTGAAGAGGCTGTGAATAGTTAAAATAGGAGTTAAGATGTTAGAATCAGTAATTGCAAGCCCTGAGGTGGTGCATTATATATGTAAACGCTTCGATATTAAAATGAGCAAGAAATTAGGGCAGAACTTTCTTATTAAACGCGGCATTGTTGATGAAATAGTACATGCTGCAGAATTGACACCAGGTGAACCTGTACTAGAGGTAGGTCCTGGCATCGGTACATTGACACAGGGGTTAGCACAAAGTGGGGCAGATGTAACGGCCATTGAACTAGACCGACGTTTATTAGAGGTCCTAGACACTACTTTGGCCTCCTATGATAATGTACGTATTATTCATGGCGATGTGTTGAAACTTGATGTACCATCTATCATGAATCATAAACCATTTAAGGTGGTTGCCAATTTACCGTACTATATTACAACACCTATTATTATGTCTCTATTAGAAAGTAAATTACCAATTGAGCGTCTCGTTGTAATGGTACAAAAGGAAGTTGCCTTGCGAATGGTAGCTAAGCCAGGTACAAAGGATTATGGTGCATTATCTGTAGCGGTACAATATTATACTGAACCGGATATTGTGCTTGATGTACCACCTAAATCCTTCTTGCCAGCTCCAGCGGTAACGAGTTCTGTCATTCGCTGCGTATTACGAGATAAATCACCTGTTGATGTGATTGATGAGAAACTATTCTTCCGAGTTGTGAAAGCTGGTTTTGCGCAACGACGTAAAACATTCTCTAATACGATGAAGACAACGGGATTATCAAAAGATCGAATCGAAGAGCTGTTAGCAAAAGCGAATATCGATGGTCAACGAAGAGGGGAAACATTTACCCTTCAAGAATTTGCCGATGTAGCCAATGCGTGGGCTTCTTTAATTAAATAGTATAATGTAAAAAGAGCTTATTAGATTGATAATATCATTCTAATAAGCTCTTTTGTATTAATAAGCTCTTTTTATGCTAATAAGTATTTTGCATAAAAAAGGACCCGAATGGGTCCTTTTTGTTTAGTAAAGAATGCCAGCCATCGTTGTAATAAGGAAAGCATTCGCAAAGTCAATTAAGAATGCGCCTACCAAGGAAACTACGAGCCATGCACGAGGGGATGGACCGTGTTTGCCTGCTAAGGATAACATGTTAACTAACGCATTTGGTGTAGCACCTAAACCGAAGCCGATGGCACCAGCGCCGAGCATAACAGCATCGTAGTTGCGACCAAAGATGAAGTAGATAAGGTATGCAAATACACAGATAAGTGCCATTTGCGCTACTAAAATAGTAATCAATGGTAATGCAAGATCGATTAATTGAACTAGTTTCAAGCTGTTAATAGCCATTGTTACGAATAAGGACAATGCTACGTTAGATACTGCATCGAGTGCTGCATCGTTGATTTTGTAAGCTTTAGTGAAGTCACCAAAGTTACGAATTACAGCAGCACAAATCATTGCGCCGATGTATGCAGGTAGTGGAGTAAGGATGGATAAACCAGCACTTACGATAGTACCGATACCTAAAGCGAGACCAATCCACATACAGATTGTTAAAAGGTCTTGAGCATCGAATTGTTTGCCACCGCTTTCAACGCGATCTTCGATCATGTCGATGCCTTCATCTTCCATTAACTCAGGATTTTCGTATGGTGTTTTTACGTTGTGCATTTTAATAATGCGTTCGCCTACAGGAGCACCTAGGATTGTACCAGCAACCATACCGAATGTTGCTGCTGCAACTGCAGCAGATGCTGTACCAGGGATACCAAGTAATTGTTCGTAGTATGGACCAAAGGCACCAGCCGTACCAAGACCACCGATCATAGATACGGAGCCAGCCATAATACCGATGATTGGTTCAATGCCTAAAGCTTTAGCAATCATAATACCTGCAGTATTTTGAACAACAATCCACACTGCACAAGCTAGGAAGAAGAAGATAATAAAAATGCCGCCTTTTTTGAGGACTTTCAAGGAAGCCATTAAACCAATAGTGGTAAAGAAAGCGAGCATTAAGAATGTTTGTAGGGAGCCTTCGAAGGTAATGTTCAAAATCTTGTAGTAAGAAAGAATAGCAGTTAAAAATGCAAAAGGCAAAGCCCCTACAGCTGGTGCAGGCATACACATACGTTGTAAGAACTTGGAATGCTTGTTAATCCAAGTACCTATGAATAACGTGATTACAGCAAGGCCTACAGTTTGAATCATGGACAGTTTTAAAGTCCATACATCGTTGACTAAAGCTAAGTCAATAAGTGGCATAAAATCACTCCTTTAAAATAAAAAATAAAACTTATTTTATGGTATCATGAATGGTCGAAAAAGACTATAGAATATATAAGGTATAATAATTATATATTATTTATTTTCAACACTCACAACAACATTAAAACCATTTAGTTATTATATATCTATATTGGATATATATTTTTTATAATACATTTATATTATATACAAAAATACGAGAAAGTAATAGTATAAATCACTTCTTTACATAATCATACTATATGTATTCGACTAAATTCTGTGATATTCCTGCCTATTATAAAAAAATAAACTGGAATATATTTCCAATTTTTATATATTGAGAAATATATTCCAGTTAATAACAGGAAAGCGTTTCTATAGTTCGTGATGAAGTTTTGGAGTGGTTAAGAATGTAACATCAGGATTACGTTCCTGAACCCAACCCATTTGCCACTCATTGGAAATGAGGACTACGGTGCGATCTCGATTATCCTTAACAATCATCGCATTATCTACCCCTTTTAAAGAAGCGATATCTACTTCACCATCAATCCAACGAGCAACACTGTATGGTAATGTATTATTTAATAAATCAACACCATATTCATTTTTTAAACGGTATTCCAGAACCTCGAATTGAAGCATACCTACAGCGCCGACTACGAAGGAATCAAGAGCACCTGGTTGTTCAAAGATTTGAACAGCGCCTTCTTGGGCTAATTGTGTCATCCCTTTTTGGAACTGCTTACGCTTCATAGTATCTTTTGGCGATACGCGAGCAAAGAACTCTGGTGGGAATACAGGGAAGTCACCAAAGGTTACCTTGTGTTTTTGAGCACACAGTGTATCACCTACACCCATTGTACCAGCGTCAAAGACACCGATAATATCTCCTGGATATGCATCCTCTACGATGGTACGTTCTGTAGCCAAAAACTGTTGAGGCTGAGATAGACGAATCGTTTTATTAGATTGGCGATGCAATACGGACATGCCCTTTTCGAACTTACCAGAACAGATACGCATAAATACGATACGGTCATGGTGGTTAGGGTCCATATTCGCTTGGATTTTAAATACTAAGGCAGAGAAGTCTTCGCTTGTAGGTTGGACCATTTCTTCCACAGCTTGGCGTGGAGCAGGAGATGGAGCAAGTTCTAAAAATTTCTCTAAGAATGGTTTTACCCCAAAGTTAGTCATGGCAGAGCCGAAGAACATAGGAGTTAATTCACCAGCACGAACCTTGTCAAAATCGAATGGGTCGCCTGCAACATCTAATAATTCAATATCATCAAGTAATGCTTGGTATACATCATCACCTAATAATTCTTTCATACGAGGGTCAGTCAAAGCTCCTTTTTCAGAGGCTAACTTTTCTTGACCATGTGTTTCATCTTTTGCGAAAAGCTCGATAGTTTCATGTTCTCTATCGTATACGCCTTTGTATTCGCCGTTTATACCAATTGGCCAGTTCATAGGGCATGTACGAATGCCAAGAACATTTTCGATTTCTTCCATCAAATCAAATGGGCTACGACCGAAATGGTCAATTTTATTTACAAATGTAAAGATAGGAATACCGCGTTCTTTAGATACAGCAAATAGTTTTTTTGTTTGTGCTTCTACGCCTTTTGCTACGTCAATCAACATGACAGCACTATCTGCAGCCATTAAGGTACGATATGTATCTTCAGAAAAGTCCTGGTGACCAGGGGTGTCTAGGATATTGACGCGACAACCATCATAGTCAAATTGCAACACAGAACTTGTTACGGAGATACCACGTTGCTTTTCGATTTCCATCCAGTCAGATACGGCGTGTTTTGCTGTTTTACGAGATTTAACGGACCCCGCTAAGTGGATAGCACCACCATATAAAAGTAATTTTTCTGTTAATGTAGTTTTACCCGCATCCGGGTGAGATATGATAGCAAACGTACGACGACGTTGCACTTCTTCTAAAAATGTCATAGTTCACCTCTATTGTTTCGTTTGTAAAAGTCTTGTCTTATTATATAACTTTCACATCATTCATATCTTTAAAATTATACATGATTTTGGTAGTTATGACCACTAAATTGTAGTATAATGAGATTTCAAAGAGCGGCTTAGGGGAATAGCCGTTATTTTATGTTAAGGAGGGGACCATGCGGTTATTTATTGCGGAAAAGCCATCCATGGCTCGCGAAATTAGTAAATGCTTGCCGGAAAATAAGAATATCCAAAAACGGAATGGCTACTTTATCCAAGGTGATGATGTGGTGACATGGGTTGTAGGTCACGTATTACATCAAGCAGAACCTGGTGATTACGATGATAAATATGTTCGCTGGCGCCCTCAAGATTTACCTATTGTGCCTGATGAGTGGAAATTATTGGTTACGGATAGTAGTCGTCAACAGTTTGAAACGGTGAAAGACCTTATCGGTAAAGCTGACACTATCGTTAACGCCGGTGACCCAGATAGGGAAGGGCAACTGTTAGTTGATGAGGTTTTATATTATGTAGGAAATACAAAACCTGTACAGCGTATTTTATTAAATGCATTGGACGAAAAATCTGTTCGTGCAGCTCTTAATGATTTGCGAGACAATAAAGACTTTCACAATCTATATCAATCTGCATTGGCCAGAGCGCGTGCAGATTGGCTTATTGGAATGAACCTATCTCGTGCATATACCTTATCTGAACGATATAAAGGTAATAAGGTAACATTACCTATAGGTCGTGTTAAGACTCCAACGTTAGCATTAGTAGTTCGTAGAGAACGTGAATTAGCCGCATTTAAACCGGTCGATTATTTCACACTAAAGGTTTTATATAACCATCCAAATGGTGTGTTCTGGGCTACGTGGCAACCTACAGATGAACAAAAGGGGCTTGATCCAGATGGTCGTCTCATAAATAAGGCTATTGCAGATGAATTGGTTGAGCGCTTGCAAGTTGGTCCAGATGGTATCATTAAGGCGGTTACAAAATCTAAAAAGAAAGATGTACAACGCTTACCATTATCCTTGTCATCGTTACAGGTATTGGCGGGTAAAGCATTCTCCTATGATCCGCAAACTGTACTTGATACAGCACAGAAATTATATGAGAAAAAGTTGACTACGTATCCTCGTTCTGATTGTGAATATTTACCACCAAATCAGTATGGTGATCGCAATGCTATCCTCAATAATTTGCAGAATGCTGGAGATGAAAGGTTAGCACAATGGGCTACAGATGCCGATCGTTCTATTAAGAGCCGCGCATGGAATGAAAAGAAAATTACCGCCCATCACGCAATTATTCCTACTACGGTAGCGTGTAATATAAATAGTTTGTCTCGTGAGGAGCGCAATATTTACTTCCTCATTAGTCAGGCTTATATTGCTCAATTCTATGGTGAGCACGTGTATGAACAAACTAAAATTGTAGTGGAACAATGTAAGGAAGAGTTTGTTGCTAATGGTCGTGTAGTTATAGACGAAGGATGGAAGTTGCTTTATAAACGACAAAAGTCCAAATCGATGACAGATAATGATGAACCTGATTTAACTGATGAACGTGGCGCAGAATCTGACTCTAAAAAAGAGGCTATTGAAGAAACAGATCATTTGCCGGCTGTTAAGAAAAATGATTCCGTTCTTTATACAGATTCCTCTGTAGAGGCGAAACAAACAAAACCACCATCTCGTTTTACACCATCTACATTGTTGCAAGCGATGAAGGAAATTCATAAATTTGTAAAAAATGAAGATTTGAAAAAACAGTTAAAGGCTGTATCTGGTATTGGCACAGAGGCGACTCGTGCTAATATTATTGACGAACTCATCAGTCGTGGTTTTATGAAAACTTCGGGGAAGAAGCAAGTTCTATCACCTACGGAAACAGGCTATCTTTTAGTAGATGCATTGCCTGATGAATTGTTGTATCCTGATGAAACGGCAGTTTGGGAAGAACGTTTGGCCCTCATGAGTGAAGGGGAGGATACATTGGATTCCTTCTTATCTGATCAAGTTAAGTTTTTACAGTTATTGATTGATAAGCTTGGCTTTGATAAACAGGTAAACTCTGGTCAAATGATGCCAAATGTAGTTCGCACGATAACGAATCAAAATCGTAAACGACCTATGGATAATGAAAATGTAGACTTATCTACTTTGCCTATATGTCCGAAATGTAATAAGGGACGTATGCAACAGCGTAATGGTAAATATGGTGCTTTTTTAGGTTGTACCAATTATCCAACTTGTAAACATACACAACCAATCGATGGAGAGACTTCAACTGGTGAAAGTAATATCACTCTATCTGAAGAAGAAAAGAAATATAAATGTCCGCGATGTAAAGAAGGTTATTTTGTTAAACAAGAGGCAAGAGGCCGCATTAACTGGGTTTGCAGTAATCGATCTCAATGTAAGACACAATGTTCTGATGTAAATGGCACGCCAAGTATTTATGCGAACAAATAAAAAAGACGCGTACAGATTAATCTGTACGCGTCTTTAGTTTTATCTGCGTTTACCGCGACGTCCAGTTTGAGATGTAGAGGTACGGCGTTGGCGTGTGTTAGCACCTTTGTGGCCACGAGCTTTATGAGCTTTAGCCTTTGTAGATTGATAGGAACTCGTAATCTTAGGCTTGCCAGAAGATTTTGCACGTTTTGGAGCAGCACTTGCATTACCTTTAGTTTTAATTTGTCCATCTTTAGTATATTTAGTAAGCGTTGCTTGGATGGCACGCTCAATACGTCGTAGCCAAGATTCATCCTGTGGCGTAGCAAATGTAACAGCTACACCAGAATTACCAGCACGACCAGTACGACCAATACGATGGATATAGTAATCTACGTCGCGTGGTACGTCGTAGTTATAAACATGTGTAATGCCTTCAATATCGATACCGCGAGCTGCAATATCTGTTGCTACTAAGATTTGTGTCTTAGCTTTTGCAAAATCGCGCAATATTTGAGTGCGGCGACCTTGTGTTAAATCGCCATGCATTTCAGCAATATTTAGGCCTGCAGCAGTTAATTCATAGGATAAGCGAACTGCACCTTCACGTTTATTACAGAAAACAATGGCCAAGAATGGATTGTCTTCTTCAATCATTTTGATGAGGCGTTCTGTTTTTTCCTCTGGATTCATCATGTATACACGTTGATCAATAGATTCTAATGTAACATGCTTACCTTCTGCTGTTACAGAGGCTGGTTTTGACATATAAGCTTTTGCAAGGTTTCTAATCTTATCTGGGATTGTTGCAGAGAATAGTAAAAGTTGTCGGTTAGCATCTGTTTGGCTGATGAGATTTTCAATATCTGGTAAGAACCCCATGTGGAGCATTTGATCGGCTTCATCGAGTACGACACGACGAATACAATCTAGGTGAAGTGAACCACGCTTAGCATGATCTAATAGACGGCCAGGCGTACCTAAGATAACTTGAGGGCGACGTCCTAATTGTTGTAGCTGTGCTTCAATCGTTTTGCCACCGATAAGAGGGAGGATATCCACATTTAAAATGGTACCTATTTCTTTTGCTTCGTCAGAAATTTGTTTTACTAGTTCTCGCGTAGGTGCAATGATAAGTACTTGTTCTTGATGCACATCTGTGTGCACCCGTTGAAGAATAGGCAATAAGAAGGCTAATGTTTTGCCTGTACCTGTTTGAGCTTTTGCTATGACATCATTTCCTTTGAAAACTACAGGAATGGCTTGTTCTTGAATTGGAGTGGGCTCCTTGATACCTTGTTTTTGAAGGGCTTGAATGAGTTCATCGCAAACACCTAGAGATTTAAAAGATTTCATGGATCGTCCTTTCTATAATACATATTATATTAATTATACCTTATGCATATAGTAGGGGCAAATAAAATGAATTGTTATTTATAGTGATTATTATTAGATGGGAAATTAAGTTGCCATAAAGAAAGCGTATGTTGGTATATTTAAATGATAATATATTGAAAAATAACGAAATATATGTATGTTCATGAGAATAAAAAACATTAAAGTATTCATATTTAAATAAAAATTTAATATTTAATTGAGAATGATTAAATTATTAATAATGATAATCTTAGTAGTGCTTCTTATTTGGTGAAGCAATTATGATTTGTATTGGTTCATAAAAAGCTATACTCTACAGGGTTTATTTTGATTAATGATAAAATAATTCTCATATTTAATATGAGAAAAAAATATATATATGAGATAGAAAACTACCATAAAAATGATAATAATTGTTGAAATTAATGATTTCTTTGATATAATAATTTAAGATATTAATACGCATTATTATTTGGTGTGTTTAATATGAGGTTGTTAGGTACAATAATTAGGAGGTGTCGTATGGCTATCAAAAAGTTAAAAGACATGAAACCAGGTGAGTCTGGTCTTATTGTTGCACTACATGGCAGTGGCAATGTTAAGCATCGTCTAATTGACATGGGTCTTGTAAATGGTACAAAAATCCATGTTATGAAGTTTGCCCCTTTGGGTGATCCAGTGGAAATCAAAGTAAAAAACTTTGAATTAGCACTTCGTAATAGCGAAGCTGGCATGATTGATGTAGAGGTTCAATAGGAGGTTCACATGGCAGAAAATGGGCAAATTCGCATTGCCTTAGCAGGTAACCCTAACTGTGGTAAAACTACAATGTTTAACAATATCACAGGGGCGAAGCAACACGTTGGTAACTATGCCGGCGTTACAGTAGAAAAAAAGGAAGGCCATACGAATTTTGATGGCCATGAGTTATTGTTTATTGACTTACCAGGTACATATAGCTTAACTGCACGTTCCTTGGATGAGTTAGTAGCGCGTAATGTTATCGTAAATGATAACCCAGATGTTATTGTTAATGTTCTTGATGCATCTAATTTGGAACGTAACTTATATTTAGCGGCACAATTGTTGGAACTTGAAAAGCCAATGGTTATTGCTCTAAACATGTCTGATGTTGCTGAAGATATGGGCATCAAATACGACCTAAAAAAAATGGCAGAAATGACAGGGGCTACAATTGTTAGCACCGTAGGTCGTACAAACATTGGTACAAAAGACTTGTTAGAAGCAACTATTAGTGTAGCTGCTTCTCAAAAAGCTCCTGGTGTAACAATTAACTATGGTGATTTGTTAGAAGGCAAAATTAGTGAGCTTGTAGAAGCGCTAAAACAAGCTGGCACTATTACATATCCACTTCGTTGGATTGCTGTTAAGTTGTTAGAAAAAGATGCGGACGTTATTGGCAAAGTTATGCGCTTTGATAATACAGAAGCTATTATTCAAAAGGCTGAAGCTATTCGTGAAGAAATTAAGGATCAAGTTGATCTTGATATTGTCTTCCAAGAATATCGTCACCGCTTTGCTGTAGAAGTATATAATACATGTTTAACACAAGCGCCAACTCAATTGGAAACACGCTCTGACCGTTATGACAAAATCTTAACGCATCGAATTTGGGGCTTACCAATCTTCATGGTTGTTATGTACTTATTGTTTGCGTTCGTTAACTTCGTTGGTGGTATTCCTCAAGGTTGGATCGAGGATGGTTTCGCTGCATTACAAGCTTATGCGGTTCAGACTATTCCAGAGGGCCAATTACAGTCACTCGTATCTGATGGTATTATTGCCGGCGTAGGTGCGGTACTTTCATTCTTACCATTAATTTTATTACTCTTCCTTGGCATTTCTTTCTTGGAAGATACTGGTTACATGGCTCGTGCAGCCTTCGTTATTGACCGTGTAATGCGCGCTTGTGGTTTGCATGGTAAATCCTTTATTCCGTTGCTTTTAGGTTTCGGTTGTTCCGTACCATCTGTAATGGGCGCTCGTATCCTTGATAACTATAAGGATCGAATGGTTACAATCTTGATTACACCATTCATGAGCTGTTCTGCTCGTTTACCGGTATATATCTTATTTGCAAATGCATTTTTCCCAAATGGTTGGGATAGTACATTTGTTGTATTTTCAGTATATTTCTTGGGCATTATTTTCGGTATTATCTTTGCAAAGATCTTCCGTAAGTTCTTATTTGCAGGTGAAGCTGAACCATTTGTAATGGAACTACCTCCATATCATTTACCTACATTGAAAGCTACTTGGATGCACATGTACGAACGTGCTAAATTGTACATCATTAAAGCTGGTACATTCATCATGGCTGCATCTATCTTGATTTGGTTCCTTACTGCGTACCCAATGGATGTAGAATACTCTAAAGACTATGATGCAATGAAAGAACAAGTTGCTCAAGAGTATGAAGTAAAAGATGCAGCTACATTAGCTCAATTCGGTATTGCTACAGATGACCAAAAAGATGCAGTTGATAAAATTGTGGAAGATATGAAATCTACTGTACAAGATGCTACTGATGCTGCTAAGCAAGCAGGAGAAGATGAACCTGAAGTAGCAGTAGAGGATGATTCTGAAGCACCTGAATTATTCAATGATATTAAAGATGAAAATAAAGACTTGTTCCCAGCAGCATGGGCAATGTATAAAAACAGTGCTAATTTAGATGCTGAAAATGACAAACTTGATAAAGAACAAGCTGCTGAAAAAATTGAACAATCCTATGCAGCATCCTTTGGTAAAGCTATCAATCCAGTGCTAGAACCATTGGGCTTTGATTGGAAAATGGGCCTATCATTAGTAGCTGGTTTGGCGGCTAAAGAGGTTGTTATCTCAACGTTAGGTACTGTCTATGCTGTTGGTGGTGATGATCAAAATCCAGCACCGTTGACTGAGTACCTACAAAACGACTCTCACTTTACACCATTAATTGGTTTGACAATGATGTTGTTTATCTTAATTTACCCACCTTGTTTGGCAACATTAGCTGTTATCAAACGTGAAACAGGTTCTTGGAAATGGGTTGCTTTCATGTTCTTCTATGAAAATACATTTGCTTGGATTGCATGTTTCATCTTCTATAACATAGGTCGCGCATTAGGTTTCTAATCTAAAATCGCTAAATAGGAGAGTTTAGCCACTTTTAGATTCTTTAAACAAAAATGAATTTAAAAATTGCGATTTTGTTATAAGTAATTTAAAAATAATACTTGATAATTATCAATATTCGTGGTTAAATGATAATGAGAAAAGGGAAATATCCTTTAGATATTGCTTTTATCTTGTTTATCACTAATACACATATTGTAATTTAGTAGATATTGAGAAAGAGGCATAATAATGGATAATCTTGTTATAGGACTCATAGTTGTATTAGCATTAGCTTATATCGGTAATAAATTTTACAAACAAATGTCTGGTAAAGGTGGCTGCGGCTGTAGTGGCGGTGGCTCCGATTCTGGCTCTAAAAAATCTTCTGGTTGCGGTGGTAGCTGCAGCTGTGATGGTTCCAATAAAGCACTAGGCATTAAACGTACTGCTAAGTAAGCTAATACGAATTCTGAATTTGAATGAGGGGTCTCTATAATAGGCTCCTCTTTTCAAATATAGTAAGTAAATTTTTTATATATTTATTAGTAGAAAGGGATATTATCATGTTCAACTTCAACCAAAACAATCTTAAAAACGCTAACTTATTCGCAGCAGGCCTTGCATTGGGTACTGTAGGTCTTAAAGTATTAACTTCTAAAGACGCTAAAAAAGTATATGCTGGTATCGTAGCAGCTGGCCTTCGCGCTAAAGAAACTGTATTAGAAACAGCTGAAAAAGTACAAGCATCCGCATCTGATGTATTGGCAGAAGCTCAAGAAATCAACGAAGCACGCAACGAAGAAATCTTTGAAGAAAACAAATAATTAGAGGATTGCAGATATGTTACAATTTTCTGTTGTACGAAAACTCAGAAATCGCTTGCATGTTAAGGTAACTGGTCATCGCTTTACAGAAGCTGAAGCTGCTTATGTAGAGGATACATTACTCCTTAATGATGCAATTGTAGATGTAACCTTCTACACTCGTAGCAGTCAAATCGCCATTAAACATACTGGCGATTCTGATTCTGTACGTGATGCAGTGTTAGCTCTACGCGATTTAGATTTGTCTGAAGCTCCTGCTTTAAACGAATATTCTCCTCGCTTGGTAAATAAAAAATACCGTGAAATGATGATCAACCGCACTGCACTTTACTTAGGTAAAAAAGCAGTGCTTCCTGCACCGATTGCGGCTGCATGGGCTTGGTTTGATGGTATTAAATTTATCGGTAAAGCCATTAAAACATTGTGGCAACGTAAGTTAACTGTCGAAGTACTTGATGGTGTAGCTATTGGTGCTGCATTACTTCAAAAAGATTATCCTACAGCTGGCGCTGTTATGTACCTATTAGGTATTGGCGATATCTTAGAAGAATGGACTCACCGTAAATCCGTATTGAATCTTGCTCAAAGCATGTCCTTGAACGTAGATAAAGTATGGGTTTTAGTTGATGACATTGAAGTGAGCAAGCCAGTTAACGAAGTTGTGGCAGGTGATAAAATCATTATTCGCCAAGGCGAAGTGATTCCATTGGATGGCGTCGTTATCGATGGTGTTGTTCTTGTTAATGAAAGCTCCATGACTGGTGAACCAGAAGCGGTTCGTCGTGATCAAGACAGTTCTGTATATGCAGGTACTGTTGTTGAAGACGGTAAAGCTATTGTAGAAGTACGTAGCACATCCAAAACATCTCGTTACGAAAAAATCGTTAACCTCATTGAAGAGTCTGAACAAATGAAATCCGGTATGGAACAACAAGCATACCGCATGGCTGATAAATTAGTTCCAATAAGCTTTATTGGTGCTGGTTTAACATACTTGTTGACTCGTAATGTGATGAAAGCATTGTCTTTCGTAATGGTTGACTTCTCTTGTGCTCTTAAATTATCCATTCCATTGGCAGTACTTTCCGCTATGCAAGAAGCATCTAAACGCGGTATCACTGTTAAAGGTGGTAAATTCTTAGAACAAATTGCACAAGCAGATATGATTGTATTCGATAAAACAGGTACTCTTACAAAAGCAGAACCTGAGTTTGAACAAATCATTCCATTTAATGGTCATGATGCAGATGAAATGTTAAAATTGGCTGCATGTATTGAGGAACATTTCCCTCATTCCATGGCAAAAGCAATTGTACGTGCTGCTAAGGATCATTCCTTGCCTCACAAGGAAATGCACTCCGACGTAGAATACGTTGTAGCTCATGGTATTGCATCTAAAGTTGGCCGCTACCGTGTACGCATTGGTAGTGCTCACTACATCTTTGATGATGAAAAAACAAAGATTCCTGCAGATGAACAAGAAAAGTTCAATAATTTACCAAATTCATCTTCCCATATTTACCTCGCTATTGGAGGTACACTAGCAGCGGTTATTTGTATTAAAGACCCTGTTCGTGAGGAAGCAAAACAAGTTATAGCTGATTTACATACATTGGGCATTAAAAAGGTTGTCATGATGACTGGCGACTCCAAACGTAATGCACAACGTGTAGCTGACGAACTCGGCATCGATGAATTGCATGCTGAAGTATTGCCAGAAGATAAAGCGGCTTATGTAAAACAAGCAAAAGCTGAAGGCTATACTGTTATGATGGTAGGGGATGGTATTAACGATTCCCCAGCAATTTCTGAAGCACATGTTGGTATCGCTATGAATGAAGGCGCACCAATCGCTCAAAAAATTGCAAATGTTACTATTTCTTCCGATCATCTACAAGCTCTTGTAGATTTACGCCGCATTTCTATGGCATTGATGAAACGCATCAAAGCAAATTACAATGGTATCGTTGGTTTCAATGGTGCTCTTGTAGGTGGTGGCGTACTCGGTATTATGCCGCCAAGCCAAACAGCATGGTTGCATAATCTATTCACATTGGGTATCGGCTTAGAAAGCATGACTCCATTGTTGAAGAAAGAAGAACAAAAGGAAACTGTTCCTACAATTGATGTAACAGCTGACTCTGTAGTGGCTTAATTAAAAACCTCCATATAAGGTATTTATTTACCTATATGGAGGTTTTTCTTTTTTGATGACATTTATCTATGATTATTGTAAAATACAAAGAGATTACATATCATAGGAGATCTTTATGAACACATTAATAGATATTTGTAAAAGATCCATCTACTTGAATATATTTATCGTAGTAATTCCTATTATTGCGTATATGATTCATAATGGATCGAGTGCGACAGTAGCACTAGCATGGTATTTGCTCTTATCGTTAATAATGCCTTGGGCATATTTATCGTTTAAAAGTAGTACCTTTGGCGAGGGTAAATCGATTAGCCGTATTGCCTATTTTATAAGTTGGATTATAATTCATGGTATTAGCTATAAAGGTATCTTTCTCGGTATAGATTTATCTATGTTATGGAGCTGGCCAACAGTTGGTCGAGATGTAGCTTTCTTAGTAGCTATGTATATTGGTGTCACTATTAGCTTGATTTTGGCATACGGTCTTACTCGTTTAGTAGGAGGCCGTAATGAATAAGAATTTCTGGTTATTTACCGTTGTCTGTGCATTATTTGTAAGTGCTGTAACGACAGTTCTTTCTTTAAGTGGAGCGCTAGCTTTACCAATTTTAGTATTTCCCGTGTTGTCCCTCGTAATACCTCTTATGGTACGAAGACTTAAGAATGCTAAATTTAATGACGATTTACCATTGAGTATGGGATATCATGCGTATAGTTGGGCTTGGTGGACTGTATTTTCATTTCTTCATACGCCCTTTAGCTTTACTGCAGATAATGGAATTGTAACAGCGTTACTTCTCTTCGTGGTGTATTTTATAGTTCAAGTACTTATTGAACTTTGTGGGTTGCTAGCTACTAAGTTTTTCAATCGAAATCATCGATGGGGAATGGTAGATGAAGCACTCGATATAATTGGATATACTATTCCAATTCCATTCTTATATATTGGTTCACTTCTCTATGTTGATCTACAAGATCCAATGGTTTATTTCATGTATGCGTCATCTATGAATGTGAATATACTCTTTGCAGAATTGGTGTCGTTACTTATATCCTTATTGGTATTCGTATTCTATTTATATCCAAGAGAAATAGCCTATAAAGGTATACGATTATTTCGTATTGTTTTAACTGCTGGTTTATGGCTCGCTATGAATGCCCATATTTTATATGGTGGTTATATTCCAGAGTTTGTTTTATCTTTAGTTCCCACCGTTTTTCCAACGTATCAAGGTAATCCACTAGTGTTTGTTACCCCAACTTTGTTAGAAGCTGGTATGACAGGTGTAGCAGTGATTATAGGTGCATTGGTAGAGCGTGGTATTATTTCACGACGCCGTGAACGTATTTAATTTCTAGTTTCGACTTATATCCGTAAGGAATGAGAACGAAGGAGGATCTATGAACAACAATGAACGTCTAGTGGATGATAACTCAACTGTATCAATCCCAGGCAATGAAACGACTAACTCCGTTGAACGTAAAAAGGCTAAAAAAGAGAAAAAGAGTGGTATTACTATTCGTGAGCTTACCATTATTGGTTTGTTGGCGGGGATCACAATCGCATTAGGTGTATCTGGATATGGGATTATTCCATTGGGGCCTCTTAATGTGACAACTCTACATGTACCGACACTTATTGGTGCTATTGTAGAGGGCCCTAAGGTAGGTGCCTTTGTAGGCTTTATCTTTGGTTGCTATAGCTTGTGGCAAAATATTACAGCACCTAATATTTTATCCCCACTATTCATTAATCCAATCATTTCTGTGTTACCACGTATACTTTTCCCTGTATTAGCATATTTAGTATACTTATTATTGTGGAAAGCACCTCAAGGTCCACGCATTCTTGTATCTGCATTTATGGGTACTGTATTCCATACAATTATGGTTATGGGACTTATCTTCTTGCTTTACGCAGATATGTTTGCTATTAAAATGAACCTAAGCCCAGATCAAGTATTAGGCTCTATTGTATTCTTATCTGTTACGCACGGTATTCCAGAAGCTGTTTTTGCAGCTGTTATTGTTACTCCAGTTGCATTGGCATTACGTAAGGTATTGCGTAAGGATACTCCTAAGAAAGAAAAAACTGATGCTGTTACAAGCGCTGCAACAACAGTAGGAGCGGATGCAAACAAAACTACAGAAGTTAATAAAATAAAATCTGTAGAAGAAAACATAACTAAATAGTATTTTACAGGCTTTTCATAAATATGATAAAATAAATATCATTCGATAAGTATTGAGGAGGATAACCATGGCTAAACGTATTCGTACTATCAACACTGAATCCTTGCAAAAAACTGCTAAAACTGGCGGTTGTGGGGAATGTCAAACATCTTGCCAATCTGCTTGCAAAACAAGCTGCACAGTTGGTAACCAAGTTTGCAAACAAAAATAATAAAGAGGCTCGCTTAGCGGGCCTTTTTTATTTATGTGTATAATACATACTTTATATGGTATATCTTTATGACTCTTTTCATAACGTTTAGCGTGGAAATGTGGTACAATTATCTAGAAAGTTCTATATAGTAGAACTTTTACCATACATATTAATTGGAGGTACCATGTTAGAATTAAAACCAATGATCCATAAGTTTCGGATGAAGGATAACTATTACTGCTTAGATGTTAATAGTGGTATTATTCACGTTATCGACGAACTCATTGATAGAGTTCTTGACATATACGATGGCACTAATCGCGATGCAGTACATGCTGCATTAGATGCTAAGGAAGATGCCGTAGAACTTGATGAGATTATGGATGAGTTAGATGAGCTCATTAAAGCAGAGCAATTGTTTGCTCCCATGAGTACAGAGTTTAAACTTGTAGTAGGTGAAAAACCTATTGTTAAGGCATTATGCTTAAATATTGCTCATGATTGTAATTTAGCATGTAAATACTGTTTTGCCAGCCAAGGTGATTACGGCGGTGTAAAACGTGAATTAATGAGTTTTGATGTGGCGAAGCGTGCAGTGGACTTCCTCATTAAAATGAGCGGCCCTCGTCAACATTGTGAAATAGACTTCTTTGGTGGAGAACCTTTATTGAATTGGGATGTTGTTAAACAAACAGTTGAATATATTGAATCCATTCAAGAAAAGCACAATAAGATTTTCAAGCTTACATTGACTACAAACGGCATGCTGTTAACACAAGATAAAATCGACTATGTAAACGAACATAAGATGAGCCTTGTATTATCCTTGGATGGTCGTGAATCTGTACATAATGCGATGCGTCCTGTAGCTGGTAGTGGTGCTGAATCTTATAAATATATTGCTAAAAACCTTATTAATGCAGTAAAACAACGCCATGGCCTTGAATACTACGTACGTGGTACGTATACACATAAAAACTTGGACTTTACAAAAGATGTTATGGCTATGTCTGATCTTGGCTTCGAACATTTATCCATGGAGCCTGTAGTAGGTGAAGAGGGGGATTATGTTCTTCGAGAAGAGGATTGGCCTGTATTGGAAAAAGAATATGAAAAATTAGCAGATATTTATTTACAACGTCAATTAGAAGGTTGGGGCGAGAAGTTTAACTTCTTCCACTTCCGTATGGATTTGTATCGCGGTCCATGTATGGCTAAACGCCTTCGTGGTTGTGGGGCAGGTCATGAATATATGGCAGTCGTACCTAATGGCGATATTTACCCATGTCATCAATTCGTAGGTAAAGATGGATATGTGCTTGGCAATGTGTATGATGGATTACAAAATACAGAAATTCCTAAAGATTTCCGTAATACACATGTATTCTCTAAACCAACTTGTGCTGAATGTTGGGCGAAATTCTTCTGTTCCGGTGGCTGTCATGCTAATAATATTACATTAGGTGGCGATTTAGAAACACCTTATGAATTTGGCTGCCGCTTACAAAAGAAACGTATTGAATGCGCTATTATGATTCAAGCCGAGTTAGAACAAGCTGGCATTGATGGCAGTATTCCTGTAGCATTAGGTTAATAGCCATTAATTCTCCGTCTATAGTAGGAGTTTATATGAAACAAAATAGTAATCAAACTATAGAACGCTGGGGAATTCGTTATACCGGTATAGTTCAAGGGGTCGGATTCCGGCCCCTTGTTTCTATGTGGGCACATTCCCTAGGTTTAACAGGTTTTGTATATAATGATAGCCAAGGTGTTTACGTCGAGATACAAGGTTGTACTAGTGATTTGCAGTTGTTTTTAGATGCGATTCAAGATGACCAACCTCGATTGTGCCGCATTACAAGTCAACGGGTAGAACATCTTACTATACAAAACAATGAAGCTGAGTTCTCTGTGAAGCCCTCTCCATTAGGTGAAGAGGTTAGTACGTTTATTAGTGCTGATACAGCGCCATGTGATGACTGTCTTAAAGAACTAGAACGGGACAAGCGTAGGAAAGAATATCCTTTTATTAATTGCACAAATTGTGGCCCTCGGTATACGATTATTAAATCTCTACCTTATGATCGTGAGCGAACGACGATGGATGAGTTTCCTATGTGTGAAGCTTGTAAGGCTGAATATGAGGATATAGAGGGGCGCCGTTATCGTGCTGAACCTAATGCGTGTTCTCTTTGTGGGCCGCATTATACTCTATATAAACCTAATCGTATGGTTGTAGATACAGTAAATGTATGGAATACAACCCGTGAATTAATTAACGAAGGTAGTATTATCGCTATAAAGGGGATTGGCGGCTATCATTTAGTTTGTGATGCTCGAAATGATGTAGCGGTCCAACGCTTACGTAAGCGTAAAAACAGACCACATAAACCACTAGCAATTATGGTAGGGTCTCTAGATACGGCAATCGAGCTAGTCCATCTTAATGATGTAGAACTAGATATTTTGACTGGAATGGAACGTCCTATCGTATTATTAGAAAGAAATCACCATAGTTTAGTGCATTTGAGTACCCATGTAGCGCCAGATAATCATATGCTTGGCGTAATGTTACCATATACACCGATGCATGAGGTACTATTACCATCAGATGCGGCGTGGGTCATGACGAGCGGCAATCGTAGCGGTGATCCCGTTTTATATGATGATAATCAAGCATTTGAAGAGTTAGGGTCAGTGGCTGATTATTTTTTGGTCCACAATCGGAAAATTTATGCACCTCTCGATGATTCTGTTGTAACTGTTATTCATAAGAAACCTCGATTTATTCGTCGTAGTCGTGGCTATGTGCCAGAACCTATTCATTGTGAAATTTCAGGGCAAACTCCGATATTAGCCATGGGTAGTGATTTAAAAAATGCTTTTGCTATGAATAAAGGTTCTGAAGTTCTTGTAGGACCACATATTGGTGATCTACAGAATGCATCCACTCATGCAACTTTGGAGTGGACTATTGATCGATATGAGAAATTATTTTCTATACAACCAGAGAAAATCATTGTAGATAGTCATCCTCAATTTTTCTCTTCTCACTTAGGGGAACGTATTGGTAAAAGTTCTCAGATTTCTGTTATACCTGTCCAACATCATCATGCTCATATTGCATCAGTTATGGCAGAACACAATCTTGAAGGCCCTGTACTAGGTATTGCCATGGATGGTACAGGATATGGTCCAGATGGAAGCGTATGGGGCGGTGAATTCCTTCTTTGTAAAGGCAACGAATATCAACGATTAGCTCATATCCATGAAGCGCCGCTACCAGGTGGAGAAAAAGCGGTTTCTGAGCCATGGCGTCAAGCCTTATGGTATATCAGAAATTATTATGGTAATGATATTCCACCTGTTTACCAAGATTGGATGAATAGGCTACCTAAAGGTTGGGAAATATTAGACAAAGCATTACAATCTACAATGCCTATGATTCAAGCAACGAGCTGTGGGCGTTTATTTGATGCAGTAGGTTCTCTTTTAGGATTAGGAATGATTCATACTTATGATGCGCAAATTGCTATTGCATTAGAATCTTTATGTGGTGATGAAAAAGGTACATTGCTTGATTATAACTATGACGGACGAATTCTTGATTTTACTCCAACTGTTCAATCTATTATGGATGGTGTTGTTAAAGGTGAATCTAGAGCTCATCTTGCAGTATCATTCCATAAAACAGTTGCCATTGCATTATGTGAAACTTCAGCCGATTTAATGGAGCGATATAATATTAGTGATGCGGCCATATCAGGCGGTGTATTTCAAAATCGCAAATTAGTAGAGTTAATATATCGCGCTTGGCATGTAGGCAATTTATATATGAATGAGGCTGTTCCTTCCAATGATGGGGGCTTAGCACTCGGCCAATTATGGATTGGTAATCAGAAATAGTTATATACTCATGTAGCTAGTATCACTTAATAAATACTATAATTGTGATACAATGATATTAGATATATTTATATATAATGAGTTTACTTACATAAAAGTAAACTTATAGAATTTGTTATTAAAGTAATATATAAGGAGATAATATGTGCTTAGCTGTACCAGCACAGTTAATAGCTGTGAATGATGTTATTGGCACTGTAGAATTAACAGGTGCTACCCGTGACTGCAGCTTACTCCTCGTACCAGAAGCAAAGGTAGGGGACTGGTTGTTAGTCCATGCAGGTTTTGCTGTACAAATTGTTGATGAAGAAGAGGCACAAAAAACATTAGAGGCCTTTAAGGAGCTAGAAGAACTTGAAGAAGCTTACTTTGCAGGAAAAGCAGAACAGTGCTGATGCATTGTTAAAACGTATCAATGCTCTTCATAAGCCAGGGGAAACCGTGAGACTTATGGAGGTTTGTGGTACACATACTGTATCGATTTTCCGTGAAGGTCTTCGTCAGTTATTGCCAAGTGGCATTGAACTTGTTAGTGGACCAGGATGTCCTGTATGTGTAACGGATCAAACGTATATGGATAAGGCTTTGGCTTATGCTGAACGTGATGATGTTATTATTGCAACCTTTGGGGATATGTTAAAGGTGCCAGGTAGTTATAGTAGTCTTAGTGAAGCTCAAACAAAGGGCGCGCATATCCATGTTATTTATACGCCTTTAGAGGTAGTAGAACTTAGTAAGAAATATCCGGAAAAGAAAATCGTATTTTTAGCCATAGGTTTTGAAACGACTATTGCCGTTATTTGTGCAACTGTAAAAGCAGTTCATGCAGCAGGCTTGAAGAACGTTTTCTTCCTTGTATCTCATAAATTAGTGCCTCCTGCATTGCGAGCTTTATTAGATAAACAAGAAGGTCATATTGATGGTTTTATTTTGCCGGGTCATGTGAGTGTTATTATCGGAGAAGAACCATATCAATTCTTACCTGAAGAATATCACATACCATCATGTATTGCTGGTTTTGACGGACTTGAAATTTTATCTGCTATAGCAAATATTTTAGAGCAACGAAAAACTAGTAATTTTATAGTAGGAAATACATATCATTCTGTAGTTATGCAGAAGGGTAATCCTGTAGCGCAAGCGATGATCAAAGAGGTATATGATGTATGTGATGATGCGTGGCGTGGTATAGGTGTCATTCCAAATTCTGGTTTAAGATTAAAGGACGAATATGCAGCCTATGATGTAGAACGTGCATTACCTATCCATCTTGAACGACCTTCTCTTGATCCAAAGGGTTGTCAATGTGGCCGTGTATTGCAAGGTCTTATTAAACCGAGTGAATGTCCATTGTTTGGTAAAAGTTGTACTGCTGACCATCCAGTTGGTGCCTGCATGGTATCTGTAGAAGGTAGTTGTGCTGCATGGTATAAATATGGTTATTCCAGTGGTGGATCGACGTGGGAGGATTAATATGGAGCGAGTTCGCTTAGTCCATGGAAACGGTGGTCGATTTAGTCATGAGTTGACCGAGCGTTTTATTTTAAAATATTTTACAAATGATTTATTAGCTCCTTTACACGATGGTGCTCAATTTCCCGTTACAGCAGGACGTATGGCGTTCTCTACAGATTCCTATGTAGTACAACCAGCGTTTTTCCCTGGCGGAAATATTGGTAAATTAGCTGTATGTGGTACAGTGAATGATTTAGCTATGAATGGTGCTATTCCACAATACTTGAGTTGTGGGCTCATTTTAGAAGAAGGCCTTGCCTTTAATGAGTTAGATGAAATCCTTCATACCATGTCAGATATGGCAAAAACTGCAAATGTACAAATTGTTACAGGAGACACTAAAGTTGTTAAAAAGGGTGAGGTAGACAAAATTTACATAAATACTGCGGGGATTGGTATGATTCCAACAGGGATAGATATTGGTCCACATCGCGTAAAGCCGGGAATGGATGTTATCTTATCTGGTGCTATAGGGGATCATTCTATTGCTGTTATGGGACAACGGTTTGGACTAGACCTATCTGATTCTTTAAAAACTGACTGTGCCCCTTTAAACAATATGGTTCATGCCGTACTTGATAAAGTGGGGCCTCAAGTGGCTCTATTGCGAGATCCTACACGAGGTGGCTTGGGGACTGTTTTAAAAGAAATTGCAGATCAAAGTCAAGTTGGTATTAAGGTAGACGAAGCAGCTATACCGGTTCATGCTGAAGTGCAATCTGTTTGTGATATTTTAGGGTATGATCCATTATATTTAGCCAATGAAGGTAAGGTAGTGCTTGTGGTAGACCCATCGGTTACCGATGAAGTTTTATCTATTCTTCATGGCTTTGAAGAAGGCAAAGAAGCTGTATTAATCGGTAAAACATTAGATAAAAATATTGGCAAGGTTGGATTGCAAACCGCAATTGGTGGTGTCCGTTTAATTGATTTGTTAGGTGAAGATCAAGTCCCTCGTATCTGTTGATTATATAGACTAAGATTATTTTACATTTAGCTGATTTTATATGTATAAAAAGAATTTTTGTACTTATAGATTGTGAAGAATAGTAGATATTGACAATAATCTCTTAGGATAGTAGCATTAAATTAAGTTGTATAAAATTCATTGATTGTTCATCGGACTTTTATACAATACTAGTATCTTTATGTGTAAGTTCTTATACTTTCACTAGAATCTATGTATAGAATTTGTTAAAATATAAGTATCTATAGGAGGCTTATTATGAAAAAGAAGATTATTACAGCTGTTCTAGGGATTTGTTTAACTACAACTGCATTCGGTGGCATCTTGACTACTCAAGCTGGCGGCCTTAGCAGTATTCTTGGTGGTGCAGCTAAAATTGGTGGTATCGGTATTGTTATCAATAAATTCGGTCCTCAAATTGACTCTTTCTTAAATAAATTATTGAAACAAAATAACTTAAGCACAGAGTATACAACTAAAGTTGTACCTATTATCAGTATTGGTACAAAAGGTTATATTGGTGCTGCTCAAGTAACTGGACCAGCATCTAGCATTGAACAAGTTAAAGCGGTTGCTCAAGTTGAAGGTAGCTTTAACGGTATGGTTCGTGTAAAAGGTTTAGTACCAGTTGATAGCACAAACCCAGTTGGTGCATCTCGTGTTCAAGGCGTAGGTGTATCTGCGATTATCGATTTGAAAATTTAATGGCCACTGAGCATATAAAATAGTAGACTCAGGGAATAAGCACGGTCTTAGGCCCGTGCTTATTCTGTTGTATAACAGTTATACATTAGATACGTTGTGGAGGAATTTATGAAGAAGCAAGTACTTACACTTTTAATGGCATCCTTGATTTCAGGCACTGCGTTTGCTGCTCCTGGTACAGTTACTGAAAAAACAAATGTTTTAGAAACTACTGTATATGGCGCTGTACAAGATGGTGCTGTAGTGGACCGCATTAATCAACTTGATGAAACCGTGTATGGTACTGGTTTCAATGGTAATTCTGCTACATTGAGCAAACGTGTCGATTCCCTTTATAACTCCGTAGAAGGTAGCGGTACAAATATTTCTTTGCGCGAAGAAATGGACGCACTTGAATATACATATCAAAATAGCATTAATGCAGGTTCTCTTGTTGATCGTGTAGAAAAGATGGAACGTAGCGTTAATGGTCGTATTGGTAGCGGCTCTTTACAAAAACGTATCATTTCTTTAAAAACAAAAGTATATGGTAGCAATGTAACGCTCACAAATCAAGTGGGTACATTAGCAGGCAATCAAGTTTTCAAAGTTACATTAAATGATGCTGTTTCTTCAAAAACTAGCCATGAAGGCGACACTGTTGCTTTCACAGTAGCTGAAAATGTTATGGATGGCAATGTGTTATTAGTTCCTGCAGGTACAGTAGGTTCTGGTACGATTAAGTCTTTGAAAAAGGCGCGTTCCTTTGGTCGTAATGGTGCCTTAGATATTACATTCGATACTATTCCTGCTATCGATGGTACAGAATTCACTGCTGTACAAGGTAAAGAAGCGAAAGACAAGACTCGTAATGAAGTTAAAGCTGCAGGTGCATCCGTAGCTGGTGCTGTTTTACTTGGACCAGTAGGTTTAGTAGGTGGCGCTTTTGTTAAGGGTAAAAATATTGAGTACCCTGCTGGTGCAACAATTTATGTACAACCTCAAGATTCTGTAACAATTCAAGGTCTTGTAATTGGTGGTGACGGTTTAGCTCATAGTGATGATGAATTGGCTGAAGCTGTAACTGTACCGAATGCAGCAGATGAATCTGAAGAAACTGTAGATACTAATGAAGCGGCTGTTGATGAAAATGAAACAACAACAGAGGAACCAGCAGCAGTAGAAGAACAAGAAGAGCAAGTAGAAAATGTTTCTCAACCTATCGTAGTTGTAAAGCGTAATCAATAATTAACAAATTCTTAAAGCAAGAGGAGTTCTAGTAACCATGAGGAAACGTAAAGTACAATGGCTGGCAGCGGCATGTGTTTTCTGTTTAGCACAACCAGTATGGGCTGCTACAGAGTCAACCACGGTATATCAAGATCAATTGGATAGCGTTGATCAATCCTATCTTGGAGAAATCTCTAAAGCATCTACACCTGACAATAGTAATATCCGTGTTGTACGTCGTGGTGAAAAGGCAAAGTCTGATCAACCTACAGAACAGTTGCCGACTCGTATTGATGCAGATAAAATGTCCTATATAGGGTCCACTGGTGATGTATATGCACAAGGTGATGTAGTAGTGACTCAAGGTAATCAAACCTTGATGTCTCCGCGTATAGAAGGTAACACGAAAACTACAGAATATCGTACTGTTGGTGGATATCGCTTTTTAGAAAATGGCGGTAAAACTAAGGATATTACAGGTCAAAATATGACATATCGTACTAGTGATCATCATTTTACAGCGGATCAAGCTTTTGGTTGGAATGACCCTTACTATGTAAAAGGGCAAAATGCTACATTTGATGGTGAAACTGGTCATATGGAAAAAGGCATGGTTACCACAAAACATGCGATGGCTTTTAAACATACACCTGACTATCGTGTAGAAGGTAAAGATATCAAGGTATATCCTGGCGATAAAGTAGTTATCAAAAAACCATCCTTCTATATTAAAAACTTCAAGGTTTTATCTTTGCCTTCTTATACAGCATCCCTTCGTCATGATAAAGAGGGTAAATTTAGTATTTTCTCCTTGGTTCCAAAACCTACATATAGTAGTGATGATGGCATTGGTTTGCATGGTAGTACAGAGTATCCAATCGGTAAGCATGGCGAAGCCTATATTGATTACCGTTGGTATTCAAAGTCTGGATTTAAACCAAAATTAGGCTATAGACATTATTTGCCTTGGGCTACTGCATCCATAGGTTACAGTAAAGAATCTAATGAGTATAACGATGAAACTGTATGGGTAGAAAAGATTGGTGAAGCTCGTTTAGATACTCATACATATCATGTTGGTAAATCTCCTGTTACTGTACGTGGTGGTGTAAACGCGGGCTATTGGAAAGAGGGGTCTGTAAAAGGTTCTCATAAAGAGTATTATACAGAAGTATCTCATGATCCAATTAAGCTTTGGGAAAATGCAGATTTACGTTTCTTAGGTGGTTATCAACGAGATTATTATGGTTATAATGGTACGATTCGTAGCATGCCTTATTGGGGCGCTCGTTTCCAATCTAAAGTGGGAAATCGTGCTAATGTATGGGTTAGTTATAATCAACGTAATATTTCTTATAATAACTCTCCATATCGATTCGATACGACAGAGCTTCCTAAGGAGCTCATTTATGGTGGTTCTTATAAATTAACTCGCTTGGATGATGTTTCTATTAGTGTGAAAACAAATATGATGAGTGGTCAAATAGACTCTGTATATTATACATGGCATCGTGATTTACACTCCTTTGATCTATACTTAACTTATAAGGATGCACATAGAAGCAATAATGATCAATGGAAGATCAAATTTGTTGGCAAAGACTTTTAATTAGGAGATAACTATGCAACGTATTAGAAAGGCCGTTATTCCAGCAGCTGGCTTTGGTACACGGTTCTTACCAGCTACTAAAGCACAACCAAAGGAAATGCTTCCTATTGTAGATACACCAGCTATCCAATATATTGTGAAAGAAGCACTAGATTCTGGTATTGAGGAAATCCTAATCATTACAGGTCGTAATAAACGCGCTATTGAAGACCATTTCGATAGTAGTGTTGAATTAGAATTACTATTACAAAGCCAAGGTAAAAATAAACAGTTGGCTATGATTAAGGATTTAGCAGATATTAAGGTTCACTTTATCCGCCAAAAGGCACCACGTGGTCTTGGTGATGCTGTATTATGTGCCAAAGCCTTTATTGGTGATGAACCATTTGCTGTATTGCTTGGTGATGATATTGTATATAATCCTGAAAATCCATGCTTAAAACAGTTAATTGAGTGTTATGACGAACATCCTGGTATTATTCTAGGGGCTCAATTTGTACCGGAAGATAAAGTCAGCTCTTATGGTATCGTATCTGGCGAAGCATTAGCGGATAATTTATATCGCGTTCATAACTTGGTTGAAAAACCAAAAAAAGAAGATGCTCCATCTAGACTTGCTGTATTAGGTCGTTATATTTTAACTCCAGATATTTTCAATATTTTGGAAAATACAAAACCAGGCGTAGGTAATGAGGTTCAATTGACTGATGCGTTAGCAGCATCTAAAACTGACACGTATGCATTGGCCTATGAAGGCATTCGTTACGATACAGGTGATAAACTAGGTTACTTGAAAGCTACTGTTGAGTATGCATTGCGCAATGAAGAATTAGGTGAAAACTTCAAGGCATACTTAAAAGAGCTAGATCTTAAATAACAAATCTATAAGATTTAACCTTATGAAAGAACCTATGATATATCATGGGTTCTTTTCTTTTAGTAGTACATTTAGCTCATATAGATATATTATTTTATATTTGTTAACAAATGGATAATGACTTTTGTTGACGAATGAAAAGATGTTGATTATAATCAATTTATTGAATAAATAAAGGACTGTGATTATATGAGAACATTATTTAAAGCATTATGTAATAATGACTTAGATCTACCAGGACATAGTGTTATTAAGCATATGCATTATGATGCTTCAGGAAGTGATCAATCTATCTGTGGTATTTTATATCAAATCGCTAAAACTACTACAATTGGTATTCTAGATAAATCAGGTTTTTTAATGGTTGATTTACGACCGGTGCCGAAACAATTTAGCATTCGCACTACCGTACATCATGATGAAATTAGTGGAGCTATATCGTTTTCCAAGAAAGATATAGTACAATTCGTAAATGATATTAATGACACGAATCCAATTCATCGAGAGGACCCTTATGTCGTACCTGGGTGCATGATTCTTGAAACATTGTGGGATTATTGGAATATTAGTAAATCTGCACAGCAGATGGCAATTTATTTTCATGCCCCTGTCATTGCAGGGGATATGGTGACTTTAGTGGAAGTACCTGAGGATGCTCATGTAGAAGGTTATGTAGGAGATACATTGGCATTTTCCGCTACTTTTTTTGGTGAAAATGAAGATTCAACATCTTTAAAACAAAGATGTATTAGTTAGAGGTAATTATGGAAGCAAGACGTTTAACAAAAATGGCTTTATTGACAGCCTTATTATGTATTTCAGCATATATTTCATTTCCATTGCCATTTAGTCCGGCAATGGTAACCGCATTGACTTTGGTGGCGACATTAACAGGCTTATTATTGCAACCAAAGGATGCTTTTATAGTATTTGTCGTGTATGTTCTGCTAGGAGCCGTTGGTCTACCTGTATTCGTTGGGGGTACAGCTGGTCTTGGTAAATTATTGGGACCTACAGGGGGATTTATCTTCTCTTGGCCAATAGCATATACTTTACTAAGTGTATTTAAAGGGCCTAAAAAGAGCTTTTTCTCTTATGCATGGCGCTCTCTTGTAATTACAATTCCTGTAGTATACCTATTTGGTGTGGCAGGCTTTATGATTGTTACCAAAACAGAACTTTGGGCGGCGTTGCCTATAGTTATGTTCCCATTTATTCCTGGGGATATCGTAAAATGTCTCGTTGCATCCTGGCTAGCAACTAAAATTAAAATTTAGCATGTAATAATGAAAAGAGGCATTCCTTGGGGTGCCTCTTTTGTGCATTTTGTTATAGGAGCTTATATGTCAGTATATATTCATGGTGGGCTTAGAAGCCCTATAGGCGTGTTAAACGGCCAATATAAAAATACAAGACCTGAGATATTGGGTGCACAATTGATTAATGAGTTAATTAAAGGACATGAAATTAACTTTGTAGATGGTATTTTTTGTGGTAATGCAGTTGGTACAGGTGGAAATATTGGACGATTAATGGGTTTAATGTCTAATTTATCGGTATCGACGCCTGCTGTAACAATTGATATGCAATGCGCATCAGCATTGATGAGTATTGAGATGGCCTATACACATATTGCGTCAGGCGTGATGAATTCTGCTATTGCTGGTGGCATTGAAAGCTCTTCATTACAACCAGATCGAATCTATGCAACTGAAGATGATCGAGACGGTTTATATAAGGTAGCTCAATTTACTCCTCAAGATCGGTCTCCTTTAGCTATGTTAGAAGGGGCAGAAAGAACTATCCATAAGCACAATATAACTAAGGAGGAGTTATATCCATATATTATTGGAAGTCATCAGAGAGCTACTAAAGCTTTAGACAATTCATATTTACAATCTTATATAATGCCTTTTTCTATAGATGGAAAAGAGTGTGTAGACGAATGTATTAGGCCAAAGATGAATGAAAAACTTTTATCTAGGATGAAACCATTATTAGGTAAGGACTCTATTACAAATGCTGGCAATGCTTGTTTAACTCATGATGGTGCTGCTTTTGTATACATATCTAATGAAAAAGGGCCGTTTAGAATTCATAGTATCATGCCTTGGGCTGGAAATCCTCAGTTTAGTCCAGAAGGTGCTCTTGAAAGTACTAAAGCTATTTTAAAACGGACAGATTTAACCATGGATGATATGGACGTGGTGGAATGGAATGAAGCCTTCGCCATCATTGATGCGCTCTTTGAGAAGTCCTACCCTGATCATATGGAGAAATATAATATGCTTGGTGGTGCATTAGCCTATGGACATCCTTATGGTTGCTCTGGGGCTATTTTAGCTCTTCATTGCATGGCTGCTTTAGAATCCTGTAATGGTCGATACGGTTTGTGTGCTATTGCCGGCGCAGGCGGCACAGGAACTGCTTTAATTATGGAACGAATGTAAAATGACAATTATTGAACGTTTACGACAATATAAAGAATTAGATCCTCACAAGATTGCTCTAATTGTAGATGATAAAAAGTATACATATGGTGATTTGTATGATGCTATTTTATCCATAGATATTAATGATACTAGTCGTATAGTAAATGTTGCTCAAACTAAAGAATCACTGAAACATATAGTTGCTT
Source organism: Veillonella sp. Ser01 (assembly GCF_053850375.1). Classification (NCBI taxonomy): domain Bacteria; kingdom Bacillati; phylum Bacillota; class Negativicutes; order Veillonellales; family Veillonellaceae; genus Veillonella; species Veillonella sp. Ser01. Next base: position 762,061 of record NZ_JBSPUA010000001.1, on the reverse strand, counting down.
TAATTCAGAGTCAATCATTTGTGGAACAACTTGTACAGTGGTTGGGTGTATTGTATGCAGGTTATATTCCTATGGTATGCCATAACGAGATGGATACAGAGTATGTAGAGGAATTGGCTCGTATTATAGCATATAAAGGGGTGGCACCATTAGCTGACTTTGGTGTACTTACCTCTGGAACTACTGGGCGTCCAAAACCTTTGTGGCGTAGTGAGAGCTCGTGGAGAGAGTTCTTTGATATCCAAAACGATATTTTTCATATAAACAAAGATACAAAAATATTCTTACATGGAAGCTTCAGTTTCACTGGTGTTAGTAATATGGTTATCGCTGTACTATGGTCTGGAGGAACAGTTATTACAACGAGTTCGTTGCGCCCAAATCGATGGATACAGCTTATTGAAGAATATCATGTGGACCATATATATGCATTACCAACAAAATTACGATTATTAGTACGTCATTGCAAAAGTAAACTAGACTCTATTAACTATATCATCGGAGGATCTCAAGTACTGGATCGACAGTTGATGGAACAGTTAGAACGAATATGTCCGAACATGGAGTTCATTCTTTATTATGGTGCTACTGAGCTTAACTATATAACATATTGTACAGGTAAAGAGTGGTTAGATAGAGAAGGGACTGTGGGAAGACCATTTCCATCTGTTAAAATCATAGAGGCTGATGATGTTATTTATGTAACGACAAAATATCATATTGAAGGGATTCCGGATACTTATACTGTAAATGATTGTGGCTATATTGATAGAGATGGATACCTTATGTTTAACGGACGACAAGGTGATGTAATCAATAAAGGGGGATATAAAATTTCTATTCCCGAAATGGAATTGTATTTACAATCCTTACAGGGCGTTTCTGAAGTGGCTGTTATTACGATTAATGATGATATACGAGGGGAAGATTTTATTGCTTATGTGGTATTAGAGGATAATGCTGAATTAAGTAAAATTATTGAACGTATTCATCACGAAAGACCTTCAGTTGAATGGCCAAAAGCAGTTCTAGAAATTCCTATGTTACCTCTTACAGAATGCTCAAAAGTTGATAAACGAAAACTAAAAGAGTGGTATAATAAAGGGTAATCGTTTTTGCTATTATAAGGAGGCGTCATGCAGATTAACAAGGCGGCACTAGAGATTTTCGACTTTACGTCCTCTTTAGCCGTATACTCTGAACATGAATTAAAGGTTGGAGATCAAGCTATACAAGATTATATTGCCAATCATGTAGCTAAGGCGTTCAAAGATCCAGCTGCTAGAACAGGTACCTTGCATGATGCAAGTCCATTTGGTAAACAATTAGTTGATTATAAAAATGGAAATCTCAAGTTTATAGATTTATCTAAGAACTTAGGTGAAAGCTTGTTTACCTATATGAAGCAAGCAACGGATTCTGTTGTTATTGATACGATTATCTGTGAAGCTATTACAGATACATCTTATATCTGTATTCTTTTGTGCCAAGCTCATGATGCTTTTACACATCAACTATTTAGTGAAGATGATGGCAGCTTAGCCACAGAACTTGTTTCTCATAAGGCTGTATTGCCGATGCCATCACAGAAATTACGTGCTTTTGCATCTGTTAATCTACTTGATTTTAGTGTTCGTATTTTTGAACCGAAAGGTGAATTTGATGGTGAAGTATCCTATATCTTAGCCGATAAGGTGTTACAATTAGGTACTAATCAATCCTCTCGAGATACGGTGAAAAAGGTAAAAGCCATTGTAGACAAAGTAGCTCAAGCACACGAGTCGGATGGCGTCGTTGAATTGACGATGGCAAAGTCTATGATTGCTAAAAATGCTGAAGTATCTGATATAGTAGATCCTGTTCGTATTGTGGAAGAGGTATTTAAGGCGAATCCCATTCAACAAGAGGCGGCTAAAAAGGAATTAGCTGATGCAGATATGATGCGTCCATTACCTGTAAACCGTGAGTTTGCTACGAAGGTCGGTGAGCATCACAAAATTAAAACTGACACGGGAATCGAAATTTCATTTCCTGTAGAGTATATGAAAAATCGTGAATTCATTGAAATTAAAACTAATGATGATGGAACTTTACGCATTGAATTGAAAAATATTAATAAAATTGTAAATAAATAAGAATAAGGCTATTTCTATCGATATATAGAAATTCATTATATATTGATAAGATTTATTTGTTACGCTAATATATAAGGTGGAATATAGTGAGTAAAGAGAAACATAAAAAAACAAATGCATTACGTATTTTAGACACCCATAAGGTTCCTTATAGTATTAGTGAATATGAGTGGTCTGAAGAGCGGGCAGCTGGTCTTCATGTAGTGGACGCATTAGGGCTTGATGAAAAACAAGTTTTTAAAACATTAGTTGGTAAGGGTGACAAAACAGGATATGTAGTATTTTGCATTCCTGTTGCAGCTGAATTAGATATGAAACAAGCTGCTCGTGTCAGTCATAATAAGTCTGTAGAGCTTGTTCATGTCAAGGACCTGCTAGGTATTACGGGCTATCTGCGAGGAGGATGTTCTCCAGTGGGAATGAAAAAATTATTTCCCACATATTTTGATGCTACTATGGAGCCTCAAGATTTTGTATATGTAAGTGCTGGTCTCCGAGGGATGCAAATGAAGGTAAATCCAAAAGATTTGGCATCTGTTGTAAATGCTGAATTTATAGCACTTACAATGGATCATTAAGAGGTACGTATGGCAAAGAAGTATTATGCAGTTCGTCAGGGTCGTGTACCAGGTGTATATACCACATGGGCTGACTGTGAGAAACAGGTAAAAGGCTTTGGTGGGGCTATCTACAAGTCTTTCCCTACGGAAGCAGAAGCTCTTGCTTTTGTGGAGGACTCAGGCTTATCCTTAAGCGACTTTATGAGTGCTAATAAGAGCGAACCTAAATTATCTCAAGACGTGAAGTCTAAATCGATAAGTTCTAGATCAGTACGTTCTAGTTCTAAGACTCAAAGTAAAGTATCAACAAGTGTTGTGAAACCAGATTTTACTGAGTCAAACCATGTGGTTGCTTATATTGACGGTAGTTATAATAAAGGGACAAATACTGTTGGAGCTGGTGGTGTTATCTTCTTGAATGGGAATAGGGAGACCTTTTCATTTCCATCTACGGATGAACGATATACATCATTTTGGAATGTAGCTGGTGAGCTATTAGCTGCTATGTATGTTATGAAATATGCTGTTGATCGCGGCGTTTCTGAATGTTCACTTTATTACGACTATATGGGCATTGAAATGTGGGCTACGAAGGGTTGGAAACGAAATAATGCGCTTACTCAACAGTACGCAGCATTTTATGACTCCATAAAAGACCGTGTGCGCGTACACTTTCACAAGGTAGCTGCTCATACGGGCGATACATATAATGAAATGGCCGATGCACTAGCTAAACAAGGTGCAGGTATTTAGAAATATAAGAAGGGAGGGTACTATGAATATATGTGTTACAGGTGGAGCTGGATTTATTGGCTCTCATCTCGTTGATCGATTAATTGAATTAGGGCACAATGTGCTTGTTATAGATAATTTATCTACTGGTATGCGTTCTTTTGTACATGAAGCAGCTCAATTTATTGAGATGGATGTACGAGATCCAAAGTTAGTATCTATTTTTGAAGAGTTTAAGCCCTCTATTGTATTCCATGAGGCAGCGCAAACTATGGTTCAATCCTCTATGGAGAATCCTAGTTATGACTGTGATGTGAATCTATTGGGTCTTATTAATGTTTTAGATGCATGTCGTCAGGTGAAAGTTGAACAATTCTTAATGCCTTCGTCCGCTGCTGTTTATGGGGATTTAGCAGTATTGCCATTAACTGAGGAATTAAGTGGGATGCCTTCTTCCTTTTACGGACTAACAAAGCTTACTGCAGAAGGTTATTTACGTATTTATCGTGAAGCCTTTGGATTAAATACAGTATGCTTTAGATATGCCAATGTATATGGACCACGTCAAGGTGATGGTGGTGAAGGTGGCGTTATCAGTGTCTTTAACCGTTTAATTGTTGAAGGTCAGCCTTTAACCGTATACGGTGATGGGGAACAAACTAGAGACTTCATTTATGTAGATGATGTGGTAGATGCTAATATTAAGGCTATGAGGAATAGTCAATGTACAGGTATTTATAATGTATCTACTAATAAGGGAACATCTGTTAATGAGTTGATTACGCGATTCCGTGCTATTAGTGGTGCAGACTTTATGGTGCACTATGAGGCTGAGCGGGTAGGGGATATCAAGCATTCTCGTTTAAGCAATGTCAGGGCGGAACGCGATTTTGGATTTGTAGCGTCCACAACATTAGATGAAGGCTTACAAAAAACATTAGAGTATTTTAAAGCTCATCATAAGTAAGGGATACAAGGTTTGGGGATATGAGTGATACACAATTTTGGGTAACGGTAGGTGTCTGGAATCTTATCGTATTTAGTATGTATGGATATGATAAATTATGTGCCATCAAGGGATATGGACGAATTTCAGAGTTTACTTTATTATTTTTAGCATTTGCCTTTGGTGGTGTAGGTGCTTTATTAGGCATGGTTATTTGGCGCCATAAGACATTAAAGGTTAAATTTAAGCTGGCTATCCCTATCGCATTGTTGTGGTCTGTTTATGCAGTGGGTTTTGGCTATGGTTTGTGGGTGAAATGATTGTATAAACTAATATTTTATTCATTGTTTTATGGTATAATGAGTAGAATATTGTACATAAAATGTCAGTAAAGGAGATATTTGATGTTGCGGTTACAATCGGGGTTCGAGTTAGATTACGCTAACATATATAATGAAAGTTGCATACAAGAACGAGACGTAAATAACTTTGAGCGTGCTATACAAAATGTTTGGCGTCATACAAATATTTTGCGTTCTACAGGCTTTGAAGAAGGACATGTTTCTAAGGATGGCTTGCCTGAACCGGTATTGTTTTACCAACTTCCTTATATTTCAGAAGATGGTATCAATACACCTGCAATGTTGAAACGACTTTATGAACTGCGGGACTATGCTCGCCATAATATTGACACAGTTGTATCTGTAGGTATTGGTGGCTCTTACTTGGGTAGTAAGGTTATTTTTGATGTCCAATGTGGGGCGTTTTGGAATAATCTCAGTACGGAAGAACGAAACGGATATCCACGGATGTATTTTGCAGGCTTTAATGTAGATGGTGACTATTTAGCTGGTCTTATTCGCACTTTAGAGTACCAAGCACAGACAAAAGGATCAGACTATAAGGTGATGCTCGTTATTACATCTAAGTCAGGTTCTACCATCGAGCCAATGGCTAACTTTATGATTTTGGAAAAAGCTTTACAAGATCGTAATATAAATTATGAAGTGGTAGCTGTTACCGATATGTCTGATGATGAACATCCTACAGTTTTACGCTCTATGGCAATAGAGAATCATTGGAAGACCTATAGTATTCCTTATGGTGTAGGTGGTCGTTTCTCTGTATTTACTGAAGTAGGTTTTGTTACAGCTGCTCTCGTAGGATTTGATATTGAAGGTTTCTTGGCAGGTGCAGCTTCAATGGATGCGGCCTGTCAAGAAGAGGATATTTTTAAAAATCCTGCTTTATTAAGTGCTTTACTAAAATATATTGCGTCTGAACGGTACGGTCGTATTATTGAGGTGTTTATGCCTTATGGTGAAGCTCTTCACTCCTTATCTGATTGGTATGTACAACTATTATCAGAATCTTTAGGGAAGATGAGTAATACTTGCTTACCATATGGTCGTACACCGGTTGCTGCAGTAGGGACTATGGATATGCATGCTCAAGTACAAGAGCATCAAGAGGGCCGTCTTAATAAGGTGGTTCAATTTATTAAGGTTAAGGATTGGAAACATAATCTCGTAGTGCCTAATACACATAGTCAATATGAAAGATTACAAGCACTTGGAAATGTAGGTATTTGTGATATTTTAAATATTGCCTTAGATGCCAATAGAGAGGCCTTATCCAGTGATAATCGCTTCAACATGACTATAACTGTACCAACGCTTAATGCATTCCATTTAGGGGAAATTATGTTTATGCATTGTTGGGCGGTTTATTTTGAGTCTATTTTTGCTGGTGTTGATGCCTTTGACCAACCAGGTGTTGAGGTCTATAAACGTCTCATCGGGCCTAAATTAGCTCGTGCAAAGGATACACATAATTCATAAGGGGGAACTATGAATATTTTAGTAACAGGTGGTGCTGGTTATATTGGGAGTCATACTGTACGTGCCTTACAACAAGCAGGTTATACACCAATCATTGTAGATAATTTATCTCGCGGACATGTGGAATCTATTCCTGAAGGGGTTACATTCTACAATATGGATATTGCAGATCCTAAGTTAGTAGATATTATGAAAGAGCATCATATCATTGGGGTTATGCATTTCGCTGCCCATTCTCAAGTTGGAGAATCAATGGTAAATCCAGCTATTTATTATGAAAATAATGTGGTTGGCTCCTATCACCTTATTGAATCTGCTCGTACTGCGGGTGTAAAACATTTTGTGTTTTCTAGTACGGCTGCTGTATATGGCGAACCAGAGGTAGTGCCAATTCGTGAAGATGCTCAATTGCATCCTACAAATGTATATGGTCGCACTAAATTGATGATTGAAGAAATGCTATCTGATTATAGTTCTATTTATGGTTCTACATACGTGGCATTGCGTTACTTCAATGCGGCAGGTGCCGATCCATCTGGTACGATTGGTGAAGACCATCATCCAGAAACTCATTTGATTCCCCTTGTGCTCGATGCCGCTCGTGGTAAAAGAGAACATATAACTGTATTTGGTACTGACTATGATACAGCTGATGGTACATGTGTGCGGGACTATATTCATGTTAATGATTTAGCAGCTGCTCACGTATTAGCTATGGACTATTTGCGTAAAGGTGGCGAATCCCAAGTATTTAATCTTGGTAGTGGTAATGGCTTCTCCGTAAAAGAAATCATCGAAACTGCAAAAGCGGTTACAGGTATCGATATTCCTGTTCAATATGGTGAACGTCGTGCTGGTGACCCAGGTACTTTGATTGCTTCTTCTGAAAAGATTAAAAACTTACTTGGTTGGGATCCTATATTTAGTAATGTATCTGATGTTATTAAAGATGCTTGGAAATGGCACACATCTCATCCAGATGGTTTTAACAGTAAATAAAATAAGAACAAATTCTTTTGATTTGTCAATATAATGAATGACTCTATTAGTCACCTAGGTGACTGGTAGAGTCATTTTTTTGTAGGGTTTTAAAAGGGTCTCCTAGAAATAGTTTGAAGGAGGTGAATTATGAACTTACAAAACTATATAGAACAGATTAAAGGGTGGGTTGGTAGACAATATTTTCTTGTACGACACTATAGGATTGCAATTTTTGTTTTCTTTCTACTTGCTTTAGCAATGATAGTAGCAGGTATTATTTATCCCCATGAAGAGGAACATATCAATATTAATTCAGCTCAATTAGAGGATAGTGCTGATAATCAAAGAATGGTAGATACAAAAGAGCAATCGCAAAGGAAATCTAATAAAAATAGAAATCATAATGGAAAATCTAGTAAAGAAGGAGTAGATATTAAGGCTGTACATGATGAGAAAGACGACTTTATTGTTAAAGGACACTTACTATATGATGTGAGCGGTGTAGAACGGTCTCATCCTTGGCGAGAGGTCTTTAAAGATATTTCTAGTACCGATGTATTAAGTCAAAATAATGAAACTAAAGATGTGGATAACGATTTAGCTAACGAGTTTGATATCATTAGCAATGATGGAATATCCCTTAGTAATAGTAAAGAAATACGTAATAAAAGAACTACGCAGCGACAAATGGGGAATAAGAATAAAACTATAAAAACGGATAGAAAGAGTAAAGGTTTGAATGGCAATATGCTCCCAGAACAACCGCTTGAACTTGTGGGAATTATTGAAGGCAATCAAAAGGTTGCAATTTTACGAAGAGGCTTAGAGGAACAAATGGTTACGATTGGAAGTAGTTGGCAAGGGATATCAGTATCTGCTATTACTGAAAATAGTGTAGAAATCGTTGAAGGAGGTTCATCACGATGGCTAAAAATCGAGTAATCATAAAAATAGTTACACTAATAGCTATACTGATATATTTATTATTAGTAGGACCATTAGTTGTATTAGGAAATACTAAAGAAGAAGTGTCATCAAATAATTCAAGAAATAATGTAACAAATAGTGTAAGCAATAATGAAAATAATAGTGTAAGCAATAGTGTAACCAATAGCGTTGAGATTAATAAAGATAAAGAACCAATTACAATATCTGTACGAAACGGATCATTAAGAGAGACTGTATTAGGCATTTGTCGAAGTTATGGTATATCAGTTATCGGTGTAGAGTCCTTAAAGGGAAATATTACGGCAACCGTAAAAGGGGAGTCTCCAGAAGAGGTTATTAAAGAGCTAGGGCGGATATATCATTTTTCTGTATCAAAGCAACATAATACATTACTTATTGAATCTGATGAGTCGGCACTGGAGAATAGAGAACTCTATGTACTATCCCCAGAACACTTACCAGCAGAATCTTTGAAAGCTGTAATGGGCACTGTAGTAAAGAATGATAAAATGGCCGTACTTTCAGAACAAAATGAGGTGGTTATGCATTTAACGAGCGGTGAAAAAAGACGGGTAGAAACCTTAGTCCGTGCGATCGATAAAGAGCCTAAACAAGTGCAATTAGAAGCTACCATTATTGCTATGGAGCAATCCTATGCAAAAGAACAAGGTTTTCGCTGGTCTTGGCTCAGTTTGACTGGCCATGGGGATGATAAGACTAATTTGTATGGAGCCGTTACCTTTGGTAAAACACCTAGTGGAGAAGCTTATAAGTTTTTTGTGAAACCAGAACTAAGTCTTATGGAAAGTTCTGGAAAAGCTGTTCTAATAGCAAAACCATCTATTATGGCCCTTAATGGTGAGACGGCACATATATTAATAGGTGAACGTATCCCCGTTATAGAAGAGTCAGAGGTGAATGGAGAGCGCAAGCGCTCTACTCGCTATGAAGAGGTGGGGATTAAATTAAACTATACTCCTATTATTACTGCTGATGGCGGTGTAGATGCAAAAATACATGCCGAGGTAAGTACTCCAATTATGGTATCGGAAATGAAAGCTTATAAAATTAGTACAAGGCAGGCTCATACAAGAGTACGTTTACAACAAGGAGAAGTACTTGTCATAGGTGGACTCATGGATAATCGAGACCAGCATCAAATACAAAAGGTACCCATATTAGGAGATATTCCGTTATTAGGCAAATTATTTCGTCATAGCAGAAAATCAAAAGACTCTATAGAAATGTTGATGTTAGTACGGGCAACTGTGGTATAATAAAGGGTAAATGATTAGGAGGTTGTGAATGGAACGCATTCGAATGATAGGCCTTGGGAAATCATTTGGGGTGCGCCAAGTATTTTCCAATGTGTCCTTTGAGATAAAAGAAGGTGATCGCTTAGCCTTAGTAGGTCCTAATGGGGCTGGGAAATCGACCTTATTAAAATGTATATTAGGCTATGAGGAGCTTGATGAGGGTAATGTAGTTAAGTCGCCTGTTGCAAGCATTGGCTACTTACAACAAGATGTAAATCTTGGTGATGATAGTTTAGCTACTGAGATTGAAAAGGCATGGGCTGATGTACATGCATTGGAAGAACAACTTAAAGAACTTACCACACGCTTAGAAACAGAAGTGGCGAGTGAATCTGATTTACAACGATTAGATTATTTACAAAATCGTCTTGAATGGTTAGGCGGCTATGATTACGAGCAAAAGACAAAGCGCATCATTTATGGTTTAGGTTTTACTGATGAAGACCTAGACAAACCAGCGAGTGCTTTTTCTGGCGGTCAAAAGACACGTATTAACTTAGCAAAAGCCTTAGTTCGTCGTCCAGATTTTCTGTTCTTGGACGAACCGACAAATCATTTAGATATGGATATGCTCGAGTGGCTTGAAGGGTATTTGTCTGCCTATCATGGCGGGATTCTCATTGTCAGCCATGACCGTTATTTTTTAGACCGTATTGTTACTGGCGTTGTAGAATTGGATAACCATAAGGCTACAACGTATCGTGGTAATTATAGTCGTTATATTCAACAGCGAGATGAACGGTTGAAAGCGGATATGATGGCCTATGAGAAACAACAGGAGTACATCAAAAAGACAGAGGCTTATATAGATAAATACCGCGCAGGTATTAAATCTAAAATGGCTCGTGGTCGTCAGTCTCAATTGAATCGTTTAGAACGACTTGATGCACCGGTAACTTCACATCATTTACAATTTTCATTTCCTCCTGCTGCAATGAGTGCCGATAAGGTTCTTGTTCTAGATCATTTATCGGTAGGATATGGTGAAAATCCTATCATTGATGATATATCACTCGTAGTACGACGAGGCGAATCAGTAGCCCTTATTGGACCTAACGGGGCTGGTAAATCGACTCTGGTAAAAACTATAGTAGGTGAATTATTCCCTGAGAATGGTCACGTAGATATCGGTAACCGCGTACAAGTGGGATACTTCTCACAAGAGCATGAGGAATTACATGATTCTTGGCAGGTAGTAGAAGAGGTTATGAACCATTTTAACTATACTGAAGAAAAAGCCCGCAATGTATTAGGCTCATTCCTATTTAAAGGGGATGATGTATTTAAGCTAGTAGGAGACTTATCCGGTGGTGAGAGAGCTCGGTTAGCATTGTTAAAATTATTTCTTCAAGGAGATAATTTCCTTATCTTAGACGAACCGACAAACCATTTAGATATTCCAACGCGTGAAATTGTGGAAGAAGCATTACAACAATTTGAAGGTACTTGCTTTATTATTTCTCATGACAGATATTTTTTGGATCAAGTTTCTACAAAAACCATTGTTCTAGATGATGGAAAAATTACTGAATATCTCGGTAATTACTCGTATTACAAGGAAAAGTTAAAAGAACAGGAAGATTTGTTAGCCATTGCTAACGAGCAAAACTTAGAAAACAGTGTTAGTGATAATAAACATACTTCTATTAATGAACCTATACTTTCAGTAGAAGAATCTACAGAGGCATCACAGAAGAAACCGAACGCCTATATGATAGAAAAGCAATTAGCTGAGGTGGAATCTGAGATTGCTCGATTAGAAGCAACTATGAAAATGTATGAAGTTCAATTAGCTAATCCTGTAGTACAGCAAGATTTAGATGAAATGTCCAAAATTTCCATACAAATTGAATCAACACAAAGTGAGTTAGATGCATTGTATGAAAAATGGGAACGATTATCTGAATAACTTATAATAGTATATATTATTATAGAGTTATTTTAATTGACAAAGGATTAAAAACTCTAATAATATAGATATAGATTTAAAGTTTTATGTTTCAAAGGAAGGGTGTAGCATGAATAAATCCATGTTAAAAAAAGCAGCCATTTTTGGTCTTGCTGGTGTAATGGCAGTTGCTGCTGGTTGTGGCAGTAATAAAGATGCAGGTAATGCAAATAGCAATGAAGCTAAAATTGCTTTGTTAACAACAACAACTGGTGGTGCAGCAGCATATGGTGAATCCATTAAAGCTGGTGCAGAATTGGCAGTAAGCGAAATCAACGCTGATGCAAATGCTGTGAAAATCAACTTATTAGTAGAAGATACTAAAGGTGATAAAAACGAAGCTATCAATGCAATGAATAAAGTAATTTCTAAAGATAAAGTTGTAGCTGTTATTGGCCCAATGTTATCTGGCGAAATGATGGCAGCAGGTCCTGTAGCAAACAAAAGCAAAATCGTAGCTCTTGGCACATCTACAACTGCTGAAGGTATTACAGATATCGGCGATTACATTTTCCGTAACGCTGTACCTGAATCCTTGGCAGTAGATACTGCAATTAAAGAAGCACATAAAACTTTAGGCTTCAAAACTGCAGCTATTATGTACTCTAATAACAATGACCAAATGGTATCTGTAAATAATACAGCTCGTAAAGCATTGGAATCTGAAGGTGTACAAATCGTTGATACTGAAACATTTGCAGACAAAGATACAGATTTCTCTGCACAATTAACTAAAATTCAACAAGCAAAACCTGATGTTATCGTAGTTGCTTCTCTTTACCAAGAAGGCGCATTAATCATGAAAAAAATGCGTGAAATGGGTATGAATCAACCTGTAATTGGTTCTAATGGTTTCAACAGCCCTGAATTCATTAAAATTGCAGGTGCTGCAGCTGATGGTGTTATCGTAGGTACACCTTGGTTCCCTAATAAAGAAGACCAAAAGGTAAAAGACTTCCGTAAAGCTTATAAAGATAAATACGGTAAAGAACCAGACCAATTCGCAGCTCAAGCTTATGATGCTGTATACCTCTATGAAGCAGCTTTGAAAAAAGCAGGTTCTACTACAGATCGTGAAAAATTCCGCGATGCTTTGAAAAATATTGCTGACTTCGTTGGTGTAACTGGTCAATTCAAATTCAACGAAAAACGTGACCCTTCCATGGAAGTTCAAGTTTTACAAATTAAAAACGGTCAATTTGACGCATTAAAAAAATAAAAAGTTGAGGTAGTATAGTGTTTTTACAACAATTAGTTAACGGGTTAACCCTCGGTAGCTTATATGCTGTACTCGCTATTGGCTTAACACTTGTGTTTGGCGTTTTAAATATCATCAACATGGCACACGGAGGCATCTTTATGATAGGTGCCTTCGTTGGTCTTTTTATGGTAACTGTTTTTGACGTTAACATTTTTGTAGCCCTTATCGTAGCTATGGCTGTCGGTGCTATCCTCGGTTATCTATTAGAATTTGTGGCGCTTCGTCCACTACGTAAGAAAAAGGTGTCTCACTTGGCACCACTTATTAGTACTATTGGTGTTTCTATTTTTCTTGAAAGTTTGGCATTATTGCTTTGGGGCCCTCAAACAAGATCTTTCCCACCAGACTATATTGGTGGTCTAATCGACTTTGGAGCTTTCAAAATTTCCATGGTACAAATTATTGGTTTAGGTGTTTCTGTTATTTTAATGCTAATTCTTAATATAGTTATTAAGAAAACTAAAATTGGTAAGGCTATTCGTGCCGTATCTATGAGTACAGAAACAGCGGCTCTTTTGGGCATTAATCCAACAATGATTATATCTGTTACCGTTATGATTGCATCTGCCTTGGGTGCAGCTGCAGGTGTATTGGTAGGCTTGTCTTTCAATGCTATTGAGCCTACTATGGGTGTTATTATTGGATTTAAAGGCCTTGCCGTACTTATCTTAGGTGGTCTTGGTAATATTACAGGCGCCATGGTTGGTGGTTTTATTTTAGGTGTTGCAGAAATCTTCTCTGTTGCATATGGAGCCTCTACATTCCGTGACGCAGTGGCCTTTGGCCTCATTATCCTATTATTATTCTGGCGCCCACAAGGCTTGTTTGGTTCTAAAGATAAAGGGGGTAGACCTTAATGGATTTATTAAACCCGTATTATCTACAGATCGTGATGTTCTTCATCATCAATGCCATCATGGGTATTTCTATTTACTTCACACTTGCAAGTGGTCAGCTTTCTTTAGGGGCTGCTGGTTTTATGAGTGTTGGTGCATACGTAGGGGCTATCCTTTCTTTGAAAGCTGATTTGCCTATCGTTGTAGGCATCATTATTGGTGGCCTAGTTGCTAGCCTTGTAGCCGTTATTATCGGCTTACCAACAACACGTCTTCGCGGTTTATATCTTGCCATTGCTACTCTTGGTTTTGGTGAAGTTGTGCGTGTTATTTTCTTGAATTTGGATATTACTAATGGTGCATTAGGCCTTTCTGGTATTCCATCTATTCCTCAAGAATTAACAAATTTAGCCTATGAACTTGATATCGATGGTTTAATGGGCATCGATGCTGTTGCATGGGGCAATTTAATGTCTATTATTATTTTGCTAATCATTTTAGTATTGATTATTGCCTTCTGTGTACGCATTAATAATAGTCGTGTTGGTCGTGCCTTTGCAGCGATTAAGGCGGATGATCATGCAGCAGAATTAATGGGGATTAACGTTGTATACTACAAGATGATGGCATTTATCATTGGTGCTTTCATCGCCGGTATTGGCGGTGGTTTGTATGCTCATATTACAAACTTTATTAATCCTACAGACTTTAGCTATCACAAGGTAGTACAAATCTTATTGTTCCCTGTATTTGGTGGTTCTAATGTAGTATGGGGCTCCGTATTAGGTTCCTTTATTCTTACATTATTGCCAGAAGTATTACGTTTCTTATCCGATTATCGGGACATCATCTACGGTGCATTGCTAGTCATCTTGATGGCAGTTCGTCCAGATGGTATTTTAACAGAATCTATGGTAGACAAAATTAGTCGTAAATTAGGCTTTAAGAAAGCCCCATATATTCCTGAATCACAAGTATTAACAGAACGTTTTGAAGCGTATAAACGTAAACAAGAAGAAAAACAAGGATAGGAGGGAACTGAATGCTATTAGAATTAAATGACGTAAGTAAAAGCTTTGGTGGCGTTGCAGCTCTCACAGGTATATCCTTTGGTGTAAAACAAGGTGAAGTATTTGGTGTTATTGGGCCAAATGGTGCTGGTAAAACTACATTATTTAACTTGATTACTGGTGTATTCCCTGTAAGTTCTGGCGAAATCGTATTTGATGGTATGTCTGTTGTAGGCATCAAGCCTCATAGAACGGTAGAAATGGGGATTGCTCGTACATTCCAAAACATTCGTCTCTTCGGCAATATGACAGCTTTGGAAACAGTGTTAACTGGTATGCATTGCCGAACTGGTTCTGGCTTCGTTGCTAGTTTCTTAAGAACAAAACGCCAACGTATTGAAGAAGAACGTTGTCGTGGCATTGCGTATGAATTTTTAAAACTCGTAGGTCTTGAAGAAGATGCTGAAGAGGTTGCTACATCTTTGCCTTATGGTAAACAACGTCGCCTTGAAATTGCTCGTGCCTTGGCTACACATCCTCAATTAATTTTGCTAGATGAACCAGCAGCAGGTATGAATGATAGTGAAACAGAAGCGTTACGCCAATTGATTGGTAAAATTCGCGATCTTGGTATTACTGTTGTAGTTATTGAACATGCCATGGAATTAATGATGAATATTTGTGATCGTTTGGTAGTGTTCAACTTTGGTAAAAAGATTGCTGAAGGTACACCTCAAGAAATTCAAAATAATGAGGCTGTAATTGAAGCATACTTAGGGAAAGAGGAGGCGTAATATGTTAAAGCTAGAAAACATCGTGGCTAGTTATGGACATATTACAGCCTTAAAAGATATCAGTTTAGAAGTACCACAAGGTTCTATTGTATCCTTGATTGGTGCTAATGGTGCTGGTAAGTCTACAACTATGAAGACCATAATGGGCCTTGTAAAGCCAACATCTGGTAAAGTATTATTTGAAGGCCAAGATATTACTGGTCATAAAACACATCAAATTGTACATGGTGGTATTTCTTTAGTTCCAGAAGGTCGCCAAATTCTTCAAGATATGAGCGTTTATGAAAACCTTGAAATGGGCGCTTATATCCGTAACGATAATGAGATTGAAGAAGATATCAAAAAAGTATTTAAACGCTTCCCAATCCTTGATGAACGTAGTTATCAATTAGGTGGTACTCTATCTGGTGGTCAACAGCAAATGTTGGCTATTGGTCGCGCCCTTATGGCACGTCCAAAATTGTTATTATTGGATGAACCATCTATGGGTCTTGCACCATTAGTAGTAAACGAAATCTTTGAAACTATCAAAGAGATTAGTGCTGAAGGAACTACTGTTCTCTTGGTAGAACAAAATGTGCGACAAGCATTAAAAATAGCTGATTATGCGTATGTATTGGAAACAGGTAAGATGGTATTATCTGGTCCTGCTGACGAAGTACGTCATGATCCTCGCGTTATGGAAGCATATTTAGGCGGTCGTGTTGAATAATTAATACTTTAAGTCGATAGACTTATCTAAAATTTTTAATAAGGTGTATATACTAGAAAACTAGTATATACACCTTATTTTTTTGTTTAATCAATAAAATTGATGAGAATTTGATGATTTTATGAATCGACCATGAATCGACCATGAATTGAGTTTATATATTTTTTATTTATATATCTAAATTTAATGAAAAAATCGAGTGAAATATGAGTGAAATGCGTAAAAAAATACACATAATAAAATGGTGAAAACCTTATATTTACGCGATTTATTCTTAAAGGTTTAATGAAGTTAGCTCAGAACGGGCTGTGTTTATAGAAGAAAGTTTAAAATAATGATAAAATAACTTAAGCGATTTTTTAGGATTAATAATTCTAAAAAATAAAGTGTTGTATTGAGTGAGTTGAATGTAAATCAAAGAGGTAAATATGAATAAAAAACAGTATATGATGATGGCCGCATTCTTATGTGCCACAACAACATCCATGGCTGCACCTGTTAATGTAACAGCTGAACAGTCTTACAATTCTAAAGTATTACAAACTGAAGGACACGTACCACTAGAAACTAGTGCATCTGTAGTGAGTTCTGATAAGGTGTATCGTCTACGACAAGGTGATGAATTAACTATTCAAGTTGTACAACAAGCAGATCTTGGTACACGTAATGGTAACGATATTATGTACACTGTTCGCCCTGACGGATATGTATCATTCCCTATGGTGGGACCGGTAAAAGCAGATGGTTTAACCGTCGATGAGTTTACCGCCCAATTACAGCAAGGTTTATCTCGGTACATTATTAATCCGGATATTACTGTAAATGTTACAAAACTCGGAGGAGTTCGGGTGTACGTATTCGGTGAGATTAATAAGCCTGGTGCTTATACATTGACTAAGTCTAGTACTGTTATTGATGCGATTGGTGCTGCTGGTAGCTTTAACTGGGATACAGCTAAAAAGAAAATTTATTTAATTCATCAAGACAATCCTGAAAAACCAATTCCTATTAATTTAAATCGCATGTTACAAACTGGAGATATGTCCGAAAACTATATTATGCGAGAAGGGGATGTTCTTTACTTGACTAAAAATAGTCGTATTAACTTTGCTCGTGATATTGCTCCAATTTTGACTGGTGCGTACATGGTATCACGTATCGGTAAGGATTAAGGATAGGGTTTATCTCACATATAAGGGGGCGTTCTTTTGCGTTCATATTTATTACCAGCCATACTGTTTATTGCCGATATTGCGACGATTGTTATTGTTGCTTTCATTAGTTTATTTATAAGATTTGATGGCTATATAGAACCTCGATATATTGATCAAATGGTAGACGCATTGCCACTATTGCTGATTTCGTATATGTTGATGTTCTTGGTTATGCATCTATATACGCGTATATGGCGCTATGCAGGGATGAGAGAGGTTTTAGCTGTTTTTGTAGCTACCACTATCGGTACAGGAATTTTCTATTCTTCTATGTTTGTTTTTGGTAAATCTTTACCACGTTCCATTTATTTTATTACATGGTTCCTCACTACGGGGACAGTTGGTATGGGGCGCATGTTACTTCATTATGTGGCACTTCACTATAGTAATGGGGATGATGGTGAAAGTGGCCAAGTAAATACACTCATTATAGGTGCTGGTGATGCTGGTGCAATTATAGCTCGTGAAATTGAACGGTATCATAAGCGTTCAAGACGTATTATTGGCTTTGTTGATGATGATATGTATAAACATAACCGGTTGATGAATGGTTTTAGAATCTTAGGGAATCGTGAAGATATTCCAATGCTTGTAGCAAGATATAAGGTTGAAGAAATTATCATTGCTATGCCATCGGTAAAGCGTGATGTTATTCGAGAAATTATGGAAATCTGCTCACCTCTAAAATGTAAAATCAACACATTACCCGGGATGTACCAATTATTAGATGATGAGGTTTTAGTATCTCATTTGCATCCTATTTCTATTGAAGATTTATTGGAACGTGATGAGATTCATCTAGACACATCAAAAGTAGAACCATATTTAAAAGATAAAGTCGTTCTTGTTACGGGTGCAGGTGGTTCTATTGGCTCTGAAATTTGTCGTCAAGTATTACGAGTAAGACCTAAAAAACTATTGTTATTAGGTCATGGTGAAAATAGTATTTATCTTATTCACCAAGAGTTGCGTTCCATTGTGCCTGAAGGTACATTGGTTCCCATTATTGCTGATATTCGAGATAAAAATCAGTTAGACCAAATCTTTACCGATTATGAACCCGATGTAGTGTTCCACGCAGCAGCTCATAAACATGTACCGCTTATGGAAATCCAACCGATTGCAGCGGTGTTAAATAATATTTATGGCACTCGTAATGTGGCAGATGTAGCGGGCGCACATGGTGTTGAGCGCTTCGTTATGATTTCCACAGATAAAGCGGTAAATCCAACAAGTGTTATGGGGGCTACGAAACGGGTGGCAGAAAAGGTTGTACTTGGTATGAATCATAAGTACGATACAAAGTTTATTACCGTTCGCTTTGGTAATGTTCTTGGTAGTCGCGGTTCTGTTATTCCATTATTCCGCAAACAAATTGAAGCTGGAGGACCTGTAACAGTTACAGATCCTGAAATGACTCGTTACTTTATGACTATTCCAGAAGCAAGCCAACTTGTATTACAAGCTGGTGCAATGGGGAATGGTGGTGAAGTGTTCTTATTAGATATGGGTGAACCAGTAAAAATTGTTGATTTAGCGAAAAATATGATTCGCCTTTCTGGATTTGAGCCTGATAAAGATATTCACATTGAATTTACTGGCTTGCGTCCAGGTGAAAAGCTATATGAAGAATTATTAACTGCTGAAGAAGGTACTAATACAACTACACATAAGAAAATCTTTGAAGCTGCCTTAGAAGATGTAGATCAAGAATGGTTAAGCCGTGAAATTGATCGCTTTGAAACATGTAAATCTGACTTGGATGTAATCAATGTATTACAAGACATCGTTCCTACATATCATCCAAATCATAATGTATAACAGTTTAGTTACAATCATTTATTTAGAGCTGTAGTCTACGTGAGAGGGAGATATACAGTAACTATTCCTAAGAGGGAGAGACCCTGTTGTTTGTATACTTTCACAGAAAGGGGTATATGGGTGGAACAAATTATAGATTTAAAAGAGGTCGGTAGAGTCCTCGTTAAACGACGTCGTAAGATTATCAATGTTACGGTAGCATGTATAGTATTGGGTGGTGCATATGGTCTCCTAGCACCATCTACCTATCAATCTACATCTATGTTGCGCATTAAACAATCTCAAGGATTAAGTAATTCTGTTTTATCAAGTACTAATGGTTACTCTGACTCTATGGCACGTCAATTGATGAATACAGATGCTGAAATTTTAAAGAGTCGTAATGTTGTAGAACCTGTTATTGCAGCGATTGAAGATCCAGAAGGAACAGGTAAAGCACCTACATACGAAGAGTTTGTTAAAACACGTATTGAAACAAAACCATATAAAGAAACTGAATTATTACAAGTTAGTGTAACTGGTAAAAGTCCAGAACAAGCACAAGAGGCTAATCAATTATTAATTGATACATTCTTAAATCGCTTGGCAGACATTTCCCATGTTGAGCAACGGACGACACGCGAATTTTTACAAAAACGTGTGGTAACTGCAAAAGAAGAATTGGGTCAAGCAGAAAAGAAATTACAACAATTCCAAGTGGATAATAAGGTATATTCCACGGCGGATCAAATGAAGGGGCTAACAGATAAGATTACCCTTATTGATCGTGAAAAAGCTCAAAACCAATTGGATTTGGAAACGGCGCAAGCAGCTTTAGGCAGTATTAATGAGCAATTAGGCTCTGCAGGTAAAAGTATTGCTGATAGTGCCACTGTTCAAGCATATAAAGGACAATTAGCTGACTTAGAATCTCGTAAGGCCTCCTATGTTGGTAAATATACTGATGAGCATCCGGCAATGAAAGAGATTAACCAACAAATCGAAGAAGCTAAGAGTGGTTTAAATGCTGAAATTAATGCTATTGCATCCCAACAAGCACCATCTAGCAACTCTGCACAGCAAGGTTTATTAGCAGATAAATTCAGAAATGAAGCAGCTTTAGCTGTAGCACAAGGTAAAGAATCTACATTAGCGGAACTTGATAAAGAAAATGAGGAAGCTATGAAAGGTTTGCCTGAAAAAGAACGTGGCTATATCCAGGCAAAACGTGATGTTGATGTAGCCCAAGACATTTACGAAATGTTATCTAAGCGTTTGGAAGAGGCTAAAGTAGCTGAAGTAATGGTACCAAATGAAGTTCAAATTGTAGATGCTCCTACATTGCCAGAAAAGGCTATTGCTCCTCGTAAGATCCTTATTTTATTAGGCTCTGCAATTTTGGGTATTATTCTAGGCTGCCTTTACACATTGGGTCAGTTCTTCTGCAACCGCAAGGTTCAATCGGTACAAGAAATTAATGATATTCTTGGCATTGAAAATTTAGGTGTCATTCCAAATCATGAAGAAAAGGAATATGAAGAACCAAGCAATCGTATTGTAGCATTGTGGCGTAAAGTGAGAGGTTAATATGATTAGACTAATTTCTAATGAGCGTGGTGATACACCACTTGTAGAAGCATATCGTACATTGCGTAGCAATTTACAATATGTATGTAATCAACATAAATGTAAGATCATTTGTATCACCGCTGCTACTAGTGGAGAAGGTACCTCTGAGGTAGCGGCTAATACGGCATTAGCTTTATCGAAGAATAATAACAAAGTTCTTTTGGTAGATGGTAATTTACGTAATCCAGTTCAGCATGTAGCATTCAACGTGCAAAATAAAGGCCTTACAAACGCAGTTATTATGGATGAAGATTTGACGATTCATCGCAATATTGTCCCTCATTTAGATGTACTGACTGCAGGCGAAATAGTTGAATCTCCTTCTGAAGTCGTAGATTCTAGTAAATTATCTACAATTTGGGATTATATCCGCGACGAATATGATGTAGTTATCATTGATACACCACCAGTATTAGATGTTACGGATGCTATTGTATTAGCTGAAAAATCTGATGGTGTTATGCTTGTTGTTAAAAATGAAGTAGCAAGTCCTAAAGATTTAATAGAAGCTAAGAAACGACTTACTCAAGTTGGAATTCCTTTACTAGGTTCTATCGTCATTGATGTGTAGTCAATAATTTAATATATATTCCATTAGATAAATCAAGCGTATCGACGAGGTACAGAAAGTAATGAGGTGATGTATATGAAAATTAATTTTTCCCCTCCTGATATTACAGAGTTAGAAATCAATGAAGTTGTTGAAGCCTTAAAGAGTGGCTGGATTACAACTGGACCGCGTACTAAAGAATTGGAAAAAAAGATTGCGGCTCAATTAGGTACACCTAAAGCTGTTTGTTTAAACTCTGCTACCGCGGCGCTTGAAATGTCTCTTCGTGTATTAGGTATTGGACCTGGCGATGAAGTTATTACTAGTGCCTATTCCTATACTGCTAGTGCAAGTCCTGTTGCTCATGTAGGGGCTACACTAGTTATTGTAGATACCCAAAAAGATTCATTTGAAATGGATTATGATGCAGTAGCTCGTGCTATTACACCAAAAACAAAGGCAATCATTCCTGTAGATATTGCAGGGGTGCCTTGTGACTATGACAGGTTACGCTCTATTGTAGAAGAAAAGAAATCGCTATTTGCACCTGCCAATGATATTCAAAAAGCATTGGGTCATATTCCTATCGTGGCAGACTGTGCCCATTCCTTTGGTGCTTCATACAAAGGAATACCAACTGGTAATGTGGCTGATTTTAGTAGTTTTTCCTTCCACGCAGTAAAGAACTTTACGACTGCCGAAGGGGGCTGTGCTACATGGCGACATATAGATGGTATTGATGATGAAGTCATCTATAAGCAATTCCAATTATTATCTTTGCATGGACAAGATAAGGACGCTCTTGCTAAGACAAAGGCTGGTGCATGGGAATACGATATTAAGGGTACATATTATAAATGTAATATGACCGATATTATGGCGGCTATTGGTTTGGCTCAATTTGAAAGATACCCAAAACTGTTAGCACGACGTAAGGAAATCATCGCAGCTTATGATGCAGGTTTTAAAGATTTACCTGTTACATTGTTACATCATTATACTGATGATCATCAAAGTAGTGGCCACTTATATTTAGTGCGATTAGATGGTCAAGATGCTGAATACCGTAATAAGGTAATCGAGGCTATGGCTGAAGCCGGTATTGCAACTAATGTTCACTATAAGCCAATTCCTATGCATACGGCTTATAAGAACTTAGGATTTACCATTGATGATTATCCAAATGCTTATAATCAATTTAAAAATGAAATCACATTGCCTCTTCATACATTGCTAACGAATGAAGAAGTGCAATATATCATTGAAACATTTAAAAGGATTATTACCGAATGTTAGTAAAAAACTTTCACGATCTACCACAAGAGTTGCAGTGTGAAGAGGTGCGTCCATACTTTGAAATATTGAATCAAAGACGAACAAGCCTTCTTTGTAAAAGCATATTTGACCGTGTTATAGCCGCTGGTATGCTCATTGTTTTAAGTCCTGTATTTTTGGTGTTAGCCATAATGATTAAACGAGATAGCGAAGGGGAGGTCTTCTTCCGCCAAACTCGGGTGACGCAATATGGTCGTACCTTTGGTATCTATAAATTTCGTACCATGGTAAAAAATGCGGAATCATTAGGTGCTCGGGTGACATCACAAAATGATATGCGCGTTACAAAGGTAGGCAATATGCTTCGTAGCTGTCGTCTTGATGAATTGCCTCAGCTAATCAATATCCTATTAGGAGATATGAGCTTTGTTGGTACAAGACCAGAGGTGCCTCGCTATGTGGCGGCTTACACAAATGAAATGAAAGCAACTTTGTTATTACCAGCAGGGGTAACAAGTATTGCAAGTATTGCTTATAAAGATGAAGATCAACTTTTACAAAATGCTAAAAATGTTGATGAAGTGTATATCAATGAGGTTTTACCAGGCAAAATGGCTTGGAATTTAAAGAGTATTAAAGAGTTTTCTTTTTTACAAGATATTAAAACGATGATTGATACCGTACTAGCTGTTTTACGTTAAGAGAGGTTCCTATGAGTACATCTATGACAAAGGAAATACAAGAGAAAGAGCTGACTATGTTGCTGTACTTTAAAGAGTTCTGTGACAAACATAATTTGCGATTCTATCTTTGCGGCGGTGGTCTCATTGGGGCTATACGCCATAATGGTTTTATCCCTTGGGATGATGATTTAGATCTTTTTATGCCTCGGCCTGACTATGAAAAACTAGCAGAGTTGTGGCCTAAATATGCTGATACAGAACGGTATACCTATTGTCGTACGGATCGGCATCATATCTATCATGATGCAGGTGCTTCTATTAGAGATAATCATACGACATTTATAAATCGTCATAGTATGCATGAAGATATTTGTCATGGTTTAGCTCTTGAAATTATGCCTATTGATGGTTGTGCACCAGGAAAAATTAGCCGTACCTTACAACTTATGTGGGCTATGACCTTTGCACTTTTTAATGCACAACGTTTACCGGATAATAAAGGACCGATGTATCGTGCATTAGCAGGATGTATCTACAAGGTATTCTCTAGTCAGTCATTACGTTACCATATATGGCGGTTTGCAGAGAAGCAAATGACCAAATATGATTTTAATACGAGCAAGGAGTGTACTGAGTTAATTGGTAGTTTAAAAGGCATGAAGTTGCGTCATCCTCGAGAAGACTTTGATTCTGTTATATATAAAGACTTTGAAGGTCATCAGATACCTGTTATGAAAGGGTATGAAAGATATTTACGTCTCATTTGGGGCGACTATATGCAATTACCACCAGTAGAACAGCGTGTAGCAAAACATGATGCTGTGTTTGCTGATTTACATACACCTTACAAGGAGTATAAAGGCATACATTATGCCAAGAACGAAGCTCAACCTTAAGGAGGGCCTATGAAACGAATAGCAGTAATCTTTGCAGGTGGCGTAGGTGCTCGAATGAATAACAGCAAGACGCCAAAACAGTTTCTAGAATGGAACGGTAGACCTATTTTGATTCAAACTTTAGATGTATTTGAACAAACCGACTCTATTGACGGTATTGTTTTAGCTTGCAAAGCAGAGTGGATTGATCATACTAAAAACCTCATCAAAGAGGCTGGTTTACAAAAAATTGTATCCATTGTTCCAGGTGGAGACAGTGCTTTAGACTCTCAATATAATGGATTGACAGAGGCAAAACGATTATTTCCTAATGAAGAGGTTACCGTATTGATTCACGATGGTGTTAGACCACTTGTGGATAAGGCAACAATAGAGAGAAATATTGAATCTGTAGAAACAAAGGGTTCTGCTATTACGGTTACACCTGCTATTGAAACCGTTATGGTTACAGATAATGGTTCTATAAACCGAATTTTAAATCGTAGCGAATGCCTTATGGCAAAAGCACCTCAAAGCTTTAAACTAGATGATATTTTATCGGTTCATGATAAAGCTAAAACAGAAGGCATCCATAATTTTATAGATTCTGCATCCATGATGATGCATTATGGATACACCTTGTATCCAGTATTAGGAGAAACAGAAAATATAAAGATTACTACACCATCTGATTATTATATGTTCACGGGTATTATTAAAAACCGTGAATTAGGAGGATTACAAGATGAGTAATTCCGTTATTAAACGCGAGTTAACAGCTTTATTACAAGACAAAGAGTACTTTGAATTCCTCCGCCATCAACGCATTCTTGTGACAGGTGCGACGGGACTTATTGGCTCTATGTTTATAAAATTGCTTATACTTGCCAATGAGACTTTTAACTTGGACATAAAGGTAATAGGTCATGTACGAAGTCATGATAAAGCACAGGCTATATTAGGTAACTACTTAGATAATGATTCCATTACACTTATCGATGGTGCTTTAGAATCTATTGACGTACCGTGTGACTATATCTTACATGGTGCTGCACCAACACAATCTAAATTCTTTATGGAGCATCCTGTAGAAACTATTCGTACATCAATTCATAGTACTGAAGCTATGTTAGAGCTCGGTCGTCATAAAACGGTAAAAAAACTTGTGTACTTATCGAGTATGGAACAGTATGGTGTACCCTATGAATCTGGACAAGTGATGACAGAAGAACGATTAGGGTATTTAGATCATTTAAATATTCGCAGTTCTTATTCTGAAAGTAAGAGATTATGTGAGTGTTATTGTAAGTCCTATGCTGTAGAATTTGGAGTTCCTGCTGTTATAGCTAGACTTGCTCAAACTTTTGGACCAGGTGTTCCTGTATCTGATAATCGTGTATTCATGCAGTTTACTAAGAGTGCGCTACGAAATGAAAACATTATTCTTCATACAAAAGGTGACTCCATGTCGAACTATTGCTACATTACTGATGCATTAACGGGCATTTTAACCCTCATGAAGGATGGCGAAGCTGGTGAAGCATATAATATTTGTCATGATGAGGAAACTCGCTCCATAGCAAGTATTGCGCATCTAGTAGCTACGCATGTAAGTCATGGAAAAAGTGAAGTAGTTTTTGACATTCCCGAAGATGTACAGGGTTTAGGATACGCACCGACAGTTCACATGTTCTTAAGCTCTAAGAAGTTGAAATCTTTAGGTTGGCAGCCTAAAGTGTCAATGGCACAGGCCTATGTAAGACTTGCAGAATATATCCAAGAGGAAGGCTTATGAAAAAGGAAATAATTATTGTTACCATCTCCCTCGGTAACGATGGAGCTGAACGTATTTTAACAGAGTTAGCTCGTCAGTGGGTGCATGATGGTCACCATATTACGGTTATCCAAACAAGCCCTAATCGTTATGGTAATGAATATGCTTTAGAGGAAGGTATTGAACAAATTCAGATTCATACTACAAGCTCTAATAAAGTAATTCGCTTTATTCAGGAAATTAAAGAGCTGATCAAGATTTTGAAGACAAGACCTAACGCAACATGCTTATCGTTTTTGTCAGCATCGAGCTTTATTCTCGCCATTAGCTCTTGGTTTGTGAAGAATCGCATCGTCTTTTCGGAGCGAAATAATCCGCGCAAGGTGCCTATTGGTTGGTATCAACAAGCATTGCGTAATTTTGCCTTTAGATTTGCTGATGCTCTCGTATTCCAAACAGAAGACGCTCGCTCTTACTTCCCAAAATCTATACAAGAACGTGGTGTTATCATTCCCAATCCTATTAATGGTAAATTGCCACCACCAATAGAAGGGGAACGTGAGAAGACGATTGTTACGGCCTGTCGATTACATCCTCAAAAGAATTTACCTATGATGATTAATGCTTTTAGTATGCTGGCAGATGAGTTTCCAGAGTATAAACTTGTTATTTATGGCCAAGGTGTTTTAGAGGATGAACTACGTGCTCAAATTAAAGCGCTCAATTTAGAGAATCGTATTTTATTACCTGGCTTTGCTAGTAATATTTTAGAGAAGGTTGCACCTTGTTCTATGTATGTTTCATCATCTGATTTTGAAGGTATTTCAAACTCTATGTTAGAAGCACTTGGCATGGGATTGCCTGCTGTAGTTACAGACTGTCCAGTAGGTGGTGCTCGTATGGTAATAAATAGTGGAGAAAATGGTATCTTGGTACCTGTAGGAGATACAAAGGCTATGTATGAAGCTATGCGCAGTATTCTGAAAGATCCTGCATTAGCAGCAAAACTTTCACAGGAAGCTATCAAGGTGCGAGATAAATTCCCACTATGTAAAATTGCTAAACGTTGGTTAGAGGTTTTATGAGTTGTAAGGAGGAGAACCATTGAAGTTAAATATAACGGCTATTGCTGACCGCATGATATGGTTCATAACTCTAATTTTTTTAGTGTTGTCGTTGACTATTTCCTTTGCCCTTGGCGATGCGAATTATGGTGCCTATGTATTATTTGTATGCCTATTTGGACTTATTATTTTTTATCTCATACGAGAGCAGGGAGTTATAAAATTTAGGTTTACTTGGATGCATGGTTATATGCTGCTCTTTATTGGAGCCTGTTATCTGAGTACTATTAATGCTATTGAGCCATCTGTAGCACTCAGTCGAAGTTTTGATATCGTCAAGATATTCTTTATGCTTATCATTTTATACATGTGTTATCAAGATAAAACATCGGTGGACACATTATTAAAAATTGGTATGTGGACCGGTTATATAGTTTGTTTTTACACGGTATATTTCTATGGTTTAGATTACTTTATTACGGTTTTATCATCTTCTGCACGAATTGCAAATGATGCATTAAATGCGAATACTGTAGGTTTATTAGGTGCCAATGCTATCGTTATGACATTGTATTACATGTTATACGATCGACCTCGTTGGTGGAATATTATAGCTTTACCTACATTGGGGATTCTAGCTGCTACTGGTAGTCGTAAAGCTTTAGTATTTGTTGTTGTTGGTACAGTATTACTATTTGTATTTAAAAGTTTACGTAGTGCCAATGTAGTAAATTCTATTGCTAAGATCATTGGGTCATTGTTAGCTCTTACTATCATTGGTATTGCAGTCCTACAATTACCTATGTTTTCAGAGGTTCTGGATCGTATGTCGAGTATGGTGGATGCTTTCACCGGTACTGGTGGTGATTCATCTACCATCATTCGTTTAGCCTTGGTTGATATAGGTTGGGATTTATTTTATCAATCGCCCATCACTGGGGTGGGGGTAAATAATCCATCTGTACTTACCTATTTTTTATATGGTAAAGAGAATTATTATTTACATAATAATTATATTGAACTATTAGCGGGTACAGGGATAATCGGCTTATTGGCGTATTACTCAATGTATGTGTATATAGCTTATAACTTAATTCGTTATCGAAACTTTCATAGCAATGAATACGTAATGGTGCTCATTTTATTCCTTTCTCAAATCGTCATGGATATGGGGATGGTGTCTTATGAAAGTAAGAGTACATATTTTTATATGATGATGTTTTATTTAGAGGTGCAATTGCTCCGGAAAGGACGTAAAAATGAAGCTCAGCAAGTTATGTAAAGTTGGCATGTCCTTTTTAACAAAACCTTACTATCGCACAAGAGTATTAATCAAATTAGGTTATTATGATTCTTTATCTGATGAAGAGTTTTTAAAGAAGGTATTCCCTAAATATATGGGGTACCCTTTAGATTTAGAGAATCCTAAAACCTTCAGTGAAAAATTACAATGGCTAAAAGTCAATTACCGGAATCCTATTCAAACTGTCATGGTTGATAAACATGAAGCTAAGAACTTTATTGCGGAACGTGTGGGAAGTCAATATATTATTCCTACACTTGCCGTATGGGATTCAGTAGAGGATATCGATTTCGATGCATTGCCAAATCAATTTGTGTTAAAGTCAACTCATGATAGTGGAGGCATCGTAATTTGTAAAGACAAATCATCTCTTGACTTCGAAGCAGCTAAAGCGAAGCTAAGTGCATCTTTAAAACGTGATTACTCTAAAATAGCCAGAGAATGGGCTTATCAAAATGTACCGCGTCGCATTATAGCGGAAGAATATATTTCTGAATTGGGCAAGGATGATTTATTGGACTATAAGATGTATTCCTTCCATGGAGAACCAAAGCTAACTGTGGTATGCTCGGATCGCTTTTCAAAGACTGGAACGCGTATGAATTTCTATGATATCAATTGGAAGCCCATGGAGATTCATTTTGGTCATTATCCGCCATTACCTACGGAGTTTCCGAAGCCAGCTACTTATGAGGAGATGAAACGTCTCACAGCTGAGCTAAGTAAGGATTGTCCGTTCTTACGTGTTGATTTTTACGAAATAAAAGGACGCCTATTTATTGGAGAGTTAACATTTTTCCCTGGTGCTGGATTTGAAAAGTTTCGTCCTATGTCAAAAGATTATGAATTGGGAGAGTGGTTACACCTTGAAACTGTACATCGGGGCTGATTTTGTCCCAACGGATATAAATAGAGAATTATTTGAATCTGGTAATGGAGAGGCTTTGGTTGGTAAGGAGTTACTGGGAATTCTAAAGGAATCTGATTTAAATGTATTTAATTTAGAGGTGCCTTTAACAGATGCATCTACTCCGATTAATAAATTTGGTAATAATTTAAAGTCTCCTACAAAAACAATCTATGGTTATAAGGCTTTAGAGCCTATATTTTTAACATTGGCTAATAATCACTCCTTAGATCATGGTGTAGAAGGATTAACTACTACACTAGAGTTATTAAAAAAGCATGATATTAAAAATGCAGGTGCTGGTGCTAATGTAAAAGCAGCTAAAAAGCCATTTATCTTTGAAAAAGAAGGTATACGTATAGGATTTTACCTATGTGCAGAACATGAGTTTACCGTTGCTTCTTGTCATACAATGGGGGCTAATCCATTTGATGTATTAGAGAGCTTTGATGATGTAGAAGCTTTAAAGAAAACATGTGATTATGTTATCGTTCTATATCATGGTGGGAAAGAGTTTTATCGCTATCCATCGCCAATGTTACAGCGATATTGCCGTAAATTTGTTGATAAAGGAGCAGACCTTGTAATTTGCCAACATAGTCATTGTATAGGTTCTCGTGAGGACTATGGTAAGGGGACTATTATTTATGGCCAAGGTAACTTTATCTTTAACTCCGAATCCTATATACATCATAAGGAGTTTGTAAAAGATTCCTTATTAATCAGTGTGGAGGCTACAATGGATACCTTTGTTGTATCTGAAGTGCCAATTCGTGGTAGCGAAAGGGGCACCCGTTTGGCTACTGAATCAGAAGCCATTGAAACATTGACGGAATATAAAAAGCGAAGTGAAAACATTAGAGATGCTCATTTTGTAGCTCAAGCATATAAGGATTTTGCTGATACTCATGTAAAGCGATATTTGCGTGAATTTTTAGGTAGATCTTTTATTATCCGCGCAATAAATGGATTATTTGGACGAAAATTAATGCAACTTATTTTAGGAAAAACAAGTTATTTAGCAATTCAAAATTACTTGGAATGTGAAGCTCACCATGAATTATTCTTGCGGGGCATTAAGAATATCAATAAAAAATAATGGATACAAAAATAGTAGCTGCTGCTAAATGGTCTGTCATAACAGAGGTTTTAGCAAAGCTTATTACACCACTAACAAATATAATATTGGCCCATATGCTAGCACCTACGGCATTTGGGATATTGGCAACAATTATGATGGTTATATCCTTTGCAGAAATGCTAGCTGATGCGGGATTTCAAAAATTTCTTGTACAGCATGAGTTTCAAAGTGATAAAGAAAAACAGGAGGCTACAGATGTAGCTTTTATTGCTAACTTAGTTCTTTCTTTACTCTTGTGGGGGGCTATTATAGTCGGTCGTGATGAATTGGCCGTATTAGTTGGAAATGATGGCTTAGGCATACCGTTGGCCATAATGGGGGCCATGATTCCGCTCTCTGCTTTTAGTAGTGTACAAATGGCCTTGTATAGACGGGACTTTAACTTTAAGTTTCTTCTTAACATTCGGCTCATCACAATTCTGACTCCTATATTGATATCCATACCTATGGCGCTCATGGGATATGACTATTGGTCTTTAATCGCTGGTATGTTAGGGGCTCAGCTATTTACGGCTTTGGCCTTATTGAAGAGTAGGAAAAATCAAATCCATCTGTTCTTTAGTTCTCGAGTCTTTATGAACATGTTCAGTTATAGTGCATGGTCATTGGCTGAAGCATTTTCTATTTGGCTTACTGCATGGGTGGATACCTTCATTATTAGTCGCTTTTTGGATGCCTATTATTTAGGGATATACAAAATGCCTATGGCTATTGTTACAACTGTTATGGCCATGGCTACTTCATCTTTAGCGCCTGTATTATTTGCCGCATTAAGTCGAGTTCAACAGGATGAACAGGCATTTTCAAATACATTCTTTACCTTCCAACGCTATATGGCTCTTTTTTTAGTACCTATAGGGATAGGCTTGTTTGTATTCCAAGACTTTGTTGTTAATCTTTTATTGGGACCACAATGGAAGTTAGCAGGTATTGTATTGGGATCCTGGGCTTTGAGTTCCGCTATTATGACAGTAACAGCAAATTTGATTTCTGAAGTATTCCGTGCAAAAGGAGTTCCTAATTTATCATTCTGGACTCAAATATTACATTTAGTTGTATTAATACCGGTAATTTATATTTGTATTCAGTATGACTTTAGTACATTTGTTTATGCTCGTTCAATAGTACGCATGGAAATGTTAATGGTTGCCATGATTTTCTTAGCATTATTTATACATATGAGTGCCCTTCGGGTGATTACTAATATAGGTGTATATTTAATTACCGCATCTATTGTTGGTGCTTTTGCATATAGTATTTTACATTTATATGATGCAGTATGGTGGACTATAGCTTGTATGATTTTATGCGTTGTATTGTATGTGGTTATCTTATATCTCATACCATCTGAGCGCACTATTATCACTTCTGGCATTGATAAATTATTAAGTAAAGTAAGACGCTCATAATTAACAGAACTATGAAAGGAGTACATATGCTTTCAAAAAATGTAGACTTAAACAACACGGTGATCCTAGTAACGGGAGCCGCTGGATTTGTAGGGGCTAATCTTGTTATGTCCCTGTTATCTGAAGCAGAAGGAACTCAAATTATCGGCATAGATTCTGTTAATGATTACTATGACGTGGCCTTAAAAGATTATCGATTGCAACAAATTGATGAGATGAGCAAAGATAATAAAAATACGTGGATATTTAAAAAAGGGAATATTGCAGATAAGGCCTTTATTGAAGAAATTTTCTCTACCTATAAACCACGTGTTGTTGTTAATTTAGCAGCACAGGCTGGTGTGCGTTATTCTATTACAAATCCTGATGCTTATATTGAGTCTAATATTATTGGTTTTTACAATATATTAGAGGCTTGTCGTCATTCTTATGATAACGGTGAAAGTGGAGTAGAGCATTTAGTTTATGCATCGTCGTCTTCTGTATATGGAGCGAATAAACAAATTCCATACTCTACAGATCATAAAGTAGATAATCCCGTATCTCTTTATGCGGCTACAAAAAAATCAAATGAATTATTAGCTTATTCGTATGCCAAGTTATATAACATTCCTAGTACAGGACTTCGTTTCTTCACTGTATATGGTCCTGCAGGGCGTCCTGATATGGCATACTTTGGTTTTACTAATACATTGCGTAGTGGCGGTACCATAAAAATCTTTAACTATGGTAATTGTAAACGTGACTTTACCTATATCGATGATATTGTAGAAGGCGTATCTAAGGTTATGTGTGCAGCACCAGAGCGTCGTAACGGAGCTGATGGATTGCCAGTACCACCATATGCTATTTATAACATTGGTAATAGTCATCCTGAAAATCTTCTCGATTTTGTACGTATTCTTTCAGAGGAATTAGTTTCTGCTGGTGTATTACCAGAAGATTATAATTTTGAAAACCATAAAGAATTAGTGGCAATGCAACCCGGTGATGTACCTGTAACTTATGCAGATACAAGTGCTCTAGAAGAAGATTTTGGATTCAAACCGAATACATCTTTACGGGAAGGGTTACGGAAATTTGCTATATGGTATAAAGAGTTTTATATGACGGAGGGCAAATAAATGAAGATTGCAATTGCTGGGACTGGCTATGTAGGCCTTTCAAATGGTGTTTTATTAGCACAACATAATGAAGTAGTAGCCCTCGATATTATTCCTGAAAAGGTAGAAATGTTAAATCGCAAAGAGTCACCTATTGTAGATGCAGAATTGCAAGAGTATTTGGCTACTAAAAAATTAAACTTTAAAGCTACCTTGGATCCTGTAGAGGCTTTTACAGGTGCTGACTATGTTATTATTTCAACTCCTACTAATTATGATCCTCAAAAGAACTTCTTTGACACATCTTCTGTAGAGCAAGTTATCAAAACAGTATTAGAGATCAATCCAGATGCTGTTATGGTTATCAAGTCAACAGTACCAGTTGGGTATACAGCTCAAATGCGTAAAGAATTCGACACGGAGAACTTAATTTTCTCTCCAGAGTTCTTACGTGAAGGTAAAGCTTTATATGATAATTTACATCCTTCCCGAATTGTGGTAGGAGAAGACTCTAAAAGAGCTCGTTGCTTTGGTCAACTATTAGCTGATGGTGCCATCAAAGAAAATGTGCCTCAATTGTATACGGATTCTACGGAAGCTGAAGCTATTAAATTATTTGCTAATACTTATTTAGCATTGCGCGTTGCTTACTTTAATGAGTTAGATTCTTATGCCGAAGTTCGTGGTCTTAGTACAAGTCAGATTATTAATGGTGTTTGTTTAGATCCTCGTATAGGCGACTTCTATAATAATCCATCCTTTGGTTATGGCGGTTATTGCTTGCCAAAAGATACTAAGCAATTATTAGCTAACTATAATGATGTTCCACAAAATTTGATTTCTGCTATTGTTGATGCTAATAGAACTCGCAAGGATCACATAGCAGATGTTATTATAGGAAAGAATCCAAAAATTGTTGGCATCTATCGCTTGACTATGAAAATGAACTCTGATAACTTTAGAGCATCTGCAATACAAGGTGTAATGAAACGAATCAAAGCTAAGGGGATTGCAGTAGTTGTTTATGAACCGACTCTTGATGCAGAAGACTTCTTTAATTCCCCTGTGATTCGTAACTTTGAAGACTTTAAACGTGTTAGTGATGTCATAGTAGCTAACCGTTGGGATAAGAGTTTAGAAGATGTGAAGGATAAAGTTTACACAAGAGACATTTTTGACCGCGATTAATATAAGTATATGTATTATGGCGTTTAGGAGAGTAGTATGAAACGTTGGATACTATATATCCTGTTAGGGCTAATAGTATTTTTTATATGGGATAATTCGATGCAGAATGGAGGTTCATCAGATGGATTTAGTTTACTTTTTGCAGAGACCTTTGCCCATATAGTAAATAAGTTAGGCTTTCATGGAAATATATGGACCTTAAATAGGATTGTTCGAAAGTTAGCGCATCTCACAGAATTTACAATCCTTGGTGGTGTTTTATATACGATTCTACGTCGATATATTACATATGGTACCGTAATTAAGACTATAGGTTTAGGAATGTTGATAGCTAGTCTTGATGAATTTATACAATTGTTTTCACCAGGTCGTAGCTCTCAGATTTCTGATGTTTTAATTGATACAGTCGGTGTTATTATTGGTATTCTAATAGTAAAGCTAGCTTATTACATCAAGTATAAGATAAGTACATTTAAAAATTAAATTGTTAATAATATACAGATGAGTGAAAAATACCTCATAATCTTAGCGATTATGAGGTATTTTTAATGAAGTTAACATGAAAATATAAACAATATATTAAATAAATACATTATAATTTATCTATTTTTATATAAAAATCACTATACAAGCCACTTTTCCCTTGATATAATCATGAATAGAAAATGAAAAATAAATGAGAACAACATGAAATTTATAAAGAGAACGATATCTGTAAGGGGTTATCGTAAGTAGAAGGGAAAGAATATGAATCGCGTGGTTGACTTACATGGTTGCATTTTGCCAGCTGTGTTAGGGCCTCAAGGGCCACAAACAATGGCAGAATCAGTAAAAATGATAAAATCCTTGGCTGAACAAGGAATCACAGATATTTTCAGTACACCTGATGTAATAGTATCTATGGATATGAATACTTGGGATGAAATGGAAACAACATTGAATGATGTAAAACTTGCAGTAGGGGAGCAACAAGTGGATGTTACTATTCACAGTGGTGCTCGCGTTTTACTTTGTGATGAAATGGTTGAATATATCGTTGCTCATCGCAATCAGTATTTGTTGGGTAATAGCCATTTTATGTTAGTAGCATTACCTGAAAATAGTAAGGTTCACCATATTAATGCATGGTTGCTAAGCTTACTAGATATGGACATTGTCCCTATCATTAGTGAAGTAGAAACGCATCGCCAATTATTTACAAAACCAGAACAGTTATTGGAATGGGTAGATAAAGGGATTTTAATTCAATGTAACATGGCATCCTTTAATCATAATAATCCTAATTATCATAGAGCGATCGAATTATATCGTAATGGATTAATTCATTTCTTTGGCACTGGTTATTGCAATGAAAGTGATGTACAAGCGCATCAAGGGTATGTAGAAGCTATTTCTAAATTAGACAGTACATACAAAAAAGATTTGTTGCCAAATATTCATCTCAATGAGCGGGATCTTTTAGCTGATCGCACATTCTATCCTACTGTTCCTTCTAGTTGGGTAGGTCAAAAATCTAACTTCTTGACTCGTCTATTTGGGTTTACATTATAATTTAAATAGGTTCTTTTATTCATGCTATATTAGCATGGCTAAAAGGACCTATTTTTACTTTATATAGTATTTGTTCTTGAAAACAACCACCATATATAGTATACTGAGTTAGCGGTAAAAATAGAGAGTTTACTAATAATTCTTTACATTTTTACATATAAATTTATAAAAGTATGGTATACCATACTTTTTTCTTTGTCATAACATATATTTCAGCGGTAACAAAATGGGGAGGTTGCCAATATGTTGCAGGTCATTAAACGGGATGGTACAAAGGTACCTTTCGACAAAAACAAAATTGCTTTGGCTATAGAAAAAGCCGAGCATAGTAGTACAGGGTTGTACGAAGAGGGGTTGGCACAGCGTATTGCTGATGAAATTGAAGAATATGCTACAAAGCTCCAAAAGGACATGACAATTTATGCTATTGAAGATCAAGTGTATTATAAGTTGATTGAGTATCATAATCCTGCAACGGCACGTGCCTATGAAGGTTACAAAGCTGTTCAAGCTTTTAAACGTCGTCAAAATACTACAGATGATGATGTAATTGGTTTATTAGACCGTAGTAATGTTAGCGTTCTTGACGAAAACTCTAATAAGGATGCTGCGATTGTATCTACACAACGTGATTTAATTGCCGGTGAAGTATCTAAGGATATTGCGCGCCGTAAATTAATTCCTACAGATATTTTAGAGGCTCATGATAGTGGTGCCATCCACTTCCATGATATGGATTACATTATCCAGCCTATGTTTAACTGTTGCTTAATCAATTTGGAAGATATGCTTACAAATGGTACAGTTATCAATGGTAAGAAGATTGATACACCTAAGTCTTTCCAGGTTGCATGTACAGTGACAACACAAATTATTGCTCAAGTTGCATCTGGGCAATATGGCGGTCAAAGTATTAATGGCATTGATCGCATTTTAGCACCATTTGTACGTAAGTCTTACGAAAAGATTCTTAACAATGTTATTGAAGAACAAGTTGAGATTTACGGTATGGAGCCAAATATGGAAAAGGCTCGTGAAATCGCATGGAAACGTACGCGTAAAGAGGTTAAGGATGGTATTCAAACTATTCAGTATCAAATCAATACATTGATGACTACAAATGGTCAGTCTCCATTTGTTACGTTGTTCATGTATTTTAAACCTGATTATGAATATGCTAAGGAAGCTGCTCTTATTACAGAAGAGATTTTGCGTCAACGTATTAAAGGTGTAAAAAACGAAGCTGATGTATATATTACACCGGCATTCCCTAAATTGATTTATGTTCTTGATGAACATAATGTAACGCCTGATAGTCCGTATTATTACTTGACTGAGCTCGCTGCACAATGCACAGCTAAACGCATGTACCCAGATTACATCTCCGCTAAGAAGATGAAGGAAAACTATGAAGGGAATGTATTTAGCCCAATGGGATGCCGCTCTTTCTTATCTCCTTGGAAGGATGAAAAGGGCCACTATAAATTTGATGGTCGCTTTAATATGGGTGTTGTAAGCTTAAACTTGCCACAAATTGGTATTTTGGCTCGTGGTAGTGAAGAAAAATATTTTGAAATTTTAGATAAACGTCTTGAATTAGCAGAAAAAGCATTGTTATTACGCTACAATCTTTTAAAAGATGTAGTGAGCGATGTGTCTCCAATTCACTGGCAACATGGTGCCATTGCACGCCTTAAAAAAGGAGAAAAAATCGGTCGTTTCCTTACTGGTGGTTATGCAACGATTTCTCTTGGCTATATCGGTATTTATGAAGCAACTCGATTGATTACAGGCGAATCCAATACAGGTGAAAAAGGCCGTGTATTTGCAATGAAAATTATGGATCGTTTAAACGATGCTATTAACCTATGGCATGATAAACATAATCTTGGCTTTGGTTTATACGGTACTCCTGCTGAAAGCTTAACAAATCGATTCTCTTCATTAGATCGTGCTCGCTTTGGTGTCATTGAAGATATTACTGATAAAGGCTATTACACTAATAGTTATCACGTAAATGTTCGCGAAGAGATTAATGTATTTGATAAATTTGCCTTTGAATCTGAGTTCCAAAAGAAATCTACAGGCGGCTGTATCTCCTATGCAGAAATTCCAAATATGACTAATAATATTCCAGCCGTTTTAACTATGATTCAATATATTTATGACCATATTTCTTATGCTGAATTTAATACCAAGTCTGACTACTGTCACGAATGTGGTTTTGATGGTGAAATTAAGGTCAATGAAAATAATGAGTGGGAATGTCCTCGTTGCCATAACACAAACCGTGATAAATTAACTGTTATTCGTCGTACTTGTGGTTATTTGGGTGAGAACTTCTGGAATGAAGGCCGTACGAAAGAAATTAAAGATCGTGTAATGCATATCTAATAATAGATAGCATCACTGTTTATTATAATAATTCTATACATGGTAAAAGCTGTGCCTAGGGCACAGCTTTTACTATACATGTGAAAAATTGAAATATATCTATATAGTGTTGATCATTTGATATGCACTACTATGGAGGTAATTATGAGATATGGGCAAATAAGACAATATGATATTGCCAATGGAGAAGGAATTCGTACATCTATCTTTGTGACTGGATGTACGCATTGTTGTTATAACTGCTTTAACGAAGAATACCAAGATTTTAATGCCGGTAAAGTATGGACACAAGCTGAAACAGATCTAGTTGTCTCTTATGTTAAGAATCCTAACTGCTCAGGTTTAACTTTATTGGGTGGAGAGCCGTTCCAAAATGTACAAGGTTTATTACCTGTAGTAAGAGCTGTACGAGGGGCTGTACCGGAAAAGAAAATTTGGGCCTATTCAGGGTATGAAATAGATGATATTTTAAAGGATGAGTTGCGAAGTGCTTTATTACAGGAAATTGATATCCTCGTAGATGGTCGATTTGTAGATGAACTTAAAGATCCAGCATTACGATTTAGAGGTTCATCTAATCAACGTATTATAGATGTTAAGAAAACATTAGAAACTGGTGAAGTTGTGTTAGCAATGGAGTAAGTATGGCATTTGATAAACGTTTAATAGGTCTCATAATTATTGTTGGATTTATAGCGGGATTAGTAGGGGCTTCTTATACACATTTAATGCATAGTATTCAGCATTTTGTATATCATTATTCTTCTGCAGATCATATGAGTTTTGGTGCTGCTGTAGCGCGAGTATCTCCAGTAGAACGATTGATACCACTTATTATTTGTGGTCTCATAGGTGGTGTGGGTTGGTTTCTTATTCACCGATATGGTAAAGGTGTTGTAGATATTAAAACTGCGGTT
This sequence comes from Veillonella sp. Ser01, assembly GCF_053850375.1. Classification (NCBI taxonomy): domain Bacteria; kingdom Bacillati; phylum Bacillota; class Negativicutes; order Veillonellales; family Veillonellaceae; genus Veillonella; species Veillonella sp. Ser01. The sequence goes on along the minus strand of NZ_JBSPUA010000001.1, from coordinate 723,264 downwards.
TCCGGTAAGATGGAGATGAATCCCATTACTACTGTTTTACATGCAACCTTACAAATTATTACGGTAGCTATAGGTTCACCTTTAGGGCGAGAAGTAGCCCCTCGTGAAGCAAGTGCGGGGATTACAACTTTTTTAGTTAAGCACTTTGACATAAAACAAGAAGATCGCCAATTATTGATTGCTTGTGCTGCAGGCGCGGGCTTAGCAGCAGTTTATAATTCACCATTATCGGCGGCAATCTTTACCTTAGAAACCTTGCTCCTTACTTGGAATATACGCGCCATGAGTGCTGCACTTATATGCTGTGGATTAGCAACTTTTGTAACTCGACAAGCTGGTGTAGGGGATGTCATTCAATATACAATGGCTCAACCTAGCTTGGGCAGTCACTATGTAGAATTCTCTATCGCCTTGGGCGCTATTGTTGCTTTAGGTGTAGTTTTATTTAATATTACGCAAGGCAAGTTACCTTCTATTCATCGTAGCAGTCCTGTTATGATCCCAATATCTATCGTTGCATTTACAATTATTGGTGCGTTAGCTATGTATTTCCCTGAAATTCTAGGGAATGGTAAGGCTGGGAACGAATTAACCTTTACTAATGATATTACATGGACTTATGCATTAGGATTATTTGGTTCTAAGTGGGTAGCGGTATTACTCGCATTAGCAGCTGGAGCTTATGGTGGGCGTATTACTCCATCTATGATGTTGGGAAGTACGTTGGCCATAGTATTTGGTACTTTTTGGTCTATTGCTGTAGCTCCTATATCATTAGGTATGGCTGCCTTTATCGGTGCTGTAGCATTTTTAGGACTAGCACAGAAGATGCCTATGACATCTTGCGTATTTATGCTTGAGTTGACTAGATTTTCCGTAGAGATGTTATTCCCTATAGCGTTGACCATGGGCACAGCACTTATGGTAGAACAAATTATTCAGGCCAAATTAAAAACGAGTAAATAGTTTTCGAACTAGAGTGTTTATCAATGTATCGTTTTGGATATTCTACTAACTTATAAGGCTATATTTAGTTATTTTGAAAGCTAAGTTCTGTTTGCAATAAAAAATAAAAGCGGATAGTTGTTTATCAACTATCCGTTTTTGTTATTTGTGTAACTTTGTATATACATTTATACGATTTTAGCGTTTTTATCGTATTCCTCGCCACCCGCATCAGGAAGCATACCGTATTCAATTGTCCATAAGTGTTTATATTTTAAAGCTTGATTGTGAATGCGTTCGACTTGTGTTTCGTCTGTGCGAACAACACGGGCTGGAATACCAACTACTAAGGAGTTTGGAGGGATTACAGTATTTTCTTTGACTACTGCACCAGCCGCGATAATGGAGCCAGATCCAACATGACAACCGCTTAACACAATAGCTCCCATACCTACTAAGACATTATCTTCGATTGTGCTTGCATGAACAATTGCACCGTGGCCGATTGTTACATAATCGCCTAAGATGCATGCTTTATCGTCGTCCACATGCAAAACAGAGTTATCTTGTACATTAGAATAACGACCTACTACAATTTTATTTACGTCACCACGAAGTGCACAGTTTTGCCAAATAGATGCATATTCTTTAAGCTCTACATCACCAGCAAGTTCAGCACCGGGCATGACGCAACTTTTAGGATCTAATTTTGGATATTTTCCATGAAATGGTAACATATAGTACTCCTGATTTATTAAACAATTTCAATAAGGCGTTGAGCCTTACGAATAGACATAATTGCTTCGTTCATTACAGTTTGAACAATTGTATGAGCTGGTTCAATAGCGACAAGACGATTCAAGGCTTGACCAACTTGTACCGCACCGTTTACAACATCGCCATCAATTGCGGCACGTTTATTAGTGCCTTGAGACATTTTTGTACGCTCTTCAGGTGTAGTAACACCATCAGTTTCTGCTGCTAAATAGCGAGTAGTAAATTCATTTTTTAAGCTGCGAACACCGCCGTGGCCAGAGAGAAGACCAGTTACAACAGAATCAGTATCGGTTGCTTTGATAATTGCTTCTTTCATATTTTGATGTGCTTGGCATTCTTCCGCTAGCAAGAAGCGAGAGCCCATTTGTACACCTTCGGCACCCATTAGTAATGCAGCAGCAAGACCGCGACCATCTACAATAGAACCAGCTACTACTACAGGAATAGAGATTTCTGGCAAAATATTCTCCATTAAGGACATTGTTGTTTGGCTGCCAATATGACCACCAGCTTCCATACCTTCTACGATCATCGCATCAGCACCTGCTTCTTCGATACGTTTAGCCAATTTAAGGGAAGGTACTACAGGGATAACCTTAATACCAGCTTCTTGGAGCGGTTTGATATATGGTACAGGATTACCAGCACCGAGTGTTACAAATGCAGGTTTTTCTTCGATAATAACATTTACTAACTCATCTTTATTAGGTGCCATTAACATAAGGTTAACACCAAAAGGTTTATCTGTTAATTCTTTACATGCACGAATTTCATTACGAGTCCATTCAGCATCGCGGCCACCAAGGGCGATAACACCTGTTGCACCTGCATTAGCAACGGCAGCAACTAATTTGTGTTCAGATACCCAAGCCATAGCACCTTGGATAATAGGGTATTCAATTTGTAAAAGTTCCGTTAAAGCTGTTCTCATAAATCCTCCTGTGATAACAAAATAAATGATGATTTCTCTAATCAATAGTTCATAGTAAGATAGTAAAATTCTTATTATACGTATATCGCATAGAGAAGTAAGTGTTCATAAGTACATACTTATATAATAAGTTAATAGTTTATTTGTTTTGAAATATAATATAACTATATTCTCTTATATATAATAGTATAATATAAAAATTATGTACACCTTAGGTAAATATTTTCGTTAATACTACAAAAACTGTTGGTAGAATAAACTCTATTATTTATATTGATAGAGGAATAGTGATGAAGAAAATTTTGGGGGAATTGAGTCTAAAAGCGTCTAAATGATAATAGATTTCAAATTAATGTGTAGCACAAATCCGCATATTATATATGCTTTTTAAATATTAGGAAAAATGAGAAATTAAGAAAATGAGTATTGAAAAGTTTCGATATCTTTGGTATACTACATTACAGATAGAGTATCTGAATTATAAAAGATAAACATTAAACAATAATTTTCAAGTGAAGGAGGAAATACACATGGAAAAATACGTATGCGTAGTATGTGGTTGGGTTTATGATGAAGCTGTTGAAGGCGTAAAATTCGAAGATCAACCAGCTGATTATGTTTGCCCAATTTGCGGTGTTGGTAAAGACCAATTCGAAAAAATGTAATTGACTTACCAAAAAGACTATCTTGAGTCCGCTTAAGATAGTCTTTTTTATTTGACAAAGCACTATGTCATGTTTATAATATTATGAGTCGAGGTAAGATTATGAAACTGCAAGTAGAGCAAGCAAAAGAACATATAGGAAAGAAATTTCCTTATAGCTATACGATACCATCCTCTGAGCTTGGTGACGTAACTGCTTTTCCTTGGAGCCGTCATGATATAACCATTAATGGTGAGTTTTGGTTTGATGGTCAAAATTACATCGTTCAAGGTTCGATAGAGTCTAAAGGCGATTACGAATGTTCTCGTTGTTTAACTACAACAGAGCAAGATCGTAAGGATTCCTTTGAGGAAATCTTTAGTGACTCTAGAGAGGCTACTGATGATGTGATTCCTTTCGATGGAGAGGAAATTGACTTAACCGAACTAATTAGGGATACATTAATCATCAATGAGCCCTCTCAAGTGTTATGTCAGGATGATTGCAAAGGATTGTGCGTTCATTGCGGAGCAAATTTAAATGTTTCACCTTGTTCTTGTGAATCCTTTGTGGTGGATCCTCGATTTGCAGAGTTACGTGCTTTGCTTGATGAGAAAGATGATAGATTGTCCTAATGATTGTACTAAGGAGGTGCAGATAATGGCAGTACCTAAGCGTAGATTGTCTAAATGCCGTCGCGATCGCCGTCGTGCTAATTGGAAATTGGAAGCTCCTGGTTATGTAGCATGCCCACAATGCCACGAACCTAAGATGCCTCATCGTGTTTGCCCTACATGTGGTCACTATAAAGGTGAGCAAGTAGTAGCTAATGCTTAATATGTGAGCTAAAAAAAGACGCCTACTGTAGTAGGCGTCTTTTTTGTATACTTTTAGTAATATATAACTTAATATACTTGATATGCATTAGTCAGTGCCATTATTTTATAGTAATATAAAACTGTAGAATAATGGCATTTTTTATACTTTTATAAACAAAAAGATACTTAAATATAAAATAATAACTATATTTGGTATATATGTGCAAAATCTGTTACTATATGTATGAAAAGCCTTGCCAACAAGGGAATTATTGTATATACTTAGGATGTAATATTAATACTAGGTCATAAAAGGTGGTCCCATGAGTCGGTTAAAGAAGCAAGAGCGCCAAAAGCAGTTACAAGAAAAACTGAATATTACGCCATTTCTTACTGATGAAGAATTGGCTACACACTTTAATGTAAGTGTGCCAACGATTCGTCTGGATCGTCTAGAGTTGGGCATTCCTGAATTGCGTGAACGCATACGCGTCATGGCTACATGTCAATCACAAGAAGCGGTAGAACATGTACCGTACGAAGTGGTTGGTGAATTGATCGATGTTACGGAAGGACAACAAGCATTATCAATGCTACGTACTACTTCTGACATGGAAGATCGATTTGGACATGTAGAGCCACAGTATTTATATGCTCAAGCAAATTCCCTCGCAAAGGTAGTCATGGGGACTACTGTTTGTTCTGCGGAGGTTGGAAATATAAAATATAAAAACCCAGTTGGAGCTGGTACTAATCTGGTGGCAAAAGCAGAAATTGTGCGTCGCCGTGGTAATAAGTTCTTTATTTGGGTCATTATAAGAGATAAAATAAAAGAAGTATTTCGCGCAAAATTTATTATGGAATCCGTAGAGAATAGGGTGTAGATTATGAAAATTGCAATAGACGCCATGGGTGGCGACTTTGCTCCATTGGAGACTGTACTAGGATCCATTGAAGCCGTACGAGCAAATGAACACATTGAAGTGGTGCTCGTCGGCGATGAGCAGCAAATTTTTAATATATTAGAAGCTAGGAATGAAGCTAAGAATCCACGCATTTCTGTACACCATGCCAGTCAAGTTATCGGTATGGATGAGCATCCAGGACAAGCATTGCGTAAGAAAAAGGACGCATCCATTGTGGTAGCAACATCTTTAGTTCGTGATAATGATTGCGATGCCGTGATTGCTCCTGGTAGCACAGGTGCAGCTGTAGCAGCTGCATTGTTTGGTCTCGGTCGTATTAAGGGGGTTGATCGTCCGGTTATTGCAACTCCGATGCCAACAGTTAGTGGTATTACTGTTATGTTAGATTCTGGTGCTAACTCAAATAGTAAACCAAAACATCTTGTACAAGGTGCATTGATGGGTTCTGAATATGCAAAACTTTTATTAGGTAAAGAAGAACCTACAGTAGGGTTATTAAATATTGGCGAAGAAGCCACTAAGGGGAACGATGTCGTTCTAGCCACATATCCAATTTTGGAACGTATGAAAACTATTAACTTCAAAGGTAATATTGAAGGCCGTGATATTCCAAAAGGGGTCGTAGATGTTGTTGTTTGCGATGGTTTTGTCGGTAATGTGGTACTTAAATTCGCAGAAGGCTTGGTAACAGGTCTTACACAATTAGTAAAGGATAGCATTATGGCAGGTAGTATTTTTGCCAAAATTGGTGCTATGCTTGTAAAGCCAGCTTTAAAAAAGATGGCAAAACGCTTAGATCACACGGAAAATGGTGGTGCTCCACTCTTAGGGGTTAATGGAGTGTTTATGATTGCTCATGGTAGCTCCAAAGCTAAAGAGATTAAAACTGCTATTGAAATTGCTAGTGATTTAGTAGAACGTAAAATTATTCAACACATAAGAGAAACAATGGATATTGAAGGAGCCTTGAAGTATGACTATGATGAGTAAACCGGTTGGAATCATTGGTACTGGGAGCTTCCTTCCTGACAATGTAGTAACAAACTTTGATCTAGAAAAAATGGTTGATACCAATGACCAATGGATTAGAGAACGTACTGGTATTGAGGAACGACGCATTGCACCGGAAGGTATGAATACATCCTATATGGCGACTGAGGCAGCAAAAAAAGCTATGCAAATGGCTAAGGTTAGTGCCGAAGATATAGACGTGATTATTTTTGCTACCTTAACACCGGATATGATTATTCCTTCAGCCGCTTGTGTATTACAAGCAAATTTAGGCGCTAAGAATGCAGCGGCCTATGATTTACAAGCTGCATGCTCTGGCTTTGTATATGGATTGATTACTGCAGCTAGCTATATTAGCTCCGGTTTATACAAAAAGGTGCTCGTTGTGGGCGCTGAAATTCTTTCCCGTCGAGTAAATTGGAACGATCGTAGTACAAGTATCCTCTTTGGTGATGGCGCTGGTGCCGCAGTAGTATCTGAAGTCCCTGAAGGTTATGGCATTAAAGGTGTTGATATGGGTGCCGACGGTACTGGTGGTCCATCTCTTTGTATTCCTGCAGGTGGTACAGCCGTAGTTGCCAATGACCAACGCATTGAAGAAGGTTTAACATTCATTCATATGGATGGTTCTGAAGTATATAAATTTGCTGTTAAAACGATGGGGCGTACTGTTTTAAAATCTTTAGAACGAGCTGGAATGGAACTTAATGAGTTGGATTTCTTTATTCCACATCAAGCAAATATTCGTATTATTGATTCGGCTGCAAAACGCTTACATATGCCGATGGAAAAAGTATTTGTTAATTTACATAAGTATGGTAATACATCTGCCGCGTCTGTAGCGATAGCTTTGGACGAAGCTAATCGTGAAGGGCGTTTCAAACGCGGCGATAATGTTGCGTTTGCAGGATTTGGTGCAGGCCTTACATGGGCTAGCCTTGTCTTGAAATGGTATTAAGGAGGACACATCAAGATGATTAAGACTGACATTTGTGATTTATTGCAGATTGAGTACCCAATCTTACAAGGTGGTATGGCTTGGCTCGGTACTGCAGAATTAGCGGCAGCTGTTTCCGAAGCTGGTGGTCTTGGTATCATTGGGGCTGGTCATATGCCTCCTGATATTTTCCGTAATGAAATTCACAAATTAAAAGAGCGCACAAACAAACCATTTGGTTGTAATATTATGCTCATGTCTCCATTTGTTAAAGAAGTTATGGAAGTAGTTGTGGAAGAACGCGTTCCTGTCATTACAACAGGTGCTGGTAATCCTGGCGTGTATATTCCAGCTTTAAAAGAAATCGGTACTAAAGTAATTCCTGTAGTTGCTTCCGTATTACTTGCAAAACGCTTGTTGCGCGGTGGTATTGATGCAATTATCGCAGAAGGTACAGAATCTGGTGGTCACGTAGGCGATATTACTACTATGGCATTGATTCCACAAGTAGTAGATGCTGTAGATGTTCCAGTTATCGCAGCTGGTGGTATTGCTGATGGCCGTGGTATGGCTGCAGCCTTTGCATTAGGTGCTCAAGCAGTACAAATGGGTACGCGATTCGTATTATCCGAAGAATGTATTGCTCATGAAAACTATAAAAATGCAGTATTGAAAGCAAAAGATCGTGCTACAGTAATGACTGGCTTAACAACAGGTCACCCTGTACGTATCATTGATAATGCATTAGCTCATAAATATAAATCCCTTGAATTTAGCGGTGGTTCCAAAGAAGATTTAGAAAACTTAGGTGCAGGCACACTTCGTAAAGCTGCTATTGAAGGTGATGTAAAAGAAGGCTCTGTAATGATTGGTCAAATCTCTGGCATGTTAACAGATGTTAAACCATGTGCAACTATTATCAAAGATATCATGGCTGAAACTGAAACTGTAATTAAAAAACTTCAAGGTCTTGGTAAATAAGGAGGCCCTTATGAAAACGGCATTTGTTTTTCCTGGTCAAGGTTCCCAAAAAGTAGGCATGTTACAAGATTTGTACAATGCATATCCTATTGTAAAACAACGTTTTGAAGAAGCTGACGAAGCGCTTGGTTATTCTATTTCCAAATTGTGCTTTGAAGGCCCTGATACTGAACTTGTTAAAACTGCTAATACACAACCGGCTATCTTAACTGCATCTGTAGCTTGCTATGAAGTTCTTAAAGAACAAGGCTTTACACCTGATATCGTAGGTGGTCATAGTCTTGGTGAATACAGTGCTCTTGTAGCAGCAGGTGTATTGAATTTTAAAGATGCTGTGTATGTTGTTCATAAACGCGGTGAATATATGCAAGAAGCTGTGCCATTGGGCAAAGGTGCTATGGCAGCAATTCTAGCTTTACCTCGTGAACAAGTTGTAGAAATTTGTAAAGAGGTTAACGATTCTGTTGGTTCTGTGCAAGCAGTTAACTTCAACTGCCCAGGTCAAATTGTTATTGCTGGTGAAACAGCAGCGGTAGAAACTGCAGCAGAAAAGATGAAAGAAGCCGGTGCAAAACGTGCTGTTATGCTTCCTGTAAGTGCTCCATTCCACAGCCGTTTGATGGAACCTGCAGCTCTACGTTTAAAAGAAGAGTTGGATAAAATCCAAGTGAGCGATGCTCAAATTCCTGTAGTAGCAAATGTGACAGGTAAAATTTTGACTAATGCAAACGATATTAAAGAATCCTTAGTTACACAAGCTGCAAATCCTGTATTGTGGGAAGATTGCGTAGCTGAAATGGTTAACTTTGGTGTAACTCGATTCGTTGAAGTAGGTCCTGGTAAAGTACTTACTGGCTTTACTAAAAAGATTAATAAAGATATGGAATTAGCCAATGTTGAAGACATTGCATCCTTAGAGAAAACGCTTGAATTTTTGAAAGGGGTTCGATAAAATGCATTTAGAGGGTAAAGTAGCCATTGTAACTGGCGCATCCCGTGGCATTGGTCGCGCTGTAGCTATCAATTTAGCACAATCTGGTGCTGATGTGGTAGTTAACTATAGCGGTAGCGAAGGTGCAGCTCAAGAAACTGTTGAAGCTGTGCAAGCTTTAGGCCGTAAAGCCATTAAAATTAAAGCTAATGTAGCTAATGCTGATGAAGTTGCAGCTATGGTGGAAGAAGCTCATAAAGAGTTTGGTCACATTGATATTCTCGTAAATAATGCGGGAATTACGCGCGATGGTTTATTGATGCGTATGAAAGACGAAGATTTTGATGCTGTTATAGATATCAACCTTAAAGGTGTATATTTAGTAACTAAAGCAGTATCTAAAATCATGATGAAACAACGTTCTGGTCATATTATCAATATGACATCTGTTGTAGGCGTTATGGGTAATGCGGGTCAAACTAACTATGCAGCATCTAAAGCTGGTGTAATTGGTTTTACTAAATCCTGTGCTAAAGAATTAGCAAGTCGTGGCATTACTGTTAATGCTATTGCACCAGGATTTATCAATACTGATATGACTGATGTATTACCAGAAAAAGTTAAAGAAGCTATGGTTGCAGAAATTCCATTGGGCCGTATGGCTAATGCTGAAGAAGTAGCGACAGTAGCAACATTCCTTGCTAGCGATTTTGCTAACTATATTACAGGCCAAGTCATCAATGTAGATGGCGGTATGGTGATGTAGTTTCAAAATTAGACTATATATAAATACACTTTGAAAGGAGGTGAACCACCAATGAACACTTTCGATAAAGTAAAAGCAATCGTTGTGGAACAATTAGGCGTTGATGAAGCTGAAGTTACCATTGATTCTACATTCATCGACGACTTAGGCGCTGACTCCTTAGATATCGTTGAATTGATCATGGCATTCGAAGAAGAATTCAATGTTGAAATCCCTGACGATGTTGCAGAAAAAATCAAAACCGTTAAGGATACAGTAGAATATATTGATTCTGCTAAATAAGCTGTAAAGCTGACAATTCAGCCGTACGGGAGGCCGAGTGGCCTCCCAACCGGTTTTATTTACAGGAGGATTTGATAGTGAAGCTCCCTGAACTTCGCATTGGGAATCTAGTGGCCAAAGTACCTATTATTCAAGGTGGTATGGCGATTAGATTGTCTACAGCTCGCTTGGCGGCAGCCGTTGCAAATGAAGGTGGTATCGGCCTTATTGCAGCATCCGGTTTGCCGTTTGATGAATTACGATACGAAATACAATTAGCTAGAAAATTATCACCTACGGGTATTATTGGTATAAATGCGATGGTAGCCGCAACACAATTTGCGGGCTTAGTTAAAACTGCCATCGAAGAGGGCATTGATCTTGTAGTAGCAGGTGCTGGTTTTTCAAGAGATATGTTCGCAATGGGCAAAGAGTCTGGTACGCCAATCGTACCAATTGTTTCGTCCGCAAAATTAGCTCGCATTTCTGAAGGTTTAGGTGCAGCAGCAGTAATCGTAGAAGGCTGCGAAGCTGGTGGCCACTTGGGGACGGATCGTTCCGCTCGAGAAATCGTTCCAGAGGTTGTAGCTGCCGTTAAAAACATTCCAGTTATTGGTGCTGGTGGTGTTCTTGATGGTCGTGACATCGTAGAAATGTTGAAATTAGGTGCTAGTGGCGTTCAAATGGGTAGCCGTTTTGCTGCTTCTGATGAATGTAATGCATCTGACGAATTGAAAAAAATGTATGTACGGGCTACTAATCCTGAGGATATTGTATTGATTCAAAGTCCTGTAGGTTTGCCTGGACAAGCAATTAAAAATAAATTTGCTGAATCTGTATTAGACGGTACTGTAGCACCTCCAACGGTGTGTGATAACTGTTTGAAACATTGTTCCCATAAATTCTGTATCATCCGTGCTCTTTCTCGTGCACAACAAGGTGATGTGGAAACAGGTTTGGTGTTCTCTGGCAATAATATGAGAAAAGTCGATAAGATTATGCCAGTTAAAGATATCTTTGCTCAACTAAAACAGCAGGTAGCAGAGATTGATTAATTTAAAAGGGCTGTATAGCTATAAGAGGTGGAATAATTGGAAAAACGTGTAGTAATTACTGGCTTAGGGGCAGTGACTCCTGTAGGTATCGGTAAAGAGAACTTTTACAATGCGTTATTGGCAGGTCAATCTGGTATTGGGCCAATTACACGCTTTGATGCATCTGAATATGCAACGCGTATTGCTGGCGAAGTAAAAGATTTTGATGTTACAAACTATGGCGTAGACAAGAAAGAAGCTCGTCGTATGGACCGTTCTGTAGAATTGGCTATCGGTGCTGCTGTTCTTGCTTGTGAAGATGCTGATCTTGATTTAGATAAACAAGATTTAGATCGTTGTGGTACTGTAGTTGGTACTGGTATTGGCGGTATCGACTCCATCCATGAAGTATATGAAACATTATTCGAAAAAGGTCCTGGCCGTGTAAGTCCATTTGCAGTTCCTATGATGATTGCCAATATGACATCTGCACGTGTATCCATCCGTCTTGGCCTTAAAGGTCCTGTTATTACAGACGTAACAGCTTGTACTTCTGGTACAAATGCTATTGGCGATGCTTTCCGTATCATCCAACGTGGTGATGCTGATATCATGTTTGCCGGTGGTACTGAAGCGGCTGTATCTCCTGCAGCTGTAGCTGGTTTCGCAGCTATGAAAGCTATGTCTACACGCAATGACGAACCAACAAAAGCATCTCGTCCATTTGACCGCGATCGCGATGGTTTCGTAATGGGTGAAGGTTCTGGTATCGTTGTTCTTGAAGAATTAGAACACGCAAAAGCTCGTGGTGCTCATATCTACGCTGAAGTTGTAGGTTATGGTACTAATGGCGATGCTTACCACATTACTGCACCAGCTCCAGGTGGTGTACAAGCTCGTAAATGTATGGAATTAGCAATTAAAGATGCAGGTATCGATCCTAAAGACGTTAACTACATCAATGCTCATGGTACATCTACTGGCCTTAATGACAAAAATGAAACATTGGCTATTAAAGAATTATTCGGCGATCATGCTAAAGACATCGCTGTTAACTCTACAAAATCCATGACAGGTCATTTGTTAGGTGCTGCTGGTGCTATCGAAACTATCGTTATGGCGATGGCTATCGAAACTGGCAAAGTTCATCCTACAATCAACTGTGACAACCCTGATGAAGGTTTGGATCTTGACTATGTTCGCGAAGGTGCACGTGACCTTCAAGTTAAATGTGCTCTTTCCAACTCTTTCGGTTTTGGTGGTCATAACGGTACACTTTGCGTACGCCGTTATGAAGGCTAATGGTAGCTGTTGAAGCGCATAAGAGTAAGATGACACAAGCTCGTGAAGAATCTCTTCATGGGCTTGTTGCTCGTTTAGACATACCTGTGTCAGATATATCCATTTTAGATTGTGCTTTTACACATACATCTTATGCGAATGAACATAAATCAAAGCATATTAATCACAATCAGCGATTAGAGTTTTTAGGCGATGCTGTTTTGGATCTTATTATTGGGGAATACCTATTTAAGACTTATCCAGACATGGCCGAAGGTGATTTGACGAAAATTAAGGCCGCTACAGTATGTGAGGATTCTTTAGCATCTGTAAGTCGTTCTTTACAATTGGGGCAATATTTATTGCTCGGTCATGGTGAACGTGCTTCCGGTGGTAATAATCGTAATTCTATTTTAGCTGATACCTTTGAGTCTCTCATTGGTGCTATCTATATTTCTACAGATTACCAAACGGCGATGGACTTCGTTTTAAAACATCTCATTACTTATATCAAGCAAGCTTTAGAAGGTAAACGGGGCAAGGATTATAAAACCTTGTTACAAGAATATGTACAAAGAGATGGTGATAAACATATCGTCTATCGTTTGCTCAGTGAAAGTGGTCCCGACCATGCTAAGACCTTCCATATGGTGGTCGAAATCAATGGTGTTACTTACGAGGCAGGCTCTGGTAAAAGTAAAAAAATTGCAGAACAACATGCGGCTCAATTAACATTAGAAAAGTTAATGGACAAATAGAAAAGCGCCTAATGGCGCTTTTTTCTGTATAATAGTATATAGAATAGTAAATATATTTATCTTATGATCGTTTGATCGTTGTATCGAAAGCCTTATATCTTAATATATTAATTACATATCATAAGGAATAAATACATGGATATTAATATATTAATATAAAAGGTTTTGGCTGAGTTTATTTTATATAAGAAAGGAGAGTGACTATGAAACCATTTGGTATGATACCTTTTTTTATACCTCATGTAGGGTGTCCTTATGTATGTACATTTTGTAACCAGTCCCGTATTACAGGCCAATCTGGTATTAGTCACCTAACACCGGATTATATAAAAAAAACGATTACAGATTATGTGGGTAAAAAACGAAATGATAAGTTTTGGGAGGTCGCCTTTTATGGAGGCTCTTTTACAGCCATTCATCGCGATTTGCAACATACATTATTAGCGCCAGCTTATGAGATGTTACAACAGGACATAATCGATGGTATACGTTGCTCTACACGGCCTGATGCTGTTGGGGATGAGGCTATCTCATTGTTACAATCCTATGGCGTAAAAACAGTAGAACTTGGCGTACAATCTATGAATGATGGTATTTTGGTTGATGCTAAGCGCGGTCACACAGCACAAGAGGTAGTAGATGCTGTTGCACGATTAAAGCGACGTGGAATGACTGTAGGTGTTCAGCTTTTACCAGGATTAAAAGGTGAAACTTGGGAAACCATTCTAGAAACCGCTATTGCTGTAGTTAAATTAAAACCAGATTTTATACGAATCTATCCTGTTCTTGTTATAGAAAATACGGAACTAGCAGATCAATATAGATCTGGTGAGTATGAGCCATTAAGTACTGAGCAAGCTATTAAATATTGTGCATTCTTAAAGGAATGGTTTAAACAGCATAATATTGAAGTTATACGTACAGGATTACAAAGCACGGACGAGCTTGATTCAGGCAATAGTTTGGTAGCAGGTCCCTATGAACCTGCTATGGGTGAGCTCGTCGTAAATGAACAATATAAACAACGCATTGAAAGATGTATTGATGATCATTTTTCTTCAGAAAATTTATTAGGAAAGCAAAATGATTACAATTTTTCTCATTTTGATTGTTACCATACCCATAAGGTAGGATGTAGATTTTATTCGGATAGTGGTGATATTTTGATGAAACATAGGATTGTAATTTCTTATCCTAGAAGCAGTACATCAAAGGTGCGAGGTCTCAAAAATCGCAATATTTTATATTTTCAAGAAATGTATCCTCAATTTAGCATAGATTGGTGTGAAGATAATACGAGAAATACTGTTCGTTGCTGTATTGATGGCCTACAATATATGTTATAATAAAAGATATGATTATTCGGGGTTGTTAGTAGAAAGGAGGCAGTCATGCAATTACTTCGGTTGGAATTAAAGGGCTTTAAATCGTTTGCAGATAAGACGGTTGTAAAATTCTCACCAGGAATGACTGCCGTTATTGGGCCTAACGGAAGTGGTAAAAGTAATATTACGGATGCTATGAAATGGGTTTTAGGGGAATCCAATGTCCGTAACTTACGTGGTCAAAAAGCAGAGGATATTATTTTCTCTGGTACGGAAAAACGTAAACCAATGAGTGCAGCTGAGGTTACACTTGTATTTGACAATAGTGACCATCAATTAGATGTAGATATGGCTGAGGTTGCTATTACACGCCGTATTTATCGTACTGGTGAAAGTGAGTTCCTTATCAATAAACGCTCTTGTCGTTTAAAGGATATTCACCTTTTATTAGCTGATACAGGCCTTGGGAAAGATTCAATGGCTATTATCGGTCAGAACCGCATTGATGCTATTTTGAATTCAAAGCCTGAAGAGCGTCGTTTGATCTTTGAAGATGTAGCAGGTATTTCTCGTTTTAAAATCAATAAAGAAGATGCATTGCGTCGTATTGCTAGCACAGACCGAAATATGGAACGCGTACGCGACGTAATGGCTACTATCGAAGAGCAACTAGGACCTTTGTCTGAAAAGGCGGAAAAGACTAAAAAATATATGACCTTAAGTCGTACAAAGCGCGACTATGATGGGGCATTAGGCTTTCACAATTATAAGACCTCTGATCGTTTATTAACGCGTTTTGAAAATGATAATATTGCATTTAAGGATGAAGAGATTGAGCTTCAAACTGAATTGTCTAAACTGGAAGCTCGCCGTCATACCTTGCAATCCGCATCAACAAAAGAGCAAGAACAGCTCAAATTGTGGGAAGCTCAATATACGGAAAAGCAACGTGATGAAGAGCGTTTAGCCGGTCATTTACGTCTGTTAGACGAGCAGTTGAAGACAGCTCATCGCGAATTAGATGAAACATCTATGCGTATTAGTGAGCTAGAGGCGACTCAAAAAGGTGAAGAACAACAATTACGCATTTTAAATCAATTGATTCAAGATGAAAGTGCTCAACTAGTAGAGAAAGAATCCAAACTAGAAGAGTTAGAGGCGAATTATAAAAAAGCTGTTGAAGATGTTAGCACCGAGCAAGCGAAGTTCCAGTCCTTGCAGTCTAATCGAGAAGCCTTTGAGCAACATCAATTAGAACTGGTGAGCGCTATTGAAACAGCAAAGGCTAGTATTCGTAGCTTAGAAGCTCGTAAGGAAGAGTCTACAAAACAATGTGAGATTTTGAAGGCTGAAATAGGTCAAGTAGATAGTGAATTACAAGCAGCTCACGGTGAATTTGACACATTAGGCCAACAGTTTAATGCTATTTCTGCACAACGACAAGCCCTCGTTGATGGCGGTAAAGAAGCAGCTTTACAAGCTCGTGAAGAACGCAAAGAATTACAAAAATTACGTACCCAAGAGCAACGTGTTAAAGGTCGTATCGAACTATTAGCCCAATGGGAAGAACAACATGAAGGCTACTTAGAAGGTACTAAGAATATCCTAAACGGTAAAGGATCTTGGCGCGAACAGATTACGGGTGCTGTTGGTGATCTCTTTACGGTAGAAGATAAATATACTACGGCTATCGAAACGGCATTAGGTGGTAGTGTTAATCACGTTGTGACCACTACTTCTCGCGCTGCTGCAGAGGGTGTCAATTATTTGAAATCTATCCAAGGTGGCCGCGTAACCTTCTTGCCGATGGATTCTGTAAAAGGAAAACCCTATGATACACCGGCTTTACATGAAAGTTGTGTAATTGGTACTGCTGTTGATTGTATTTCCTTTGATAATACATACGCTCATATTTTCCAATACTTATTGGGGCGCACCTTGGTAGTATCCTCCATGGATGATGCTATTGGATTGCAAAAAAAATATAATCAACAATTGCGTATCGTTACGCTTACAGGGGAACAATTCCAACCTGGTGGCTCTTTAACTGGTGGTGCTACAAAGCGTAAGCGTACCTCTGTATTGAGCCGTAAGGAAGAGGCGGCTAGCCTTGAACAAGAGCTTCTGCAAATTGAAGACCGCATTCGTTCCTTAACAGCTAGCTTGGAAAATCTTGAAAAACGGGTTGAAGAAGCCGAAAAAGAACGAGGTGCCCTTGATGAAAGCTACCAACATACGAACTTACTATATGTGGCTAGTGAAACAAAGGTACAAAATATTCAAAATCAAATTGATCGTAAGAAACGTGTTCTTCGTGAAGAAGAGCAACGTTTATTACAAATCGATATTGATTTAGCTAGTACAACGGCTAACTTGAAAGACCAAGAAGCGGCTCTTGCTTCTTTGCAAGAAGACCACGGTGTAGATGGCAATCAAGGGGCCTTAATGGAGCGTTTAACTGTATTACAAAAGGTACAGCAAGAGGCTTATGAAGCTTTCACAGAGGCTCGCCTCACCTGTGATACATTGCGACAAACCATTAAGGAACGTGAAACTCAGCGAGAACAACGTAATCAATCCATTGCTAACATTGTAGAGCGCTTAACACCGTTACGTAATTTGCTAATTAGTACTACAGAGCGCTGTGAAGTGGAGCTACCAAAGGCTAAAGAATTGGCAGACCGTGAACTGGCTTCAGCTACAGCCGAAGTTGAACGTTTGCGTGCACTTCGCGATGAAGCCTATGATAAAACATCTACAGGTCGTGAGGAATTAGAATCCATTCTTAGCGAGCAAGACCGTTTAAACCAACGCTATAAGGTGGTGCAAGGTCGCCTCGTTGATATGGAAGGTAAAATTACCCGTCATCGCATGGACTGTGAACGCTTTGTAGAAGAGTTACAAGAACTTGGTTTTACATTGGAAGATGCGCAATCCCTTCGCATTGAAGGCTCAGTTAGTGATTGGAAGGATGAGCAGGCCCGCTTGATGGCAGAAATTGCCGAGCTTGGCCCCGTCAATCCGAACGCTGTTGAAGAATATGAAGAAACTAAAGAGCGTTATGATTTCTTAACTACACAGTTAGCGGATTTAGATACAGCGAAGGAGCAATTGCAAGCGGTTATTGCTGAAATGGATAAGGCTATGAGTACACAGCTATACGATGTATTAGATGTGGTAGGCCGCAGATTCCAAGAAGTATTTAGCCAATTATTTGGCGGTGGTACAGCTCAAATTGTATTGACTGATCCAGATAATATCTTAACTGGTGGTATCGATTTCTACATTCAGCCACCAGGAAAGAAACGTCAACAATTGACCTTGTTATCCGGTGGTGAGCGTGCCCTTACGGTTATTGCTTTATTGTTCTCGTTCCTCGACTATCGTCCTGCCCCGTTCTGCGTGCTTGACGAAGTTGACGCAGCCCTTGATGAAGCCAATGTTGAAAGATTTAGTTCTTACTTAAATCGGGTAAATAAAGAAACACAATTTATCGTAGTATCGCACCGTAAAAAGACGATGGAAGCTGCCGAAGTATTACAAGGGGTGACCATGGTTGAACGAGGCGTATCGCGATTATTAACAGTAGCATTTGAAGATGTGAAGGAGGATCTAGCATAATGGCATTTGGATTCTTTAATAAAATTAAAGAGGGCTTAGAAAAAACTCGTAAGTCCTTTGTAAAAAATGTAGAAACAGTGATCATTGGTTATGCAGAAATTGATGATGATTTTCTTGATGATTTAGAAGCAGTTATGCTTACTAGTGATCTTGGTCCTAAGACTACAGAGTATTTGATGAAGGAAATCCGTCGTGGTGTTACAGAAGGTATTATCAACAATACTGGTGATGTAATGCCGTTTATGGAAGACCGTATTACAGAAATGCTTGTTGACCAAGAAGATGAAATTACATTACATCATCCAGAAGTTATTCTTGTAGTTGGTGTAAACGGTGTTGGTAAAACTACGACTATTGCTAAGTTAGCTAACTATTACACTAAAGAAGGTAAAAAGGTTATTATCGCTGCAGGCGATACATTCCGTGCCGCTGCAGCTGACCAATTATCTATCTGGGCTGATCGCGTAGGTGTGCCTATCGTTAAACATAAAGAAGGCGCTGATCCTGCAGCCGTTGTATATGATGCAATGGAAGCGGCAAAAGCTCGTAATGCAGACCTTGTTATTGTTGATACAGCTGGTCGTCTACACACAAAAGTGAACCTTATGGAAGAACTTAAAAAGATGGGCCGTGTAGCGAATAACCACGTAGAAGGGGCTCCGCATCAAACATTGCTCGTGTTAGATGGCACTACAGGTCAAAATGCAGTAAGCCAAGCTAAATTATTTGGTCAAGCCGTACCAGTAAATGGTATTGTTGTTACTAAACTTGATGGTACAGCAAAAGGTGGCGTAGTTATCTCTATTAAAGAGGAATTAGGTGTACCTGTTCGCTGGATCGGCGTTGGCGAAGGCATGGATGACTTGCGTCCATTTAATGCAAAAGAATTTGCTAATGCACTATTTAATAAAGGAATGATTCAAGGTGACAAATAAATATAACCGGGAATTCTTACTTGAATATGTAGAATCTGAAAATAAAAAAAACGAATGTAATGTTAGCCTAGAAAATATGAATAAGATTGTTAGCTTAATCGAATATTTCGGCATTGAATTATATCGTCCTATTACGAGATTACTACTTTCAAACTGGGAAGAGATTACTGAACGTATTAATAACTATTCTGAGTCCGATTGGATGATGGCAGATGAAATCCAAAAGACTACGCCAACATTAGATCGCTTTTCTATTGCTATGCTCACCGAAGTCTTAGAGGGTGAGGATACTTTGAACCAAGCGGAAAATGCAGGGCGCCGTCTATCAGAGGAAGAACTTAAAGCTATCCGTAAACATCAGGATGAACAGTAATGAAACATAATACATATAATTATGAAGGGGGTCAACCATTTAAAGTGGAGGCGCCCTTTACGCCTACAGGGGACCAACCAACTGCCATTCAATCTTTAACAGAAGGCATTGAACGCGGTGAATGGGCCCAAGTTTTGCTCGGTGCCACTGGTACAGGTAAAACCTTTACAATGGCTAAGGTTATCGAGGCCGTTCAAAAACCAACTCTGATTATTGCCCATAATAAAACCTTAGCTGCCCAGCTATGTAGTGAGTTTAAAAGCTTCTTCCCTAATAATGCGGTAGAATACTTTGTATCTTACTACGATTTCTATCAACCAGAAGCATATATTCCTTCTAGCGATACGTACATCGAGAAGGATGCGTCTATTAATGATGAAATCGATAAACTGCGACATAGCGCTACGATGAGCCTCTTTGAACGTCGCGATGTGATCATCGTTGCCTCTGTTAGCTGTATTTACGGCTTAGGTGACCCTGAGGATTACTCTGAACTCGTGCTATCTTTGCGCTTAGGTCAGACGAAATCTCGTGATGAAATTCTGTCTAAACTCGTAGATATTCAATATACGAGAAATGATATGAATTTTATTCGCGGTACCTTCCGTGTACAAGGGGATACTATCGAGATTTTCCCTGCCGCTTATAGTGAAAGAGCCATTCGGGTGGAACTCTTCGGCGATGAAATCGATCGCCTCGTTGAGGTAGATGCTTTGACTGGTGAATTGATTGCTGAACGCAAGCACGTTGCAGTCTATCCAGCATCTCACTATGTAACTACGAAAGATAAGATGCGTATTGCTGTAGAGCGTATTGAGGCTGAGTTAGAAGAACAGTTAGCTAAGTTGAAAGCTGCTGATCGTCTATTGGAGGCTCAACGTCTTGAGCAGCGTACCCGTTACGATATAGAAATGATGCAAGAAATGGGCTATTGCTCAGGCATCGAAAATTATTCCCGCCATATGTCTGAACGTAAGGCTGGAGAGGCGCCATATACATTGATAGACTATTTCCCAGATGATTTCCTCATCATGGTGGACGAGTCACATGTAACGATACCTCAAGTGCGTGCCATGTACAATGGTGACCGTGCACGTAAAGAATCACTTATCGAATATGGCTTCCGCCTACCTTCAGCACTTGATAATAGACCGCTTCAATTCGATGAATTCGTGGAGCGCATCAATCAAATCGTCTATGTATCGGCAACGCCTGGTCCATACGAAATGGACGTACAAACGAATATTGCAGAGCAAATTATTCGTCCTACCGGTCTACTCGATCCATCCATTGAGATTCGTCCTATTAAGGGACAAATGGATGACCTGCTCGGTGAAATTCATAAGCGAGCAGCTAAGAATGAACGTGTCCTCGTTACGACCTTAACAAAGAAAATGGCAGAGGATTTAACAGAGTTCTTGAAGGAAATGGGCGTCCGCGTTCGATACCTCCACTCGGATATCGTTACCATCGAGCGTGCTGAAATTATTCGAGACTTACGAGCTGGTGTATTCGATGTACTAGTTGGTATCAACTTGCTTCGTGAAGGCCTTGATATGCCAGAGGTTTCTCTCGTCGCTATATTAGACGCAGATAAGGAAGGCTTCTTGCGTTCTGATACGGCTATGATTCAAACTATCGGTCGTGCCGCTCGTAACGTGAATGGTCACGTTATCATGTATGCAGACCGCATAACAGGTTCTATGCAGCGCGCTATCGATGAAACCGATCGCCGTCGCGCCGTGCAAGAGGCTTATAATATTGAACATAATATTACGCCTAAGTCTGTTTCTAAAGACGTGAAAGAGCTTATTGAATTGACGAAAATCGAAGAAGATATGGACACTGATAGCAAGGGACTTTCACCGAAGAAGGGGAAAAAGAAATCCTCTACACCGGGAATGGACCATGGACATGAACCATATGCACAAGATATATCTACGCCTAAGGTGGCCGATATAACACCAGAAGAGTTATTCAATAAAATTGAAGAACTAGATCGTCAAATGAAGGCCGCTGCAAAGCAGCTTGAATTTGAAAAGGCCGCTAAGTTGCGTGACCAATTGGGCGTATTACGTCAACAATGGTCTGATATGCATAGCGCAGGTGAAAGTAAGTTAAAAAAACCGGCATCATCTAAAGGTAGAAAGCGAACTAGTCCAAAGAGTAAATAGATTGTAAGAAAACGCATAGATTATATAGATTGTAATAAAACACATAGATTATATAGACTATATGTGCGATAATATAGATATATTATTTCATGTTAGTTATGGGAGAGATGATGCCGCTTGGTATCATCTCTTTATATAGGGAAAATAATGAAAGACCAATTGATTGTAAAAGGTGCACGTCAGCATAACCTTAAAAATATAGATATATCCTTACCACGGGACCAGTTTATCGTGTTAACCGGCCTCAGTGGTTCTGGTAAATCGTCCTTGGCATTCGATACGATTTATGCAGAAGGACAACGACGCTATGTAGAGTCTTTATCTGCTTATGCCCGTCAATTCTTGGGACAAATGGATAAACCCGATGTAGACTATATTGAAGGTTTATCTCCAGCTATTTCTATCGATCAAAAGACTACAAGCCGTAATCCTCGTTCTACAGTTGGTACTGTAACGGAGATTTACGACTACTTGCGTCTATTATTTGCTCGTGTAGGCCATGCTCATTGTCCTGAATGTGGTAAGCCTATTACACAGCAAACGATACAACAAATGACAGACGATGTAATGAACTTCCCAGAAGGTACTAAGATTTTAGTATTAGCCCCTATGATTCAAGGGAAAAAAGGGGAGCATAAATCCGTCTTTGATCAACTTCGAAAAGAAGGTTTTGTTCGTGCCCGCGTAGATGGCGTTGTACGTACATTAGATGAAGATATTGTATTAGAGAAAAATAAAAAACACTCCATCGATATCGTAGTAGATCGTCTGGTGGTTAAAGAGGGCATTGAATCTCGCCTAGCAGACTCTATGGAGACCGCATCAAAATGGGCAGAAGGCATTGTAGTTATCCAAGAGGTAGATGGACCTGAACACATGTACAGCCAACACTTTGCATGTCCAGATTGTCATATTTCCTTGCCGAAAATTGAACCACGTATGTTCTCCTTTAACAGCCCATTTGGTGCCTGCCCAGCTTGTTTGGGTATTGGCTCCACTATGGAAGTAGACGAAGAGCGCGTTATTCCAGATGGATCTATTAGCTTTGCCGATGGTTGTGTACAAGCGTTGAGCTCTAATCCTAATGCATGGTTTATGCGTCAAGTAGAAGGTCTATTGAAGGCCAATGGATACTCTTTAGATTCTACTTATGATGAATTGCCAAAAGCATTACAGAAAAAAGTAATGTATGGCACTACAGATAAGGTGGCTTTCACGTACGAAAATATGCGCGGTGAAGTGAAGGAATTCTTTACTGAGTACGAAGGTATTTTACCGATGGTAAAACGCCGTCATAGTGAAGCCTCTACAGATTCTATGCGTGAAGAGTTTGAAAAATTTATGTCCATTAAGCCTTGTACTACATGCCATGGAGCTCGTCTTAAACCTGAAGTATTAGCCATTACCGTAGGGGATAAGAACATTAATGAGGTAACGCAGTTAACGATTAAAGAAGCACTCGATTTCTTTGGTACCTTACAGCTTACTGAACGGGAACAAGTAATAGGTGCTCAGATTTTAAAAGAAATTAATGCTCGTCTTGGGTTCCTAAACAATGTAGGCCTTGATTATCTTACTATGAACCGTAGTGCAGGCACTTTATCTGGTGGTGAAGCACAACGTATTCGTCTAGCTACGCAAATTGGCTCTGGTTTAGTAGGTGTATTATACATCCTAGACGAACCGTCCATAGGTCTACATCAACGAGATAATGATCGACTCATCGATACCTTAAAAGGCTTACGAGACTTAGGTAATACCTTGCTCGTTGTAGAACATGATGAAGATACGATGCGTGCTGCTGATTATCTTGTAGATATCGGGCCTGGTGCTGGTGAACATGGTGGTCAAATTATTGCAGCCGGTACAGTAGAGGAAGTGATGAAGGTAAAAGACTCTATTACTGGTCAATACTTGAGCGGCCGCAAGTTTATTGCTCTTCCTGAAGAACGTCGTAAACCAGGTAAGAACTGCATTGAAATTCGCGGTGCTAAGGAAAACAATTTACAAAATGTGAATGTAAAATTCCCTATTGGCTTATTCAATGTTGTTACTGGTGTCAGCGGTTCTGGTAAGTCTACCTTAATCAACGAAATTCTCTATAAAGGTTTAGCTAATCAATTATATCGTTCTAATCATAAAGTAGGGGCTCATAAAGAGATTCGTGGTCTTGAACATATCGATAAAATCATCAATATCGACCAAAGTCCTATCGGTCGTACACCGCGCTCTAATCCAGCTACCTATACAGGTGTATTCGATGCGATCCGCGAGCTCTATAGTCAAACACCGGAAGCAAAGATGCGTGGCTATAAACAAGGTCGCTTTAGCTTTAACGTAAAAGGTGGTCGCTGTGAAGCTTGTCGTGGTGATGGTATCATTAAAATTGAAATGCACTTCTTACCAGATGTGTACGTGCCTTGTGAGGTTTGTAAGGGTGCCCGTTATAATCGAGAAACCTTAGAGGTTAAATACAAAGGCAAATCTATTGCTGATGTATTAGATATGACCGTAGACGATGCAGTAGAATTCTTTAGTGCCATCCCTAAAATTCATCGTAAGATGATTACACTACAAGAGGTCGGTTTAGGCTATATCCGCTTAGGTCAAGCTGCTACAACATTATCTGGTGGTGAAGCTCAACGCGTTAAATTAGCTACTGAACTAGCTCGGCGCAGCACAGGTAAAACACTGTATATTCTTGATGAACCGACTACAGGTCTTCACGCTGAAGATATTCGTAAGCTTTTAGATGTACTACAAAAGCTCGTCGATGGTGGGGACACAGTGGTGGTTATCGAACATAATTTAGATGTCATTAAGATGGCAGACCACATTATAGACCTCGGTCCTGAAGGTGGTAATCGCGGTGGCACTATCGTAGCTACAGGTACACCAGAGGAAATCGTTAAGGTAAAAGAAAGCTATACGGGCAAATTCTTAGGTCCTGTATTAGAACAGACTAAGAAATTTATGAAAGCATCAAAAAATAAGAAATAAAATATTAAAAATCTACGAAGAAAGGAGGACATATGCCATCTGAAGAATTACTAGAGAAGGTCAGTCATTTGCCGACTACACCGGGCGTGTATTTATGGCGTGATCAATATAACCGCATCATCTATGTTGGTAAGGCCATTAATTTGCGTAATCGTGTTCGTTCCTATGTGCGCAATGATGCCAATCGGGCACCTAAGGTTGCGGCCATGATGAAGCGAGCAGTCGATGTAGAAATCATTCAAACAAAGACGGAAATGGAAGCGCTTATCTTAGAGAACACGCTTATTAAGGAGCATGAGCCTAAATACAATATTAGGCTTCGCGATGATAAAACGTATCCGTACGTAAAAATCTCAGTACAAGAGGACTACCCACGTGTATATATGACGCGCCGTCTTGAACGTGATGGGGCCAAGTATTTTGGACCTTTTACAGATGTAACATCAGTTCATGTAGTACTAAAATTGATTCGTCAGTATTATCCTTTGCGGACATGTAAATCTATGAAGGTAGAGAGACCGTGTTTACAGTACCACATGCATTACTGTGAAGCGCCGTGCTTTAATAAGATTTCTGTACCAGACTACCGGAAATATATTGATGAAATTGTAGAACTCTTTGAAGGTAAGCCTATACCATTGCTTAAAGAAATCAAAGAAAAGATGGAATTAGCTGCAGAAGACTTACGCTTCGAAGATGCCGCACGGTATCGAGATCAGTTATCTAGTATTGAAAAGATACAAGAAAAGCAGCGCATGGTTACGCAGCGAGGGGACCTAGATGTGTTAGGTCTTGCAGTAGATACATCTATGGCCTGTGTACAGTTACTATTTATTCGCGGTGGTCGATTACTAGGTCGCGAAAACTACTTTGTGCAACACGATGGAGATAGTGCTGAAACTATAATGACGGACTTTATCAAGCAGTACTATGGGGATACGAACTTTATTCCTAAAGAGCTATTACTCCCTATGGATAGTACTGATAGAGACTTGTTACGTGAATGGTTTACGCAGCTTAAAGGCCAGAATGTAGACGTATCTGTACCACAACGAGGGTACAAGATGGATATGATCAAGATGGCCCATGAGAATGCGGAAACCTTCCTTGAAGAGCGCCGTCGTCAGTGGCAACATCAAATTGATAAGACTGGTGGAGCCGTTAAAAAATTAGCGGAAGTATTGGACTTACCTCGCTTGCCAGAGCGTATGGAGTGTTTCGATATCTCTCATACCCAAGGTGCTGAAACGGTAGCATCTATGGTTGTCTTTGAAGGTGGCAAACCAGCGAAGAAAGAATATCGCCGATTTAAATTAAAAACGACACAAGGTAAACCTGATGATTTCAAGTCTATGGCAGAAATCATGGAACGACGGTACGGTAAGGAAACAGATTGGCCTATGCCTGATCTAATCATCATCGATGGTGGTAAAGGTCAGCTCAATGCAGCATTGCCGTTGATTCGCGGTGTAGGTGTTACAGATGTGCCTGTTATCTCTTTAGCTAAGCGTATTGAAGAGGTCTTTGTAGAAGGACAATCTGAAAGCATCATCTTAAGCCATCACACACCAGAGCTTCAATTGCTTCAACAAATACGTGATGAAGCCCATCGCTTTGCCATTACGTACCATCGTAAGCTTCGTGGGAAACGTAATTTAGAATCTATTCTAGATCATATTGAAGGTATCGGCCCTAAACGTCGAAAGGCATTATGGGCTCACTTTAATAGTTTAGAAGCCATGAAAGAAGCATCTATTGATGAGCTTTCAAAGGTGGAATCTATGAACTATAAGACGGCAGAAGCATTATATAATTTCTTCCGCATGTCTAAGGCAGAAAAACAAGATATGTTGAAATAAAAAAGAGTATCTTATTTAAGATGCTCTTTTGCTGTATAAGTATGTTATTTATTTTTGTTGACGTTGAATGTACCAAGTACGCCAAGTAAATAATACACTTGCTGCTAGTACGCTAGCGAGTAACCCAATCCATACGCCAAATGGTCCATAATTAGGATTTTTAGCAAGAATATAAGCAGTAGGAAAACATACCCCCCAATACGATACGAGGGAGATGTAAAGTACTATTTTTACATCCTTATAAGCTCTTAGAATGCCTTGTAATGGAGTACCGATGGCATCGATAGCGGCAAAGAATACGCCATATCCAAGGAATTGATAAATAAGACCATATACTTCGTCATCATTTGTGAATAGGTCTGCAATATTGTCCATATTGGTGAACGTAAAGGCACAAATGAGTAACGCAATGATGATGGCCATTATACGAGCGATGTAAGAATACTGAATGGCTTCTTTTTTACGCCCTGCACCGAGCTCGTAAGCAACAGCAATAGTAGAGGCCATAGCAATACTGAGTGGTAAGCAGTAGAATACATTAGTAAAGGAAATAACCGACTGATGGGCTGCTACTACGGCAGATCCAAAGTGAACCATCAAGAGGCCAGCGATACTAAAGATACTGGCTTCTAAGAAAATGGAAGCACCAATAGGAATACCCACTTGTAATTGCTCACGAATATAGTGGAAGCTTGGGCGTTTAAAGTCCTTATAAATTCTATATCCCTTTAATTTAGGATGGAAGAGAATGACTAAGCTAAAGAGAATAAAGTTGGTCCAACAAGCACCAGCAATACCATAACCAGCACCAACACCACCGATTTCAGGAAAACCGTAGTGGCCAAAGATAAGTGCATAGTTTAAGAATACATTAATCACAAAGCTTGTAAAAACGATAGCCATAGAGTAATGTGTTAACCCGTGGGAATCGACTGTATTACGCAAGGTGTTTACCCAAAGTAGAGGGAACAAACCAAGAGCAAAAGCTTTCAGGTAACTAATACATACCTCAGCTGCAGCAGGTTCTAGATTTAATGCTGTCAGAAGAGGACGTAAGCCTAAGAGACCAATTATTAAAATGATACATGCTAGGCCTGTACCGATATAAAGACCTTGATAAAAGATTGTTGAAATATCATCGGTTTTCTTAGCTCCCAATAGCTGAGAAATAATTGGAGTGATACCTAACAACGTTCCTTGTGCAAAGATATAGAAGAGGAGCCATAAATTATACCCCGTAGCAACCCCTGCTAAATCTATCGTACTATATTGTCCCGTTAAAAAGATGGCTATAAATGTACCACCTATAAGAGAAAATTGTGTTATGCACATAGGAGTAAATAGTTTAATAAACAACCATAACTTTTGTGATATAGAATATGTTTGATACATACTTACCTCCCTTATTAATGATATATTATACGATATCATAAAGTAGCCTAATTTAATAGATAAATGCCTTGAGAATTGGGAATTAAATATATATTATTGATTAGTCTATTATGAATCTATAATTAATGATTTTTTATATCGTAGAACTTCTATTTGTAGTGTTATGCTTCTCATATTAATATGAATGGAGTATGCTAAAAATGAATATATATTTTACAAATTGAATTTTACACTACTGAACTATATCGATTATAATATATATACTATAGTTGTATTATAAGGAGGATACATTGGACATCTTATCTATTCAAGGTTTATTGGCGATGTTACAAATCATCGTTATCGATATTTTACTTGCTGGTGATAATGCTATTGTGATTGGTATGGCGGCTCGTAATTTACCTGCTCATTTGCAGAAGAAAGCTATCTTCTGGGGCACAGCAGGGGCCATTATTTTACGCCTTGTTATGGCATTCTTATTTGTAGAGGCATTGAACAATATTCCTGCACTTCGTTTAGTAGGTGGTATCCTTCTCTTATGGATCGGTTATAAACTTGTTGCCGATGATGAAAGCGAGCATAATATTGAAGCGAAGGATAGTTTGCGTGCTGCTATTACTACTATTGTGATTGCAGATGGTATTATGGGCATCGATAATGTTATCGGTGTAGTTGGTGCTGCAGGTGGTCATATGACAATGGTAGCTATTGGTATGCTCATAACTGTACCAATCATCATTTATGGCAGTACTTTATTTGTGAAAGTCATCGAACGATTTCCAATTATCCTATACGTTGGCGGCGGTATCCTTGGCTGGGTAGGTGCTGGTATGGCAGTAGAGGATACATTGATTGCTCATAGTGTTGAACCATATGCACTGTTCATCAAAATTGCTGCAGTAATCCTCGTAGTAGGAGCATCTTTGGTAGCTAAAAAACTCAAGAAATAATAGAATATATCTCTTCTCCTAATCATAGGAGGAGAGATTTTTTTATGTAAACTAATAGCTCTCTTTTAGGTGAGAAAATAGAAAAATTATGGTATAGTTAAGGGATAGTTATTGAATTACTCGTTTGAATTGAGGTATGTACAGAATGGAATTTTTAGAAGTTGCCACGTGGGTGACCATTGGTAAGATTATCTTAATTGATATTTTGTTGGCTGGCGATAATGCTGTAGTAATTGGTATGGCAGCTGGTAAATTAGCTCCAGAACTACAAAAGAAAGCCGTAATTTGGGGTACTGTAGGGGCTATTGTAATGCGCCTTTTATTTGCTACCCTTTTAGTAGAGGCGCTTACTTTAATTCCTCTTATCCACTTAGGTGGTGGCTTTGTACTTGTATGGATTGCCATTCAATTATTAAAAGGTGGAGATGAAGATGCACATATTGAAGCTAAGAATTCATTAATGGGTGCTATTTGGACGATTATTGTAGCCGACGCTATGATGAGTATTGATAATGTCATCGGTGTAGTAGGGGCCGCTAAAGGTCATTTAGAGCTTGTTATTGCAGGTATGTTAATTACTGTTCCAATTATCGTATTTTGCTCTACATTATTTGCTCGTATTATTAATAAATTTCCTGCTATTCTTTGGGCAGGTGGTGCACTACTTGGCTGGGTTGCAGGCGAAATGATTGTGGAAGATCCACTTCTTATGCCATATATTCAAGGTGAAGAATTACTCGTGAAATTCGGTACTGTATTCTTTGTACTCATTGTGACTGGTATGATTAAAATTTGGAAGAAAAGAGACGCGTAAATGAACGGTACAAGTCGTACATCTCGTAAAAAACAATCTAAACAACATAGAAGAGCGAATCGCTCAAATTCACAGCAAACTGTGAGCGGTACAGTATCTAAAAAACAACAAGCTATACTCAATGCACCTGTTAAACTAGGTGATGAAGTGCTCGTAACCATTCACGGTATTGGTAGCAGTGGTGAAGGGGTAGGTCGTGTAGATAATTTTACTGTCTTTGTTCCTTTTGCTTTGCCTGGAGAAACTATAAAAGTAGTCATCACCATGGTAAAAAAGACGTATGCTACAGGTAGACTTTTAGAGATTGTTACAATGGCTCCGAATCGTATCGATGCTAGTTGTGATCTCTATGGCTTCTGTGGGGGATGCCAACTACAACATATTACCTATGAAGGACAGCTTTCACTAAAAACACAAAAGGTGAAGGACGTTATAGAACGCATTGGTCATCAAAATCCAGACCTTGTAAAACCTGCATTAGGCCCCAAAGAACCTTGGGCATATCGAAATAAAATGCAAATGCCTGTAGGCGGTACTAAAGGCGATATTCAAATGGGATTCTATGCAATGGGCTCTCACGATATTGTGCAAGGTACAAACTGTCCTATTCAAGATGAAGGGAATAATATCATCGCTCAAACTTGTTACCAAATTGCTAAAGAGTTTGACATTGAACCGTATGACGAACATACAGGAAAGGGCGTACTGCGCCATATTATTGGACGCATTGGACAATCTGGATGGATGATTATTCTTGTAACGGCAACCGAACAATTGCCCCATAAAGAGAAGTGGGTAGAGAAACTAACGGAAAGAATTCCTCAAGTAGAAACTATCGTTCATAACGTAAATGGTAAGCGTACTAATGTCATATTAGGACCTAAAAACAATATCCTCTATGGTGATGGGACGATTACAGATCATATTAAGGACTTACAGTTTACATTATCTCCACATTCCTTCTTCCAAGTGAATCCAGAACAAACGACAGTACTTTACGATCAAGCATTAGCTTATGCGGACCTAAAAGGTGATGAAACCGTTATTGATGCGTACTGTGGTACTGGGACTATTTCATTGTTTTTAGCTCATAAGGCAAAACATGTAATAGGCATAGAAATCGTAGAACCTGCTATTATCAATGCTCGTGAAAACGCGCGTCGCAACGGTTATGATAATACAGAATTTATCGTCGCTGATGCAGCTGTAGAAATGCCAAAACTCTACAAAGCTGGCGTACGACCAGATGTTATTGTATTCGATCCAATCCGCGCAGGCTGTAAAGAAGAGGTACTAACCTCTGCAGCCGGTATGGAACCAAAACGCATTGTTTACGTATCCTGTAACCCAGCAACCATGGCTCGAGACATTGAAATCCTTACACACTACGGCTATGAACTTAAAGAAGTCCAACCTGTAGACATGTTCCCAATGACAGCGCATGTCGAAGCTGTTGCTTTGCTTTCTAGAAGCGAAGCATCACTTTAATATATTGTTTATAAGTTTATGGAGCGAACTATAATGGTATGGCTAAATTCATCAGATTATATAAACCAAGATTATATGGAGCTAAGACTTAATGCTCCATTATATGAGAATATACGCTTAGACTTTAATCCACTCAAAATTTCTGATGTGTCTAGTCATGAACCAAGTTGGAAAGACTGGCACTGTTATAGAAAGCCATTACGTGTTTATAGTCCAGATTTTGATATCTTAGTTTCTTATTTTAATAAAGCGTATCCTATTATAGATGCATCGGATAATACTCAAAGAGATAGATTTGATATATGCTTTGATAATTGGATTAAGCAAGACGCCTGGATTAAA
This sequence comes from Veillonella sp. Ser01, assembly GCF_053850375.1. NCBI lineage: Bacteria > Bacillati > Bacillota > Negativicutes > Veillonellales > Veillonellaceae > Veillonella > Veillonella sp. Ser01. Next base: position 691,990 of record NZ_JBSPUA010000001.1, on the reverse strand, counting down.
ATAATTCATAATATTGAATTTGATCTTATAAACTATAGTAAAGTAGAGCAAGATTTTTTAAAGACATTTATTGATTGGATTAAGGAAGCACTTCAACATACATCTATTATAGTAGTTGAGGGAAATCTTTAAACTGGAAAGAGTATTCTAAAGTTGATGATACTAATAGTGGTACTTTCATGTATCTTGTAAATACAATTAGTAATTAAAATCAGGAGATATATATGTTTAAACCAGTTCGCAAGAAAATAAATGAAATAGACCATAGTGCTGCAGAAGCTTTATTACAATCTAATCGTCGTGGAATTATTGCTATGAATGGCGATAACGGCTACCCTTATGCTATTCCTATTAATTATTTTTACGATTGTGCAGGGCAGAAAATTTACTTTCATGGAGCTAAAGCGGGTCATAAAGTAGATGCATTGAAAACTTCAGATAAGGTATGTTTTACCGTATATGGTAATGAGTGTATTGATGAATCTGAATCCTGGGCACCGTATGTACAAAGTGTAGTTGTGTTTGGGCGGTGTCGTTTATTAGAGGCTGGTCCCGAATCTATAGAGCGATTAAAAGAATTTGCTATGAAGTATTATCCTGATGAATCGTTAGCTAATGAACAAATTGCTCGTAATGGGAGAGCAACACAGATGTTTGAAATTACCATTGAGCATATGAGTGGAAAGCAAGTACAAGAAAAATAATAGATTAGCCCTTCGCTTATGCGGAGGGCTTTTACTATACACTCATACCTATAAATGTAATATGATATAATGTAGTCGGTGATGCAGAAGTAGAAATGCCAAAACTCTATAAAGCAGGCGTTCGATCAGATGTTGCCGTATTCAATCCAATTCGCGCAGGCTGTAAAGAAGAAGTATTAACCTCTGCAGCGGGCATGGAACCAAAACGCATTGTCTACGTATCCTGTAACCCAGCCACCATGGCTCGAGACATTGAAATCCTTACACACTACGGCTATGAACTAAAAGAAGTACAACCAGTGGATATGTTTCCAATGACAGCGCATGTTGAGACGGTAGCACTTTTGTCCAAACTCGATGTCGATAAGCATATAGAAGTTGAAATTGAGCTGGATGAGCTTGATTTGACCAGTGCTGAAAGTAAGGCAACATATGCTCAAATCAAAGAATATGTTTGGAATAAATTTGAATTAAAAGTTCCGACATTATATATTGCACAGATAAAAAGGAAATGTGGAATAGAATTACGAGAACATTACAACAAGTCTAAAAAGGAGAAACAAATTATTCCACAGTGTACACCTGAAAAAGAAGAAGCTATCATGGATGCCTTGAGACACTTCAAAATGATTGAATAGAAAAGAATGACAGCATATGACTTTCTGCATTTATGACATTCCTACTTGGTATAGGAACAGCTATTATTCCTTTCTTGCAAGGTATCAATGAGAAAATAGGCTCAATATAAAGATTGATAGGATTATTTTTATATTTAAAGAAGCGTTGAAATGATTGATAAAAGCAATAAAAAATTTTGGGATAAATTTGCTAAGCTATATGCTCCTTTCATGAAAAAAGACAAAGGAGTATATGATAAAGTTTGCGAATACATTCGTCCTCATTTGAATAAAGACATGGAAGTACTTGAACTTGCTTGTGGCTCAGGACAATTATCGTTTAATCTTTTAAAGCATATGAAAAGTTGGATCGGTACAGACTTCTCCGAGCAAATGATTCAGGAAGCTAAAAAGCGTGGGGAATACGAAAATCTTACATTTGAAACAGCCGATGTAGTAGCATTATCCTATTCGCATGAAAAATTTGATTGTGTGTTAATTGCTAATGCACTTCATATTATGCCTAAACCGGATGAGGCGATGAAAGAAATATATAGGGTGTTAAAACCTAATGGGACTTTGTTCGCCCCCACTTTTCTATGGAAAGAGGGAAAGCAAAGAAAAATGATAAAAAGTTTGATGTCTATTTTAGGATTTAAGATGTATCAAGAATGGGAAAAAATTTTGAAGATTTTATTAAAGAATATGGATTTTCAGTAGTTGAATGGAATTGTGCAAGCATTTACGCAGGAAAAGTGCCGGATATTTTATCATAATGTTGAGGGCAATATTGGAAAAGGAGCTTGCGGAAAAGGATAACCAATTCCCGTTTGTTGGGCTGATTTTCAAAGGCGGATAAGGTGAACAAAAGATAATTCATCGTATTGATTGGAGAAAGCATATGGAATTAACAAAAGCAGAGATTAAATTACTAAGAAAAGCTTATAGCGTTATGGCTGACACGCACAACAAATATCACCCGGAGTCCGAAAAAGACATATCTGAGTTTGAAAACAAATTCGAACCAATTCCGTCAGAATATCGATATTTACTCAAGGAATTTGGTGGCTGCCATTTTGTTGATCCATGGATTTTCACTTTAGAGGAATTAGGTTGTGTATACCCTGCTTTTATTGCAAACTATAGCGACGACGAAGAAAGCAACATATCAAATGATACTGTTTTTCCTATAGGCGGTTTAGGTGATGGAAGTTTAGTTTGTATTTTAAAGGAAACAGACAAAATTGTTGTTTTGCCACATGATGTATATGTGACATCGGTTGATGATTTAGAAATTATTGCAGAAAGTTTTAAGGAGTTAGTTTTTGGTTTAGCGGAACAGGGTATTGAGCTTTACAACCAAATTAAATAGCCAATAATGGACATTCGTGAAGTTCTTATTGATATAATGTGTACTTGCTAACTTGAATTTGTTGAGGAGACGGTTGTATTAATGACAAGGGAATAGACCGAAGTCCTTAATTACGAATGCTTTATGCGATAGCGTTTCTGTAACAGCGAATCTTGGACATCAACAGCTAATGATAGTGAAGAAATCTTAGCTACTACACTTGATCATGAACTTATCGCAAAGTTTGCTAAAGAGTTTATGGAATTATATAATGGTATTTATTTTTAAGCAAAGAGAAATCAAAATTTATGGAGATAATTTCATTAGAAATTTAATGAAACTCTCGGTTTATTTGGAGAAAAGATGTATTGAATTCAGATAAGGTATGTTTTACCGTATATGGTAATAAGCGTATTGAAGAATCTGAATCCTGGGCTCCGTATGTACAAAGTGTAGTTGTGTTTGGACGGTGTCGTTTATTAGAGGCTGGCCCCGAATCTATAGAGCGATTAAAAGAATTTGCTATGAAGTATTATCCTGATGAAACTTTAGCTGATGAACAAATTGCTCGTAATGGGAGAGCAACACAAATGTTTGAAATTACCATTGAACATATGAGTGGAAAACAAGTACAAGAGAAATAATAGATTAGCCCTTCGCATAGGCGAAGGGCTTTTACTATACACTCATACTAGTAGATGTAATATAATTAAAATAAACAAGTTATAAGATATTTGAGGAGTATTAGTATGACATTGAAGCCTAGAGAAGTATGTGAAAAAGCGTGGCAAGATATAGCGAGTCATTTTCCAGATTTTAAGGTGACTGGCAAAGGACAGAAGTTAAAGAAAATCTCTAAAAATAAAGATCTTACATTTGAAATCTGTTTTCAGGCTAACAGAAATAATTATGCGTGTAGTGTAGAATTTGTTCCACATATTTTTATTTATTCAAAAGATATGAAGAAGGCAAATTATCATAATGGATTTGTTTATGGCGGAGAGCTTGGAAGCTTATTAAATAGAAAAGCTTGGCACTGGTGGCAATTAGCAGGAGCAAGCTATCAGTATACTGTAGATGAAGTTAGTAAATTACTTGAGGAACATATCATCCCGGTATTTGATGATTTTGAAGATACAGAAAGTAATATTGAAAAGCTTATAGATGGAGATATAATTGATCATAACTTACTGTATTATATTTATCACTTTGGTGGGAAAGCTAAGGCTCAGCAGTATTTTAATAAGATAATTGAAAAAGATAAGTTAAGAAGTAAATATATTGGCTTTTATAATCATTTGAAAGACTTGCCGAAGGAAAGTATCTTATTAGATGAAGGCGAGTTTTATGGAGCCGATATGATTAAATTTGCTTTTATCAATGGACTTGAAATAGACAAATAATAGTTAAGCCTTTCGCATAATAAGCGAAGGGCTTTTACTATACACTCATACTTATAAATGTAATATAATGTAATTAGTGATAATCATTTTAAAAATATAGTTCATGGGAGAGAGACATGATACAGATAAAAGACTTAGGTACGTTTGAATCTGTGCCTCACATCGTAACAGATATTGTAACAGGAAATATTAGGGCTTTAGAAAATGCATTAGCCAATGGTTGGGATATTAATATACCTATAGAAATTGGTGAGTATAGTGAGCATACACCTTTAGAATTAGCTCTTGTTATGTGTTGCTTGCCAAGTATTCAATGGTTAGTGGAGAATGGCGCTGATCTTAATGATGAAGAAAATCCAAGTTTCTTATTAGCTGTACGGTATGGTAATAAAGAGATTATTGACTATGTTGTGACTCATGGTGCTAATGTTCACGCCTTGAACCGTGTGAAAGTAGATGCCTTTCAAGCTGCCTTATATGGCAAGAAATATGAGAACCTACAAATCATTCATGACTTAGGTCATAGTGTGCAGAAATATGGCGGTAAAGCTTTCAGAAATATTATTACAGATAGAAATTATGAGGTTCTAGATTTCTTTATTCATAACGGTGTAGATATTAATTACAATAAGCCTGATTCTGTATATCCCTTTAAGCCAACCCCATTGTGTGTAGCAGCTCGTTATGTGGATTTACAGATGTGCAAATACTTGGTAGAACATGGTGCTGATGTGACTATCACGGAAAAGGATGGTATGCGCCCTTATAGCATTGCTATTGAAAAAGGCGATATAGAAATGGGCGAGTATTTTAAATCCTTAGAGCCTGCTGAGTTCCATGATATACAGAATAAATTGGATCAGTTAAAGCCATTTAAACTACCAAAAGCGTTAGTATCGTTTTTAGAGGGAGATACTCTCTATTTTGAATTGCCAGACTCTGATTTTATATCTATAGAGTTCTTCCCACTTATTGATACGATTCCGTTTAAATTAGGTCGCCGTAATCTATTGCGTTTATCTAAAGAACTAGGCGAGTATAATGAGTGGCAAATTGTATGGGACCCTAAAAGTAAAAAGATTTCTTGTTATGATATAGAACATCAAGAGTTACGAGAACTTTGTAAATTTGATGAATTTATGGCGGATATGTCAGGTCAATTAGAAACCTTATTTTAATGTATATCGTAAAGGAGAGGCAATATATATGACAGATACATTTGAGAAAACATATACGGATTGGTCCATTGATGTAGGAACTTATAAATATGAAGGTATTACACTGAATGAAGTTGAACAAAATCTGTATGCTATTGAGGATCAAGAGCAAGACTTTGTAGTTATTTCTCCATCAAAGGCAATCTCCATAGATAATAAACTATATAACTTTGTACAGGTTTGTAGTGATCAAGATACCGATTTATTACATATAGAGCTTAGTGTAACTAATGATGGTGATCGAGGCGCCATCATATACGGTAAAAATGAGCTGGGCCATCAAGAGGTATTACAGATTATAGAAGATTTTATTGCTCATCATAAGGTGCCAGCATTAGATAGTTGGAAAATTGTACTAGATTTAAGACCGAAGATGGAAAGCTATATAAAGGATTCTGAAAATGACTAATTATGTAATCTTTGATGATACGCACATTTTTTCCTTTACATTTTGGGATGATGAATTTAAAGATTTGCACTACTTTGCTGTAGATGGATGATATATTCTTAATGATTTAGCTATTTTGACTTATATGCGGAGACTACTATGCTATATACACCGAATAACCGTTTGTATAAGTATATTCGCTATCGATTTAGACGGATTCAGATAGAATGTAATATGGTATACGATGTAACACCAGAGGAAGAAGATGAGATTTGCCGTGATCTTTTAAAAAAGAGAGCGAAGATATTGATTCCTGTTGGCATAGTATATGGTTTGATATTTGCCCTTACTTTCACTTGGCTATTAGGCACAAGTGAGGAATTGAACCCATTAATGCAATGGGAAGTAAGAGTTATTGACTATGTTATACCATTTTTAAATACCATTGATTTTAAGTGGTATGCGTATTCACTGAATTTATTGTGGGCAGCCCTTATATTGGCCCCTGTCGGGATTATTAACGTATCTCCTTATATCATTTTTTCCTATATTATAGATACCATTTTAATACGGCGAGAGGTGAAAGCTTTAATAAAAAAATATTCTATTGATGACATAAAATGTGGTTAAATTATATCTATTTGGCTAGGAGAGAGTATCATGAGTAATCTAAAAGATTTCAATTGGACTGGATTTTGGAAAGACACCGATTATGCATTTGAGTCCTATATAGGTAAACCTGTTATGGATGAGGATATTAAGAATGCTGAAGCTGAACTAGGTTATACATTGCCTACAGCATATATAGAGCTACTTAAAAACCATAATGGTGGTGTAGTAAATAAGAATTGTTTTATTAACGATGATGACGATTGTGTATATATAACAGGAATATATGGCATCGATAGAGATAAAAAATACTCTCTTTTAGGTGAGATGGGTAATGAATTTTGGATTTCAAAAGTAAAATATCCCCCTATCGGTATCGTTGTAGCCGATACAATTTCCGGCGGTCACGACATGATTTTCCTCGATTATCGTGAGTGCGGTCCAACCGGTGAACCTAAGGTAGTTCGTGTAGACCAAGAGGGTGATTACTCAATTACTCTGTTAGCAGATAACTTTGGTGACTTTATTAAGAACTTATATTTCAGTATAGAAGAGATTACAGATGAAGAGTTTCAATCTTTAAGTGATGTGGAAAAGGTTAAGCTCCTTAATGAACAAGAGGGTATCGATTTCAAGCGTGCGATGGAGTTATTAACTAACATAGGCATTGATAATTTGTCGCCTACATTGTTAAGCGCCTTAGGACGTATGTATAACAATACTGGCCGCGCAGCAGAGGCTATTGATTTATTTGAACGTATCGATGAGGCACATCGCGATTGGTCTTGGTATTATCGTTGTGGCTATGCTCATGGGATGCTAGGGTATGGTAAAAGCTATGAATCTGAACATGTACAGAAGGCATTACAATTAATAGAAACAGGCATAAAAATGACGAAAGAAGCCCATTTAGATAAACAGCTTGTTTGGTGCTGTGAAGTGGTAAAATATCACCTATTTAAAATTAAGCCAAAAGAGTACAAGGTGGATTATCCTTTGGTATATGAAACTATTAAGAATGTCTTTGATAAGAAAAATAGCAAAGATACTATAGACGATAAAGTTACTACGGAAGGTAAAGTTACTGGAGATATTAATGAATGCGAAGAAGATAAGTATCCTACATATGATGTAGTACATTGGGTATTTAATAAGCAAACATATAGCAGAGAAGAGTTTTCTAAAGAATACAATAAAGAAGTAGAGAAATATGTAGATGATGAAGCAGACGACGATAGATTAGAAGAACCGGAAATTCTAGTAACCTATGAAGCTTGGATTGAAAGTGTAGACCAACTCTTTGATAATGAACGTGTATCCGATGAAGAACTACTTGAAGACGATAAAGAAGATGGTATGTGGCAAGTAGAAATCATGGCTCATCTCGTAGCGGATAATGGTACATATTTTACAAGAGAAGAGTTGCTCTTTAAATTGCATAATCTAATGGCTAATAAAGAGCTGGGTGATCACGTATTCTTTGAAGGTATTGAATACGAAGGCCATGAATGTGAAGGTTATGGGCTTATAGATAACGAAGATGGTATACCTGTATTCTATATATGCTGTGGTAGCTAATTAATAGAGAAATAATAGATCAGCCCTTCGCTTATGCGAAGGGCTTTTACTATATACTTAGAAAGTATATACTTTTGTGCTTTGGGCTACGTTATTTTATATAGCCTTCGTGTAAAATATTGAGAAAGAATTTTAGTATTTTTGAAATCAAAGCATTGTAAAGAGAGAGAGGATGCCTATGATAGAAAATGAACTCATATATGATGAGAAATATTGTGAATATAGACTTCTTTGTGAAGGTATAGAATTCTGTTGGGATGAGAAACCATCGGGTGATTATTTAGATACTGTAAAAGTCTTGGCAAAAAATTATCATAAAAATATTGATAAAATTGCAGCTTTCATGCTTGAAGACATTCAAGAAATGTATGATGAATCCATTACTATAGATGATGTGAAAGAACGGATAGGTGTCCCTAAGATTGAACCAGAGCTAGGTACTGTAACCTATTGTGAACAAACCTTTGATTATACTCATATATTTTGCTTTGAATTTTGGGACGACGAGTTTGAAGATTTAAATTACTTTGCTATTGATGGCTGATATATTGTCATAAAAATGGCAAAAGAGCTACTTTAGATACATAGATTAGTTTAGTGATGTGAAGTAGTAGAGTATGTATTAACCTCTATTAGTTCAAAGGATTACAAGGAGGATTATCTTATGATTTTTAATGCCATAAAAAAAATGTTTAACAAGGATGAGAATACTGAGCAGATTGAATATCTCGGTACTGATAAAGATGGTAATAAAATATATGAAGGTTACTATCATGAGTTTAAGGGCATTCCTTGGGTTTTTAATAAAACTACCTATACTAGAGAAGAGTTCGATAAGGAGTTTTATGAATGTCTAGAAGAGCATAATGTTAACCCTGATACATTACCGCCATTAGTAGAGCCTGAAATTCTTGTAAGCTATGAAGCTTGGATTGAAAGTAAAAGTCAGCTTCACCCTAATGAGTACTTATACGAAGACGATGAATTAGAAGAATACGATAAAGAAGACGGCATGTGGCAAGTAGAAATCTATGCTCGCTTCAAAGCAGATAATGGCCAGTATTTTACTACTGAAGAGATTCTTTTCAAGATACATAACGCATTGGCTAATAAAGAGCTCGGTGATCATGTATTCTTTGAAAATCTAGCCTATGATGATCACGAATTCGACGCTGACGACGCCGATGATGTCGACGATAATGATGAAGGTACTCCTGTATTTGTTGTATGGCTTGGTAGCTAGTAAATAGTAAATAGCTGTTTTGGTTATAGACTATTTTGTTATAAACTATTATTTTAAAATCTGTAACTTATTGTTTTGTGTTGTTTGTTATTATTATGATAAGATGAGTTCATATACATATTAATGATATGAGGGGACGTGTATTGTATGTCTATGAGTGTTGAACAATTTTTATCTTTATCTGATGCTGAACAGTTACAAACGATTAAAGACCTTAATGATATCGGTCAAGAGGACATTATTATCGATGTATTGACGGGGGTTGGCATCGATAACTTATCTGCGCCTTTATTAGGTGAGCTTGGTAGAGCGTATAACAATAACGATAAACCGGAAGAAGCTATTAAAGTATTTAAGGCTATAGACAAAATACATAGAGATGCAGTATGGTATTATCGCTGTGCGTACTCCTATGGTTCTATGGTTTCTTCTAATCGTGAGGCTTATACATCAGAGAACATGCAACAGATGTTAGCTTTAGTAGATAATGGTGTACAATTAGCTACTAAGGAAGGTCGGAATGATATAAGAGAATACTGCTTTGAAGTCATGGACATGTGCCGTCTACAAATGGATTTTGAAACGTGTGAGGTTGACTATCCTGATTTATGCTTAAACTATAGCAAGTATATAGCAGAAAAAAAGAAGAAAAGAGAAGGAGTACCTCGTCAACGAACGATTACTGTAGAAGAAATTTTAGCTACCGATGATATGTGGACTATAAATGAGCCTGCCTATTGGACTATCAATATTTATGGTTCCTATGATGACTATTTAGACTCTGCAAAAGGCTTCACTATTGAGCAGCGATATCTTAACGCTATATGTTGGTATTTTGCTGAGGTTAATAATGGTGGGCATCATCAGTTCTTCTATAACTCTACAGGTATTGTATGGGAAGATGCTCTTGCAGGGTTACGCCTCTTCAAGATGGATATACTAGCAGATAATTTACAATCAGTAATCGATTACTTTGGCGGTTCTGTTCCATTTGATAGAGAAGAACGATGGACCATTTTAAAAGATTGGGACGATGAAATATTTGATTTCCTCGATAAAAAAGACGATGTAGTCTATGAATATGAAGGCATCTTTGAAGATGTATTTGTACATGAACATCCTGAATTATTTGTATTTGATGGAACCTATACAGTCTCAGAATAAGATTGGTGTATAATTAACACATATATAGTTGCTTTCACTATGATGTTTACTTTCACCAAATTATATTAGAGGTATTACATGTTAGATAAACAAGGCGTATATGATTGCCTACGTGACCATCATATCGATTTTGAAATTACGGATCACGCACCGTTATTTAGTATGGATGATAAGCCCAATGTAGAGTTGCCATATCCTGAGTGGGATGCAAAGAATTTATTCATTCGAGACCATAAACGTGAACATTATTATTTGATTACTGTTCGTGGTTCTAAGCGTGTAGATCTAAAACAGTTCCGTAAGGATCATAAGCTTAAAAAGATTTCCTTTGGTTCCGAAGAAGAGCTATGGGATATTTTAAAGATTAAACCAGGTCACGTATCTCCATTCTGCTTGCTCCACGATGAAGAGCATAAGGTTCATTATTATATTGATGCGGATTATAAAGATAATCTAATTGGTATACATCCAAATCAAAATGATGCTACCGTATGGCTACAAGGAAAAGACTTAGTTAAATTAATTGAAGAACATGGTACAATAGTAGAATATATTACATTGTAATTTAGTCGAACTGGAGTATGTATGAATAGAAAATTATTAAAACGTATTCTTGTAACCTCTGCGATTGCTGTATTAGGTGTTAGTACATCCTTTGCAGCGCTTGTTATGGAACGTGATGAAGGGTTAGATACAGCACCTAGTGTAGGCATGTATCGATATCAAGTGCCTACAGAGTTACAGGGCATATATAATAGTGCAAGCGTTGCCAATCTAACAGCATCTATGGAAAAAGAGCCTAATACATTATCTATGAATGTAGCCCATGTAAAAGGTAATCCATCCGAGTCTTATGTAGTAGAGATTTATAAAGATTTAGCTGCCATTGAAACACATCGCAAATCTAATCATTATCAAGCCTTTGTTAATGAAGTAGGTGCTAAATTAACAAACCGTAAAATGTACGACGTACAGTCTGTACTATTGTATGAGAAAAAAGATGCTTTATCTATGGTCAATGATGGTAAAGCTGTAGTGACATTAACAGAGTTTACTGTTAATAGTAATGATATCGACACAGTACAACGTCAATACCAACTCGATATTGAACGGGCCGTACGGGATGATGCGGGTTATAAGGCCGGTTATGTGCTTCGTGAAAGAAATGCAAAAAATCATTGGTATGTGATTCAAATTTATAGTAATCAAGAAGCTTTAACAAAACATTTGAATAGTCCTGGCTATCGCTTCATGATGAGCCAAATACAAGGTAGTCTACAAAATGTTACCACAAAGGTTTTAGATGGGGATGTTCTCGTCAACCATGGGGGGCAAGCATTTGTAAGACCTTAAAACTAAATAAGATATAATTCCAGTAAAGTTACTGCTAGCATATACAAATGTGCTAGCAGTTTTTTGTTATATAATAAGTGAAAGTATAGTTTATACTAAAAGGAGTTACATATGACACAGCAAGAACGGTTACGCTATTTACTTGAAGGCTTAGTAGCAGAATACAAAGAGAGGAATAACGAACATTTAGAAATTCCTGTGAGCGAAGAAGAGCAATTTACTCTCTTTAGATCTTTATGTAATATTCGTCCTGCAGGTGGTATGTCTCTTGAATGGATGAAGATAGAGTCTGAATATTTAAATATATTGGCCCATGAAAAGGGAATCGTAACCATTAATGATATGGAAGAGCGAGAGCCTCAGATTTATTTGTGGCAAGGAGATATTACTCGATTATCTGTAGATGCCATTGTAAATGCAGCCAATAATAAATTGCTCGGATGTTTTGCTCCAAATCACAAGTGTATCGATAATGAAATCCATACCTTTGCTGGTATAGAGCTTCGTATGGAATGTGCTAGAATGACTGAGTATATGGAGATGCCTGAAAAAACGGGTGCGGCTCGTATGACCTATGGGTATAATTTGCCGGCAAAGCATGTAATTCATACGGTAGGTCCTATTATTTATGAAGGTGTGACAGATAAGGAAAGAATTGAATTAGCTTCTTGCTATCAATCCTGTTTAAAGTTAGCTAATGCTTATAACTTACGCTCCATTGCATTCTGTTGTATTTCTACTGGTGAATTTAGATTCCCTAATGAAGAAGCAGCACAGATTGCCATAGATACGGTACGAACATATTTAAAAGAAACAAATAGTAAAATACAAGTGGTATTTAATGTATTTAAGGATATAGATTATGATATCTACAACAAATTATTGGGATAAATAATATACTCCTTTTGAAATTCATAAAAATACTGTATCATTTAATAATGACATACAAAAGGTTATGAATGATTTGTTAGTTTAAGAAGGAGATAATGTACTATGAATTATAAATACACCTATGAAAGCCCATTAGGAACTATGATTATGCTTGGTACATTATCATACTTAACAGATTTGTTTTTTATTGATGAAGATTATGCACCAAGTTATGATGATGCGGAGTATATAGAGCAACTAACAGGTCCATTTGAAGTAACCATTATGTGGCTAGACCAATACTTTAATGGTAAAAAGCCTTTTATTGCACCACCGATTCAGTTAGAGGGGACAGAGTTCCGTAAGTCTGTATGGTCTATATTACAAACCATACCTTATGGTGAAACTACAACATATGGAGATATAGGTAAAGAGATTGCAAAACAGCAAGGAACAGATACGATGTCTGCCCAAGCAGTAGGAGGTGCTGTAGGTCATAATCCTATTTCGATCATTATTCCTTGTCATCGTGTTATCGGTAGTAATGGTAAATTGACAGGCTATGCAGGGGGCATTGAACGAAAGAAATATATGCTAGACCTAGAGGCGAAGCATAAATAATGTAGTAGTTAATATAAACTATAGATAATAACAAACAAATTAATAACAAAGTAAAAATAAGAAAAGAGATTACTCTTATGTATAGTTAGATATATATAGGTAATCTCTTTTTTGTGGCTATTTATATTTAATTGTAAAGTAAATAGATAAGGTAATAATTAGAATATGAGCAAAATACAGAACTTTAATAAAGTATCTATTTTAAATAAATTTGTTTTCTAAGGTTCCGATACCGCTTATTGAAACACTAACTGTATCCCCTGGTTTTAACCAAGAGTATTTGCTTTCATTTTTACCTAATACCACACCACTAGGTGTACCTGTAAATATGATGTCACCTTCCTGGAGTGTCATATAAGACGATAAAAAGGTAATAATGTCATAAGGTTTAAAAATCATTTGTTCTAGTTTGGCTTGTTGACGTACTTCGCCATTTACAGTGGTCGTAATAGTGGCGCTTTCAAAATCAAATGCATGTGGAGGAATAATAGTAGGGCCAATAGGGGCAAAATTATCTAACGATTTACCGAGTATCCATTGGGAGCCTCTAAATTGTAATGTACGCGCAGATACGTCGTTGCCAACGGTATATCCTAAGATATGATCCATAGCTTTTTCTCGAGGAATATTTTTACCAGATTTTCCGATGATGAGTACCAGTTCACCTTCGTAATCATAATGGAAGGATTCGTCTTCAATAGTAATCGTATCGTGATTACCTGCTAGGGCATTAGAAGTTTTCATAAAGATTTCTGGAAAATCATGAGTAGCAAGACTAGTTTCTGCAATATGATCTGCATAATTTAAACCAATACAAATGATACTTTTCGAATTGGAAATTAGGGTACGGTTAGTAGATTCTTTCATGAGAGATACCTCCTTAAGAGATGGGACATATATATCTTAAGCTAATTATAATATAAATAGGTATGTAAAGAATATTGTTGACGGAATAATTATATAGAGGCATTTTTGTCACATCCTATTTGTTATATTAAAAAAAAGTAATAAAAGGGGGATATCCTATGTACATGCATAGAAATATGACAGATGAATTTATAGGTTCCGTAGCGTCCTGTAACATTATAAGTACAGGTAGTTGGTATGGTGATTTACCAGATGGCGTTCCAAAGGAAGTGAAGTTAAATCGTAAAGATTATTATATTGAAGAGATACAACATATTTCTATTAAGGATACCGTTAAGGTTGTATATAGTATCAAATGGGAGAATATAATAGAAGCCGATGAGGGGAAGATAGACTCTGTTGCTACTGAGGAGTACTCAATTAGTGAATCTGATAGAAATTATATTTTAAACCTTATAGGCTCTAGATTTTCTGATTGTGTATTTTTTCAAGAGGATAAAGCTGATTGTAATGTTAGTGTCAAGCTAATGAACAATGATAATCAAGAGTTTATCTATGAGTTTTCTTTTGCTAATGAAATGACGGCTTTGTCTATATTGATACGTCAAATAATAGGTGCTAATAGATTGCTCTTATTTGATGGCCATCGTGAAATAGACAAGATTCAACAAATTCATATTGAAGTGCGTAAAAATATATATGAAGAATATGGGGATGTTAACAGTTTAAGCTTTGATTGGAATACATCTTCTATCTCTATTGACGGTAAGAGTCACCAATTTAAACACTCTAGTAATAGTCAAAGTGAGTATGTAGATGGAAAAATGATTCATCAGTTGCAAAAAGATATTAACTTTCACATAGGGGATACATTATATGATTTGGATATCTTTACTCTTGGTGAAAGTAATCAGTTTGATAAATGTCCCGCACGTGGGGGCATTGTAACAGTTAGGATTAAATGGACTCATAAAGAGGATACTCATTATATAGGAAATTTAACTGATCGATATATACCATCGTGGTATAAAAGTTTGATTGGTTTTATGAGTGTTTATATAGACGATAGATTATTGCAAGAATTTTTACCATCCACTAAAGAGTCAGACAAAAAAATCTATACCTATTGTTCTGTTTATATTTTTAAGTTTGATAAAGAATTTTACTATCGGACGGATAGAAATGATGTTCGAGAAGGAGATCTTGTAAAAGTACCTTTTGGCTCAAATAATGAGGTCCGTAGTGGTCGCGTCGAATCAGTTACATATCATACTTGTTCAAATGTACCTTATGATTTATATCGAACTAAGTTTATTATCGATAAAGATACAGACTTCTTATGTGATTAATAATCATAAACTCTATAGAATATGTTGAAATAACTTGCTCATAGTGTTAAGATTATAAGTATATTAATAAGCATGGAGGTTATTGTTATGAGCAAGAATATCGATTGGGATAATCTCGGTTTTGGTTATGTAGAAACCGACTACCGTTATTTAACTACATATAAAGATGGTAAATGGGACGAAGGCGGATTAATTACTGATGCTAACGTTGTTCTTAATGAATGTGCTGGTGTATTCCAATACGCTCAAACTGTCTTTGAAGGTTTGAAAGCATACTACACTAAAGATGGTCACATCGTATGCTTCCGTCCAGATTTGAATGCAGTTCGTTTGAATCAATCTTGTGAACGCCTTGTAATGCCTACATTACCTGAAGGTCGTTTCCTTGAAGCTGTAAAAGAAGTTGTAAAAGCAAACAAAGACTTTGTTCCTCCTTATGGTCATGGTGCAAGCCTTTATATTCGTCCATACATGATGGGTACAAACTCCGTTATCGGTGTAAAACCTGCAGATGAATATCAATTCCGTGTATTTACTACACCAGTAGGCCCTTACTTCAAAGGTGGCGCTAAACCAATCAAAATTCGTATCACTGATTTTGATCGTGCAGCTCCTCATGGTACTGGTCATATTAAAGCTGGTTTGAATTATGCTATGAGTTTGTATGCTATCACTGATGCTCATAACAAAGGTTATGCAGAAAACATGTACCTTGATGCGGCTACTCGTACACATGTAGAAGAAACTGGTGGTGCGAACTTTATCTTCATCACTAAAGATGGTAAATTAGTAACGCCTAAATCCGATAGTATTTTGCCATCCATTACACGTCGTTCTTTGATGTATGTAGCAGAACATTACCTTGGTATGACTGTAGAGCATCGCCCTGTTCATAAAGATGAATTAAAAGACTTTGCTGAAATGGGTCTTTGTGGTACAGCAGCTGTTATTTCTCCAGTAGGTCAAATCGATACTCCAGAAGGCACGATTAATGTACCGGCTGGTATGGATGATATGGGTCCTATCACTAAAAAATTATATGATACATTACTTGGCATTCAACATGGTGAAATTGAAGCTCCTGAAGGCTGGGTAGTTAAAATTTGCTAATCTTTTAATAGATTAATCTAGTAGATTATATAATTTAACATGTAAATAGAAATGGCATCTATCGTTGGATAGATGCCATTTTTTGTCTTATTTTATTATGTTAAATTAAAAATTAGGGTATTGTACAATTAGTTATAGACTAATTAGTAAAACTTGTTATTAGTTAGATTTTGCACGACTTACTACTTTAGCCATAAATTTTTCGTTATTAATAACAAATCGTTCATGAGTTCCACGACCAATGATACCAACGCCGTCAGATGCTTCAATATCAAAGGTTATTTTACGTCCTTCTACAGCACTAACTGTAGCTTTAGCAGTTACTATTGCACCAAGTGGAGTAGGGGCCTCATGAGTAATGGATAGAGCGATACCTACAGTGCCTTCGCCATCTTCTAAATATGGTTGTACTGCTGCTTGTGCTGCTTCTTCCATTAATGCACACATAGCTGGTGTGGCAAAGACCTCTAAAGAACCGGATTTCATTGTTTTAGCAATATTAGATTCTGTAACTGTTACAGTCGCTGTAGCTGTTTGACCTGCTGATACCATAATATACCTTCTTTCATTAAGAATATTCTCGTTATAATAGTATTATACATCTTTCGATAATTTTTATGCTAATGCTATTATACATATTTTATAGATACTACCAGTTAAAAGTAATTATTTTTAACTGGTAGTATCTATAAAACTAGCCTATATAACTTATAATCCTAATATTTTTAACTGGTAGTAATTAGATAAATAGAATGTTTAGGTTCTTACGTATAACAGTTCTATAGAATCCGTGATATAATGGAACTAGTTTTTTATAAAACGAGGTATATATGAGTACAAAAAAATTAAAGCCTTCTGGTGAAGGTTGGGTACAGTTAATAGCAGGCATTGGTTTTGTCATTCTATTAATTGCCATCAATATAGTAGATCCTACATTTTATCCTACCATGTGGCATTTAGCTACAAGTGGATCCATGGATGAAATAGCAGAGTATATTCAAGGCTTTGGCCCAATGGCCATGGTTGTCAGTATGCTCCTTGATATTTTTGTTAATGCTGTTGGTTTTCTACCATCTATCTTTATATCTACCGCAAACGGTCTCGTATTCGGCATGTGGCCAGGCATAATTATTTCTTGGCTTGCAGAAACGATTGGCGTGGTCATTAGCTTTTATATTATGCGTTACTTTTTACGTGATACAGCAGATAAGCTTATTGCTAAGAGTACAGTATTGATGAAAGTAGATGATTTTTCCGGTAAAAATGGTTTTGTGGTCATGTTATTTGCCAGATCCTTACCATATTTTCCATCTGGTGTGATCACAGCACTTGGTGCCATTAGTAAAATCAAACCGAGAGACTATATCTTAGCGAATTTAATCGGTAAATTCCCATCTACAGCGCTTGAAGTAGCTATCGGTACAGATATCGTAAATTTCCAAGAGAATATGGGGCGATTAGGAATCATCGTAGTTGTTGCAGGTATTGTATATTTCATTCTTTGGAAAGTATATAAGAACTACATCAATAAGAAAAATGCTGAGCAAGAGCACGATCCTAATGCTTAACAATCTCTAATTAAATCTTATTCAATTTAGTATATATGAAAGAGGCGATAGTATGAGCTTTTCTCTTCCTGAACGGGTAACCCTAAAAGGTCCTAATTTTATTCGTGAAGTTTTTGAACGTGGTGTAGGCGTAGAAGGTTTTATCAGCTTTGGTATCGGTAATCCGGCGCCAGAAGCGATTCCTGTAGAAGTTATTGAAAAGGCTTTTGACGAAGTGGTTCACTCCAATCCTATGAGTCTTTTACAATATGGTCCTATGCAAGGT
The DNA here is from genome assembly GCF_053850375.1 of Veillonella sp. Ser01. Lineage (NCBI taxonomy): Bacteria > Bacillati > Bacillota > Negativicutes > Veillonellales > Veillonellaceae > Veillonella > Veillonella sp. Ser01. The sequence continues at coordinate 673,713 of NZ_JBSPUA010000001.1, read as the reverse complement.
GATGCACGTCTAGCAGAGCTTACATTGGAACGTTTAGTAAAAACACATAAGATGAACCCAGAAGGTCAAGGCCTAATTATCTCTAATGGGGCTGGTCAATTGTTAGGTCTTGTACCGATTACTGTATTAGAACCAGGCGATGAAGTGTACATGGATGAGTTTACTTTCACTAGTGCTATTAATTCCGTTCGAAACATGGGTGGTAAAGCATTAGGTATTAAAACAGATGAGCACGGCATGATTCCAAGCGAATTAGAAAAAGCGGCTCAATCTGGTAAAGGTAAATATATTTATCTCATTCCTAACTTCCAAAACCCAACAGGTATTACAATGCCGTTGGAACGCCGTAAAGAAATTTACGCCATTGCGTCTAAATATGATTTGTTTATCTATGAAGATGATCCATACGGTGAGATTCGCTTTGCTGGCGAGTACATTCCAACATTTAAATCCTTTGATACAGAAAATCGTGTTCTCTATGCAGGTTCGTATTCAAAGACATTATCTGCTGGTTTGCGTGTAGGTTTCTTATTTGGCCCAGCTAAAGTTATTGAAGCTATTCAAGCATTAAAAAATAATACAGCAGGGCAAATGCCATTAGTTACGCAAAAAGTGGCAGCTAAAGTGCTCGATACAATCGATTACGACGCACATTTAGAAAATGTACGTAAAGTTTATAAAACAAAATGTGATGCCTTGTTAAATGCTTTTAACAAGTATGCAAGCTCTAAGGTTAAGTTAACACAGCCTACTGGTGGTATGTTCGCATGGATGACGATGCCTGAGGATGTAAATTGTGATGAATTCTTCGAAGCATGTATGGACAGAAATATAGGGATTATTAAGTGTGGTGCCTTTGCAGCTGATGGAGCAGGAGAAGGTCATGCATTCCGTTTGAGCTATACAGTACCAACAGTAGAAGAAATTACAAAAGGCATGGAAATTCTTGGAGCTTTAACTAAAGAATTCTGTGGTGAGTAATATATTGATAAAGTTTGATATGACATGATACAATGTAACAGTAGATACATTGTATTTACCATATAAACAAAAGGTTTTACATATAGATGTGAGGTAGTTCCTCAAAGAAAGTAGGTGTTTACTATGGGTTGCGGTAGCAGCAGTGATTGTGGCGGATGCCCATCTCAATCCTCTGGTTGCGGTGGCGGCGCTCCTCAACAACCTCAAGATCTTACAGCTCAATTACATGAGCTTAGTTCTGTTAAACATGTAATCGGCGTAGTATCTGGTAAAGGTGGCGTAGGTAAATCCTCCGTTACAAGCTTGATGGCCATTACTATGGCGCGTAAAGGTTACAAAGTAGGTATCCTCGATGCGGATATTACAGGTCCTTCAATTCCTAAGATGTTCGGCATCAAGGAAAAAGCATATGCTGACGAAATTGGCATGTATCCTGTAAAATCTAAAGGCGGTATTGACGTTATGTCTGTTAACCTTCTTTTAGAAAACGATACAGATCCAGTTTTATGGCGTGGTCCTATTTTAGGCAATGTTGTAAAACAATTTTATACAGATGTAATTTGGAAAGACATCGATTATTTATTCGTTGATATGCCACCAGGAACAGGTGACGTAGCGATTACAGTTTACCAATCCTTGAAATTGGATGGTATTATCATCGTTACATCTCCTCAAGACTTGGTATCCATGATTGTTGAAAAAGCAGTAAAAATGGCTGATTTAATGCAAGTGCCTATTATTGGTGTAGTGGAAAACTACTCTTACTTCCATTGCCCAGATAACGGTAAGGATTACCAAATCTTTGGTGAAAGCCACATTGAAGAAATCCTTCAAAAATACGGTCTATTATTGTTAAACCGTTTACCAATTGATCCAACAATTGCAAATCTATGCGACCAAGGTGATATTGAGTCTATCGAAAAAACAAATTTAGAGAACGTATCTCTACCAGAGTAGGATTTATATGATGATGAAAGCTGTGCATACCTAGTGATGCACAGCTTTTTCTGATTTCTTTTTATGTTGTAATATATTATATTATGATAAGAGGATGTAAATATATTTTTGTTTTTTCCTATGTAGGAGGTATGTGTATGAAAAAACTATTAAACTGGATTATTCCAGCGGCCTTCGGGTTAGGCCTTTGGTTTATTCCAACGCCAGAGGGGCTAACTCCTCAATCTTGGCATTTATTCGCCATCTTTGTAGCTACAATCGTAGGCTTTATTACTCAGCCATTACCAATTGGTGGCGTATCTATCGTTGTAATTACTGTGGCAGCTTTGACTGGTACTTTGAAAATCGGTGAGGCTATCTCTGGTTTTGCTAACTCTGCTATTTGGTTAATCGTAGGTGCGTTCTTATTCTCTCGTGGCTTTATCAAAACTGGTTTGGGGAAACGTATTGCGTATAATTTGATTGCTGCTTTTGGTAGTAGCTCCTTACGTTTGGCTTATGCATTAGCATTATCTGATTTAATTTTGGCTCCAGCAACTCCATCTAATACAGCTCGTGTAGGTGGTGTTATCATGCCAATTACTACAAGCTTGGCAAAAGCGTTCGGTTCTGAACCTCAAGATGGTCCTCGTAAAATTGGTTCCTTCTTGATGCAATCTATTTATCAAGTTAATACAATTACATCTGCTATGTTCCAAACATCCATGGCTGGTAACACATTGGTTGCAGCATTGGCGCTTCAATCTTTTGGTATTGGTATCACATGGGGTGATTGGGCTATGGCTGCCATCGTGCCAGGTATTATTGCATTGATCATTATGCCGTACTTTATTTACAAAGTATATCCACCTGAAATTACAGATGCTCGCGAAGCACAACAAATGATTAAAGAAGAGTTAAAAGGCCTTGGTAAAATGTCCTTCCAAGAATGGGTTATGCTAGGCGTATTTGTTTTAGCTTTAGTATTATGGGCTACTTCTCAGTTCACTAAAATTGATGCTACAACTGTTGCATTCTTAGGCATTTCCATTTTGCTTGCTACAAGCGTTCTTGTTTGGGACGATGTTAAAAGTGAAAAAGGTGCTTGGGATACATTAGTTTGGATGGGTACATTAATGGGCTTTGCCGGTTTCTTGTCCAAATTGGGCTTCATCAAATGGGCAACAGTACTTGTAGGCGGTTATATTCCAGAAGGATCATGGATTATTGCCTTCGTTATAGCTGTACTTATTAATACATATTCCCACTATGTATTTGCATCTTTAACTGCACATATTTCTGCAATGTTCGTAGCATTTTCTGCAATTGCTATCTCTGCAGGTGCACCACCAATGTTGACATTGTTGATGATTGCATTCACATCTAACTTGTGTATGTCTTTGACTCACTATGCAGCAGGTCCATCTCCTGTAATCTTCAATACTGGTTATGTTCCTCAAAATACATGGTGGAAATTAGGTTTCTTCGCATCCGTAATCAACTTAATTATCTTTATGGGCCTTGGTTCCGTATGGATGAAATTGATTGGTATGTGGTAAGACTAGATACTCAGAATTTTATATACTTGTAATACATTAAAAACTATGTATGTCATAGTTTGATTATAGTGTGGTTACAAAATATACGGAAAGCCGTCCCACTTGGGGCGGCTTTTTTGTGATAAAATAAGAGCAGTTAATATATTATTAATGTATATGTTGTAAAATTATACGTAAATGAACTATTCATTGTGAATATACGAATAGCATCATTATTTTACATAGGAGGAATCTATGAAATTTGATAATGAACAGTTATTGAAATATATTGGTGCTTGTACATCTCCGTATCATACAGTAGATACAAGTTTACAAATGTTATTGGACTCAGGTTTTACAGAACTTAATTTAGATGATGAGTGGCAATTAGACTCTGGTTCTTATGTAGTTAATGTGTTTGGTACTACTTTGTTTGCCTTTCATATAGGAAAGAAACCAGAACCTACATTACGTATTGCTTCAGCGCATACGGACTTTCCTGCAATTCGGGTTAAACCAAATCCTATTACATCAGTAAAAGGTTATACCAAGTTAAATGTGGAAATGTACGGTGGTCTCATTGAAAATACATGGCTTGATCGTCCTTTAGGGGCTGCGGGTACAGTCGTATTAAAAGGTGATAATGCTTTTGATGTAGACTCTGTATTGGTTGATACAAAACGTCCTATTGCAATCGTTCCAAACTTAGCTATACATATGAACCGTTCCGTTAATGATGGTGTTAAATTGAATCGCCAAAAGGAAATGCTTCCTATATTGATGATGGATCGTAAGGATAAGGAGAATTCTCGCACATCTTTAAATGATAGCAACAATCCAAGTCTATTCCCAGAGTCTAATATTCAATACGATGAATGGACTACGTTCTTGGCTGATGAAGTCAACTGTGATCCATCTGAAATTTTATCTTATGAAATGACATTATACCCAACAGAACAAGGCTGTGTATTAGGGACTGAAGGCGATTTTATAAGTGCGCCTCGTTTAGATAATTTAACATCTTGCTTTGGTGTACTTTCAGGAATTATTCAGGCTCGTAAGGCTAATGCTGATGGTGTACGTTGTGCTATTCTCTTTGATAATGAAGAAGTAGGGAGTCGTACTAAACAGGGCGGAGCAGGTATGCTTTTACCAAACCTTATTAAACGAGTATATGATGCATTAGGATATTCTAATCAAGAGATGGATAGTTTCATTTCAAAAGGATTTATGATTTCCTCCGATGTAGCACATGGTTTACATCCAAACTATCCTGAAAAAAATGATATCACTAATATTCCTACACTTAATAAAGGGGTGGCTCTTAAAATAGCATGTAGCCAATCCTATGCAGGTGATGCAAGAGCAATTGCTATAGTTAAGGGACTTTGTGAAGAAGCAGGTGCAGAGTATCAAATTTATGTAAATCGTTCTGATATACCTGGTGGATCTACAGTTGGGTCTATTTCATCTGCTATGTTACCGATTAGAACAATGGATGTGGGCTTACCATTATTAGCGATGCATTCTGCACGGGAATTAATGGGTGCAAATGATCAAGAACAACTCAATCGATTAATGAATCATTTCTTAGGTGATTAATAACGTAGAATATAGAATTAGTTCGATGTGCATCGATAAAAGACATATGAGTTTTTGTCATGTACAGCAACTAATGTATTTTATGATTTCGTAATTAATATAATCCTTTAAATATGTAGAAAATATTGTATAATAGTTATATGTAATTATGAATATAATGCTCATCATAAAAAATGATGAGCTATCCAAATATATTGTTTTGACTATAAGTATAGGAAATATTCATATATTAATAAAATTGAAAGCTGATAGTTCACATTAGTGGAAGCTAGTAGGAGGCAATACATGAGAAAAATTAAATCCGTATTGGTTGCCAACCGTGGTGAGATCGCAATCCGCGTGTTCCGTGCATGTAATGAAATGGGCATTAAAACTGTAGCCATTTACTCCAAAGAGGATACATTATCCTTGCACCGTAACCAAGCTGACGAAGCCTATCTCGTAGGGGAAGGTAAAAAACCAGTTGAAGCATATCTTGATATTGAAGATATTATCCGTATTGCAAAAGAACATGATATTGATGCTATCCACCCAGGTTATGGTTTCTTGTCTGAAAACGAAGAGTTCGCTCGTCGTTGTGCTGAAGAAGGTATCATCTTTATCGGACCTCATGTAGAACATTTAAATATGTTCGGCGATAAGGTTAATGCTCGTGCACAAGCTAAATTGGCAGATATCCCAATGATTCCAGGTTCTGATGGGGCATTGCGTGATTTTGAACAATTAGAAGAATTTGCAAATACTCATGGTTTCCCATTGATGATCAAAGCCGTAAATGGCGGTGGCGGCCGTGGTATGCGTGAGGTTCATCGTAAAGAAGATCTTCGTGATGCATATGATCGCGCTAAATCTGAAGCGAAAGCTGCCTTTGGCGATGATGATGTATATGTAGAAAAACTTATTGTTGAACCTAAACATATTGAAGTACAAATCTTAGGTGATGAACATGGTAATGTAGTTCATTTACATGAACGTGATTGCTCTGTACAACGTCGTCACCAAAAGGTTGTTGAAATGGCTCCAGCTTTTGCATTGCCATTGGAAACTCGTAAAGCCGTATGTGATGCAGCTGTAAAAATCATGAAAAATGTTGGCTACGTTAATGCGGGTACTGTAGAATTCTTGGTAACTGCTGATGGCTCCTTCTATTTCATCGAAGTTAACCCTCGTATCCAAGTAGAACATACTGTAACAGAAATGATTACAGATATTGATATCGTTCATTCTCAAATCCGTATTGCTGAAGGTTATGACTTACATAGCCCAGAAGTAGGTATTCCAGCACAAGATGAAGTTCCTTGTAAAGGTACTGCAATCCAATGTCGTATCACTACAGAAGACCCTAAAAATAACTTCATGCCTGATACAGGTAAAATCTTGGCATATCGTAGCTCCGGTGGCTTTGGTATCCGCTTAGACTCTGGTAATGCTTTCACAGGTGCTGTAGTAACACCTTACTATGATTCCTTGCTTGTAAAAGCGACTGCATTCGGTCCTAACAACGAAGAAACTATTCGTAAAATGCTTCGTTGTTTAAAAGAATTCCGTATTCGTGGCGTTAAAACTAATATTCACTTCTTGATTAACGTTCTTGAAAATCCTGAATTCCAAAGCGGTAACTACACTGTTAACTTCATTGAAGACCATCCAGAATTGTTTGAATTAAAACCAGACCGCGATCGTGGTACTAAATTATTACGTTACATTGCTGACGTAACAATCAATGGTTACTCTGGTGCAGGTCCTCAAGTGGTACCTGATTTTGAACCAATTCAAATGCCATCTGATTTAGATGTATCTCCAGCAGCTGGTACAAAACAAAAATTTGATGAATTAGGACCAGAAGGCTTCAGTAAATGGTTATCTGATCAAAAACAAGTATTCTTTACAGATACAACATGGCGTGATGCTCACCAATCCTTATTTGCTACACGTTTACGTACCATTGATATGGCACGCGTAGCTGGTCGTGCTGCAAAAGGTGTTCCTAACTTATTCTCCTTGGAATGTTGGGGCGGTGCTACATTCGACGTATCCTATCGTTTCTTACATGAAGATCCATGGGAACGCTTACGTATGTTCCGTCGCGAAGTGCCTAATACATTACTTCAAATGCTTATTCGTGGCGCTAATGCTGTAGGTTACACATCTTATCCAGATAATGTAGTTCGTCAATTTATCCAACGTGCTGCTGCTAATGGTATTGATGTATTCCGTGTATTCGATAGCTTAAATAGCCTTGATAATATGCATGTAGCTATTGATGAAGTTCGTGCACAAAACAAAATTGCTGAAGTAGCATTGTGCTATACAGGGGATATTCTTGATAGCAACCGTCCTAAATACAATTTAGACTACTATGTAAATATGGCTAAAGAGCTTGAAAAAGCGGGTGCTAATATTATTGCTATCAAAGATATGGCTGGTTTATTGAAACCTCAAGCTGCTTATAATCTTGTATCTGCTTTAAAAGATGCTGTTACTGTACCGATTCATTTGCATACACATGAAGGTTCTGGCAATGCTATCTATTCCTATGGTCGCGCTGTAGATGCTGGTGTAGACGTTATCGACTTAGCATACTCTGCATTTGCTAATGGTACATCTCAACCTAGCATGAACTCCATGTACTATGCATTGAGTGGACATGACCGTCAACCTGAAATGAACATTGATTACATGGAAGAAATGTCGCATTACTTTGGCAGCATTCGTCCTTACTACAAAGGTGTAGATAAAGCAGAAGCATATCCTAACACTGAAGTATATCAACATGAAATGCCAGGTGGTCAATATTCCAACTTGCAACAACAAGCTAAGATGGTAGGCCTTGGTGATCGTTGGGCTGATATTAAGAAAATGTACCACCAAGTAAACATGATGTTTGGTGATATCATTAAAGTAACGCCATCCTCTAAAGTTGTAGGTGATATGACCTTGTACATGGTACAAAATAATTTGACTGAAAAAGATATTTACGAAAAGGGCGATGTATTAGACTTCCCTCAATCCGTAGTTGAATTCTTTGAAGGTCGTCTTGGCACTCCGTACCAAGGATTCCCTGAAGAGTTACAAAAAATTATCTTGAAAGGTGCAAAACCAATCACAGTTCGTCCAGGTGCAGTATTGCCTCCAAAAGACTTTGAACATGTTCGCAATGAATTGAGTGAAATGGGTGCTCAAACAACTGATGAAGATATCAGTGCATACTGCTTGTACCCTAAGGTTTACCAAGATTACAATAAATTTGTAAAAGACTTTGGCGATGTATCTGTACTTGATACTCCAACATTCTTCTTCGGTATGAAACGGGGCGAAGAAATTCAAGTAACTATCGAAAAAGGTAAAACACTTATCATCAAAATGAATGGCTTATCTGAACCAGATGAAGATGGTAACCGTATCGTATTGTTCGAGTTCAATGGTCAACCTCGTGGTATTAAAGTTCATGATAAACATGCTAAGACTACTGGCGTTGTTCGTCGTAAAGCGGATGAATCTAACCCTGGTGAAATTGGTGCTACATTGTCTGGTTCCGTTGTTAAGATTCTCGTTAAAAATGGTCAATCTGTAGTTAAAGGTGAGCCATTGATCGTTACAGAAGCGATGAAGATGGAAACTACAATTACTGCTCCTATCGATGGTATCGTAGAAGAAATCCTAGTTCGTGAAGGTAGCCGCATCGAATCTGGCGACTGCTTGCTTCGCGTTGAAGATGCTCCTAAACGATAGTTAGAATAGTAGATAAAATTAAAAATATTATTTCTAAAGTATTTCATAACATAAAATGCTCTAGAATAATGGAAGAATCCCTAGGAAATCCTAGGGATTCTTTGTATTTTAAAGGCTTTCATGGTACTATATATAGTAGAGAAAATGGACGTATTATGCACTATTTTAGAGTGATTATTAAAAAAGGAGTAGTAACAGATGAGATGTCCTTATTGCCAACACACAGACACGAAGGTAACAGACTCTAGAACGACTGATGAAGGTAATAGTATTCGCCGTCGCCGCGAATGTATCAATTGTGGCCGTCGCTTTACTACCTATGAAATTATAGAAGAAGTACCACTTATGGTATTAAAGAAAAACGGACGTCGTGAATTATTTGATCGCGGTAAATTATTAAATGGTCTATTGCGCTCTTGTGATAAACGTACCGTACCAATGTCTGTGATGGAACAAGTAGTGAATGATGTAGAGCGCGATATTCGTAATGAAATCAACCAAGAGGTAACTACTGATCGTATAGGTGAACTTGTATTGCAACAATTAAAAGATATTGACCAAGTTGCATACGTTCGATTTGCCAGCGTATATCGTAAGTTTGATAATATTGACAGCTTTATGGAAGAACTGAAAGCATTAAAAAAATTAGATGCTAAAAAACCAAAACGTGGTTAATTACTAATAGTATATGTGAGGCTTTATGATAGATTTACACTGCGATACGATTATGAAATTAATAGATTATCCTAGTAATGGAGATTTGTATCGTAATACTTGGAAAATCGATATAGAAAAATTACAAAAGGCTCACAGCAAGGTGCAGGATTTTGCATTATTTATCAATCTTGGTGATACAAATGACCCTTATGGTCGTTATGAAGCGATGCGTAATTTATGTACATCACAAATTCATCACTATGGAGAGCACATTCAGCATGTGCTCTCTTATCAAGATGTAGAGTCTGTATATGAAACTGGTAAGATTGGAGCTCTCATGTCTATTGAAGAGGGCGGCGTACTAGGTGGTGACTTAGATAAACTTAAACAAGCTTATCAAGATGGGGTTCGACTTATTACGCTTACCTGGAATTATCCAAATGGACTGGGGGAGCCACATTGTGGTGAGCAGCATAAAAAATTAACACCGAAAGGCGTTGAATTTGTAGAGGCTATGCAAGATTTAGGGATAATCGTTGACTGCTCTCATCTTAATGATGCAGGTACAGAGCAATTAGGTGACATATTAGATGTACCTTTTGTAGCATCACATTCCAATGCACGCGAAGTTACTGCTCATACTAGAAACTTGCCTGATAAATTAATTCAACTCATAGCCAATAAAGGTGGAGTCATTGGACTTAATTTTGCTCAATCCTTCTTAGGAACATCACCCGTTAGTCGCATAGAAGATATCGTAAAGCATGGCTTATATCTCATTAATAAAGGCGGGGAGGATGTAGTTGCATTAGGAACCGATTTTGATGGTATTAAGCCGGATACAGAAATTAAAGACACTTCTGAAATGTATCGATTATACGATGCATTTAAAGAAGCTGGTTTATCTGTGGAACAATGTGAAAAATTATTCTGGAAAAATGCAGATAGACTGTTAAAGGAGATTTTATAATGACTGATTTAAATCCAATCATTGCAGATCGTTTTACCGAGCATTTGGAAGTCTTTGGTAAGACAATGGAGCATATGGATACCATTCAAGAGATTGCATATCGCTGTAAGGCGGCTTTAGAGAATGGCAATAAAATTTTGTTCTGTGGGAATGGTGGTTCTGCTGCTGATTCTCAACATTTAGCAGCTGAATTGATTTGTCGCTTTAAAAAGGAACGACGCTCTCTTGCAGGTATTGCATTGACTACTGATACATCTGCATTAACAGCTATTGCAAATGACTATGATTTTGAATCTGTTTTTGCACGTCAAGTAGAGGGCTTAGGCCGTACAGGTGATGTTCTCATTGGAATTTCTACATCTGGGAACTCCAAGAATGTTGTAAAAGCTGCAGAAATGGCCCGTTCTATCGGCATGCACACCATAGCTTTCACAGGTGAAGGCGGTGGAAAACTAGCTGAATTATGTGATATTACATTAGCTATTCCAAGCAATGTGACAGCTCGTATTCAAGAAATGCACATTCTAGCAGGTCATATAATGTGCGAAATCATTGAAGAAGATTATTAACCGTTACGGTCATATTTATAAATAGATACATGTTTGAAACCCTGTTTTTTAGATAACTCGTTATACATGTATATTGTGGTAAGGAATAGGTGGATTATGATAAATGCTACCATTAATCAATTTTTGACAAAACAACTACCCAATCTAAAGATTGCCGTTATAGGTGATGTGATGGTAGATCGTTATGTTTTTGGTGATGTAAGTCGTATTTCTCCGGAAGCACCGGTTCCTGTAAACCGCGTGGCAAAGATGAAAGAAGTGCTTGGTGGCGCCGGTAATGTTGCGTCAAACTTATCAAATTTAGATTGCACAGTATATCTTGGTGCTATTGCTGGTAATGATGACCATGGTCGTTTATTACAACAATTGCTAAAGGCTGATAAGATTGATACAACAGGTTTATTAACGAGTGATGATCGTTCTACCATTACTAAAATGCGTATTCTAGGCGATCGCCAACAGATGATGCGCCTTGATTTTGAAACGATTACAGATTTAACAAGTGAGGAAGAGGAAAGACTGTCTGCTTGGCTAGAAAATCTATGTAAGGCTGGTATCGATGGTATTGTTGTATCTGACTATGGCAAAGGCGTTTGTACCCCAACATTGCTTAAAAAAATCTTTAGTTTAGCTAAGGAGTATGACGTACAAACCATTGTTGATCCTAAAGGTTCAGACTGGTCTAAATATAATGGTGCAACCTGCATTACACCGAATGTAAAAGAACTAGGTGAATGTGTAGGTCATAAGTTAGCTAATGATGATGCCACCATCGTAGAGGCAGCTAAGTCAGTACTGGCTAATGTTGATTTAGAATATATTGTAGCTACACGGTCAGCAAAAGGGATTACTGTTATTGCAAAGGATGGACGCACATGGCATAATCCGGCTACACAACAAGAGGTATTCGATGTAAGTGGTGCAGGCGATACGGTTGTATCTATGATGATGACATGCCTTGCTAGCGGTCTATCTATGCGTTTGGCATTACATATCGCAAATGGTGCTGCTGGCATTGTCGTATCTAAGGTGGGCACATATCCAATCCACCGATCTGAACTATTGGATTTATGGCATTCTTATAAGCATAGTGTTCAATCTAAACCTTTATACACAAATGAAGAGATGAAGCAACTTATTGCACAATGGCAAAACAAAGGTGAAACAGTTGTGTTTACTAATGGTTGTTTTGATATTCTTCATCGCGGACATATTACGTATTTACAAGAGGCGGCTCAGTTAGGTGATCATTTAATTATTGGATTAAATTCCGATGCTTCGGTTAGACGCCTAAAAGGGGAAACGCGTCCCATCGTACGTGAAGAGGATAGAGCAGCATTATTAAGCGCATTGCGTTGTATCGATGGTGTGGTGTTATTCGAAGAGGATACACCAGCTGAAATACTAGCTTATTTACGTCCTAATACGCTTGTTAAGGGCGGCGATTATAAGATAGAAGACATTATTGGGCGTGAGTCCGTAGATCATGTAGAGGTGCTTTCATTTAAAGAAGGTTATTCTACATCAGATATTGTAGGGAAAATAGCTACTATGGCTAAGGAGGGTAAATTATGATTATCGTAACAGGCGGTGCTGGTTTTATTGGCAGTAATATTGTGAAAGCGTTAAATGACCGCGGTCGTACAGATATTCTTATTGTTGATGACCTTACAGATGGTCGTAAAATCCGAAATATTCAAAATCTAGAATTCTTAGATTATATCGATTGTGAAGATTTTGATTGTGCTATTGCTGACGGTACATTTGATGTAGGTCCTATTGAAGTAGTGTTCCATGAAGGTGCTTGTGCGGACACAATGGAATATAACGGCAAATATATGATGAAGAACAACTATGAAGGTTCTAAAAATCTATTCCACTATTGCCAAGACCGTCGTATTCCATTCATCTATGCATCTTCTGCATCTACTTATGGCAATGGTACTAATGGTTTCGTAGAAAAACCAGAAGCCGAAGAAGCCCTCAATCCATATGCGTACTCTAAATTGTTATTCGACCGTTATGTGCGTAAATATGAAGGTGAGTATACAGCGCAAGTTGTAGGCTTACGTTACTTTAATGTATATGGTCCTAATGAAGCTCATAAAGATAAAATGGCTTCCTTAGTTCGCCAAATGTTCTACAAAAATAAAGAAACTGGTATTATCAATTTATTTGAAGGTACAGATGGCTACGAAGATGGTGGTCAAACACGTGACTTTATCTATGTTAAAGACGTAGTTAATGTAAACTTCTATTTCTGGGAACACCCTGAAATTTCTGGTACTTTTAACTGTGGTACAGGTAATGCTCATAGCTTTAACCAATTTATGCAAGCTGTTATCGACTATAATGGCAAAGGCAAAATTGAATACATTCCGTTCCCAGAGGTATTAAAAGGCAAATATCAAAGCTTTACAGAGGCTGATACTACTAAATTATTGGCTGCTGGTTATGATAAAGGGTTCCATAAAATGGAAGATGCTGTTAAAGAATATTGTGAACTACTCGATAATAACGAAGGGTATTTACGTTAATGCGCAAGGTATTATTTTTAGATCGCGATGGTGTTATAAATAAAGACGTTAGCTATTTATATAAAATCAGCGATTTAGAATGGGTGGATGGAGCTAAAGAAGCACTAGCTTATGCGTATAGCAAGGGCTATGATCTCATTGTAGTGACAAATCAAAGTGGTGTAGCTAGAGGTTATTATAAGGAATCTGATGTTCAGATTTTACATGATCACATGGCTCATGAACTAGATCGCAGTGGGGCACCAATTTTACATTTTTATTATTGCCCTCACCATAAAGAAGGATCTGTGCAACTTTATGCTGTCGATTGTGAATGTAGAAAGCCAAAGCCTGGCATGATTAATCAAGCTATTAAGGATTATGATGTAGACCCTAAAAGTAGTTTCCTTATTGGCGATAGTCAGCGCGATGTTGATGCAGCAGAAGCGGCTGGTGTAAAAGGCTATCTATTTACAGGTACAAATTTGTTAGATTTTATTAAGACTATTATTTAGTCCATTATTTATTTTACGTTTACTCAAGAGTAAATCAGATTCAACGGTGTTATGAGGCTTTTTAGTTGTGGTGTTGTATTTTGGGAGGCTATATGAAAGATTACAAGAATATACTCATCATTAAGATGAGTTCTTTAGGTGATGTGATTCATGCATTGCCTACCTTGTATGCAGTGCGTAAAAATTGGCCTAATGCGCATATTACATGGGCTATTCATGAACAATTTGAGAGTCTCCTACCTGGTAAACCATGGGTAGATGATGTGATTATTATCGACAAAAAACAACTTAAAAAGCCTGCCTATTTATGGCAATTACGTAAAGATTTACATAGTCGTCACTTTGATATGACCTTAGACCTTCAATGTATTGCAAAGAGCGCCATTGTATCATTATTATCTGGTGCGCCTGAAAAATATGGCTACTGGGAGCTTCGTGAAGGCAGTAATTTAGTTAATAAAGCACTTGTTGGTGAACATAAATACGATCATGTTATCGAACGATACCTCGATACCGTACGTGCTCTTGGAGGCGATGTAGAAGGCGTAGAGTTTCCTATGCCTGCTTATGTGGAGGCGGAGAAGTCCGTTAAGCATAAGTTACAATCTCATGGTGTAGAAGATGAGTATGTAGTAGTTGTACCAGGGGCTCGTTGGATTGTTAAGGAGTGGCCTCTTCTTAATTTTGGGGAACTTTGCATTCGGTTATGTGAATCTGGTAAAAAGGTCGTTATTGCCGGTGCTCCAGATGATGCAGATAAAGGAGCTTTCATAGAAAACTATGTAAAAAATAAAAATCTCATCAACCTAGTGGGATCTACATCCATGCCAGAGCTAATTGAGTTGATTCGACACTGTGAAATTTTCATCAGTGCTGATACGGGTCCCTTGCATATTGCTAATGCTCTGAAGCGACCATTGATTGCCATGTTTGGTACTACGTCTCCTAAGCGGACGGGTCCATATGGTGGTAGTCATGTACATCTCATTATTTCACCTACATCAAAGGCTACACCTGAGCAACCTCTGGTAGATGATCCGGATTGTATGGCTCAAATCCCTGTAGATGCAGTATGGTCTGTGTATGAACAAGTACTTGGAAAGGAACTATAATGGAACTAGATTATAAGCGCATTGTGGTCACCTTTCTTATGCACTTAGGTGATGTTATTTTAACGACTCCATTCCTAGAGGTGCTACGTAAAGCTGCTCCACATAGCCATATTACGTATGTAATAGATGAAAAACTGCAACAAGTGATGCAATATAATCCAAATATTGATGAACTTATCGTTGTAGATAAAAAGGGGCGTCATAATAGTATTTCTGGGCTCAATGAGATTGCTCGTGAGATTAATGAAAAGGGTAGACCTGATATCGTTATCAATTTACATCCTAATGAACGTACTTCCTATTTAGCCTGGAAGATTCATGCGCCCATTACAACTGGTATGAGTCATTTTTTGTTTAGACCATTTATGACAAAGTATACCCGTCTAGACCGTAAAACTCGTCACGCTGCAGATATGTACATCAATGTACTAGAGCAATTAGGTGTAACCGATACTTCTAACTCTGGCTTACACATTGAAACTTGTGAAGCATGGCGCCGTGAGGCTCAAGATTTCTATGCTAGTCATGGATTAACAGATAGTGATACGCTCATCGGTTTTAATATTGGTAGTGCTGTTCCTGAGAAACGGTGGCCTGCTGAACGATTTGCCCATGTAGCCGATCATTTCGGACGTTTAGGGTATAAGACGGTATTCTTTGGGGGCCCTATGGATCTTGAAATGGTGCAACCTGTAGTAGAACAAATGGAAACGAAACCGATTGTGGCTACTGGAAAATTCCAGTTAGGACCATTAGCGGCGGCTATGAGTCGCTGTAATCTATTGATTACAAATGACTCTGGTCCTATGCATGTGGCCATTAGTCAAAAGGTGCCAATTGTGGCGCTCTATGGGCCATCAAACCCATTCTTTTATGGTCCGTACCAAGCTCATGCTATCGTTCTGGAAACGATGGACTCCTATGAGGTTGGTAAAAGCATGAAAAAGATTATTAAAGAAGGAAATTACAAAGGGTTATCTGTAATTTCTGAAGAACAGGTTATTAAAGCAGCGGAAACGTTGCTTTCAGAATCGAAATAAAAGCCTATGAATTATATAGTATTTGATTTAGAGTGGAATCAACCCTATAGCAATGACATTAGTTTTATGAAGCGCACAAAAATGCCACTAACAGGGGAAATCATTCAAATCGGAGCGGTAAAACTGAATGAAAAGATGGACATTGTAGATCATTTTACAATGTTCATCAAACCACAATACCTGACACGGATGCATAAGCATGTACGAGAGCTGACGGGAATAACCTCTAGAGAACTGAATCATGGTGTGCCCTTTAAGACGGCTATGCAATACTTTCAAAACTGGTGTGGTGATGAATATATGTTACTGTCTTGGGGTTCTGATGATATTCTTATTTTAAGAGAAAATCTTATGCTCCATAAGATGAAAGCCTTATCCTATGATCAATGGGTAGATGCACAGATGATTTATGCTTATCAGCGATATGGTACAAATCAGCAGTATTCTGTGGCACATGCTATGGAGGATCTCAATATATCAACGGAGCATTTGTCTGCTCACAACGCTTTGCATGATGCCGTATTTACGGCTCATATATGTCAGAAACTAGATATTCCACAAGGAATTTTGCATTACGACCAAATTCGCAAGGAAGGTAGTAATCCTTTCTTATATCCACCGATTTTGACATTTTTTATGTATGAAAATTTCCCTGAGAAGAAGCGTATCGTTCACGATAGACGTGTACGTTTATCCTTCTGTCCCTATTGTCAGACTCGTTTAGAAATGACTAGGCCAGAACGACTACAAGGGGACAAGCATCTCGCTATTGGGGTTTGCCCGAAACATGGCGATTTTGCAGTGCAACTTAAAGTTGGAAAATATACGATTAAGTCCGGAAGTACTAAATTCTACGTTACAAAGGTATTAACCCATTGTACGGACGAAATTCGTTCTCTATATACTCAGAAGTCCGAAATTAATCGAGAGAAAGAGCGAAAGTATTTGGAATTTCGCCGGGCGGAACTTGAAAAAGACCGCCAAAAATAATTTTATTAATTCCTGTTCACATCTATAGTTTCTTAATTATTAGCTTGTGAGCATTTAGAAAGGATAGATTATGGAACGCAAATATGCATGGCATAATTATGGCGATGCCACTATGGAAAAGGTATATGCCTTAAGTGATACATATCGTCAATTTTTAGATAATGGTAAAACAGAACGGGAATGCGTAGTGCAGGCCGTAGAATTTGCAGAAGAAAAAGGATATGTAAATTTAAAAGATATTATTAAATCCAATACACCAATCAAAGCAGGGGACAAGATTTATTACACACATATGGATAAATCCATTGCTTTATTTAATATTGGTACAGATGATATTGAATTAGGTATGAATATCTTAGGTGCTCATATCGACTCTCCTCGCATTGATGTAAAACAAAACCCTCAATACGAAGATAGTAACCTTGTATTCTGGGATACGCACTATTACGGTGGTATTAAAAAATATCATTGGGTAGCCATGCCACTTGCCATTCATGGCGTTGTGGTAAAAACAGATGGAACTCGTATCAATATTAATATTGGCGATAAAGAAAGTGATCCTGTATTCTGTATTACAGACTTGTTGCCTCATTTAGGGCAAGAACAAATGCAAAAGAATGCAGCTAAAGTAATTGAAGGGGAAGCCCTTGATTTACTCATAGGCAGTCGTCCTGTAAAGGATGAGGAAAAAGAAGGAGTTTCTAAATTCATTAATAACCTTCTTGAAAAAGAATATGGTTTTGTAGAACGTGATTTATTATCTGCAGAGCTCGAAATTGTACCAGCAGGTAAGGCTCGAGATATGGGATTTGACCGCTCTATGGTAATGGCCTATGGTCAAGATGATCGCGTATGTGCATACACATCCTTAGTGGCTATGCTTGAAGTAGATAATGTAAAACGTACGACTTGCTGCTTACTCGTCGATAAAGAGGAAATTGGTTCTGTAGGTGCTACAGGTATGCAATCTCGCTTCTTTGAAAATGCAATAGCTGAAATTCTAACACTCATGGGTAAACCAAATTCTGTTAGTGTTCGTCGTACATTAGAAAAATCTCGTATGTTATCTTCTGATGTTAGCGCTGGCTACGATCCACTTTATGCATCTGCGTATGAAAAGAAAAATGCTTCTTACCTTGGTATGGGGGTAGTATTCAATAAATTTACTGGCTCTCGTGGTAAAGCTGGCTCTAATGATGCCAATGCTGAGTACATGGGCTTCATTCGTCGTGTTATGGAATCTAACAATGTAACATACCAAACAGCTGAACTTGGTAAAGTCGACCTTGGCGGTGGTGGTACCATTGCGTATATCATGGCCTTATATGGTATGAATGTTATCGACTGTGGCGTGGCTGTGCTTAGCATGCATGCTCCTTGGGAGGTTACTTCTAAAGCCGATATTTACGAGGCAAAACAATGCTATGTGGCATTTTTAAATGCAGCTGATGAATCAATCTAAATTAATGGGGCTTTCACCAATGGTGAAAGTCCATTCTATGTGAGGTATATATGAATCAAACAGAATTAGGCGCAGCCATAGAGGCAGCGAAGGGAGAGGCAACAGAGGTTAAGACTGTAAAGGTCGATATTTTTGATATTCCTGAAACAAAGGCTGAAGAATATGTTGCTAATCGTGAAGAAGTAGCAGAAGCTGCAGCACAGGTCATGAAACCATACTGTGTAACGGTAAAGCGTGAAACTTTAGATCCTGATGAAGGGGAAGCTGTAGTTGGTTATTATGTAACGGGTGAAATCTTAATGTGTGTCATTCTCGATCCATTTGAAGTACCTGTTATGAAGGTAGCACTTGATAAGGGGACCCTTAAAGACTATATTTTAGCAGCTAATGATTTAACAGAAGACATGTTAGCATCTCTCGAAAAATAAGAGGATTTCATATCTTAATGTGTTCTATAAATGGACAAATGTAAAATACTTTAATCTGCTACATTGATGTAGTAAAGAAATTTGTTTATAATAGATGTATTATAGTCATTGCAGATAGGAAGGAAATCCCCATGAATTTAAAAAAAGGTATTGCCCTAGCGCTCACGGCGGCAGCATTGATGGCATTCACAGGCTGTGGATCAAATGGAACAACATCTAATGGTGAATATAAGGTTGGCGTAGTACAACTGGTTGAACATCCTGCACTTGATGCAGCAAACAAAGGTTTTGTTGATGCTTTAAAAGAAAAAGGCTTGGCAGATAAAATTACCTTTGACCAACAAAATGCACAAGCTGATCAATCTAATTTGAACAGTATTGCACAGCGTTTTGTATCTGATCGTAAAAACTTAATCTTAGCGATTGCAACACCTGCAGCTCAATCTATGGCGAATGCAACTCATGATATTCCAATCTTGGGTACTGCTATTACTGATTACGAAGCAGCAAAACTTGTTAAATCTAATGAAAAACCAGGTGGTAATGTATCTGGTACATCTGATATGAACCCAGTAGAACAACAAGTTGATTTAATTTTACAAGTATTGCCGAACGCAAAAACTATCGGTACTATTTATAGCTCTAGTGAAGTAAATTCTCAAATTCAAGTTGAAAAAATGAAAGCTTACGCAGCTACAAAAGGTGTTAAGGTTGAAGAGGTTACAGTTTCTAATGTAAACGATATTCAACAAGCAGCACAAAATCTTGTTTCTCAACATGTAGATGCAATTTATGTGCCAACAGATAATGTAGTAGCTTCTGCTATGAGTAATCTCGTAGCGATTACCGACCCAGCAAAAATTCCTGTATTTGGCGGTGAAGACAACCACGTAAAAGGTGGTGCTGTTATGTCCTTGTCCGTAGATTACTACAAACTTGGATACCAAACAGGTTTAATGGCAGCTAAAATTTTAACTGGTGAAGCTAAAGTTGAAGATATGCCTATTGAAATGCAAAAAGAATTTAAATTAGTTGTAAGTAAAGATAAATTACAAAAATTGGGCATCACATTACCAGAAGAATTGATGAACAAAGCAACTATGATTTAATAAACAATTGGTAAGGAGTTACATATGAACTGGAAAAAAGGTATTGCAGTAGCACTTAGTGCTATTTCTATTATGGCAATTGTGGCAGGTTGCGGTTCAAATACAGCAACTAATGAGCAAAAGAAAATTGGTGTTATTCAATTGGTAGAACATCCATCTCTTGATGCTGCGAATAAAGGTTTTGTTGATGGTCTTGCATCTAAAGGTTATAAAGATGGGGAAAACATCAAATTAGACCAACAAAATGCACAAGCTGATCAATCTAATTTGAATAGTATTGCTCAACGTTTTGTATCTGATAAAAAAGATTTAGTATTAGCCATTGCAACGCCAGCAGCACAAACAATGGCAAATGCATCTCATGATATTCCAATCATGGGTACTGCTATTACAGATTACGTAACAGCAAAACTTGTTCAATCTAATGAACATCCAGGTGGTAATGTTTCTGGTACATCTGATATGACACCTGTAGAAAAAGAGGTTGATCTTATTATTGCGTTAGTACCAAATGTAAAACGTATTGGTGCTATTTACACATCCTCTGAAATCAACTCCCAACTTCAAGTTGAAAAAATGAAAGCTTATGCTGCCACAAAAGGTATTACCGTTGTAGAAGCTACTGTATCTAATGTAAACGATATCCAACAAGCGGCTACAAATCTTGTAAATCAAGATGTACAAGCCATTTATACACCAACTGATAATGTGTTGGCATCTGCTATGGCTAACTTAGCACAAATTACAGATGCAGCTAAAATTCCTGTATTTGCTGCCGATGAAGGTATGACAATGACTGGTGGTGTAGCAACATATTCTGTTGACTACTATAAATTAGGCTATCAAACTGGTTTAATGGCGGCAAAAGTACTTTCTGGTGAAGCTAAAATCTCTGATTTAGCCATTGAAACACAAAAAGATATTAAGTTAACTGTGAATGAAGAACGTGCTAAAAAATTAGGTATTACAATTCCTGAAGCACTTCGTAAAGATATGAAATAATAGAGGAGATTTTGATGTTAGATTTAGTGGTAGGCACCATAACAACTGGCCTTTTATGGTCTTTGTTAGCGGTTGGTGTATTTATCACCTTCCGTGTATTAGATGTAGCTGACTTAACTGTAGAAGGTACGTTTCCAATGGGGGCGGCCATTTCTGCAATTTTAATTACTAGTGGTATGAACCCAATCTTATCTATCTTGATTGCCGGCATTGGCGGTATGGCCGCAGGTGCCGTAACAGGTTGGATTCATACAAAATTAAAGATTCCTGCATTACTCGCTGGTATCTTAACAATGATTGCTTTATACTCCATTAATCTTCATATTATGGGGAAAGCTAACGTATCCTTGCTTCGTATGGATACAATTTATACAATTATTGGTAGCGTACTTCACACACCAAATATGTGGTCTGCAGCTATCGTAGGTGTGATTGTAGCTGTTGTCGTATGCTTATTTTTATTCTGGTTCTTCGGTACTGAAATTGGTACAGCATTACGTGCAACAGGTGTTAACCCACAAATGATTCGTGCTCAAGGCGTAAACACTGACAATATGATCGTTCTTGGTCTTTTGATTTCCAATGGTTTTGTTGGTATGTCTGGAGCTTTAATAGGTCAATTCCAAGGCTTTGCCGACGTAGGTATGGGTATTGGTACCATCGTAATTGGTTTGGCTTCTGTAATTATCGGTGAGGTAGTATTTGGTACAAAATCCTTCGTACGTAGCCTTATCGCTGTAGTACTTGGTTCTATCGTATATCGTATCGTTATTGCCGCTGTACTCTACATGGGTATGCCACCAAACGACTTGAAATTATTTACTGCTATTCTTGTTGCCATCGCGCTTTCCTTGCCTACATTGAAAGCAAAATGGTTGGCTCGCTAAGGAGGACACTATGTTAGAAGTAAAAAATATGGTAAAAACCTTCTTTAAGGGTACAATCAATGAAAAAACTGCTCTTCAAGGTATTGATCTTCGTTTAGAAGAAGGCGATTTCTGTACTGTAATCGGTGGTAATGGTGCTGGTAAAAGTACGTTGCTAAACTCCATCGCTGGTGTATTCCCGGTAGATGAAGGTTCTATTACAATCAATGATATTGATGTCACTAAAATGCCGGAATACAAACGTGCTAAATACATTGGCCGTGTATTCCAAGACCCTATGGTTGGTACGGCAGGTAACATGCAAATTGAGGAAAATTTGATCCTTGCTATGCGCCGTGGTAAAAACTTAGGTTTAAAATGGGCTTTCAAAGATAGCGAACAAGCATTCTTCAAAGAACGCCTTGCACTATTAGGTTTAGGCCTTGAAGACCGCTTATCTGCTCGTATGGGCTTGTTATCTGGTGGTCAACGCCAATCCATTACATTGTTGATGGCTACTATGCTTCGTCCTGAACTTTTATTACTTGACGAACATACAGCGGCTCTTGACCCTAAGACGGCAGAAAATGTTTTGCAATTGACTGATAAACTAGTTGCTGAACATAACTTAACGACTCTTATGATTACCCACAACATGCGTGATGCATTGCGCTTTGGTAATCGCCTTATCATGATGGATGCTGGCCGCATTATCTATGATGTAAAAGGGGAAGAAAAGAAAAAATTAACAGTTGCTGATTTATTACAAAAATTTGAAGTAGCTGGGGAAAATGCGTTGAGCGACCGTATGGTGCTTGGTGCAAAATAATAGAAGAGGGCATAAGCCCTCTTTTGTTTATTTACTGTATTTATTCTTTACAAGATAAGGTAGATACTGTATACTAAATAAGGTCGTAAGACATATCGTAAGCGAAGTATTCGAATCTCCAACGGTTACTTAAGCTTATCGAGATTATTTATTTTTTTAGGAGGTAACATTAATGTTAACTACAGAAGCTAAATTAGCAGTAATTAAAGAATACGCTACTCATGAAGGTGACACTGGTTCTCCAGAAGTACAAGTTGCGATTTTAACAAGCCGCATCCAATACTTAACAGATCACTTGAAAGAACACAAAAAAGACCATCATTCCCGTCGTGGTTTGTTGAAATTAGTTGGTCAACGCCGTAACATGCTTGACTACCTTCGTCGTAAAGATATCGAACGTTACCGTTCCCTTATCGAACGTCTTGGTCTTCGTAAATAATAAAATTAGCCGTCCTATTGGACGGCTTTTTTTGTGCTATTTGCTATAATAATTCGCTTATTTTTTTCTGATGATATATAATAAGAAGGTATACATATAAGAAGATTTTTAGGAGGAATAGGAATGGAACAATTCCAAATGGACCTAGCTGGTCGTACGCTTACGATCGAGACTGGGGAACTTGCAAAACAAGCTGGCGGTGCTGTAATGGTTGGTTACGGTGATACACGTGTACTCGTTACCGCTACAGGTTCTAAAGAGGCGAAGGATATCGATTTCTTCCCACTTACAGTAGACTATGAAGAAAAAATGTACGCTGTTGGTCGTTTACCAGGTGGCTTCATTAAACGTGAAGCGCGTCCACCTGAATCTGCGATTTTGAATAGCCGTTTGATTGACCGTCCTATTCGTCCATTATTTGATAAAGGAGTACGTAATGAAGTACACGTAGTGGCAACTGTTATGTCCGTTGACCAAGATTGTGATCCTGCAATCTGTGGTATGATTGGCGCTTCTGCTGCATTATCTATTTCTGATATTCCTTGGAATGGTCCTATTGCAGGCGTTCGCATGGGGCGTATCAACGGTGAATTTGTTGTAAACCCAACAAAAGAACAATTAGAAGCAACAGATCTTAACATTGTTGTAGCTGGTACAAAAGATGCTATCCTCATGGTTGAAGGTGGTGCTCAAGAGGTTCCAGAAGAAACTATTCTTGAAGTCATCATGGCAGCTCATGAAGAAATCAAAAAAATCGTAGCTTTCCAAGAAGATATGAAAGCTAAAGTGGGCAAGGAAAAACGCGTATTTGAAAGTAAAGACGTGCCAGCTGAAATCGCTGATGCAGTTCGTGCGTATGGTCATGATAAACTTGATGCAGCAGTACGTTGTGCTGATAAACAACAACGTGATGCGCAAGAAAGTGAAGTGCGTGCAGATGTATTAGCTCACTTTGAAGAAATCTATCCAGATAACTTAGCTGATGTAAATAAAGCATTTGATGCTATGACAAAAGAAATCGTTCGTCATATGATTACTGTTGAAAAAATCCGTCCAGACGGTCGTAAGCTTGATGAAGTACGTCCTATCTCTTGCCGTACAGGTGTATTACCTCGTACACATGGTTCTGGCTTATTTACACGTGGTCAAACACAAGTATTGAACGTTGCTACTGTAGCACCATTATCTGAAACTCAAACAATTGATGGCATTGGTTTAGAAACAGAAAAACGTTATATTCACCACTATAATTTCCCATCCTTCTCCGTAGGTGAAACTCGTTCCTCTCGCGGTCCTGGTCGTCGTGAAATTGGTCATGGTGCGTTGGCTGAACGTGCATTGGTACCTGTAATCCCTAGCGAAGAAGAATTCCCATATGCATTGCGCTTAGTATCTGAAGTGTTGGAATCTAACGGTTCTAGCTCCATGGCATCCGTATGTGGTTCCACATTATCCTTGATGGATGCTGGTGTACCTATTAAAGCTCCTGTAGCTGGTATCGCTATGGGTCTCGTAACGCAAGGTGAACACTATACAATCTTAACTGATATCCAAGGTATGGAAGATGCTCTTGGCGACATGGACTTTAAAGTGGCTGGTACAGCAAAAGGTGTAACAGCAATTCAAATGGATATCAAAATTTCCGGCTTATCCCGTGAAATCCTTCATGAAGCATTAGAACAAGCTCATAAAGGCCGTATGCATATCATGGGTATCATGCTTGATACAATTGCTGAACCACGTCAACAAATGTCTCAATACGCTCCACGTATTATTACAATGAAAATTGATCCAGATAAGATTCGTGATGTAATTGGTTCTGGCGGTAAAGTAATTCGTGGTATCATTGACGAAACAGGTGCAAAAATCGACATTGAAGATGATGGCACAGTATTCATCGCTTCTGTAGATCAAGATGGTGCTGCTAAAGCACAACAAATCATTGAAAATCTTACTAAAGAGGTTGAAGTAGGTGAAGTATACCTTGGTAAAGTAACTCGTTTGATGGCATTTGGTGCTTTTGTAGAAGTATTACCAGGTAAAGAAGGTCTTGTACACATTTCCAAACTTGCGAAAGAACGCGTTGAAAATGTAGAAGACGTAGTAAATGTAGGGGATGAGATTATGGTAAAAGTTATCGAAATCGATAAACAAGGCCGTATCAACTTGTCCCGTAAAGATTGTTTAAAATAAGAGGTGTTACATGGATATTCGTGGCTTTGAAGTAGTTTCTGCTTTTGAAGAACAAGATATCAATTTACCGACACGCAAAACAACAGAAAGCGCAGGCTATGATATTGAATGCGCTGAAGCTGTTACATTAGAACCAGGTCAAGTAGTATTAGTGCCTACAGGTATCAAAGCTTTCATGGCATACGATGAATACCTTGCCATTCACATTCGTTCTAGCATGGCCATTAAACGACATCTAGCACTTGTGAATAGCACAGGTATCATCGACAGTGATTACTATAATAATGAGGAAAACGAAGGTCATATTATGATCGCGTTACTCAATTACGGTAAAGAAACCGTTTCTCTTGAAAAAGGCGAACGCGTGGCCCAAGGTATTTTCTCTAAATACCTTATCACCAACGATGACGATGCTACAGGCATTCGCACAGGTGGTATTGGTAGCACTGGGACTATGTAAACTATGGGGAGATAATTTATGAAAAGAAAAGAGTTGCATTTGTTATCCTTATGCAATGATAACTGTGCTGTATTAGAATTAAATTCGATTTATAATAAATATGGTGTTGAGATTATTAAAATGGGACCCACAATGATTACTGAAGCTTTAGAAGATTCAGATCCTGATGAATTTAATGTATATGAAATGTAGGTTATTTAAGTGTAGGTTAGTTAAAATTAGTAAATATGTATTAAAAATACTCTTAATTGTATGGGGAAAAATTCCTTTTCTAGCATATACTAATAATGATTTTTTTTGGTTTGGAGATGTAACATCAAAAAAGTATTTAACTTTTATTAATATTACATTAGGTATATATCGAATTGAAGTTAAATTTACTAAAAAAAATTGTTTTAATATTTTCTCATTAGAGAAACATTATAGTTATCAGATAAATTCTGAGTTAGAAGCAAATTTAAGAGAAAATTTATTAAGACATTATAATACATTATCAAAAGCCGAATTTAACATAGAAAAAGAAGCTCTTCTTAGTAAATATAAGATTAATTTAGGTCGACAATCTATTAGTTACCAAAAAATTAATTTTTTAATAACATTATCAATAGGATTTATAACCCTAGCTATAACTAAACTTGACTTTTTTTTAATATTTTTTGATGCCTTTGAACAAATCTCATTTCTAACTGTAATTCTAGTAGCTTTTATTTATAGCTTTACTAACCTATTGTTTATATTCTATCAAGCTACAAAAACTAGAAGCTTTGGAACAATGAAATTTTCAGATTTAAAAAGTTCTACTAATAAAGAGTTTGAGCTTTTTTGGCATGTTTATTATGACTGGCAGCAAGTTAAAAGAAAAGCTGATTATTTTGCTAGTTTTTTAGAATATGGTATTAAATGGCTTATTATAACTTTAGTTATTTTATTTTTTATCTTTCTATTGATATCTAAAAAGGTCTCATAGTATGTATATATTGATAATTACAAGTTCTTATGATCAAACGAGTACTCATATAATTAATAAGTACTTTAACGAAACGAATTTTTTTCGATTAAATATTGATAAGATAAGCAACTATATTATTAACATTGATGGAGCAGGATGGACTATTATTGACGAAAATAATAATAAGCTACATAATAATGAAATTAAATCTATTTATTATAGAAAGCCAGTATTTCCTAATTTAGAAAACTATAAGCCTATTTATCATTCATTAATAAAAAAAGATATATTAACCCTAATTAAAGGATTAATTGAAACTTTTCCTAGGACTGTTTTAACAAAGCCTAGTATTTTAGAGATTAGTGAGAATAAAGTTAATCAATTAATTTATGCAAGTCACTATGATATAAAAACACCAAAATCATATATTGGAAATTCGTTATCTGAATATAAAAAGTTTTGTAAGTTTAAAAGTATTATTAAACCCTTATCTAAAGCTAAAATTACAAACGATAATTCTATCGAGGTATTTCATACAAATTACTTACGTAAATGTGATGTTGATATTTCTCTAACACCTATTTATTTACAAGAATATATTGAAAAATTATTTGAAGTTAGAATAATCTGTATTAATGATGAAATATATAGTGTCAAAATTCAGTGTAAAAATAAATTAGATTGGAGACGAGACTATATAAATCATGAATATGAAATTATTGACTGCCCTGATAATATTAAAAGTTTCTGTCATAATATGTTAAAACATTATAGTTTAAAATTCGGTGCTTTTGATTTTATTGTTAATAAGCAGGGTTCTTGGATTTTTTTAGAACTAAATCCAAATGGACAATGGTTATGGTTAGAGTTATCTTTACAATTAGATATTTCTAATCAAATTTATAAATTATTAAATACATGATATATTAATCGTTTTGACTTATATTGTTGTACTGTTTATATGAAATTTCAAAGATCATAAATTATTATGTTAAAAAAACTTTCTTTTAATTTAAATTTAATTCGTTTAGTATTATAGTAATTAATATAATCCTTAAAATAATAATTAAGTACCTATAAGTAGTGTAACTTTCTTAATATAATGATTCTAATTTTATATTCAAAATGAGTTTTAATCACGCTATTATCCAATTATTTTTGATGATACTTTGGAGGATAGCGTTTTTTCTTTGTTATATTATGTATTTGTGTTGTTAGCTTTTATTTAACGGAATTATATAGTTTCATTAGGTACTTTTATCTTAAGTCTTTATATAAGAAATATGATACAAATATTAATACTATGATTTAGATATTTTAGAAGATACGATTCAATACTTATAACTTCTTTTGAGAGTATGTAGATAACTATTTTTAAATATTATTTAAAAGTAAAATTGTTTGCTTAGTTGACATTTTGAAATAGAATGATAAAATTAATTCATCTTTAATTCATAAATTGGTTTGGATTGGTGTTTATTTATTATTGAAAAAGGGGATTTAAATGGGAAAAACTTTTGAATTATGTAATGAAACGATTTCATTTAATGACGATATTATTGATATTATTGACATACGAAGAGAATTCTATGAATTATCACTTCAAATTGAGGGTGAGTTTAAGGAGAAATATCATCAATTTGGAAATTTAAAAAATGCATTTGAAAATACAAGGCAGTTAGGATATAACTTTATTTCAGTAGCCGTTGATAAAGCTATAATGATTGCTATTAGATATAATGTATATAGTATTAATAGAGATACATTTGTGTCATATGATAAGCGTAATATTAACTTTATTCAAGATTGGTCAAATATTATGAGTAATTTTGAAAATTTATATTTAACTTTAGAAGAGGAATGTTTATCTGATGCTGAAAGACGTGAATTTCGTAAGGAGGCACGTGGTAGAATTGTTGGTGGTGGTTTTGGTATATCTGGTGCTACTCAAGGCATATTGACTGCTGGAGCAGTTAATGCAGCTACTGGCATTGCTCATAGTTTATTTAATAGTATAGGGAATACTATTAGTAAAAATAATATGCGCAATGAGGCTGAAAAACTATATAATGATAATAGAATTTTAGAATCATTGGTTTTAAAATTAAATGAAATTATAAATTATATTGGAACAATTTTGTGGGAGTCAATTCTTAAATTTGATTATAATAATGGCAGATCTATTTTAGAGTCTGAACATATATATAAAAATATTTTAGATGGTATATTGCCTACAGAGCAAATCAAAGTTGTTCTTCCTGATCTGATTTATGATTTGTGGCCATTTAAACCAGAAGTTTTATTAAATTATAAATCATATAACCTAGATGAGTCTGATAATATTAGTATCAGAGAGATTTCTGAATTTCTAGATATTAACTTTATTGGAAGCAAAGCTAATCAATATATGAATAAATTTAAAATTCCTGGAGCTTATGGTGATAATGTATTAGGAATGCTAAAAGGTGACTTATTTGATAAATATATTATTTCATATGTTGTAGATGAAGAAGAACGTAAAATATTAATTAATGAATTATTAGATTCTGGTTTTCAACGAGCAAATGTGTCCAATTTTTTATATGAATTATGTGATGAAGAAATTTATGAACCTTCCAAGGAATGCTTAGAGTGGTTATCATGGATAATATCTGATGATGAAGCTTATGCTGATTTAACTGACGATGAAAAAAGATTAATAGCACTAAGCTTATTAAGTGGTAGGTTGTCAGATTTAAACTATTATAAAATCTTAGAAATTGCTTATTACACTGAGCCTAAATTATATAATTTATTAGTTGAGGAAAATCTTTTTGATAAAAAATCTGATTTTTGTTGTCATAATAATGAATTAGTTTTTGACATCAGAAACTCAAATGTGTGTATTAATATTTATGAAGCTATAAATGAATTTAAAAAGTTTTCTGTCAAACGAAGGTATTCGTTTGACTCAGACTTCCTAGATGAAAATGATTTAGATAGTGAAGGCGAAGAAACTGAATTACGTAATATAATAGATGAATTATCTAAGATTACATCTAATTTAGAAAATGGATCAAGTGAAAATATAGATTACGATATTGTGCATATGGGGATTCACTGGTCAATTGATGATAGAGAGAGAAATGCAAACTTTTGGTTAGAAAAAGCTGCAGAACTTGGAAATGCTAAAGCAATTGATATTATTAATAATAAGAAGAAAACTATAGAAAATCATGATGTTAAAAGTCATAATGATGAAAATGAACAATTTACTAATGAATACTATAAAGAGGAGTTAGTGAAAGTAACTAAAAAAACGGCAAAAAGTCTATTAGGTTTTACAATTGATAAACTAGAACAGTTAAAAAAATCATTATAGAATTAGTTCATATAATAGTTTTAAACTTTATTATAGGTGACAATTTATTGTAAGGTAAATTGTCACCTTATTATATTTATCATTTATGTATTTATTTGCTAACTTGTTTACTTTATCTTGTGTTATGATAATAGATATAAATAACAAGGAGGATATTATGGCAATTAGCAAAGAGATACAAAAATCTAGCGAAATGAAGTTTGATGGTAAATTAATTAAAGTTACTTATGATATAGCTGATGTTAATGGTAATGAAGCGTGGCGAGAGGTAGTTCATCATCCTGGCGCTACAGCGATTGTAGTTGTTACGGAAGATAATAAAATCGTAATGGAGCGCCAATTCCGTTATGCTCTGCAACAGCCTTTGCTTGAAATCCCAGCAGGTAAATTGGATCCTAATGAGGAGCCTCTAACTTGTGCTAAACGTGAGTTAGCAGAGGAGACAGGATATCGTGCTAACGAGTGGATTCCATTAGGTACTATTGCAACAAGTCCTGGTTTCTGTAATGAAGTGCTACATTTATATTTAGCAAAAGATCTCACTATGGGTGAAACTAATTGGGATCCAGATGAGTATGTAGAACTTGAGTACTTTACATTACCTGAACTACTAGAGGCTATTAAGAATGAACAAATTAAGGATAGTAAATCCTTAGCAGCCCTTATGCTTGCCATGCCGTACCTTAAATAGTATTACGTAATAGGAGGATATATGTTTAAACGAATTATCCTATTAGTTATGGATTCTGTTGGTATCGGTCACGCTGCTGATGCTGCAAAATTTGGTGATGAAGGTTCTAATACTTTAGGCCATATTGAATCGGTGGCAGGCCAGATTCATTGTCCTAATTTAAAATCTCTTGGCTTAGGTCGCATTGCTGATATTTCTGATACTGGTGAAAGCATTAAAGGTGCCTTTGGCTGCATGGCTGAGCTCAGTACTGGTAAAGATACGACTAGTGGTCATTGGGAGATGATGGGGCATCCCGTTACTGTTCCATTCCCAACCTTTTACGAAGGTTTTCCTAAAGAATTAATGGAGACTTTCACAAAGGAAACTGGCTATGGTTATCTTGGCAATGAAGTAGCATCTGGTACAGAGATTATTGAACGTCTTGGGGCAGAGCATATCAAAACAGGTAAGCCTATTGTATATACCTCTGCAGATTCTGTATTCCAAATTGCCGCTCATGAAGATGTGATTCCTATCGATGAATTATACCGTATTTGTCAAATTACCCGTGATAAGGTTTGCGTTGGCGATTATTATGTGGGCCGTATCATCGCACGTCCATTCGTAGGTGAGCTTGGCAGTTTTGTACGTACCTCAAATCGTCATGATTATAGTCGTATGCCAGAGAAAAAGATGGTACAACAAGAGTTACAAGATGCTGGTGTGCCAACAGTAGCAGTTGGTAAAATTGGGGATATTTACGCTCACGTAGGATGGGATGAAAGCTATCCAACAAAGACTAATTCACATGGTATGAATATGGTTCCATACTTACTTGGCTCCTCCTTTGAACGTGGTTTAATGATGGTTAATCTTGTTGAATTTGATAGCTTATATGGTCATCGCAGGAATGTAGATGGATACAAACGGGCTATTGAGGACTTTGATTACCAGCTTGGCGGTTTATTGGAATTACTAAATGATGATGATTTACTACTCATCACCGCTGACCATGGTAATGACCCAACTTGGAAGGGAACAGATCATACTCGTGAATTAGTACCAATTCTTGGATATAGTCCACGTATGGTTGGACCTATAGACCTTGGTGATAGAAAAAGTTTTGCTGATATTGGAGAAACCATATTAGAAAACTTTGGCCTAAAACAATGGGACATTGGAACATCATTCTTAGAGAAACTTAGTAAATAATTTTCTAAGATACTTTACAATTTTTAGGCTCAGAATCTATATTACTACCTATGTATGACACTGATATAATTTCAAAATAACAAAGATAATATGCTATAAATGAGATACTACCAGTTAAAAATAAATAGTTTTAACTGGTAGTATCTTTAAAATAGATAGTTGAATCATAATGAAAGACCAACTTATGTATATCATAGGTTGGTCTTCTTATATTGGTGCTGCATATTTTAAAATGATATGCTTATTTAATTATAGTAAGCCCTTATGTTCCATCATTTCTTTTATATTTAGTAAGGTGGATTTACAAACTACATCATATTCTAGTGTACTCAAGAAATCTGCAAATTTTCTATCATCTTCGTTTTTACAGTTTTCATAAGGAATTTTACCATTTTGTTGATATGGTTCTAGAATTCTATTTCGCCGATACTTCCAAGTATTATAATAAGGACCTTTAAATTTTGTCATAAAACCATTGCTATCGACTAATACAAAGCCTTCAGACTCATGATGTGAATTGAGTTCTTTATTTATGATGTTTGTCAGTTCGTCCATAGTATTTACTTGTTGAACTGTTTTTACAATAGATATCAACTGAGTGTCATATTTCTTAAGGATGGAGTCTAGTTCTGCTAGCCTTTCCCTAGAGAAGGATACATCAATATGTTTACCATTTACATCTAACGTATTTTGAATCATATCAAGTACATAAAGATGATCTTGGTCGTATTTAATAATATGTGTATCTTCTTGGCTGATAACTTCAAACATCATAGAACAGCTATTACGTTTTAATAATTCTTTAATTTCTTCTTGTAAACTTGTAGGCAATTTTTGGAATAAATTTTTAAACAAATCTACGTGCATACCTTCTGTAGTAGATTTAGACGCAAAGACTAATTCATCATTAATGACACCTAGAATAGCGAGGTATCCATTTTCTTTAGTTCGAATTTCTACAGGGAAGGAGAGAGTGTTAGCTAAATTATTTAACTCAGTTTCTGGTCGTTCATTGAGATTAAAGAATTTATTATAACTACGTAATTTTACATCTCCTGTCATACGATCTACAAATAATCCTCGAGCTTGTACTGTATTTTCATTCCATAATCGTTTGTGGAATACACGTGATGTAAAGTTCAAGGAATATAGGTTAGGGGAGCATTTTTTTACTTTTACTAATTTAGAATTACCTAAAATATTAATATCTTCATTTTGTGTGAAAATGACATGTTGTGTCATGTTTTGGTATTCATGGCGCATGTAATCTTTATCGTATACATCATTTTTGATACCATTTTTAGTAAAAGCATCTGCAGAAATATCAATGTATTTGAGTTCTCCACCAAACTCTACTTCTCCTTCTAAACAGAAGGAATATTTACCATCTGGAACACCACGATGACCATGAATTTGAATAAAGTTCTGACACATACCTTTTTCGTAATTATTATCATATATTTTAGCAATATCTGTTTCGTAAGCTCCAAAACCATTGATAAAGGTAGAGGTAGCTATAAAGGTCATGTTAGGTACATAGGAAAGACCAGCATGGGATACTAAATACTTTTTACCATGGAAGCTAAAAGGATAGCATTGACGAAGTGATTTATAAAAGAGACGTAATTCTCGTTGAAGTGATTCTACATCTTTTTTCGTCATATCTTTTACGATAGGTGCTACTACTTCTTTCATAAATCGCTTGGAATGATCTAACTTTGTATTGAATGCAAAGTTTGCAATATGTCGTTCGTGATTGCCTTCTAACATAATCGTATTTGGTAATGTGCTGAGGCGCATCATTTCGTACATCATTTCCTTATTTTCGATGCCCCGTTCCAAATAGTCACCGCAGAAGATATAAAGTTTTTTTTCATCCCATGGCGTGATAGCTTGTTGTAATGCGGTGTAACAGCCGTGAATATCACCGATGACACGCACTCGTTCATATCGATCCGTTACATTTACAGTAAAGTAATTATTGATTTCATCGATAGAATTTATTTTCCTACAAAATTTTGGTAATGTAGTTGTTTTAATCATCTTGTGCATGCGTTGTATAACTTGCTCAGGTACTCGTTTGTAATCTGTTCGTGTAGCATTACGAGCTAAACATTCTTCTAATGAGGTATCTGGTTCGTAGTAATATACAGTATATTTATATTTGTTAAGCAATTCTTTATATGCATTAACAGCTTTAGATGTAGTGTGGGTAGCATCTAAAACGATAAAGTCGCCATTGCTCATTCGTTTCTCTAAGCAATCTAGTAGGAGTTCCCAGGCCGGACCATTATCCTCTTGTGAAATATACCAGCCGTTTTCACCAAGGGAAGGGCTGCGTAATAGCATACGGAAATGATCGGCTTCTAAGGTGTAAGCCTCAAGATTGTTGTCACGAATCCACTGAGACTTACCACTAGCAGGAGCACCACGCATTAATAATAGTGTTCTCATAGTAATAGTCCTCTAATCTGCCCATAGGGCGTAATAAAATATAACTGTATAAAAAACGAAACAATCATTATATAAAAAATGAAAAAGGGCATAAAAAAACAGCCTCAACGGAAATCCGAGAGACTGTCTTACTTGCTTTTAAAATTATAAAGCGTTTACTTTAGCTGCAAGGTTGGATTTTTTGCGAGCTGCAGTGTTTTTATGAAGTACACCTTTGGAGGCTGCTTTATCAATTACGCTAGTAGCATGAACAAGTGCTTGTTTTGCTTCTTCTACTGCGCCTGCTTGAACAGCTTCTACGGTTTTACGACTTGCTGTACGGATTTGAGATTTTACAGCGGCGTTTTTCGCACGACGTTCAGCATCCGTTTTTACGCTTCTAATACTGGATTTAATGTTTGGCAATTGAGTCACCTCCTTAAAAATCGTTTCTTATACCTGAATGATTATATCATACCACATATTGATACGCAAGGACTTTTCAGCCCAATATTTTCCTTGTTAGTATGAAGTATAAAACATTTTCTACTGTTCTTTAACTATAGCATATAAGTCAGTTTTATGAAATCAAGATTATTAATATATTTGCTAGCGTTGTAATTAGTTAATTATTTTGATTTTAAAAGTTAGTTAGCTCCCTTATGTTATAATAAAGGATAGAATTAAGCGAGGTGTATTATGAAAAAATTAATGATTATAGATGGCAGTAGTTTGTTATTCCGTGCATTTTTTGCGTTACCACCGTTGAAGTCTGCTTTGGGGACTCCAACGAATGCAGTGTATGGTTTCTTAACAATGCTCATCAAATTGTATGAAGAAATTAACCCTGATTATATTGCCGTAGCTTTTGATAAAGGTCGTCAGACATTCCGTACTGAAATGTACAGCGAATATAAAGGCAATCGTCCAGATGCACCAGAGGATTTACGTCCACAGTTTAGTCTTATTCAAGATGTATTAAAAGCCTTAGGTATTTGTGTTATTGAAGAAGAAGGCTTTGAAGGGGACGATATCCTAGGATCTTTAAGTAAGAAATTTGGTACACCAGAGATGGCGGTTCAAATCATTACTGGTGACCGCGATAATCTGCAGCTCGTTACAGAGCATAGTCACGTATTCTTAACTAAAAAAGGTATTTCTGACATGTTAGAGGTTACTCTTGATAACATGGAAGAACTCTATGGCTATGGTCCTGATAAGGTTATCGAAATGAAAGCCCTTATGGGTGACTCCTCTGATAATATTCCAGGTGTACCAGGTGTAGGTGAAAAAACAGCCCTTAAATTGATTACAGAATACGGTGATCTTGAGTCCGTATATGACCATATCGAAGATATTTCCGGTAAGAAATTAAAAGAGCGACTCGTAGAAAATAAAGACTTAGCGTTTTTATCTCGTGAATTGGCAACCATTAAGACAGATATGGATTTATCTTATAAAGTAGAAGACTTTGTACAAAATTTCCATACCTCTGAGGTACATCCTCTATTTGAAACATTAGGCTTTACTAAATTAACACCTCGTATCGTACAAGTAATGGGCGGAGAGGAAGCCGATTTTGGTGATCCTGGTTCTTTATTTGCCCCACAAGAGGAAATTTCTCTAGATGATTTAGCAGATGCTAAGGCTTTAACCTCTGAGTTCTATACAGATAAAACGGTGGCAATACATGTTGTATTAGATGGTAAAACTCCATTTAGAACAGTAACGAATGCGTATGTATCTAATGGTGATACTATTGTAAAAACAGATGATACTAAAGCTGTATTAGCTGTTTTACAAGGTGCAAATGCTATCGTTACTACTCAAACTAAAGAAATTATTGAAGCCTTTGGTGAAGATGCGCCAGCTGAGATTTCTTTATTTAATGACGATACAACAGCTCGTGTTCATGATATGTCTCTTCTCGGGTACTTGTTAGATCCTACGCGTACTAACTATGGTTATCTATATTTAACGGAACGTTTCTCCGTGCCAAGCATTGCTAGTGGTAGTGTAGATGTAGAATGCGTGTCCATGGTGAAAGCTTTACTCGCTATGAACGAAGTAGCTTGTGAATCTGCACGCCGTGAAGAGCTTTGGTCTCTATATGAAACAATTGAGTTACCATTGATTCATACTTTAGTAGTAATGGAGAAAAATGGTATTTACATTGATACAGAAAAATTAGCTGAAACTACGGCTCGTTTTAAAGAGGAACTAGCGCAAGTACAGCAAGAGATTTACGATATCGCAGGGGAAACTTTCAACATTAACTCGCCTAAACAATTAGGGGTTATCTTGTTTGAAAAGATGAACTTGCCAATCATTAAGAAAACTAAGACTGGCTATTCTACAGATGCAGAAGTACTTGATATGCTTCGTCATGAAAGTCCGATTGTAGAGAAAATCTTGGCATACCGTTCTGTAGCCAAGCTAGTATCTACGTATTGTGAAGGATTGGCCGTCCTTATTAATGATAAGACTAAACGCATTCATACGACCTTTAATCAAATGGTTACGGCTACAGGTCGTTTGAGCTCCTCTGATCCAAACTTACAAAATATTCCTGTCCGTACTGAAAAGGGTAGAGAAATTCGTGCCTTATTCTATCCAGGTGCAGGATACGATACTTTGGTGAGTGCCGATTACTCTCAAATTGAGTTGCGTATCTTGGCTCACTTGTCTGGCGATGAAGCTTTAATTAAAGCCTTCGTTGATGGCAAGGATATTCACCGTTTTACTGCTGCGGAGGTACTAGGAAAATCTCAAGAGGATGTTACGAGTGAAGAGCGTTCCCATGCGAAGGCGATTAACTTCGGTATCATTTACGGTATTTCTGACTTTGGCTTGTCTCGTGACCTTGGCATTACACGGGGTGAAGCTAAGAATTATATAGATTTATACTTCAGCCGTTATCCTAAGGTTAAAGAATATATGGATCGTATGGTGCAAGAGGCTCATGAAACTGGTAAGGTTCGCACTATGTTCGGCCGTCAACGTGAATTGCCTGATATTAACAGCCGTAACTTTAACCGTCGCTCCTTTGCAGAACGTACAGCCATGAATACACCAATTCAAGGTACTGCGGCAGATATTATTAAGTTGGCTATGAACCAAGTAGAGCAAAAGCTAGAAGAAGAAAACTTTACATCTCGTCTTTTACTACAGGTACATGACGAACTTGTATTAGAGGTAGTAAATTCTGAATTAGAAGCAGTAGAAGAATTATTACGTACGACTATGCAATCCGTTGTGGAATTACATGTTCCTCTTATTGTAGATGTGCACCATGCTGAGAACTGGGCATTGGTAAAATAGTTTACATATTAATATTAAATGTTGGAAGATATATATGTTTAAAATAGGATTAACTGGTGGTATTGCATCAGGCAAGAGTACTGTCCTTACCTATTTTAAGGACAAAGGAATACCTTATATCGATGCAGATATTGTCGCTCGTGAGGTAGTAGAGCCTGGTACTGAAGGTTTAAAAGCAATTGTGGATGCCTTTGGTTCTAATGTATTGCATGATGATGGTACATTAAATCGTGAAGTATTAGGCGCTATTGTCTTTCACAATGAAGAAAAACGACAATTGTTAAATGGATGTCTAAAAACACATATTCGCAATCGTATTTTGGAACTAACATCTCAATATGAATCGGTTAATACACCGATTTTAATCTATGATATTCCATTACTCATAGAGGGGGAATGGTATACCATGATGGATGAGGTTTGGCTTGTTTATGTAAACGAGCCTACTCAGATAGATCGCTTAATGAGTCGCAATGGATATACCAGAGAGGATGCTTTGGCTCGCATCAATAGTCAAATGCGTCTTGACGATAAACGAGCTTTTGCAGATCTAATTATTGATAATAATATTACTCCTCAGGCTTTGATTGCACAATTAGATACAATTTGGCGTAAGCATCTAGAACCGCTTTTACAAAAAACTCAATAATTACAGTACATGTGTCAAAATTGGTATATAAAAAATAGTATTAAATGGTATAATAAGCCCATGAAATTTAGTATTATAGTATCCTAGCATTTGATATAGCTAGATTATGGTAAATATTATAGAAATTATATGTAGAAAGGGGGATATATGAAACGTGCAACGGCAACGGCGTTATCGTGCGTCGTACTTGGGTGGTTTTATTTTACTCATTTAGATGATCCTTTAGCGCGTCAAGTGGCGTACCCCTTTAACTATAGAGATGTAGTGATGGCTGCAGCTGAGAAGGAACAGGTTCCACCATCCTTGGTGGCTAGTGTTATCTTAGCTGAAAGCAAATATAAGAATACTGCTGAGTCTGAAACAGGTGCTCTTGGATTGATGCAACTCATGCCAGATACAGCACGTTGGGTTGCTCAACAAGTTGGTCATGGTAATTATACAGATCGTCAGCTAAAAGAGCCTGAAACAAATATTGAGTTAGGAACATGGTATCTAGGCCATTTGTTAAAAGAATTTAATGGCGATGAGGTGCAGGCATTAGCGGCGTATAATGCGGGACGTGGCCATGTTGAATCCTGGCTTAATGAGAATAAATGGAATGGCATGGTTGATACTATACCATTTCCAGAAACACGTAGCTATGTAAAAGCTGTTTTACAGTATCAACAGAAATATGAGGCATTATATGGAAACGATTATTGAAGCTTGTAAAGCATTAGATTATTCATGGTTGCCTCAGCAGATTGAGGGATTTAACTTAGTAGCATCCAATGAATCTAATTACACTGCGCTACTTGAACGCCTTACAGCAGGTGAAGAGGTATTAAAGGTACCTATTTTCCATTATCAAAATGATCTAGGGTGGCGATGGTCTGCCTTATATGATAAAGAGGTAGAGGACTATACGGTTCATATTGAAATGCCACTCTTTTCTTTTGTGGATATTTCCTTTGTACGGGCTGATTTAGAGTCGTTCTGGAAGGGGTTACAAGATCGATGTGTCAAAGGTTTAACTAATATGTTAATCGAGCCAGCGAATAACTTTACCTTTACGTATCGTCGCCGAGGAATACCTGAATGGGATTTTTCCGAGGTCATGCCTAAAGAATTGGAAGGTTTTATATGTGATGTTGATCCAGCTCACGGAATTCGGATGATTAATGGTTCTTTTATTATCGGTGAATATCGTAAGATGGATGAATGTACTGGATTATTGCTATATTATAACGAATTACGTGATGAGTACTTTGCAGAGCTTCGTTATAAAAACTATCCTGAAATAGACCATCATTTAGATGCTAAAAATTTAGTTGATTTAACCGCTGTTCTTCGTGAGCACCTAGGTCCTATATTAAAAGGGTTAAATGAGCGTGTTGACTAATAATTGTAAAGTGTGACTATGCTATTTTTTGAGTTATTTTATATTTATATGAAATAATCTAAGTGGGAATGTTTGGTTAAAGCCCATAAGAAAGCGTAGAATTTGTATATACACAGTAAATGTGATATACTATATATGACTTTTATATAAATCTTTTAAAAGAGTGGGCTTATGTCCACTCTTTCATTTATGATTAGCCTAATTTTAAGGTGTTTGTAATCAAGAGATATATACAAGATGTAGTAATAAAGGAGGCGATGGCTATGAAGAGAGAAGCAGTAGAGGAATTTGTATCCTCTGTAGTTGAAGGTATTATAGCCGGCACCGACATGGAACTGGTCGATGTAGATTACGTTCGTGAACGCGATTGGTATTTACGTGTCTATCTCGATAAACCAGGTGGTGTAGATTTGGATGACTGTCAGTTGGTTAGCGAAAAACTAAGTGCCGTGCTCGACGAAAAAGATCCAATTACGGAAAACTATTTATTGGAAGTATCTTCTCCAGGCCTAGATCGAGTTCTTAAGAAGGATAAGGATTTGGTTCGCTATAATGGTCGTGATGTTGATATCCAACTATTTAAACCGATTAATGGCAGTAAGCAATTTACTGGTGTATTAGAAGGTTTTACAGACACAACTATCGATTTTACTATCAATGGTGAAAGCATGACATTCGAACGGTCTGCCATTGCACAAATTCGATTACATCTTGATTTTTAATATATGGAGGCATACGAGTGAGTCAAGAATTAATTCAAGCGGTAATGGTGCTTACAAAGCAAAAAGGTTTTGCTCCTGAGGTTATTTTTGAATCCTTAGAGGCTGCATTGTTGCAAGCATATCGCAAAGAACCAACA
Source organism: Veillonella sp. Ser01 (assembly GCF_053850375.1). NCBI lineage: Bacteria > Bacillati > Bacillota > Negativicutes > Veillonellales > Veillonellaceae > Veillonella > Veillonella sp. Ser01. Next base: position 632,929 of record NZ_JBSPUA010000001.1, on the reverse strand, counting down.
TCTAATCCAGATGCGTACGTTGTGATTGACCGTGAAACAGGCGTTTACAAAGTAATGGCTAAAAAACAAGTAGTGGAAACTGTGGAATTACCAGAAACAGAAATTAGCTTGTTAGAAGCGCGCAAAATTGACAAACGTTTTGAAATTGGCGACGTAGTAGAAGTAGATGTTACTCCAGCTAACTTTGGCCGTAGTGCTGCCCATACTGCAAAACAAATGCTTATTCAACGTTTGAAAGAGGCTGAACGAAGCGTAGTATACGAAGAATACTATAGCCGTGAAGGCGATATCATTACTGGCGTTATTACACGTGTTGAAGGTAAAAATGTATTTATCGATTTAGGTAAAACAGAAGCAATCTTGCCTCCTACAGAGCAAATTGCTACAGAAACATATCGCGAAGGAGATCGTATTAAATGCTATATCGTAGAGGTTAAGAAAACTACGAAAGGGCCTCAAATCATGATTTCCCGCACACATCCTGGTTTATTAAAACGCCTCTTTGAATTAGAGGTACCAGAAATTTATGAAGGTGTGGTAGAGCTTAAATCCGTAGCTCGTGAGCCAGGTATGCGTTCTAAGATTGCTGTTTATAGCCGCGATGAAAATGTTGACCCAGTAGGTGCTTGCGTAGGTCCTAAAGGTCAACGTGTACAACATATCGTTGATGAGTTACATGATGAAAAGATTGATATCGTTAAATGGGATGAAGATCCAGCAATTTATATCGCAAACTCTTTGAGTCCAGCAAAGGTTGTATCTGTTGATATAAGTGAAGAAGAAAAATCCTCTTACGTTGTAGTTCCTGATTATCAATTATCCTTAGCAATTGGTAAAGCTGGTCAAAATGCTCGATTAGCAGCCAAATTAACTAACTGGAAAATCGATATTAAGAGTGAAACTCAAGCAGCTGAAGAACCTTTTGCAGGTTTTGGCAATGCTGAGGATGGAGAATAGTCATGAAACCGAAATCCCAACCTATGCGCACCTGTGTAGGATGTGGTGAGCCAAAGGTAAAACGTGAATTGATTCGCGTAGCCTTGAGCCCAGACGGTAACATTAGTATTGATCGCACTGGTAAAGCACCAGGACGTGGAGCCTATCTATGTGAATCCATGTCGTGCTTTGAACAAGCCTATAAGGCAAAACGATTAGAACGGTCATTAAAGCATAGTGTATCGAAAGAGATATACGAAGCGTTACAACGTGATTTACAAGAGCATGAGTAATCACTGATATACATGAATGAAGATAAAATTTTGAATCTCTTAGGTTTAGCACAACGAGCAGGTAAGGTTATTTCCGGTGATTTTATCGTAGAAAAGGCTATAAAGAGAAAGGAACCAAAATTGGTACTTCTCGCTAGTGACTGTGCAGCCAACAATGAAAAGAAATATACTCAATTAGCAGAAACACATCAGATTCCACTTCATAGTATTGCCAATAAAGAGGTGTTAGGAACAGCTATTGGTAAAGAAGTTAGGGTAGTAGTCGCCGTACTAGATGATGGGTTTGCAAAGGCAATAGTAAAAGAGATTGATCGATAATAAGGGGGTATGTAGATGTCCAAAAAGCGCGTCCATGAAATCGCCAAAGAGTTCGGCGTAGAAAGTAAGCAGGTCATTTCTATCTTGCAACAACATAATATTAATGTTACGAAAGCAGTGAATTCTGTAGATGATTCAGGTTATGATATTGTAAAAAAACAATTAGGTAAGAAATCTGAAGCACCTAAATCTACACAAAAGGTAGAACAAAAATCTGCTCCGACAGCAGCACATAAACAAGAAGCTGCACCACATAAACAACAAAATCCAAATCGTTCTAAGGAACACAAAAAGGATAATTACAAACAAGGTGGTCAAAAACAAGACGATCAATCTAAACAAAATGACCATAAAAAGGGCAATGTACGTCATGTACAAATCTCTGAACCTACACGTAAATCCGAAGGTAACCAACAATCTGGTGACCGCGCTAACAACCGCCCTAACAATAATAATCGCAATAATGACAACCGCAATAACAATGGTCGTCCTAATGATGCGCGTAATAATGATAATCGCAATAACGATAATCGAAACAATGATAACCGCAATTCTAATAACAATGATCGTCGTAACAAGAAAAATAAAAAAGGCGGTAACAACCGTCCTCAATCCTTGTTATCTACATCTATGCAAAAGAAAAAGAATCGCGTAAAACATCGTAATGAACAGTACTTACAACAAAAAGCTGAGGCTGAACGTAAGGCTGAAGCAGCGATTGCTACGGAAATCGAATTATCCGGTCCTTTAACAGTTAAAGAATTAGCCGAAAAAATGGGCCGCGAAGTATCTGAAATCATCAAAAAGTTGATGCTTTTAGGTGTTATGGCTAGCATTAACCAAGAGGTTGACGTTGATACTGCTACAATTGTAGCTGAAGAATTTGGTGTAACTGTAACAGAAGTAGAACCTGAAGAAGATCCTACTGATATCATCGAAATTGAAGATGCACCAGAAACATTAAAACCTCGTCCTCCAGTTGTTACTATCATGGGTCACGTTGACCATGGTAAAACATCCTTGTTGGACGTAATTCGTCAAACTAATGTAACAGCTGGCGAAGCAGGTGGTATTACTCAACATATTGGTGCTTACCAAGTTCGTTATAACGACAATAAAATTACATTCCTTGATACTCCTGGCCATGAAGCGTTTACAGCTATGCGTCTACGCGGTGCTAAATCTACAGATATCGCGGTTCTCGTTGTAGCTGCTGATGATGGTGTAATGCCGCAAACTATTGAAGCCATAAACCATGCTAAATCTGCAGATGTACCAATTATTGTTGCTATCAACAAAATGGATAAACCAGGTGCTAACCCAGACCATGTTAAACAACAATTGTCTGAACATGGCCTTTTACCAGAAGAATGGGGTGGCGATGTAATCATGGTTCCAGTTTCTGCTAAACAAAAACAAGGTATCGACGACTTGCTCGAAAATATCTTGCTCGTAGCAGAAGTTATGGAATTAAAAGCGAACCCTAACCGTAAAGCTTACGGTGTAGTTATCGAGGCTCAACTTGATAAAGGTCGTGGTGCTGTATGTACCGTATTAGTACAAAAAGGTTCCCTTCGTGTAGGTGACACTGTACTTGCTGGTACTGCTTATGGTAAAGTACGTGCCATGACAAATGAACGCGGCGAAAAGGTAAAAGTAGCTCGTCCTTCTATGCCAGTAGAAATCCTGGGCTTCTCAGAAGTTCCACAAGCTGGTGAAATCATCAATGGTATGGATGATAACGAAGCACGTGCAATCGCAGAAAAACGTATTGCTAAACAACGCGTTCAAGAATTGCAAGCTACTCACAAAGTTACATTGGATGATATCTTCAACCAAATTCAACAAGGTGAGTTGAAAGATCTTAATATCATCATTAAAGCAGACGTTCAAGGCTCTGTAGAAGCATTACGTCAATCCTTGGAAGGTATTAAAAATCCTGAAGTACGTATCGTTATCGTTCATGCTGCAGTAGGTGCTATCAATGAATCCGATATCATGTTGGCTTCTGCATCTAATGCCATCGTTATGGGCTTCAATGTACGTCCTGATGCTAATGTACGTCGCGCTGCTGAGAATGAAAAAGTTGACCTTCGTACATATCGCGTAATCTACGATGCTATTAATGACGTTGAGTCTGCGATGCGTGGTATGTTGGCGCCTCAATTCAAAGAGGTTGTCGTTGGTCGTGCAGAGGTACGTCAAGTTATTTCTACACCTAAAGCTATCGTTGCCGGTTCTTATGTAACAGAAGGTCGTATTACTAACGATTCTGAAGTACGTTTGATCCGTGATGGTATTGTTGTATTTGAAGGTAAGGTTGACTCTTTACGTCGATTCAAAGACGAAGTAAAAGAAGTTAAAACATCCTTCGAATGTGGTATCTCCTTAGAAGGTTACCGCGATATCAAGGAAGGCGACGTAATTGAAGCGTACTTGATGGAAGAAGTTGCACCTCAAATATAGGAGGTTTATATGAGTGACGTTCGTGTCAGAAAATTACAAGAATTCATCAAACAAGAGGTAAGTCAAATGTTGATGCGTGGATTGAAAGATCCTCGCATCGGCTTTACTACTATTACCGATGTTCATGTAACCGGTGATTTACGAGAGGCTACAATTTACGTTTCCTTGTTTGGTTCCGATAAGGAAAAAGAAGATACTCTTATCGCTTTAAAGCATGCAGCAGGCCATATTCGTACTGAGCTTGGCAAAGTACTTAAGTTGCGCCATATTCCTTCTATCACATTTGATAAGGATACGTCTTTAGACTATAGCATGCATATTGAATCCCTTTTGAATGAAATCAAAAAGGACGAAGAAAAAAATTAACACAAAGGATAGAGAACATGAGTAAGATTACTATTAATCAATTACATGTGGCTCTGTGTGAAGCTAATTCTATTATGCTAACCGTCCATGTTAGACCCGATGGTGATGCTATCGGGTCCATGGTGGCCTTTTACGAAGCTCTTGTAGGGCAAGGTAAAACTGTATATATGGTAGTGGATGATGTAGTTCCTGAAAAGTACTCATTCTTACGATATACGGACCACATCCATGATGTAGCGTATTTTGAAACAAATCCTGTTGATATTGATATGCTAATGGTATTGGATGCTAGCACGTATGAGCGAATTGGCAAAGTAGGTGCACTATGGAGTGCACCTATTTTTAATATAGACCACCATATTTCTAATACGGAGTTTGCGGATCATCTATATTTAAAGCCTAATTTTGCTGCTACTGGTGAAATTATTACCTATTTATGTACAAAATGGAATTGGCCTATCACTGAGTCTATGGGCACTGCATTATATATGGCTATTGCTACAGACTGTGGATTCTTTAAGTTCAGTAATACCACAGCCAATACTTTAGAAATGGCTGCAAAATGTGTAGCAGCTGGTGCTAGACCTAATGTTATTTCTGAAACGATTGAAGCTGTGTCTGCCATTCGTCTTGAATTAACAAAACAAGTTATGCAAACTATCGAGTTTTACAAGAATAACACAGTGGCTACAATCGAGTTGAATCGTGAAGCTATGACAATTCTTGGGGATGATACGGATGGTTTTGTAGATATTATTAGAAACGTCGATACTGTTGATATAGCTATTTTATTAAAAGCTGAAGCTGATGATAGAACGCGAGTAAGCTTGCGTTCTAAAGGAACCGACGTGAATGCTATAGCTAGTAACTTTGGCGGTGGCGGACATATTCGAGCTTCCGGTTGTATCATTAATTTACCATTACAGGAAGCAAAACAAGCTCTTATTGAGGTGATTAAATAATGGATGGCGTTTTACCATTTTTAAAACCTCCTGGAATAACAAGCCATGATGCTGTTGCTATTTGTCGCCGCATTTTAAAAGAGAAGCGTATAGGACATAGTGGTACTTTAGATCCTATGGCATATGGTGTATTGCCAGTATTTCTTGGTAAGGCTACGCGACTTATTGAATACACTGATGGTTTTGATAAAACCTATGTGGCAGAATGTAAATTTGGGACTTTTACAGATACTGAAGATAGTTCAGGTGAACCAGTATTACCTGATAATGACATGGTATTGCGAGATGGCGTTCTATTAAATGAATTGTCTCAAAGTTCAGAACTTGCTGATGCTATAGTAAAACCAACTTTTGAAGAATTAGTCAATACATTGAATACGTTCTCTGGAGTTCAAAATCAGAGACCATCAAAATATTCCGCTATTAAAGTAAATGGTATTCGTGCTTATGAATATGCCCGTAAAGGTATTCCTGTAGAATTGCCATTACGGAAAATTCATATAAAAAATATTGAGCTTGTAGCGTATGGCTTTCCATATTTTACAGTTCGTGTAACATGCTCTGGAGGCACTTATATTCGTTCATTATTACGTGATATATGTGTTTCATTAGGTATACCAGGAACGATGACATCTTTGGCGCGTACTCAAGTAGGGCCCTTTGATATTGGTTATGCAAAAATGGCTGAGGAACTGATGATTCATGGTGAAAGCCTATTGTTACCAACGGATACAGCAGTTTCACATCTTTCAAAAGTAACGGTAAATAGTGTACAATTAAAGATGATGGTTCAAGGTAAACAATTATCTATTGATAGTGAATTTTCCTATACCGAACCAGATCATTATTATAGAGCCTATGGTCCTAATGGATTCATTGGTATTATGAAACGAACAAACCACACATTAAAGGTGGAAAAAAATATTTTTATTGAAGGATAAGTATGAAGCAATTACATTCGTTTGATGAACTACGTCAAATCAAAGATACAAAAGTATATGCCCTAGGTACCTTTGACGGCATTCATCGAGGTCATCAACGAGTTATACGGAAGGCTGTTGAAGAAGCTGCACTAGTTAATGGTGTTAGCATTATCATTACCTTTGAACATCATCCGTTGACAATTCTACATCCAGAACGTGTTCCTAAGAGGGTTATTCAAGAAGAGGTTATGGATACCGTTCTTGATGATTTGAATATAGATTATATTTTGCGATTACCTATGAATGAAGAATTACTTCAAATGAGTGCTGATGAATTTTTAGATGCTCTTTGTACGGATATGAATGTTCAAGCCATCGTAATAGGTGAGAATTTTACATTCGGTGCAAAAGGATTAGGTAATCCTACATATATGAAACAAGCATTGGCTGATAAGCATATACAAGTCCTAGTACAGCCTTTATTGCCTTGTGATGGTCTTAGTACACCTATTTCAAGTACTGAAATCAGAAAAGCGATTCGAGAAGGGCGTTTAGAAGATGCCACTCATTGGCTTGGTCGACCATTTCAATTTAAAGGGACTGTTATAAAAGGTGATCAACGAGGTCGTACATTAGGATTTCCTACTTTAAATCTATTACTTCCTAATGAAATGGCTACACCTCCAGATGGAGTGTATGCTAATCGCGTGTGTATTGATGGCATTTGGTATGATGGGGTAGGTAATATTGGGGATAATCCTACATTTAAAAATCAGTACCATAGATGCGAAGTACATCTGTTTAACTTTGACCAAGATATATATGGAAAAGTAGTCCTTGTACAATTTATTTCCTATATTAGAGGAGAAGTTAAATTTAATAACTTACAAGATCTTATTGATCAAATGAAGGTGGATGAAGAACAGGCTTTAGCTATTTTGGCTAATGCATAATAAGGGGGTTCTCATGGATATTAAAGAAGCTCGTAAACAAATAGATAGCATTGATGCTGTATTAGTCGCTGAATTTGAAAAAAGACTATCTTTAATCAAAGAAATTGGTAAATATAAAGATGAACATCATTTACCCTTAGTAGATGAAGCGCGTGATGAAAGTATTGTTGCATTGCATACTGCAAATTGCAAAGATAAAACGTTATCACCGTATGTTGAAAATTATATAAAGACTGTTGTTTCTATGAGCAATGAGTTTTTAAAAGAGCATATGCATAAGCATATTTTTCTCATCGGTATGCCAGGAGCTGGTAAGACTACAGTTGGTAAAATGTTAGCCAAAGAATTGGGCCGAGACTTTTACGACTTAGATCAAACAATTCAAGATAAAGTAGGGAAATCTGTACAAAATATTTATATTTATGATGGTAAAGATGCTTTCAGCGAGTATGAATACAGTACAATTAAAGAACTAATTCATAATAAGCCATCTGTTATTGCTACCGGTGGTGGTACTGTTACCTATGACAAAACAGTAAAGTTAATGCGCAATAATGGTCTTGTTGTATTTGTTAACCGCGATGTAAATCATATACTAGATGATTTGGATCTTGAAATTCGTCCACTTGTAAAAGAAAGTATCGAGTATATCTTTAATGTATATGAAGAACGATACCCTTTATACGAAGAAGTGGCTCATATCAAGATTGGCAATGAAGGTAGCATTACCGATGCGGTACAAGAAATTATTGAAGCCCTACCTAATACGGAGAAATAATGGACGCTATACGAGGATTTGTGTACCGAACTATATATGAGAATACACAACGTACGTATTGCGTGTTTGTCCTTAAGGATTATAATGAGGAATACATTACTTGTACTGGTAAATTTGAGTCTCCTAAAGAGGGGGAAGATATCGAAGTTCGCGGCCGTTATGTAGAACATGAAAAATATGGTCGACAATTTGATGCTACTAGTGTAGAGAAGTTAAAACCTGACAATATGGGTGCTGCAAAGACCTACTTATTGAACTTAGGGATTAAAGGTTTTGGTGAAAAGTCCGTAGAAAAGGTACTTGATTATTTTGGTATTCGTATATTAGAAATTTTACGACAGGAACGTCCTGAAGAAATTAAGTATGTTCCTGGTCTTCGAAAAAGTGTTAAGGATGAACTATTTAATACGTTACTTGGTGAAGGTATTTTGTCCGATTTAAATCACTTTTTTGAAAGTCATCATATTTCATCTAAATGGAGTCGAACGGTATACACTTATTATGGTGTTCAGTCTGTGGCTGTTATTGAAGATAATCCTTATACTTTGTTACGTGTTGCACCAGATATGCTCTTTGGTACGGCTGATACACTGGCGGAACATTTAGGTATTACTGGCAGTGACTCTCGCCGTTTAGAGGCTGGTTTAGAATGGATTTTACGCAGTTTAGATAATCAAGGTCATACTTGTTTGCCCGTAGATCAACTTATTGGCCGTTTAGATGATCTGTTACAAACTGATGCAGATGATATTGCTAACTTTATTGAAGGTCTTTTGGAGCAAGGTGCTTTATATAGTACTTATTATGAAGATATCTTATATATTTACCCTCCAGAAATGTACGTGTCTGAAGTAGAAAGCGTTCATTATACAAAGGATTTTTTATTAGAGGCAGATCCAATTTCTCTAGATATTCCAAGTTTTATAGAGAAATTTGAAGCAGATAATCACATTACATTTGGTGATGCTCAAAAAGAGGCTATTCAGTTATCTTTCTTTGAGAAGTTTTCCCTCATAACCGGTGGTCCTGGTACGGGTAAAACGACGATTATAAAGGCCCTAGTAAAAGGCTTTCAACTTGGTGGCTTGGGGCGCATTATTCTATGTGCACCTACGGGGCGTGCTGCAAAACGGCTTACTGAGGCGACTGAGTTCGAAGCAACAACGATACATCGCTTATTAGTACCTGTTCAGGGCAGTGATTCTTATGATTTTACTAAGAATGAAGATGATCCTTTAGATATAGATGTTATCATCATTGATGAAGCATCTATGCTCAATGTACGTTTATTCTATTCGTTAATGGCAGCTATTCCAAAGGAAGCTCATGTTATTATCGTAGGTGACGTAGATCAATTACCGCCTATTGGAGCAGGCTTTGTATTAAAAGATTTGCTCGATAGTGACTGTGTGCCTTATACGCGACTTAACCAGATTTATCGGCAAAGTTCTGGTAATACTATTGTAGAAAGCGCCTATGCTATTAACCGTGGTGAAATGCCAAAACTTGATAGTCTAAGTGAAGAGTTTTCCTTTATACCTGTTAAGTCTTACGATATGATGATGAAAGCTATCATAGATGTATATAAGCGAGAACAGGAGCATATTGAGGATGAATTAGATATTCAAATTATTTCTCCTATGCGACGTGGTGAAGCTGGAAGTATACTCATTTCTCAGTATGTACAACAAGCAGTTAATCCTCCAGATAGTTTAAAAGGGGAAGCACGCGTTAATGGTATTACATACCGTGTAGGGGATAAAGTTATCCAAATCCTCAATGATTATGAGTTAGAAGTCTTTAATGGTGAGATTGGAATTATATATGCCATTACACGGACCGATATTTGTATCCGATTTATTCATAAAGAGGTTCGTCTACCTATTGATGAAGCACATATGATTATGCCAGCTTATGCTATTACGGTTCATAAGAGCCAAGGTAGTGAGTATGGTGTGGTTATCATTCCATTTGTTCCACGTTATGGTGGTATGTTGCAACGTAATTTGTTGTATACTGCTGTTACACGAGCTAAACGGAAGGTTATTATCGTTGGTACAACGAGCGCTATAGAACGTGCTGTACGTACTGTAAACGGTGATGAACGATATACATTGTTTAAAGAACGACTACAAGGGAGATGTGATTCTTAATGAGTCTTTGGGATTTCCTATTTCCACCTGTATGTCCTCACTGTGGGGCCTCTGTAGCAACACAAGGGGATTGGTGTAAATCTTGTTTTACTGATCTACTGCATATTCGTCATGTACCAAACAAATTTCTACATTATGTAGAGGATGTATGTATATTGGCTGAATACCGTGGTGGTTTAAAGTCAATAATTTACGATGTAAAATTCAACGAAAAAAAGGAGCAGTCCAAAGGGGCTGCTCCTTTTTTAGCATCGTACAACCTTTACATGAAATATGATGAGTTTCATATTGTTAATAGTAAGTGCTCTGTTATTTATGATTATATTATTCCTGTTCCGTCTAGCGAAAGGAAAAAATCTAAGAGAGGATATAACCAAGTTGATTTATTTTTTATCAAGTGGGCTAAATCTTTACAAAATATAGATAATAAACACTTTGCTTGGTTAGACTGTTTATACAAATTTGATACTTCTAATGATATGTGGGCGTTAACGAATAAGGAACGACATCAAAATATTGAGGAGGCCTTTGTCATTGGTGCTAACTATCAAGATATTGAATTAAAGGATAAGACAATACTTATAGTAGATGATATATATACTACAGGGGCTACGATTGAAGCCGTAGCAAAGGTCATTAGAGCATATAAACCTTGTAAAATTGATGCATTAACATTAGCTAGTGGTAGTTTTTAAGTATATAAAAAAAGCGTTCACCTTATGGTGAACGCTTAATCATGAGACTAACCAAGAACATCGATAAATGCTTTTACTACATCTGGATCGAAAAGGGAGCCAGACGCACTAAAGAGTTCTTCTTTTGCTTTAGCTTTAGTTTTTGCCCAAAATTCAGTAGAAGGATTCACTGTCGTATCGTAATAATCTGCTACAGCGATAATTCTAGCTCCTAATGGGATATTAGCACCACGTAAATGTTTAGGATAACCAGAGCCATCCCATTTTTCGTGGTGATAACGAATATAAGGCAAGATTTGTTGACAACATGGGTAGTTTTCAATCATATTGGCACCACTAGCAGCATGTTGTTTATACTTGGACATTTCTTGCTTGTTAAGATATGGAGATTTTTGAATTAATGCATTAGGTACCATTAATAGCCCTACGTCATGAAGTAAAGCTGCGTGGCGAATTTGCTCAATTTCATTTAATGGTAAACCCATCTTAGCAGCAATACTAACTGCATAGTTTGAAACTTGGATAGAATGAGTGTATAGATGATAGCTCTTCATTTGTATCATTTGTAAGAGCTGAGCACTAATGGCTTCTAAACTGTCCTTCTCCAGTTCGTACAACCCTGATGGTTGCATTAATGATAACATAAACATAATAAACCCCTTTAACTAACATGTAGAACATATGGTACAACCCCTCGTACTTATGTTCATATCGTACAACTTTAGGCCGTTCTTATTTAATAGTATACAAATTATACACCATAAATAATATTTTGTGTATGATACGTATGTTCTGTTATACATGTTGTATTCATATTTAGCATACTAAAAATAATTGACATTTTAGGAATGCACTAAATATAGTACCTTGAAAAATTAATTTTATAAATATTAAAATAATATGAAGAATATTTTAGGTTTTCTATTACAATTTTCTATACATCGGAAAAAATGGGTTGCAAATTTCATTCTCATTTCAATGAGAAATAAACGTTAATATGTTCGACAAAGATACAAGTTTTGTAGATTGTATTAAATTATATATCTTCGTAAATCTAGACATGAATTATGTTATTCTTTATAATACGTCTATACGGGTCTGTGGTTGAAAGTCGATGCCAGTCGCAGGCAAAACGATCCACATAAGCAACCCAAGGGGTTGTGAGCATGGTGCGGCTTAGGTGTAAGTCCTGCCGGTAAAACCGAGAGGAGTAGTAGTGGGGAGTCTCGGACTTATGAGCGAACCTTCCAGCAGGCGAGTGTGGGGGCAAAGACCAGGTCAGCCGTATACGGGCACATGAGGCTTTTCTCATGTGCTTTTTTCTTTTTATACATCTGTATATTAAAAAATCTATAGAAAACCACTAACTATGGGAAAGTTTTTATACATTAGTGTTATAATTATACATTAAGTGTATAAAAATAAAATACAAATATAGTGATTTATTGATATTAATGAAATTTATATACAAAATTGTTGACATAATTATACTAAGTGATATACTAGTGTAATAAAAATAGTTAGTTTAGTGAACGAGGATGATTTGATGTTAAATAGGAAGTTAAAAAAATTAATCATTGGTGGTTGTATGTTAGTAATGGCTGGTACTGTAATTGGCGGTTGTGGAACTTCTACACAAACAACTTCTAATAAATTAATCGTTGGTACTAATGCCACATTTGTTCCATTTGAATTTAAAGATGAAAAAACTCAAGACTATACAGGCTTTGATATTGATCTTATTCGTGCCATCGGTAAGCGTATCAATAAAGATGTAGAGCTTAAGAATGTTGCCTTTGATGCTTTAATTCCAGCGTTAAATACACATGATATTGATGTAGCAGCATCTGGTATGACTATTACAAAAGCTAGAAGTGAAAAGGTGTTATTCTCTTCTCCATATTATGAAAATGCACTTGCTGTAGTATATAAAGATGGTGCCAATATTACATCCCTTGATAATCTTAAAGGTAAAAAGATTGCTGCTCAATTAGGTACAACTGGTGCTGATTTAGCTCATAAAATTGAAGGTACTACTGTAAAAGAGTTTGACCATAGTAATGAAGCTTTGTTAGAATTACAAAATGGCGGTGCTGATGCAACTGTAATTGACTTGCCGGTAGCTCAATATTATAGTACTAAACATCCAGACCAACATATTAAATTTATGGCATATCCAAATACGAAAGAATATTTGGGCTTAGCAATCAATAAAGACAACAAAGACTTGCAAGAACAAATTAATAAAGCAATCGCCGATATGAAGGCCGATGGTGAATTTAATACATTATATAAAAAATGGTTTAATGTAGATGCACCAGCTGATATGCCAGTAGTGTTAGAATTTAAATAATAGGAGAGATTATGAGTTTTAATTGGGGGTTAATTGCGGATAATTTACCGCTTTTATTACAAGGTGCACTTGTAACCGTTGAAATTACAGCCATGTCTGTAGGCTGTGGTTTCTTTATCGGTCTATTAGTTGCCATAGCAAATTTATCTAAATTTACTGTAGTTAGATTATTAGCAAAATGCTATGTAGATATCATTCGTGGTACACCACTATTGGTACAAATCTTCTTGATTTACTTCGCATTGCCAATGATTACTGGACAACGTATTGATCCATTTATTGCTGCTGTTACTGCATGTAGTATTAACTCTGGTGCTTATGTATCTGAAATCTTCCGTGCTGGCATTCAGTCTATTGATAAAGGCCAAATGGAAGCGGGGCGATCTCTTGGTTTGACTTGGGGCCAAACTATGCGCTATATCATCATGCCGCAAGCTTTCAAAGCAATTATTCCACCATTGGGTAATGAATTTATTGCTATGTTGAAAGACTCCTCATTGGTTTCTGTAATTGGTTTCGAAGAATTGACACGCCGTGGTCAACTAATCATTGCCAAAACATATGCATCATTTGAAATTTGGGGGACAGTTGCTGTTATCTACCTTATTATGACAGTAACAATTTCACAATTGGTTGGTTACCTTGAAAGGAAATATAGCATTAAATGATTAAGTTAGAAAATGTACATAAATCCTTTGGTAAAAATGAAGTATTAAAGGGCATAGATTTACATATCGAAAAAGGTCAAGTTGTAGTTATTATTGGTCCATCAGGTTCTGGTAAAAGTACAGTATTGCGTACTATGAATTACTTAGAAGAGCCTACATCTGGTAAGGTCATTGTAGATGGTATGGATCTTTCAGATAAATCTAAACTTAATGAAGTCCGTACGGAAGTAGGAATGGTATTCCAAAACTTTAATCTTTTTCCACACATGACTGTAATGGAAAATCTGACCTTAGCACAAACTAAAGTCCGCAAAACATCTAGTGATGAGGCTAAAAAAATTGGTCAAATTTTATTAGATCGAGTAGGTTTGAAAGATAAAGCAAATGCTTATCCTGACTCATTATCTGGTGGTCAAAAGCAACGTGTTGCTATAGCTCGTGCTTTAGCAATGAAACCAAAGGTTATGCTCTTTGATGAGCCTACCTCTGCATTGGATCCAGAAATGGTTCGCGAAGTTCTGGATGTAATGAAGTCTCTAGCCGAAGAAGGTATGACGATGGTTATTGTTACTCACGAAATGGGCTTTGCAAAAGAGGTTGCGGACCGAGTATTATTTGTAGATGGTGGATTAATTCTTGAAGATGATACTCCTGAAAAAGTATTTGATGCACCAACAAATGATAGAACAAAATTGTTCTTATCGAAAATTTTATAATAATAATTTCTAACATAAAAGGAAGTAAATTCTGTTTACAGAGTTTGCTTCCTTTTTTGACTATTTTTAAAGTTAACTGAATTTGTACATATTAGATTTTATGATATATGAATCTATTTATATCTATTAATATATTTGATAACTTGATGTCAATTCATTCAATTAGCCCCTATAAATAAGCCATTCTAGGTATTAATTAATCTATGAAATACGATTATTGCCATAAATATTTGTGATATATAAATATTTTATACATACATATCTTATGACAATAATTTTTAATTCATATAATTTTATGATTATAAAATTATGCAATAAATTAATATGTTGTTCGTAAATATTTATAACGTTGATAAATCAAGGGTTTTATGTGATTTTTGTAGGGTGGGATACAAATAAGATATATTTGTATATTCATTAAAAGTGTTAATATTATTGTTTGATATTTTATACATGCTGTGTTATGATACAAGTGTAGTGCAAGACAGTAAGACAATATATATATTTTTAGGAGGATGTTACCATGTTAGGTAAAGTAAAATGGTTTAGCGCAGAAAAAGGTTATGGTTTTATTGAACGCGAAGACGGTAGCGATGTATTCGTACATTACTCTGCGATCCAAGACGAAGGTTTCAAATCTTTGACAGAAGGTCAAAATGTAGAGTTTGATATCGTTGATGGTAACCGTGGCCCTCAAGCTGCTAACGTTGTAAAAGCGTAATTACATACCAAAAAATACATAAAAGCAACATATAATAAAACTCTGATATCGCACGATATCAGAGTTTTTTTGCTATTACTGAAAGTAATATTTATAATTCTACAAAAAATATAAAAATTTTTTGAAAAAAAGAGGAGTTTTATATGTGAATGTAGAAATACTAAATATAACACGAGAGATAAGTAAAAAAATACTACACACTCGTATCTCGTGGATGATTTTTAGAAAGGGTGTTGACTTATGAAAGTAGCAATCAGAGGTAAAAACATTGAAGTGACAGATGCTTTAAGAGCATACATCGAAAAGAGATTGAGCAAATTAACTCGTTACTTCGATGATGAGTTAGATGCACAAGCGGTTTTATCCGTTGTAAAAGATAAATCTACTGTTGAACTTACATGCTTCGTTAATAAAATTGTTCTTCGTGGTGTAGAAACAAACGATGATATGTATGCTGCTATTGATTTGGTAATAGACAAAATTGTACGTCAAATTCACAAACATAAAACTCGTTTAGCTAAACGCTTTAAAAAACAAGAGGCTTTCCATCCAGAAGCTTTAGCGGCTCCTGTAGAAGAAGAAGCTATCGAAGTTGTAAAACGCAAACGCTTTGCAGTGCGTCCTATGGATGTAGAAGAAGCTATTTTACAAATGAATCTTATTGGTCATGACTTCTTTATGTTCTTCAATGCTGAAACAGAAGCAATGAATGTAGTATATCGTAGACATGATGGATTCTATGGCTTGATCGAGCCAGAATTACAATAACCTATAATGTCGGCTGACAATAATCCTAACTCCTTTCTACTTTTTTAATCAGCCGATTATTATACTAAGGTGGATGACCATTTTGAGTCATCCACCTTTTTTATAAAAACCTATAAATAATCGTGAAATGCCTTGAATTCTTTGACTATTCAAGGCATTTTCGTTATAATAAATTAGATAAAATAATGTAAGATGTCCTATAGAGGAGTGATTTGTTTGTTAAGCTTTTTACAAAGGCTATTAGGCAATAATAACGCAAAAGAAATTAAGAAAATGCGTGCTATTGCTGATCATATTAATGAAATTGAACCGAATTATGTTAAATTAAGTGATGCTAACTTAGTAGCAAAAACCGATGAGTTTAAACGTCGTTTGCAAAAAGGGGAAACGTTAGACGACATTTTACCAGAAGCATTTGCCGTAGTTCGTGAAGCGTCTAAACGCGTGTTAGGCATGCGTCATTTTGATGTACAGTTGATTGGTGGTATTTGCCTTCATAGAGGTAATATTGCAGAAATGCGTACTGGTGAAGGTAAAACATTAGTTGCTACATTACCAGTATATCTAAATGCTTTGACAGGCAATGGGGTGCATGTTGTTACAGTAAATGATTATTTAGCGACTCGCGATAGCGAACAAATGGGGCGTTTATATAACTTCTTAGGTCTTTCTACAGGTCTTATTGTAGCGAATCTCGATTTTAACCAACGTAAAGAAGCATATGCATGCGACATTACATATGGTACAAATAATGAGTTCGGTTTTGACTATTTGCGCGATAACATGGTATCTGATGTATCACAAATGGTACAACGTCCATTGAATTATGCAATTGTCGATGAAGTTGACTCCATCCTTATCGATGAAGCGAGAACTCCACTAATTATTTCTGGTCCTGGTCAACGTTCTACAGATAATTACTATAAGTTAGCTAAAATTGTTCCTCATCTTGTGAAAGATGAAGATTATACAATTGATGAAAAACAAAAAACTATTGCACCTACAGATTCTGGTATTGCTAAAGTCGAAAAAATGCTTGGTGTTGAAAACTTGTATGATGCAGAAAACATTGAGTTAAATCATCTACTTGGTGCATCTCTTCGTGCATATGCTATGATGCATCGCGATACTGATTATGTAGTTAAAGATGGTGAAGTTGTTATCGTCGATGAATTCACAGGTCGTTTGATGTTTGGTCGTCGTTATTCCGATGGTTTACACCAAGCAATCGAAGCTAAAGAAGGCTTGAAGGTAGAACGTGAAAGCCAAACATTAGCTTCTGTTACATTCCAAAACTATTTCCGTATGTATAAAAAGCTTGCTGGTATGACTGGTACAGCCAAAACAGAGGAAAAAGAATTTATCGATATTTACGGTTTGGAAGTATTACCTATTCCTCCAAATAAACCATTGGCTCGTGTAGATTTGCCTGATCAAATCTTTAAAACAAAGGCTGCTAAATATCGTGCTGTAGTACGTAATGCTGTAGAACGCCATCAAACTGGTCAACCGATTTTGATTGGTACTACATCTATTACACAATCTGAAGAACTTTCAGATATGTTATTACGTGCAGGGGTTCCTCATAATGTATTGAATGCTAAACACCATGAAAAAGAGGCGGAAATTGTTGCAAATGCAGGTCAAATGGGTATGGTAACAATTGCTACAAACATGGCTGGTCGTGGTACTGATATCACACTTGGTGAAGGTGTCCCTGAATTAGGCGGTTTGGCTATCTTAGGTACTGAACGTCATGAAAGTCGCCGTATTGATAATCAGTTGCGTGGTCGTGCTGGTCGTCAAGGTGACCCAGGTTCCTCTCAATTCTTCTTATCCTTAGAAGATGATTTAATGCGTATCTTTGGTGCTGATAATATCACAGGTATCATGGATAAATTAGGCATGGAAGAAGATGAGCCTATTGAGCATTCTTTGATTACTAAATCTATTGAACGTGCTCAAAAGAAAGTAGAAGATCATAACTATAATATTCGTAAATATGTCCTTGAGTATGATGATGTTATGAATCAACAACGTGAAGTATTATACGAACAACGTCGTCGTATTTTACGTAACGAATCCTTACGTGACACAATCAATGAAATGATTGATAAACTTGTTACTGAATCTGTAGATGCTTATGCAGATGAAAAATTATATCCAGAAGAATGGGATTATGAAGGTCTTTATAAGCATTTAAGTCAATATTTCTTAACAGAAGAGATTATGTCCTCTCAAGATATGGAAGAATATAGCCGTCAAGAATTGTTAGAACGTTTACTTGAAATTGCTCATGCTGAGTATCAAGATCGCGTTGATATGCTTGGCGAGGCTATGTTTGGCCAACTTGAAAAGGCTATTATGTTGCGCGTTGTTGATAACAAATGGATGGAACATTTGGACAATATGGATATGTTGCGTGAAGGTATTGGACTTCGTGCATATGGTCAAAAAAATCCATTGGTGGAATATAAATTTGAAGCCTTTGAGATGTTCCAAAACATGATTGCTGCAATTCAAGATGAAACAATCATGGCGTTATACAAAATTCGTGCACAATTGATTCAAGAAATTGAAGAACCAGTTGACCACTTAGAAGGTGCACAATCCCATCATGAAGATGTGTTGGAGCCACAAAACATAGATTAAGATTTGTGAATGGCACGTTGCTCAAGGGGATTTCCTTCTGGGCAATGGCCATTTTTCTATTTTATTAAGGTGATAGTTTATCGATGTAATAAGCTAATAAGTTAAAGGTGGTGAACATAAATTGTTAGAAGATTTAAAACCGATTATTTCTAATCTAGAAGAACGTATTTATGGAATGAGGGATTCACTTTAACATTGCTCAGAAAGAAGATAGAATCTTTACATTAGATGTGCAAATGAGCGATCCTACATTTTGGGATGACCCTGATAAAGCTCGTGAGATTTCTCAAGAAGCCACACAATTAAAGAATGCTGTAGAAAGCTATAAACAACTTGTTAGTGATATTGAAGATGCTAATGTAATGCTTGAGATGGCTATAGAGGAAGATGATCGCTCTCTAGAAGGAGAAATAAAGGATTATGTTCAACAAATAGAAGAAACTGTAGAAAAACAAGAAGTTCTTTTATTGCTTAGTGGTGAGTATGATGCTAATAATGCGATCTTAACATTCCATGCTGGTGCAGGTGGTACAGAAGCACAAGATTGGTGTTCTATGCTCATTCGCATGTACTTACGTTGGGCTGAAAAAGCAGGATTTTCTATTGAATTGATGGATGAACAGCCCGGTGATGAGGCGGGCACTAAATCTGCTACATTTTTAATTAAAGGTGAAAATGCTTTTGGCTATTTGAAATCTGAAAAAGGCGTACACCGTCTTGTTCGTATCTCACCGTTTGATGCTGCGGCACGTCGTCATACATCCTTTGCTGCTGTTGATGTAATGCCAGAAATTGATGATACAGTAGAAATTAATATAGACATGAAGGATGTACAAGTAGACACATATCGCGCTAGTGGCGCTGGTGGTCAGCATATTAATAAAACTGATTCTGCTGTACGTATGACGCATAGACCAACTGGTATCGTAGTACAATGTCAAACACAACGTTCCCAAATGCAAAATAGGGAACAAGCACTACGCTTATTACGAGCAAAATTATTTGAATTAGAATTAGAAAAACAAGCAGAACTTAAAGAGCAAATAGGTGGTACATACCAAGCCATTGAATGGGGCAGTCAAATTCGCTCCTACGTATTCCACCCATATAATCTCGTTAAGGATCATCGTACAGGTGTTGAAACAGGGAATGTACAATCCGTTATGGATGGTAATTTAGATCAATTTATGGAAGGCTTCTTGAAAAAAGAAGCAAATTTAATAATTTAGGAGCTCTTATGAAAAAGTTTTTACTATTCCTACTAGTGCTGATTATTGCCTTGGCAGCAGCAACACAATTTTTATTACCTTCTTATATTAGTTCTCGTATTGAAAAACAATTAAATGATTCCCTAAAACCATCTGCTCAAACTGTAAATGTTGAGTCTCAACCAGGATTCAAATTACTTTATGGTGAAGCTGATCATGTTTACGGTTCTTTAGATGATGTAAAACTTGGTAAATTAAATTTTGCAAACTTCAAATATGATGCAACACAAATTCTAGTTAATCCAATTTCATTATTGGCTAGCCAAGAAATAGATGTTGTTAGAGTAGGAAACTCAAGTATTGACGGTATAGTTACTAATGAAGATTTAGCAACATTTTTAAGCACTCAAGCAGGCAGTGAAATTCAAGATGTACAAGTAAATATTAGTAAAGATAACATTAGTTTAACTGGCAAGATGAATGTAGGTATGGTATTTAAAGGCGCTGTTAAATTAGATGGCAATCTAGAATTAAAGGATAATACGTTATTATTTGCACCTAAGAAATTCACCATTAATGGTGCAACTATCCCAGGTTTAACATCTAATGTATTAGAAGCTACTGAAATCTATAACTTCAATAACTTCCCTATTCCTGTAAAAGCAGAAAGCTTAACTATCGATAATGGTGAAATTCACATTAAAGTTAAACCAGTGCTCAACTAGAAAGGATTTGTCGTGAATCATCGGAACACCCAAAAAAGTAAGTACTCTTGGATTCTTATATTATGTATCATTGTAGGTCTTGTATCCTCTTTATACTTAGTATTTGAACGCCATCAGATTGAAAAATCTCAAAATCATATTGAAAATATCGTAGATTATGATGCTGTTTTACGGGCTAATGCCTTTGAAAAACGTAGTCAACAAGAGGCCTTTGATGCGCTTAGAAATGCAGGTGTAACAGCATTTGCTATTTATGATCGTACTTTAGAAAAAGCAAAAGATGCTGGTCAAGTTAAGGTGTTAACCTCCGAAGAAATGGACTCTGTCCGGGTCAATGGTGCGTCCGTTAAACACGGTGCACTTTATGTAGGCTTAGTTTCTGGTAAAGAAGGCTATTATAAAGAAATTCGCGAGGATTTATATCATCGTATAGGTAAAGATAAGGTAAAAGAACTTAATACTAGTATTGGTCCAGTCCTTGAATTATATGGTGCCACTGCAGATAGTTATTTACAAATGAACCTTGGTATTTCCAAGTTACAAGCACAAGAAGTTGCTAATCGTGGATTTAATGTTATTGTTCGACCTACAAATTACAGAAATGTAACGTCTGAAGATCTTCAATATCTATTTAAACGTCTTGAAGGAATTCCACATGTTACTGGTATGATTTTTGCTGGCAAAGAAGCTCTTGGTGCGCCTAACTTAACTGATGAAACCTTAGAATTATTACATAAAAATCATATTCCTTTAGTTGGTATCGAAGCTGTTAACCAACTTCAATATGAGCCACAACAAGGTTTCTTAGAAATGGCTGCTAAAGAGAATTATAGCGTTGGTCGTGTATATACAATTGCTAAGGACGAATTAAAGAAAATTACTCCTGAAGAAGCCGCACAACGTTTCTATATTAGTGATATTGAACGAAATATTCGTTTCAATTTATTCCCTATGTATGAAACTGGTGTAAATAATGAAACAGTATTACAAACTACCATTAACTATATTGGTATGACTACTGAAAAACTATCTACAAAAGGTTATGAATTTGGTCCTGCTGATATTTATCCAGCATATACACCTAATCCATTGTTAGTGGTTATTACTATGATAGGTGCTATTGCACTTTTCGTTTACGTTGGTCAAATGCTAATTCCAATGAGTAAACATAAACAATTGGTAGCATTTTTCGGTATTTCATTACTATCTATTGTATTGTTCATCATTACAAGTGGCACACTGATTACTCAAATTTGGGCATTATCTAGTGCTATTATGGCTCCTGTAGGTGCTATGATCCGTTTGATGGAAGAATGGCGTCGTTATAATGGGTCTCGTCCATTAGGTGCTATTAAATCAACAGTATTAGCAGTATTCTATCTCGTTATTGCTGCACTCTTTGCAGCTATTGGAGGAATGTATATTGCATCTTTACTAGGTAATACAAAATTCTTCATGGAATTTGCTATCTTTAGAGGTGTTAAATTAACATTTGTACTTCCAGTTCTATTGGTGATTATCGCTTATTTACAACGTTTCCCATTGTGGAAAGGTCGTATGATTAACTCTAAAGAAGAAGCAAAGAAATTTGTAGTTGAATTCTTAACAATGGATGTTAAATTCTACGTATTCTTTGTAATGGCTGCTCTTGGTGGCGTGGCATGGGTGTTTGTTGGCCGCAGTGGTCATACAGCAGGTGTTCCTGTACCAGGCTTTGAGCTCATGCTTCGTCGTTTCCTTGAAAATACACTGTATGCAAGACCTAGAGAAAAAGAGTTTATTATTGGTCACCCTGCATTAATGTTGGCTACTTTTGCATTCTTACGAAAATGGCCTACAGTGATTCATTTCTTATTAACTATTGCTGGTGTTATTGGCATAGCGTCTATGGTTGAAACATTCTGTCATATTAGAACTCCTGTATTCATGTCTATTATGCGTGGATATGATGGTTTGTTAATTGGTGCGCTCTTAGGTTTGCTTCTTATCATTGCTGTTCGTTTCATGATGTATGTAACACAATGGTTCCAAGCTCGGGAGGTTGACCATGAGTAATATTGTTATCTCCGGCTACTATGGTTTTGGTAATGCTGGTGATGAAGCAATGCTTTGTGCTATTATCGATGCCATTCGTAAAGAGGAAGCAGATGCGCATATTACTGTTATTTCTGGTAATCCTACAGAGACGAGCAAAAAGCACAATATTCATGCGGTAGGAACCTTTTCTGCATTCGGTATTCTAAAGGCTATTTCAAATTCTGATTTAGTTATCAGTGGCGGAGGCAGCCTGTTACAAGATGCTACTAGTATTCGCAATACATATTACTACTTAAGCATTATGGCTTTAGCAAAAATGATGGGTAAAAAGGTGATGCTATACTCACAAGGTATTGGACCTTTAAATCGTCCTTCTACAAGAAAAGCTGTTAGCTTTATTTTACGTTTTGTGGATACTATAACGGTTCGTGATTCTATTTCTAAATCTGAATTAGATTCCTTAGGAATTGAAGATGTTGAGGTTACGGCTGATGCTGTATTAGCCATGCAACCAGCTGATTTATATATTGGAAAACGCATTCTAGATGGCTATACATCAAAGCTACCTATATCTACAGAAGCTCCAAAACGAATCGGAGTAGCTGTTCGTAGTTGGAAAGATGATACAGAATACCGTGAATCACTAGCCAATGTGTTAAGTCGACTGCAAGAACAGGATAATGTAGAGATTATATTTATACCTATGTCTCATCCAGAGGATACAAAAGAAGCTAAAATTATTGCTAGTTATATGCCAAAAGGAGCTATTGTTCTTGAAGGACCATTCTCTACAGAGGAACAAGTATCCTTGTCTGGTAATGTAGACCTTATGATTGGCATACGTCTTCATGCATTAGTATTTAGTTCTTTAATGAAGAAACCTGTAATTGGCATTTCCTACGATCCTAAAATCACTAGTTTCTTACATATGATTGGTCAAGAACCAATTGGTACAATGACCCATCTTAGAGAAGAGGCTTTATATCAGAGATGTCATAAGCTCTTAAATTCAAGAGAAGAGTACCAAGCATCTTATGATCGTATTGAAGCATTACGTGTTAACTCTCAACGCAATGCAGAAATCGCTATTTCATTACTTAAAAATTATTAATATATTGGATCTAATCCAGAAAGTGAGGTCTCTATGGCTACATTAACACAAGATGTTAAACAACTAGTTCAAGAGAAGGCAAAAGCTATTCGCGTGAGTATTGTTCAGTCTGTAACGGCAGCGAAATCTGGTCACCCCGGTGGTTCTCTATCCATCGCCGATGTGATGGCCTTGTTGTACTATGTAGAAATGAATGTAGATCCAGCAAATCCAAAAGCTCCTAATAGAGATCGCTTTGTCCTTTCTAAAGGTCATGCAGCGCCTGCATTATATGCTACATTGGCTGAAAAAGGTTACTTTTCTAAAGATGAACTTTTGAATTTACGTAAAATTGACCATATGTTACAAGGTCACCCTGATATGAAACATATTCCAGGTGTTGATATGTCCACAGGTTCCTTGGGTCAAGGTATCTCTGCAGCATGTGGCATGGCATTGGCTGGTAAAATCGACAATGCTGATTACCGTGTTTATTCCATTCTTGGTGATGGTGAACTTGAAGAAGGTCAAGTATGGGAAGCTGCTATGTTTGCTGGCCATTATAAACTCAATAATTTAACTGCTTTTGTCGACTTTAATGGTCTTCAAATTGATGGGGATATTACTAAAGTTCTTTCTCCATTGCCTATTCCTGAGAAATTTAAAGCTTTTAACTGGAATGTTATTGAAGTAAATGGTCATGATCTTGATGAACTTCATAATGCTATTGAAGCCGCTAAAGCTTTTACAGAAGGCCCAACTTGCATTGTAATGCATACTGTAAAAGGTAAGGGCGTTGAAGAAATGGAAGGCCAAGCAGGTTGGCATGGCAAAGCACCAAGCGCTGAGCAAGGTATAGCCTTTGTTAATGAAATTATGGGGGTACAATAATGGGTAAAGCAACACGTGAAGCATATGGTAATGCGTTAGCTCGCATTGGTAAAGAAAATACAAATATTATCGTATTAGATGCAGATTTATCAAAATCTACTAAAACTGATACATTTAAAAATGTTTGCCCTGATCGTTTCTTTAATGTAGGTATTGCAGAACAAAATTTGATTTCTGTTGGTGCTGGTCTTGCAGCAGCTGGTAAAATCCCATTTGTTTCTTCCTTTGCAATGTTTGCAACAGGTCGTGCATTTGAACAAATTCGCAATGCTGTATGTTATCCAAAATTGAATGTAAAAGTTTGTGCTACACATGCGGGTAT
This sequence comes from Veillonella sp. Ser01, assembly GCF_053850375.1. Lineage (NCBI taxonomy): Bacteria > Bacillati > Bacillota > Negativicutes > Veillonellales > Veillonellaceae > Veillonella > Veillonella sp. Ser01. The sequence continues at coordinate 607,935 of NZ_JBSPUA010000001.1, read as the reverse complement.
TACAGTAGGTGAAGATGGTGCTACACATCAAAGCTTGGAAGATATTTCTTGTATGCGTACACTACCTAATATGACTGTAGTAGTACCTGCGGATGAACGTGAAACAGAAGCTGTAGTTGAATGGGCTGCAGCTTATGAGGGTCCTGTATATGTTCGTTTAGGCCGTGCTGGTGTAGATGATGTAACAGCTGAAGGTTATACTTTTGTACCGGGTAAATCTACTACTTTAGTTGAAGGTTCTGATGTAACAATTATCGCTTGTGGTGCTTTGGTTGGTCCTGCTGTTGAGGCGGCAAAAACCTTAGCTGAATCTAATGTATCTGCACGCGTTATTAATATGGCATCTATCAAACCAATTGATGCAGATGCAATCGTAAAGGCAGCTACTGAAACAGGTGCTATTGTTACAGCTGAAGAACATAATATCATTGGTGGCCTAGGTTCTGCTGTGTCTGAAGTTGTTGTTGCTAATAAGCCAGTACCTATGGAATTCGTTGGTGTCCGAGATACATTTGGGGAGAGTGGTACACCAAAAGAATTAATGGCTAAATATGGTTTAACAGCAAAAGACATTGTAGAAGCAGTAAAACGTGTAATCACTCGTAAATAATCAAAGGGGATCCCATGATTGAATTTAAGAATGTTAGTAAAGTCTATGATAATGGTTCTGTTGCAGTAGACGATGTGTGTTTAACTATAAATGACGGCGAATTTGTCCTCATTTGTGGTCACAGCGGTGCAGGGAAATCAACTCTATTTAAATTATTAACTCATGAAGTAGTACCTGACACGGGTACTGTTATAGTTGATGATTTTGATGTTACGCGTATGAAGCGTAGTAAAATTCCAAAATTACGTAGAAAACTTGGTGTTGTATTCCAAGATTTCCGGTTATTACCGAATAAAACGGTATCAGAAAATATTGCTTTTGCACTTGAGGTAATTGAAGAGAAACCAAAGGTAATTAAAGAAAAGGTAAGTCATGTACTAGAGCTTGTTGGGTTAACTGACAAGGCAAATGATTTACCAGAGGATCTATCTGGTGGTGAACAACAACGTGTTGCTATTGCCCGCGCCATTGTAAATCGACCATCTGTGCTCATTGCTGATGAACCGACTGGTAATCTCGATCCTGATACAAGTAAAGGTATTGTAGATTTGTTTAAGCATATCAATAATTTTGGTACAACTGTTATTATGGTTACCCATAATATGGATCTTGTTTCGTATTTAAATAAACGTGTTATTCGTCTTAAAGATGGTCGCGTTCAAAGTGATAATATGAGAGGTGCTGAAATTAATGAAGCCTAGAACATTGAAATACTTTTTTAAAGAAGCCCTCAAATCTATGAAGCGTAACGGTCTTATGACGTTAGCATCTATTTCTACAGTGGCTTTATCTCTATTTATGCTTGGTGTATTCCTTTGCGGTGTTATCAATTTGAATAACATGGCATCTAGCTTGGAAAACCAAGTACAGCTAAGCATTTACTTAAAAGACGGCTTAACAACTGACCAAATTATGGCGGTAGGTAAGCAAATTAAGGCCATACCAAACCTTAAAAAGCTTGAGTTTGTTAATAAAGAGCAAGCTATGAAGGAATTCAAAGCTCGTCTTGGTGATCAACAACAATTAGTAAATGCCTTAGGTGATGTAAATCCATTGCCAAATTCTTATGTATTAACCTTTGATAATCCTAGTGATGTTAAGGCTACAGCTAAATTAGCTACCACATTCCAAGGTGTTGAAAGTACACATTATGGTCAAGATATTGTGGAAGAACTCTTCCGTATAACTCAAGTTATCAGAATTGGTGGTATCGTATTAATTGCATTCTTAGCAGCAGCTACATTATTCATCATTTCTAATACAATTCGTTTGACTGTGTTCGCTCGTCGTAAAGAAATTGCCATTATGAAATATGTAGGTGCAACAAATGGCTTTATCCGTTGGCCATTCTTGATAGAAGGCATGTTATTAGGTTTAGTTGGAGCTATTATTGCCGTTCTTTGTGTAGGTGAATTCTACCATTTTATTACTATGGAAGTTTCTGAGTCTTTAGCATTCTTCCCATTAGTACCAATGTTCCCATTCTTCTATGATGTGGCTATCTATATTTTAGTTGGCGGTATTATAGTAGGTGCTATTGGTAGTACAATTTCTTTAAAACAATACATGAAGGTGTAATGTTTATGAAATACAACACAATCAAATCCCGTCTGGTGGCAACAATTTTAACAGGTATAGTAGTACTGGGAACACCACTATACATTGTTGCGGAAGATGAGGATTTAACGAATCAATTAGATTCAATTCAACAACAAGTTAATCAACAAAACTCTATTAAAGCTGATGCTGAAACTGTCATTGTAAGCGTATCTGAACAGTTGCGTCAAATTGAAGAGCAATTGCGTCAAGCTCAACAACAGTTAGAGTCTATTCAACAACAACGTGTAGCCGTTGAAAATGATATTACTGTTAATGAAAAGTTACTAGCAGAAGCACAAAAACGTTTAGAAGGACGGGAGTCCGTATTTTATAAGCGTGTACGTGACATTTATATCAATGGTCGTCTAAGTTATTTAGATGTTGTTATTGGTTCTAAAGACTTTAGTGATTTTGCAAATCGACTAGAGATTTTAAAACGCATTATTGATGCTGACATTAAATTAATCGATGAAATCAAAAAAGAACGTGCTGAAATTGCTACACGTAAACAAGCTCTTGAGCAATCTCGAGCTAAATTAGTGGAGCTTGAAAAGGCAGCAGTAGCTAAACAAGCTGAAATTGAACAAAAGAAGAAAGAACGGGAAGTCGTTCTTCAAAAAGCACAAAATGATCGTGCCACTGCAATGCAAGCTGTGGAAGAACTCAATGCTTCTTCCGCTCAAATTACTGCGCTATTAAAAGCACGTCAAGCGGAACGTGCAGCGGCTCGTGCTGCTGCAGAAGCGGCGGCCGCAGCAGCAGCTCAACAGTCTGCACCAAGTTACTCTTGGGTGCAAGGTTCTGGTCAACTGGGGTGGCCTGTAAGTGGTGAAATTACTTCCCCATATGGTTATCGTACACATCCAATTTGGGGAACAACAATTTACCATTCTGGTATAGATATTGGTGTTGATGAAGGTACACCTGTTCATGCTGCTGATGGTGGTACTGTTGTTTGGTCTGGTTGGATGGGCGGCTATGGTTATGCCGTAGTTATCGACCATGGCAATGGCATGTCTACCCTTTATGGCCATAATTCTGAGCTTGCTGTCTCTGAAGGTCAAGATGTATCTAAAGGTCAAGTTATAGCCTATGCTGGTAGCACTGGTAATAGTACTGGGCCACACGTACATTTTGAAGTTCGTATAAGTGGGGATCCTGTGGATCCTATGGGATATTTATAATATGAAATTTGATACACGTACGGTGTTATGGAGCCTATTGAAATATATAGGCTCTGGCATCGTTATTATGTGGCTCATGTTTTGGTATCTATCTGGTTCATTCTGGGGGTTACCAAGACTATTTGTAGCCTACTATGCTGCGAGTCAAGTCTTTATGACACCTATGTCTAAAGCTACCCTTTATGATGGTATGTTAAAAGGTTTGATTGGCTCTTTGGGAGAGCCTCATAGTGTTTATTTAGATGCTGATGAATTTAAGGCCATGAAAATGCAAACATCTGGTACTTATGCTGGTGTAGGCATGGTTCTTGGGCATGATGATAAAGGTTTATATGCAGTTAGTATTATGGAAGATCAACCAGCTTTCAAAGCAGGCATTAAACCTGGAGACCATATTATTGCTATCGATGGTCAATCCACAAGTGATATAACTGTAGAAGATGCATCCTCTCGAATTCGCGGTGAGGCAGGTACTGTTGTAGCCCTTGATATAGAGCGCAATGGTGAAACATTGCACTTTGATATCACTCGTGAATCTATTGTGTTACCAACTGTTAAAAGTAAAATGCTCACAAGTACAGTGGGGTACATTCGTATTAGTCAATTCGCTGAAAATACAGCTGATGATTTTGAAACACAGTTTAAAGAATTGCAATCTCAAGGTATGAAGGAACTGGTGTTAGATCTCCGTGATAATCCTGGTGGTTTGTTATCTACAACAGAAAAGATTTCTAACTATATTATGCCTCCAGGTACACTAGTAACGGTACAAAATCGAGCTGGTAAAAAAGATGTTTATAAGTCGAACGGCCCAGAAGTAGCTATGCCATTAGTAGTTCTTGTTAATAAAGGATCTGCTAGTGCATCTGAAATTATAGCTGGTGCTATTCAAGACCGTAAACTAGGTACTATTTTAGGTACTAATACATATGGTAAAGGTACAGTTCAAACTATTTACCCTAGCCTTGATAATGAGGGCGTTAAGGTAACTATAGCTAAATACCATACACCAAATGACCGTGTTATTGATGGCATTGGTATTAAACCAGATGTAGAACTTGATCTACCAAAAGGTGTAAATCCATCTAGTACAGTAGATGATATTCAAATTAAAAAGGCATTAGAGTTATTACAGCAATAATGCGTAGGAGTTAAAATATGTTTATAGATAGAGCGCGTGTCTTTGTTAAGGCCGGTGATGGTGGGGACGGCATGTCTAGTTTCCGCCGTGAGAAATACGTGCCAAATGGCGGCCCTAGTGGCGGCGATGGTGGTAAAGGGGCAGACGTTATTTTTAAAGCGGACAAGAATATTAATACTCTTGTAGACTTTAGATATAAACGTCAGTTTAAGGCGCCTGCTGGTGGTAATGGTGAAAGCTCCAATAAGCATGGTCGCGGTTCTGAGCCACTTATTATCCCAGTTCCGTTGGGCACCGTAATTAAAGAAGAAGAAACGGGAAAAATTTTCTGTGATCTCGTTAATGATGGTGATACATTTGTTATTGCTAAAGGTGGTCGTGGGGGCCGTGGTAATGCACGTTTCCAAACAAGTGCTAACCGTGCACCGACATTTGCAGAGAAAGGTGAACCGGGCGAAGAGTTCTGGTTACAATTAGAATTAAAAGTATTGGCAGATGTAGGTTTATTAGGCTATCCATCTGTTGGTAAATCCAGTATATTGCGTAAAGTTTCTAAAGCTCAACCAGAGGTTGCGGCTTATCACTTTACTACATTGACACCTGTACTTGGGGTAGTTACAATCTCTGGGGACCGTAGTTTTGTACTAGCAGATATTCCTGGCCTTATTGAAGGTGCTAGCGAAGGTGTTGGTTTAGGACATAACTTCTTGCGTCACGTAGAACGGACTAATATTTTAATTCACGTCCTTGATGTATCTGGTATGGAAGGTCGCGATCCAAAGATTGATTTTGATGCAATTAACGAAGAGCTTCGTAAATATTCTGAAAAATTAGCCAATAAAAAACAGATTGTTGCACTCAATAAGATTGATATGGTCTTTGATGATACAACAATTCCTGATACAAAAAAATATTTTGAAGATAAAGGCTACGAAGTATTCCTTATCAATGCATTAAGTGGCGAAGGTTTACCAGAACTTATGGAACGAGCGTACTACTATGTAGAAAACTTTGAGCCAGAACCGGAAGCAACTGATGATACAGTAGTATACGAAGCAAAACCAGATGTAGAATTCGTTATCACCCGTGGTGACGATGCTGCATTCTATATTACAGGTAAACGTATTGAACGTTTAGTAGCAATGACAAATTTAAGTGATGATCAATCTCTTCGTAGATTCCAACGCATTTGGCGCTTTATGGAGCTAGATGCTAAATTAAAAGAAAAAGGTTGTAAAGACGGTGATGAAGTTGTGATTGGCGATCAACGCTTTACATTCCAAGAGTAGGAGTAATAATGACAGGAAAACAAAAACGGTATTTACGTTCTTTGGCAGCAACAATGCCACCAGTAGTTCAAATTGGTAAAAATGGTTTAGAAAATAGTGTTATTGATAGTGCTCGTGCAGCCTTAATGGCTCGTGAATTAATCAAGGTGAAATTACACAACAATAGCCCTGAAGATAAGACGATTTTCCAAGAGTTAGCCGATATGTTAGGTGCTGAATTAGTCCAAGTCATTGGCTTTAATGGTGTTTTATATAAAGCTAAAAAAGAACCTAAAATTATTTTACCTAAGTAAATCGTCATATTACTGAATTTTATTATAGTGGGAACGTCATAACCTGTTGGCCTAGGAGGTTAATCTATGCGCAGTGCTATCATCGACGCAAAAAGAATAGTAGTTAAAGTAGGCAGTAGTACGCTATGTTATGCTAATGGACATTTAAACTTAGAGCGCATAGAACGATTAGTACGCCAATTGTCAGATTTAGCTAATCAAGGTAAAGAGGTTATCCTTGTTTCTTCTGGTGCAACGGGAGCTGGCCTTGCTCCTCTAGGATTTAAAGAAAAACCTAGAGACCTTGTTTTGAAACAAGCTGCTGCAGCAGTAGGACAAGGTATCCTCATCCATATGTATGAGCGTATGTTTCGTGAATATGGTCGTACAGTAGGTCAAATTCTATTAACAAAAGAAGATAGTACAAGCCGCCATAGTTATCTAAACTTGCGCAATACACTACATACGTTATTGCAACTCAATGTTATTCCTATTATCAATGAAAATGACGTAGTTGCTATTGAGGAATTTAAAATTGGTGATAATGATACTTTATCTGCTACTGTGGCAGGCATTGTAGATGCTGATTTGCTTATCATCTTATCCGATATTGAAGGATTATATACAGCTAATCCAGCAACTCATCCTGATGCAACATTGATAGAAATCGTTTCTGAAATTACTGATGAAACCTATGCTATTGCAGGTGGAGCTGGATCTAATATGGGTACAGGTGGCATGTATACCAAGATAAAGGCAGCCCATATGGCTACAAATTCTGGTGTACCTATGGTAATTACATCTGGTGAAGTGGAGGATTCTGTGCGCCGCGTATGTAAGGGTGAAAATATTGGTACCCTTTTTGAAGCACATGATGCTGGCTTATCAGGAAAACATCACTGGCTTGCCTTTGGTAAACGATTAAAAGGGTCAATCACTATTGATGATGGTTGTGCTCGTGCTGTATTAGATAAAGGTGCTAGTATTTTACCAGCTGGTATTATTGATGTAGATGGGGCATTTGGGCCTGGTGATACAATCTCTATTTACCATGATGGTAAAGAAATCGGTCGAGGACTTATTAACTATGGCATTGAAGATATGAAGGCCATTAAAGGTCATAATACAAATGATATAGCTCAAATTTTAGGAATTAATACAACCTATGATGAAGCAATACATCGTAATAATCTAGTTTTATTACACTGAGGATACTATATGAACCAGTATGAAGAAATTTGTAAAGATATGGGGCTAAGAGCTAAAGCAGCTGCTTTTGAATTGGCTCAACTTGATCAAGGTACGTTAGATGCTGCATTATTAGCAATTGCTGATGCTGTGGAAGCACAAACTGATGAAATTATGGCCGCTAATAAGCAAGATTTAGACAAATCTGGGGACTATAATGTGCCTCAAACCATGATTGATCGATTAACATTAACACCTAATCGTATTGCTCAAATGGCAGAAGGTGTTCGTCAAGTGGCGACTCTTGAAAGCCCTGTGGGATCTGTTATGGAAACGATTACACGTCCTAACGGCTTGACTATAGAAAAAAGAGCAGTACCTTTTGGTGTGATTGGTATTATTTTTGAAGCGCGCCCCAATGTGACTATCGATGCTGGTGTACTTTGTTTAAAAACTGCAAATGCTACTATATTGCGCGGTGGTAAAGAGGCATTCCATACGAATCAAATCATCGTGTCTATCATGCGTAATACTCTAGAATCTTTGGGCATTAATGGGAATGCTATCCAATTGGTCGAGGTTCTTGATCGCGATATGGTTGGTGTACTGTTACAACAACGTAAATACATTGATGTCATTATTCCTCGTGGCGGGGCTGGACTCATCCGCCGTGTTGTAGATGAAAGTAGTATTCCTGTAATTGAAACAGGTAGTGGTGTATGTCATACGTTCGTAGATGAATATGCTAATCTCGATATGGCATTAGACATTGCTGTTAATGCTAAAGTGCAACGTCCATCGGTATGTAACGCTATGGAAACTTTGTTAGTTCACCAAGCAGTAGCTGCTGAATTTTTACCTCGCCTTGATAAAGGGTTACAAGAATATGGCGTTCGTATTCACGGTGATGAAGCAGTAGCTCAATATATGGAAAATATAATTCCTTTAACAGAGACGTCCTTTAACACAGAATACAATGATTTGGATTTAAATGTGCGTATCGTTGATACTCTTGAGGAAGCAATCGATCATGTGAATTTATATTCTACACATCATTCAGAAGCTATAGTAACAGATGAACCAATGCGTGCAAAAGTATTTATGAACTTAGTAGATTGTTCTACAGTTTATCACAATGCATCAACTCGTTTTACTGATGGTTTTGAATTTGGTTTTGGTGCGGAAATTGGTATTAGTACCCAGAAGCTTCATGCTCGCGGACCAATGGGATTACAAGCACTAACATCATATAAATACTTTGTATTTGGAGAAGGCCAAGTTCGAAAGTGAAGACCGTATATTACTTAATAAGGGCATACTACAGATATATTCAAACACCAAAAGGTCGATACGAATGGATATCCTATGGAAAGGCATTGCTCTTGTTTATCGTTATCTGTGTCATTGTCATTAAGGGTGTGGCATTATTATGGTAGAGAAACGTCGTATAGGAATCATAGGTGGAACATTTAATCCTATCCATTTAGGGCATCTAATGATTGCTGAGGTGGCTTGTGAAAGCTTTAACCTAGAAAAGGTAATTTTTGTACCTGCCAAGATTCCGCCTCACAAACAACATGATGTAATAGATAGTCGTCATCGATATGCTATGACGGCAGCAGCCGTATCAGATAATCCTAATTTTGAGATTTCTGATGTAGAGATGCGTCGAGAAGGCCCTTCGTATACAGTTGATACTATTCAACATTTTAAGGTCCTTTATGGACCGAATGTTGAATTTTACTTTATCGCTGGTACTGATACAATTCGTGCATTACCAACGTGGAAGTTTATTGAGGAATTATTAGATGAGGTCCACTTTATTGGCGCTACAAGACCTGATGGATCAAGTGCAATTGACGAAACATTAGCAATTTTAGGCCCTAAAGCATGTGAAAAAATACATCTTATGGAGGTTCCTGAGATGAAATTATCTGCTACGTATTTACGAGAACGTCTACGCTCTGGTAAAACAGTTCGATATATGTTGCCAAAATGTGTGGTGGAATATATAGAGGAAAACCATATTTATGGGAAGGAATAAAGGATGTTATCATTTGATGAAATACAACTTAGAGTGAGTCAATGGCTGAGCATGAAACGATTTAAGCATACTCTTGGCGTTGTGGAATCGGCTACTCATTTAGCTAAGCTTTATGGCGTTGATGTTGAAAAGGCTAGATTAGCCGCATTACTACATGATTGCGCTAAAGAATTGCCTTTACCAGATATGCAAAATCTTGTGAAAAGTGAATCTTATGATGCTGATCAAGAATTATTAAGTAATGGCAATCTTTTACATGGCTTAGCTGGTATGATTCGAGCAAAAAAAGAGTTTTCTATATCTGATGATGAGGTTTTAGAAGCTATTCGAGTTCATACGACTGGAAAGGTACATATGTCTATGCTAGATAAGGTGATATTTTTAGCAGACTATATTGAGCCTAATCGAGATTTTCCCGGTGTGGATGAGTTGCGTAACGTTTCAGAACTAGATTTAGATAAGGCTGTATTGCTTGGTTTTGATAATACTATTATTCATCTTATAGAGCAAAATTTATCGATTTATCCGTTGACCATTCTTGGTCGTAATGATGTGTTACAATCTTGTAAATAATGGAGTTTATATATGGAAGAACGTGAACGAGCAAGAGCTCGCCGTCGTAGAAGAAGACGTCAACAAAAGTCATCTGTTAAATGGCCTAGATTTATAGTAGCTGTTATTGTAGTACTTGCCCTACTTGGTGGTATAGGCTATGGTTTGTATACTGGGGTATCTTATGTGTATAGAGCTGTTACAGGTACTACTGAGACAACTGACACAGCCGTAGATAATGGAAATAAACAAGATGGTAATACTGTATCTGTAGAACAAAAAGGATTAGATAAACCATTATACATTCTTGTTGTCGGTACTGATGATAATAATCCTAGTCAAAGTGATAGTCTATTCTTGTTATCCATTAATTTAGATCAAAAAACAATGGATGTTATTGGCATTCCTAGTAATAGTAAAATTGATAATAGAGATCAGACAGATGCAAGTATGCTCAATAGCATCTATGAAAAAGGTGGTATTGATCTAACAAAGGCTGTCATTGAAGATATGTTCCATATTTCTATACCATATTATGTTGTAGTTAATCAAAATGCTTTCAAAAAGACTAACGATGTATTAGGAAATCAACAAATCTATGTAGAACAGACTATGGAACACGTGGATGCAGAGGGAAATAAAGATATTGATTTGCAACGAGGATATCAAACATTAGATAGTGATAAGGCTTTATCCTATTTACGGTATTCTGATCCAAAACACGATACATTTACACGTGTACAACGACAAGAAAGATTTTTGAAACTTTGGGTAGAAGAAGAGCATAATTCATTCTTCTTAACAAATGCATGGCATATTTGGAGAATTTGGGATCATTATGATAGTAATATTTCTACATTAGATGCCATTAAGCTTGTGTATAATGCTAGCAAAATTAATAAGGAAGAGATTCATTTCTATATTCTTCCTGGTGAAAAAGAGTTAGTTGGCGATATGACATATTGGAAGGTAAATCCAACGGAAGCACAACGATTAGTAGGCATTACGATGGGAAATCTACCAGCCAATGAAATGACACAATTTGTAACGGCTCCAACCAATAGCACAGCTAAGGTTGCACCTGAATCAGAACATAATGGCGGCACTATCACAAAGCCATCAGAACCGGGTGATGAGAGTACTAATAAACGTTAAAAGGGGAATAGTATGAAAAATAAAGAAGAAGTTAAACAAATCGTATTACAATTAGCACAAGCTGCTTTTGATAAAAAAGGCAGAGATATCGAAATTCTCGATTTAGAAGGTGTATCTATGTTAGGGGATTACTTCCTAATTGCTAGTGCAAATAATATTAAGCAATCTCAGAGTATTGCTGATGAAATGGAAGATAAAGCAGCAGAATTGGGCATGACAGTAAATCATAGAGAAGGTTATCGTGAAGGTGAATGGATTTTACTTGATTTTGGCGATATTATTTGTCATGTCTTTGGTGGTGATGAGTTGCGAGAATTCTACGGTTTAGAAGAATTATGGAATGATGCAGTTCGAGTTCCATTTGAAGGAGTATAGTATGGCTACAGAATTGTTGGAAAATACAATTGCCACATTAAAAGTATTGCGTACTAGTGATCAAGGGGCTTTTCTAGATGGTCAAACTGGCAATACAAATGATGATATTTTGCTTCATAAGGATCAACAAACATCTCCTGTTGCCATTGGTGATGAAGTAGAGGTATTTTTATATCGCGATCCAAAGGGGCGTTTGACTGCTTCTATGCGTTTACCAGCGATGAAGGTAGGGCAAATTGGGTATGTTGAGGTAATCAATACTACAAACTTTGGCTGTTTCGTAGAGGTTGGTACTGAGCGTGGTATCTTCATGCCTCACGCGGAGATGCGTGGTCGTCCTCAAGTGGGCGAAAAAGTTTGGGTTCGTCTCTATACAGATAAATCTGGTCGTTTTGCAGTATCTATGGATGTTGATGACGAAATGCGTCGCGCATCTAAGGCTGCTACAGATGCTAAAGTAGGACAACTTGTTAAAGGCGCTATCTACAACTTGACTAGTGATGGGGCATTCTTCATCACTCCTGAACGATGGATTGCCTTTTTACATCGTTCTGAGATGACTAGAAAATTAAATGTAGGAGAAATGGTTGAAGGTCGTATTACTTTCAAACGTGAAGATGGTCGTGTCAACGTATCGATGCGTCCTACTAAGGAAAAGGCACTCATTTCTGATGGAGACATTATAATGGAGTACCTTCTTAATCGTGGAGGCAAGATGCCATATAGCGATGAATCTTCTGCGATGTTGATTAAAGATAAATTTAATATTAGTAAAGCTGCCTTTAAGCGTGCTTTAGGGCATTTGATGAAAGAGAAAAAAATTGTTCAAGATAATGGTTGGACATTGTTAACTGAAACAGGACGTCAATGGACACCTCCTGTTGGTAATGAATCACAAGAAGAGGAATAAAGGCGATGAAAATTGTCATTGTAGGTGCTGGTAAGGTTGGCTATTCCTTAGCACAACGCTTGATACAAGATAATCATGATGTATATATGATTGATCGTTCTCCAGAACGTATACAAAATCTTGAAAATACACTAGATGTTAGCCTTGTTCAAGGAAATGGCAGTGATATACAATTGCTCAACGAAATCGGTATGGATGATGTAGGAATGTTTATTGCTGTTACCGATTCTGATGAAGTAAATATGTTATCTTGTTCTGTAGCTAAAATTACAGGTGTTCCTACAACGATTGCTCGTGTGCGAGATAATACCGTAGCAGAACATATGGATGATGAGATGCGTGCTAAATTAGGGGTCGATTTATTTATCAATCCTGAAATGGTTACGGCTCAAGAGCTTTTACAAATTCTAGAGACTCCATCAGCTATTGATGTAGAAGAATTTGGCCAAGGTACTGTACGCCTTATGGAATTTAAGATTACAGATGATATTCCATTAATAGGTCAACCTTTAAAAGAAATTAAATTCCCTGAAGGTGTTTTACTAGTAGGGGTTTTACGTTATGGTGAAATGATTATTCCCCATGGTGAAAGTATTCTACAAGTTGATGACAGTGTATTCTTCTTAGGCTTAAAAGAGTCTGTTGAAGAAGTAGAAAATCTTTGGTTCCATAATCACAGTACATTTTATAAACGGGCTGTTATCATTGGGGCTGGTCTATTAGGTAGAAATCTAACAGTTCTTTTAGAACAAGCTGGATTCTCTGTTAAGGTTATTGAAAAAGATTTTAACCGCTGTGAAAAACTTGCTAATCTTGTAGATAAGTCTATGGTTATCAATGGAGATGCTACAGACTTTGACCTTTTAGAAGCAGAAGAAATTGCAGATAGTGATGTTATAATTGCTGTTACAGATGATGATAAGCTCAACTTGCTCGTTGCTCTTGTAGGCAAGCATATGGGCATACCAAAGACAGTTGTGCGCGTAGGTCGACCTGAATACATTATGCTTATGGAACAAGTGGGGATTGATGTGGTATTCTCGCCACGTTTATTTACAGCGAGTCAAATTTTACGTTTCGTGCGTAGTGGAGAAGGTGTTTTATCTATTTCGACCTTTGAAGGTGGAAAAGCGGAATCTATAGAGGTTGCCATTACAAGTGAATCACCTGTGGCTGGTAAACAATTAAAGGACATCCGTTTACCAGGGAAGGCGTTAGTTGGTGTAATTTTACGTGGAGATGAAGCTATCGTACCACGTGGTAATACTGAAATCTTAGATGGAGATCACATTGTTCTATTTGCGTTACCTGAATCTGTAAGTAAATTACTTAAATATCTTACCTAGTATGGAGGGACTATGCGCATTCAAATTGTCATGTCCTTAGTGGGGCGATTATTATATATCTTTGGGATTTTTACATTAATTCCTTTTATATATGGTATTGTATTTGAAACTGCATATTGGTCGTTTTTGGTTACTACTGGTATTTCATTTGGCTTAGGTGGACTTTTATCTTATTATGGTCATGAAACTCAAAGCTTTAGTCTTCGTGATGGGTTTTTAGTTGTATCATCTACATGGATATTAACAATTATCTTAGGTTCCTTACCATTTATTCTTAGTGGTATATTAACCAATGTATTTGATGCTCTATTTGAAGCTACATCAGGGATTACAGCAACTGGTGCTACAATTATTAATAGCGTAGATGATTTACCTAAGACATATGTTTTATGGCGTGGATTAATGCACTGGATTGGTGGGATGGGGATTATTGTCCTTATTTTATCGTTCTTAAAGAACTTAGGTGCAGATGCAGCTCATATGTTTAATGCAGAAGCATCGGTACCAAAACCTGGTGTTGTTATGCCTCGTATTCAATCAATGGCCAGTAAACTTTGGCGTTTATATGTTGCTTTTACCGCCATTTGTTTCGTTATGCTATGGGCTGGTGGTATAGAGCCTTTTGATGCATTAAATTATGCATTTTCCATTATTGCTACAGGTGGTTTTGCACCTACATCTGCAGGTACATTTATTTATGAACAAAGCAACTATATCTGTTTTGTATTTATATTTTTCATGATACTTGCTGGTGGTAATTTTGCAGTATATTATAATGCACTGCAAAGAGGCATTCGTGTTTTGATTGATGATTTTGAAACACGTATGTATTGGCTAGTTATTTTTATTGGAATTGCTATCATATCAATTTCGATGGCAGTACAATCAAATATTAATGATCCAATTCAAATCTTTAGAGATGTTTCCTTTAATTATGTATCGATTCAAACTGGTAGTGGATTTGCTGTAAGCGATTATGATTTATGGCCAGCCGCTGCACAGATGATGTTATTTATTTCATCATTTTTTGGTGGTTGTAGTGGTTCTACAACAGGGGGCGTAAAAATTATTCGCCTCATTATTCTAATTAAGAGCAGCATTATTTATTTAAGAAAATCAATTCATCCTGAGATGGTACAAGTCGTGCGCATTAATGGTAAACCGATGCCTACTAAATGGATACAGATGTCACAGCAATTTTTATTTTTATATTTAATGATTTACGTTATATCTGTTTTCCTTATGACTTGTTCTGGAATGTCTACTTATGATGCGATGCAAATTATAACAGCTTTTCTTAGTAATGTAGGCATTGGATTTGGTGGTTTTGGGCCTACAGATGCCTTTGGTAGTATGTCTGATAGTGCTAAATGCGTAGCAATGGCAGACATGTTATTAGGTCGTTTGGAATTATTTACAATTCTTGTTATGCTTCATCCTCAATTCTGGGAAGGGTATTTTATAAAAAAACAATCTGCTAAACGGTATCGTATCCTATAGGAGGGCGAATAATATGAATATTATAAAACGCCCTCTAGGGCTTTATAAAGCAAATTGTTATGTATTAATTAAAGATGGAAAATCTCTTATTATTGATCCCGGGTTTCATAGTAAGCATATAATTGAAATGGTAGGAGATTCTGAGCCTATAGCAGTATTATTAACACATGGTCATTGTGATCATGTGTCGGCTCTTGATGAGGTTTGTGAGTATTATAATATTCCCGCTTATTTACATCCTTTGGATCAAGAGTTATTACAACTAATCCGACGTAGACCTAGTGTATATAAAAAGAAAATGTACACGAATTGTAAAGATTTAGTGGCCGGTAAATTAGAAGTAGGGCCTTTTAAAATAATCGTACATCATACACCAGGCCATAGTGCTGGCTCAGTTTGTTTGGAGATTGGTGGACATCTATTTTCTGGAGATACTTTATTCAAACAAAATGTAGGAAATACCGACAACTATAAGAGTAATCCCCGTGATTTAATCATTAGTTTGAAGCATATATTAACGTTATCAAAGGATTTAATTGTCGAACCAGGACATAAAGAATCTACAACATTAAAAGATGAAGAAGAATTCATCAAAAATATTGTAGGATAGTGTTGACAAAAGTCCTGATAACCGATATACTAAGCAAGTACTTTGGATACGGCCCCGTGGTGTAGCGGTTAACATGTCGCCCTGTCACGGCGAAGATCGTCAGTTCAAATCTGATCGGGGTCGCCATTCATGCCTCGGTAGCTCAGTTGGTAGAGCAACGGACTGAAAATCCGTGTGTCGACAGTTCGATTCTGTCCTGAGGCACCATGTACATGCGGGAATAGCTCAGCGGTAGAGCACCGCCTTGCCAAGGCGGGGGTCGCGAGTTCGAATCTCGTTTCCCGCTCCAACTTTATATGGCGGCATAGCCAAGCGGTAAGGCAGAGGTCTGCAAAACCTTTATTCCCCAGTTCGATTCTGGGTGCCGCCTCCACAATCGTTACCCATGCCGGGGTGGCGGAACAGGCAGACGCAACGGACTTAAAATCCGTCGGTTGGAAACAACCGTACCGGTTCGATTCCGGTCCTCGGCACCAATTAAGACTAACTTCGGTTAGTCTTTTTTCTTATGTAAATCTAAATTTTAAATGTGTATAATTTAAAAATATGAGAGTGCGTTTGTTATTAGATGATCTATTTCAAATAGGATTCTCTATGTTTAATAATGTTATGAATAATAAAGCAAAATTATTAATTAGTGAATGTTTATGTGGCGTATCCTGTCGTTATGATGGGAAAGACAATCTTATAGAACAGTTACCACTGTTAAAGGATACTTTTGATTTAGTAACCGTATGTCCAGAAGTATTAGGTGGTCTTACCATACCTCGAGATCCTGCGGAACGACAAGGTAAACGTGTATGTACGGCTAATGGAACTGATGTAACCACAGAATTCCATAAAGGAGCTCAAATTGCATTGCATATAGCAATTCAACAGGGATGTAAGCAGGCACTAATGAAAGCAAAAAGCCCTAGTTGCGGTTATAAGCGCATTTATGATGGTACCTTTAGTAAAACCCTGCGAGAGGGGCACGGATGTACTGTAGAGGCCTTATTAATGAATAATATTGAGGTTTATACGGAAGAAGAAATAGACCTATTAATGGAACAAAAAAAGAGATGAGTTTTTAACTCATCTCTTTTTTTCGTGTTAGTGAAACCTAAACTACATTAAATCTAAACTACATTATACTAACATAATAAAATTTTTATATTATTAGAAATGTTAAAGTTTATTTTCCTGCGTTTACAGGATCATTAGTTAATGGTTGTTCCCCTAGTAAGGTAGTTAGGTTATGTAAATTGAATCGATATTTACCATTACTAAAGTCTCTTGTTACATCATACCGTTGATTAGGTGCGTGCATAAGACCAATCAATGTGTCATATAGTAAATCATTTGTAAAGTATTGATGTTCGTGTTTAGAGAGTTCTTCAGCTGTTTGAGGATACTCAGCACGATATTGAGGTGATAAATATATCCAGAATGGAATATGAGTCATAACAAAGTCAAATGTATCTGGATTATGAGATTTATCCAAGCTTTCACCATGGTCAGAGAAATACACCATGGCTTGCAAGTTCAATTTTTCCTTACCATAAGTATAAATCTGTTGTAATAACCAGTCTGTATATAATTGGCTATTAGCATATGCTTCTTGGCCATCAGGATATGGACCTTGTTTCCATTTACTAAATTCATGTGGATAACGGTCATTGTAGTAAATATGACTACCCATGATATGAATGACGATAAAGTTATTTTTACTTGGATCAACAGACTGTAATAATGGTAAGAGTGATTCATCATAGCGATCAGAGAAAGCATAGGATTCATGTGACCATTTAGTGGTATCCGCTGTTTTAGCCATTAATGAAATAGCTGTATCATATTCGCCAAATACACCTTGGTTACTAAACCAAGAAGTAGTATATCCTGCTTTTTTAGCAACATCTAAGATATTTGCAGAATCGAGGAATGGTTTATCGTCGTATTGATTACGTTCAGATAAAGCACGTTCAAGGGTAGGTACTGTTTGTACATACGATGAATATGCGTTATCAAAGAAGACAAAATCTTTATTATCTGCACGCATAGTACCTTGCCATGGCGTATCATCATAAGGGAAGTTTGGATTATATACCTTCATATAATCACGAGAACTAGATTCACCGATGACTAATATGATGGTCCCTGGTGTTTTATTAGCAGAGGTTTCCTTTGTATCCAAATTGAAGGAATCAAATACTAAATGATGGTTATCATTATATTGTTGCATTTGTTTTACATAGTCGCCAGCTGCAATCCAGTTTGCTACAATACATGTTTTCGGGAATAAGAAGAATGGTACGTATACTAAGAATGCTACTATGGATGCAATGAGCAATGTAGAGCGCATAGGTCGTGTAGTATTTAAGTTTACTACCGCTTTCATTCCTAGATTAGACCAGTAGAGTAGATAGGTCCATATTACAAGGCCAATACCAACAGCGATAAGACCAGGAATACCAGCAGCATTTTTTAAGAAACCAAATGCTTCTTCAGGATTTGTCATGTATACTGCTAGTAAACTAGCTGGCGTTAAACAATGCCATGTAGTTAGATAGTATCCTATTTGTAAGAATGGGATAAGGCTCAATATCATGGTAATAATTGCCATGATTAATGATGTAGTTTTATGGAGACGATTTGTTTGGTTCAGTAAAAATTGAATCCCCGATAAACCCATAAAGATTAATAAGCCAAATAAAAAGTCATTAGCAAATTCATAAAAATATAAAGGTTTTACATAGGACCAGTGGAACAGAAGTGGGAATGTAAGGGCCCAAAGAATACCGACTAAGCCATATCCCAAAAATGGTCTATGAAAAACGGTACATCCCATAAAATATTGAAATAAAAAAGTACCTACAATTGTTGGGACTGCTAAAATCGTTATATCTTCAACATCTAGACCTAGTGTAATAGGTTCATAGATGAAAAATAGAGCTATATATAAAGCAATACCAATGATACCAAAGCGAAAGATGGGGTTTCTCCCAATTTGCTTTAAACTAGATGACATAATAAATCCCCTCTTGAAGGAATACACAATAAATTTTTTTCTATAATATATAATAATTACTATAATAAAGATAGCAGATGACTGTAAAAAAAACAATTATTTGAAAGTACTACTATAAATGCTTTATAATTATATAGTTAAAGTATATTTTCTAAGGATTGGGGTTTATGGGAGATTATAATTACAAGTTAGATGTCTTTGAAGGTCCTTTGAACTTGCTTTTGCATCTTATTGAAAAACATAAAATAGAAATCACCGATATTCCTATCGTTGAAATTACGAGTCAATACTTGGAATATTTAGATAATTGGAATCACTTTGATATTCATTATAGTAGTGAGTTTCTTGTAATGGCTTCTACTTTGTTACAGATTAAATCGCGTATGCTATTACCTAAAGCTGAACCTGAGCCAGAGGATGCTGAAGATCCACGTGATGAATTGGTAGCTAAATTAGTAGAGTTTAAAAAAATCAAAGATTTTACAGCTTTACTGATGGAACGTACGGCTGTATCCGCCAATATATTTAGTAGACCTGAAGAAACAAGCGTACTTGGGTTAGATAATGTATATAATTTAGAACTTTCCCGATTATATGAGATTTTTTATCAGACTATAAAACGCGCTAAGGAATTACCTGAAGAGGAGCCTATTCGCGAGGTCAAGGTTGAAAAAGACAGTTATAGTCTAGAGGATATGATTTTGTCTTTATCTAGTCGTGTACGACGTGGTGAAAGTTTATATTTTAGAGAGTTATTAGTAGCAATTGAAACAAAAAGTGGTATGGTAACAATCTTTATGGCTGTTTTAGAATTGTTGAAGCAACAAGTTATGGAAATGCGCTATGAAGAGAATGATATTATATTCACTGCAGCCTTAGAAGGTACCGTATAGAAAGGGGGCTATATGAGCTTACCAACAATGCATTTAGAGGCCGTGTTGTTCTCAGCGGCAAAACCTATATCAATAGAAATGCTTGAAGAAGTATTTGAACTTTCAAAAGAGGAAGTACAAGATTATATTGATACATTACAACGGGAACTAGAAGAGCAAAATCGCGGCATCCGTTTGAGAGTATCTGGAGCAGGTATTGAGTTAGTTAGTGCCATGGAAAGTGCTGACTATGTAGGTCATATCCGTAAGAGAGAAGATAAATTATCTAATGCAGCGATGGAAACATTAGCTGTCATAGCCTATAAACAACCTATAACTAAAGCTGAAATTGAAGAAATCCGCGGTGTAAATAGTGATAAGATTATTAAACAATTACTCACTCGATCTCTTATTGCGGAACTAGGTCATAAAGATACTGTAGGAAGACCTATTCTTTACGGAACAACTGACGAGTTTTTAAGGAGTGCTGGCGTAGAATCTATTGAAGCTTTACATCAAGAAGTTTCAGAAACAGAAGGATAATATGGAACGATTACAAAAATTTATTGCTAGTTGTGGTGTAGCATCACGACGCAAGGCAGAAGAATTGATTACAGAAGGAAAAGTTCAGGTTAATGGTCGTAGAATCACTGAATTAGGTGTGAAAATTGATCCTCAAAAGGATAAAGTTAAGGTTAATGGTCAATTATTAGCCCAAGAGAAACCAGTTTATTACTTGTTAAATAAACCAAAAGGGGTTATTACATCTGTGTCTGACCCTCAAGGTCGTGAAACTGTTTTAGATTATATTAAAAATGAATCAAAACGAATCTATCCAATAGGTCGCCTTGACTTATATACAGAAGGGTTATTGTTGTTGACAAATGATGGTGAGTTGGCGCAAAACTTAACTCATCCGTCTAAGGGCGTAGAAAAAACATATGAAGTGCGTATTAAGGGCCGTGTTCGTGATGAAGATTTACAGGTTATTGCCAATGGTGTTGAACTGGAAGATGGTATAACAGCTCCTGCAACAATTGTAGATCTCGGTTTTGATGATCATAATGGTGTTCATGAAGTAGAAATTACAATCCATGAAGGTCGTAATCGACAAGTTCGTCGTATGTTTGAACGCTTTGGGTACCGTATTCATAACTTAAAACGAATTGCCTATGCTGGGCTTACCTTAGGTGGTGTTAAACGTGGTGGTTCTCGTCAGCTTACAATTCGTGAAGTAAAAGCCCTAAAAGCGTTAGGAGCAGGTAAGGAATGAAACAAATTGTAGTCATTGGCGGTGGTGCAGCAGGTCTTATGGCAGCTGTTATAGCTGGTCGTGAAGGGGCACGTGTCATCTTACTAGAAAAAATGAATATGGTTGGTAAGAAGATGGGCATTACAGGTAAAGGCCGCTGTAATATTACAAATAGTGCAGATATGACCGAGTTCATTAAAAATACGCCTGGTAATGGTAAGTTCCTATATGGCGCTTATGAACGCTTTAGTAATGAAGACTTGCTTGAATTATTACATAGTTGGGGCTTAAAAACTAAGGTTGAACGAGGGGGACGTATATTCCCAGAATCTGATTCTGCTTTAGAAGTACGCAATATATTCATGAAAATCCTTAAAAGGTATAAAGTACAAGTTCATTTAAATGAACCTGTTACATCTATTACTGTTAAGGATGGTCATGTTGTAGGAGTTGCAACAGATAAGGAACAATATGCTTGTGATGCTGCTATCATCTGTACAGGTGGTGCTTCTTATCCGTTAACTGGTTCTACTGGTGATGGATATGCTTTAGCTAAAAAAGTTGGTCATACCATTACAGATATAAGACCATCATTGGTACCAATTGTAACAGGAGAATCTTGGGTGAAAGATATTATGGGGCTTAGTCTTCGTAATGTTGAGGTATCCGTTATTTCTAAAAATAAGGTACAAGCAAAACAATTTGGGGAAATGATGTTCACTCATTTCGGCCTTACGGGTCCTACGATTTTGTCTTTAAGTCATACAGTAGGTAAATTGTTGCGTAAGAAAAATCCACAAATCACTATTGAAATAAATCTGAAGCCTGCATTAACTGCAGAAGTTTTAGACAAACGCTTACAGAAGGACTTTGATTTATATTCAAAAAAACAATTAGCTAATGGTATGAAGGATTTGTTGCCGGTAAATCTCATTCCTATTGTTATTAAGCTTGCTGAATTAGATCCAAGCAAACCAATTAATCAAATTACAAAAGAAGAACGTATGCGTTTATGTCATGTACTACAACATATGACATTAACTGTAAAGGAGTTACGCCCTGTAGCAGAAGCAATTGTTACAGCCGGTGGTATTTCGTTAAAAGAGTTTAGTCCCAAAACCATGGAATCTAAATTGGTGAAAGGTTTATATGGTGCTGGTGAGGTTCTGGATATTGATGCCTTTACGGGCGGCTATAATTTACAAGCTGCGTTTTCTACTGGTTATGTGGCGGCTATGCATGCTGTACATGGTGATGAAGAATAGAGGTTATTATGAATACAAAAAAAATTGCCATTGCTATTGATGGTCCTGCAGGGGCTGGTAAAAGTAGTATTTCAAAAGTAGTGGCCAATGAATTGGGGTATTTATATATCGATACAGGCGCTATGTATCGAGGTGTAACATGGGCAGTTCTCGATAGCCATGTTGATGTGAAAAATCAAAAAGATGTAGAATCATTGCTCCCTTCATTAGATTTAACATTAGAGCCTACTGCAAATGCTTGTAAAGTATTTGTAAAAGGTCAAGACGTGACAGATCTAATTCGACAACAACAAATCAATGAGAATGTATCAACTATTGCCTCTTATAAAGGTGTTCGTGAATACTTAGTTGAACGCCAACAAGCTATGGCTGCTGTTGGTGGTGTTATTTTAGATGGTCGCGATATAGGTTCTGTTGTACTACCAAAGGCTGAGTTGAAGATATATTTAACAGCGTCTGTAGATGCACGAGCAAAACGTAGATGGCTTGAAGTTCAAGGTACTTCTAATGAACAATCATTAGAAGACATCAAAAATAATGTTGAAAGTCGCGATGAAATGGATAAAAATCGCGATGAATCTCCACTGGTGTGCGTTGAGGATGCTATTGTTGTGGATTCTAGTAACATGACGTTTGATGAAACAGTGAAACATATATTACATCTAGTACAGGAGCGAATCTAAGATGAATAAATTTTCTACATGGCTTTGGCGTACTGCCTTTTGGTTGCGCTATAAAGTCGGCTATGGACTAAAGGTATATGGGCGTGATAATTTTCCTATGGAAGGTCCCGTTATTGTTGTACCAAATCATTTGAGTAACAATGATCCACCTATCTGCGGCTATGCATTACCTAGACATGTACATTTCATGGCGAAACAGGAATTATTTGTGAATCCCATTTCTCGATTTTTCTGTACATGGCTTGGTGCGTTTCCACTAAATCGCGGTGCTATCGACAAGGTAGCTATACGTCATGCCTTAGGATTATTGAAAGATAATAAGGTACTGGGGATATTTGCTGAAGGAAACCGCCAAAAGAGCGGTAAGCTTGGAAGATTTCATGATGGCGCAGCATCAATTGCATTGCGTACAGGCATTGGTATAACACCAGTTGCTATTATTGGATCTCATAATATGAAGAAAAATCAAGTAGCTTGTATTATTGGTAAACAAGTTCCTGTTAATAAAGCTAAACCAACACCTGAAGCAATCAAAGAGGTTAATGATCGTGTTAAAGGTGAAATTCAACGCATGATAGATTCGTATCATGAAAATCGTATAGAGGAGACTTTATGGAAATAATTTTGGCTGAAAACCATGGCTTTTGTTATGGTGTTAAGCGAGCTGTTGAAATGGCTAATGAAGCTGCCGATGGTAAGGGTAAAAGTTATACATTAGGTCCTATCATTCATAATCCTCAAGTTGTAGGTCGCCTTGAAAGTAAAGGTGTAAGTCCTATTCAAGAGGTAGCAGATATTGACGAAGGGACAATGATTATTCGGTCTCATGGTGTAGGCCCTGCTATTTATGCAGAAGCTGAAGAAAAGGGATTACATATTTTAGATGCTACATGTCCTCATGTAAAAAAAGCGCAACAAGATGCTAAGTCTGTCATAGAAGATGGAATGACTTTGTTGATTTTGGGCGAAAAAAACCATCCTGAGGTAAAAAGTATCAATTTATGGGCAAATAACAAAGGAATAATCATCGAAGATGAAGAATCCGCGCAAAAACTACAAATTGTGGAAAAAATGGGTGTAGTTGTACAAACAACCTTTTCACAATTCAAATTTAACAGTATAATAGAGATATTAGAGAAAAAATCTAAGAATCTTAAGGTTTTCAAAACGATATGCAATGCAACGCAAGAACGACAGAACTCTGCCGTTGACTTAGCACGTAATGTAGATCTTATGATAGTGATAGGCGGTAAGAATAGCGGCAACACAAACCGATTGGCAGAGGTTTGTCGTGACGTTGGATGTACAACTTATCACATTGAAACTTCTACTGAATTACAACTGGAATGGTTTAACCGAGTACAGACGGTAGGAGTTACAGCAGGAGCATCGACTCCCGACTGGATTATTAAGGAGGTCATTGAGACAATGAAAGATTTTGCAGAATTATTAGCAGCAGAAGGTCAAGAAGAATTTAAGAAAGGGAACGTTGTAGAAGGTACAGTAGTTCAAGTTGAAGATGAACGCGCTTATGTATCTTTTGGCTACAAAACTGAAGCCATTTTGAACAGAACTGAAATTTCTTATCCAGCACCAGAATCTGCCAAAGATGTGTTGAAAAATGGTGATGAAATTAAAGCAGTTATCATGAACCACATCAAAGAAGATAATCCTATTTATCTTTCCATGACTCGCTTGGCTAAAGATGAAGATTGGCAATATGTTATCGAAGCACAAGAAAAAGATGAAGCTATCGTATGTAAAGGTATTGATGCTATCCCAGCAGGTTTGGTAGTAACAGTTAAATCCCTTCGTGGTTTCATTCCATTGTCCCAAGGTGATGTTCATTTCGTAAAATCCTTGGACAACTTGGTTGGTACAGAATTCGAAGCTAAAGTACTTGAAATCGACGAAAAGAAAAACCGTTTGGTTCTTTCCCGTCGTGCAGTATTGGAAGTAGAACGTCAAGCTAAATTAGCTGAAGCATTGAAAAACATCAACGTTGGCGACAACTATAAAGGTATTGTTCGTAAAATCATGCCTTATGGTGCTTTCGTAGATATCGGTGGTATTGAAGGTTTACTTCACATTTCCGACATTTCTTGGCAAAAAATCAAAAAAGTGGAAGATGTTCTTTCCGTTGGTCAAGAAATCGAAGTTAAATTACAATCCTTCGACGCTGAAAGCAACAAATTATCCTTGTCCTTAAAAGCTTTGACTAAGAGCCCATGGGACGTAGCTGAAGAAACATTGCATGTTGGCGATGTTATTAACGGCAAAGTTGTTCGTTTGGTAGCTTACGGTGCATTCGTAGCTGTTAACGACGACATTCAAGGTTTACTTCACATTTCTCAAATTACAAAACAACGTAATGCGAAAGTTGAAGACTACTTAAACCGCGGTCAAGAAGTAGAAGTTAAAATCATTTCTCTTAACAAAGACGAAAAGAAATTGGGTTTGGCTTTAACTGAATTGATGGAAGCAAAAGAAACTGCAGAAGACGCTGAATAATTCATTGTCTAATATAAGGCTAACCAAGGTTTCCTTGGTTAGCCTTTTTGCGTACTTTACGTAGAATATGATAAAATATAGTAATGTATTAGATTAGATAATGAGGTGAAACCATGGCAAAACCATTAGTGGCTGTTGTAGGTCGTCCAAATGTAGGGAAATCTACACTTTTTAATGCCATTGTTAATAAACGAATCTCTATTGTTGAAGATATTCCTGGTGTAACACGGGATCGTATTTACTTTGACGCAGAGTGGTTAAATCGTGAATTTACAATGATAGATACAGGTGGTATCGAATTCATAACAGATAATAGTCATGTTATTCCTAAGATGATGCGTTTACAAGCTGAATTAGCAATTGAAGAAGCGGATGTAATATTATTTGTTGTTGATGGTAAACAAGGGATTGTTCCTGCCGATGAAGAAGTTGCAAATATATTACGTGCTAGCGGCAAACCTGTAGTTTTAGTTGTTAATAAAATTGACAGTGTTAATCAAGAACCTAATATTTATGAATTCTATAATCTTGGCTTAGGTGATCCAATTGGTATTTCCGCTAAGAATTTAATGAATTTAGGTGACTTACTAGACGATACGGTTAAACATTTCCCTCCAGTTGGTACAAATGTTGATGATGAAGATACTATTCATGTAGCGGTTATTGGCCGTCCTAATGTAGGTAAATCTTCTTTGACTAATGCCTTATTAGGACAAGACCGTGTAATCGTATCTGATGTAGCAGGGACAACACGTGATTCCATCGATACATATTGGACTCATGGAGATCAAAAATTTGTCCTTATCGATACTGCAGGCATGCGACGTAAATCTAAAATCGAAGAAGCTGTTGAACGATATAGTATTGTGCGTTCTTTACGCTCTGTAGATCGTTCAGATATTGTTGTTCTTGTGCTTGATGCTCAAGATGGTGTTACAGAACAAGATAAGAAAATTGCTGGTTATGCCTATGAAGCAGGCAAGGGTGTAATTATTGTTGTAAACAAATGGGATCTTGTTGAAAAAGATGATAAAACAACACTGCGCTTTACTGAAGATATTTATGATGAATTAGGGTTCTTACAGTTTGCGCCGATTCTATTTGCATCTGCATTGACTAAGCAACGTATCCATCGCTTAGCTGATATGTTGAAATTTGTTTCTGAACAACAGTATCGCCGTGTATCTACAGGTACATTAAATCAATTGTTGCAAGATGCTCAAACAGTAAATCCTGTACCATCTCGTAATGGCAGAATTCCAAAGATTTACTATATGACACAAGCAAGTGTTAAACCACCTACTTTTATTTTGTTTGTCAATGAACCAGAGTTAATTCACTTCTCGTATATGCGTTTCTTGGAAAATAGATTACGTGAGTCCTTTGGCTTTGAAGGAACACCAATTCGTTTAGTGTTGCGTGGTAAGAAACGGGATGATGAAGACTAATGGATATTATGGTTATCGTATATGCTATATTGGCATATCTTATTGGTTCAATTCCTAGTGGTTTAATTATCGGTAAAACCTTCTTTAATACAGATGTCCGCCAATATGGTTCTAAAAATATAGGTGCCACTAACACATATCGCGTTATAGGTCTCAAAGCTGCATTACCTGTATTTCTCTGTGATGCCTTAAAAGGCGCGGCTGGGGTAGTATTATTATCCTCTTATGGACCTATGTATATGATCTTAGGTGGTATCCTTGCTATGATGGGCCATAACTGGTCTATATTCTTAGGCTTTAAAGGTGGTCGTGGCGTAGCTACAGGACTAGGTGTATTAATTGCTTTGTCACCATTAGTTGCTTTGATTGCCTTCTTGGTATGGGGCGTTATTGTCTATTTCACTAAGCTCGTATCACTAGGATCAATTATAGCTGCCGCTTTGGTGCCAATCTTAATGTATTTTACAGGCGAATCGTATTGGTTCGTTGGCTTTGGCGCTTTGGCTGCTTTGTTTGTCATTGTTCGCCATTGGGATAATATCAAACGTTTACTTGCAGGTAATGAGTTAAAAGTAGAACGTATCAAAAAGGATTAATATATGAATGTTGTTGTTGTCGGCTCTGGTAGCTGGGGTACTGCTCTTGCTATTAAATCCGTATTAGCTGGAAATACCACAACTTTATATTGTCGTCGCCCAGAATTTGCAGATCAATTAGCTAAAGATCAAGAGAATAAAGAGTATTTACCTGGCGTAACATTGCCAAATGAATTAGTATATAGTTCAGATCTTGCTACCTGTATTAAAGGGGCTGATATCATTCTCATGGTTACGCCATCTGTACATGTACGTACTAGTTTAGAGTCTATTAAACCATATGCTCATAAAGAACAATCGTATATACTTTGTTCAAAAGGTGTAGAGCGTACTACTGGAAAATTGCTGACTACAGTTATGAGAGAGGTTCTAGGAACAGTTGGATGTAATCTCGCTGTTTTATCTGGTCCAAATCATGCGGAGGAAATCGGACGAGATTTACCGGCTGCATCTGTTTTAAGTACAGAAGATCTTGATGTGGCTACGATGCTACAGAAAGCATTATGTAGTCAAAACTTTAGAATTTACGCAAACACTGATATTACTGGTGTTGAGTTAGCAGGGGCTACAAAGAATATTATTGCTCTCGCTGCTGGTATTGTAGACGGTCTAAAGTTAGGGGATAACTGTAAAGCATTGCTCTTAACACGTGGGTTGCATGAGATGACCCGCTTTGGTGTAGCCTTAGGGGCACAAAAAGAGACCTATGCCGGCCTAGCTGGAATGGGTGATTTAATTGCTACATGTATGAGTCCCCATGGTCGCAATCGAGCAGCTGGCCAACAATTAGCAGATGGAAAGACGATGGATTACATCATTAATCATACGAATATGGTTGTAGAAGGCTTCTTTGCTACTGACATTATTTATAAAATGGCTTGTGAGCATCAAATTGAAATGCCTATAACTAAGGCATTGTATGAAGTTTTATATGAAGAAAAATCTCCTGCTTTAGCTCTAGCTGAATTGATGGGACGAGATATTAAAATTGAAGTATCATAAATAAAAGATACTTTTAATTTACTGCTTTATATAATATAATTATTGAGTATAATCTTGTGAGGGTTGTATGCGAATTATTGGCGGAACTGCAAAGGGACATACTATAAAAGCACCTAAAGGGGTAGATACTAGACCTACACTTGATCGTGTACGTGAAAGTGTGTTTAACGTATTATCTAATAGAGGTATATTTGGTACTCATGTATTAGATATTTTTTCAGGTACAGGTGCAGTAGCTATTGAAGCCTTAAGTCGTGGTGCAGCACATGCAGTAGCGGTAGACTTTAAAACAGGAAGATTGATTTTAGAGAATGCCAAACATTGTCATGTGGAGGATCGGTTAGAAATCATTCCGAGGAAACTTTCACAATTAAAAAATTATATAATGGGACGACAGTTCGATTATATTTTTTCTGATCCACCATATGAAAATGGATTTATACAAGAGACCATAGATATGGTTGTAGACTGTGATTTATTAAAGCCTGATGGTGTTTTACTACTAGAGCACCATAAGGACGAGGCATTTACCTTGCCTGAATCATGGAAATGTATAAAAGAACAGAAATTTGGTTATACCATGGTTTCCTATTTTGTAAACACAGCTGAAAGGAGCTAAACCTGTGCGTATAGGTGTATGTCCGGGTAGTTTTGACCCAGTAACAAATGGACATGTTGATATTTTTGAACGAGGCAGTCGATTAGTTGATAAATTAATCATTGCTGTCAGCTCTAACCCAAATAAAAATTCCTTATTTACCATGGAAGAACGGGTTGAGATGATTCAAAATTCTGTCAAACATATTCCTAATGTTGAAATTGATTGTACAGGTGGTCTACTTAACAAGTATGTTAAATCTAAGAATGCGACTATCATCATTCGAGGATTGCGAGCTTTAAGTGACTTTGAATATGAATTTCAACGTGCGTTGTTTGCAAAATATTTGGATGATGATATTGAAACTGTATTTATTATGACAAATAACAAATACTCTTTCGTCAGCTCCACAGGTATTCGTGAACTTGCAAAATTTGGTGGTAAGCTAGATGGTTTAGTTCCGGATGATGTTAAGGAAAAACTTGAAGAACGCTTTAATACGGTCCATAATAAATAGGGGTGAAATGTATGAAAACAGAAAAATTATTAGAAGATTTAGAGGTTCTTATTGAATCTAGCAGCCGTATTCCTATGACTACAAAACGTATGGTTGAGGAAGACGAAATTATGCGTATTATTGATTCTATTCAAGAGTCTTTACCATTGGAACTTGAAGAGTCTCGTCGTATTGTAGCCGATAAAGATAAAGTACTAGCTGATGCTCAACGTCAAGCTGAAACTTTAATTGATCAAGCTAAAGACTACATTGCTAAATTAACTGCTGAAAGTGAACTAGTTAAACAAGCTCAAGAACAAGCTAATCAAATTATCAATGCAGCTAACCAATCCTCTGAGGAATTGAAATCCAGTTCCATTCAATATGCTGGTGATGTTCTTAAATATGTGGAAAACAATTTAGAAAAAACATTGGAAAGCTTACGTCAAAATCGTGAAAGTTTGAAACAAACTGAACAACGTACAGAAGAAAACCAATAATATTATAAGAAAAGAAGCGAAGGATTTCCTTCGCTTCTTTTTTATTCATTATAATTATCAGGCTTTTTAGGTTCTACGATCATTGTTTGGTGAGTATTAAAAATAACAAAACCAAGTGGAGACCCTGGTGGCTTTTTGATATTTTTAATGTATGTATAATCTACAGGTACTTTGCTGCTTTCACGTGCCTTACTAAAGTAGGCTGCGTATTGAGCAACTTTAGATAGAATCATATCATCAGGCTCTACATTCAGTCTTAATATGAGATGTGAACCTTGAATATCTTGTGTATGGAACCAAATATCTGTTGGTTTCGCAAATCGATGAGTCAAATATTCATTTTGTTGATTGTTACGGCCAATAAATATTTCACCTTCATCGATGGTTAAATGAATGTAATTTGATTTACCTAATTTATATGATAATGGCTTCTTCGATTTTTTGATAATGCCTGCATCCATACATTCTTTACGAATTTCTTCTAAGCTTTCACGGGTAGTGGCTAATGAAATACTATATAAAATTGATTTGAGATATTCAAGTTTTGTAGTACTAGCATTAAGTTGATATTCACCACTGACCTTACGATTTTTTAATTTAGTATAGAGCTTATAATACCATTGACCGTTTTCTACAATTGTCAGATTTGGCTTTAGAGGAATTGTTAATAATTCTCCATCTTCAGAAAGAAGATTTGGTAATTGGATAGAAGGTTCATATTGAACTTGTAAGTGAGCATTAATCATTAAGATATCACCATATAGTTTATATGTATCCATTTTATTGGTGTCATCTAATTCATCTTTAATCTTTTGATGACGACCTTCTTCTTTTTTTATGGCTGCTGTTAAGATCTTTTCTAGTTCTTTATCTGCAGTGTGAATGGATTTTGTATTATGAATTGATTCTTCTAAGGCTTCTGAAATCGTACTATATTCTTTAAGTACTTTATAATTTTGTAGGATAAAAGTGGCATGTGCTTTTTTATTATTATCATTAATTAAAGTAAGCAAACCATTACTTTCATTGAGCTTAATTTTTAACTCATATAACGCCTTAGCTAAGGCATCAACTTGCGTGGGAATTAAGTCACTTATGATCTCATTACCGCTAAGATTTGAAGTCAATAATACTTCATCCAACAAAGGTTTACCAAAACCGTTAAAGATGGCACGTATAGATTGTTGTACAGTGCCATCACCGAAGGAGGTAAGTAAATTTTTGATTTCATCATAATCAAAATCCATTAAACTTACACGATTAGCATTAGGTGGTAATTCATAGTGTAGTTTAGGACTTATAGAACGTTCACGATTCATTAAAGGAGATACGTGAATTAAAGATTCTAGAATAACTCCATCTTGAACAAAGATACAGTTTGAATACTTGCCCATTAGTTCCACATAAATAAATGTACTCGTAATAGAACCATCCATTTCAAGCTTATCCGTTTGGATGCACATAATCCGGTCACCATTGATTTGTTCAACCTTTACAATACGGCTACCCTCAATATGTTTGCGAAGAAACATACATAGAGAACTAGGTTCCTTTGGTAAATCTTGAATAGGTTTACTGAGATATATTGCAGGGGTTGCACCAACAGTGATGACCAAGCTTTGATCTTCGTTAAGTGCACGAATTTTAAATAGTAATGTAGTTTTATCTATTTGATATAATTTTTGTATTTGACCTGTTTGTAATCGCTCATTTAATTCTTTAGCGAGAACAGACATGGTAAGTCCGTCTAAATTCATAGTACTCCTTTCAATTCTATTTAGAAGTATAGTTTAGTATAACATAATGCACATATAATTCTTAGTATTTAAACACGGAATGTATAATTCGTGGTACAATAATAAAAACTGCTAAGGAGGATATCATATGAAAAGTATGACCGGTTTTGGTTCTGGTACGGCGACCAAAGATGGCATTACCTGTACGGTAGAAATTAAGTCTGTAAATGCACGATTCTTGGATTTATTTATACGTAGTCCAAAGCAAATCAACCCTTTTGAAAGTATTATTCGTGGATTAGTACAAGATCGGATTACTCGTGGTAAAGTTGAAGTATCTGTTTCTATTCAGGATGCAGGGGAAAGACCTAAAACCTTTACAATAAATAGTGTGTTGAGAAAGCAGATACAAGAATTGCTTGTTCAAGAAGAGTTTTATGATGACCCTAAAAAAGTGCCTTTACAAGCGGTCAATTCCATTTCTAATGAATGGATACAACAACAAGATACTCCGATTGCAGAAGATGTGCTTTCAGAAATAGTACAAGAATCTACAAACCAAGCACTAGATGCCTTAATAACAATGCGTACTATAGAAGGTAAACATATTGAACAAGATTTATTGTCTCGTATTACTACTTTGGAAAATATAATCAAGAGTATTGATGAGAAAAAGGCCGGTGCTGTAGATGCGTATCGTGAGCATATAAAGGGAAAAATTCAAGAATATTTAGTGTCTTTAGAGGCGAGTATAAGTGAAGATCGTTTTTTGCAGGAAATTGCTTTATTAGCTGATAAGACTGATATTACGGAAGAGATTGTCCGATTTACCTCACATGTGGTACAATTAAAAAACACACTTGTAGATGAGAATTCCATTGGTCGTAAGGTGGATTTTATTTTGCAAGAAATGAATCGTGAAGTGAATACAATTGGTTCCAAAGCTATGGATTCAAGTATTACAGAGTTTGTGGTTCAGCTAAAATGTGAGTTAGAGAAAATTAGAGAACAAGTACAGAATGTAGAGTAATAGGAGGTCCATAAATGAGTATTCAGTTATTGAATATAGGCTTTGGTAATATGGTATCTGCTAACCGTGTTATGGCTATTATTAGTCCCGAATCTGCACCGATAAAACGTATGGTTCAAGATGCGCGTGACAAGGGCCTACTCATTGATGCTACATATGGTCGTAAGACTCGTGCTGTATTAGTTATGGATAGTGGTCAAATTGTATTATCTGCAATTCAACCAGAAACCGTAGCACATCGACTTGTGCAATATGATGTAGACGAAGATACAGTAGAATCATAGGAGTACATATGTCAGACAGAGGATTATTAATCGTTATATCCGGGCCATCTGGCGCAGGTAAAGGTACGATTTGTGCGAATATTCGAAAGGAAATGCCTAATTTAGTATATTCCGTTTCAATGACCACACGGGCACCTCGTGTTGGTGAAGTGGAAGGGATTAATTACTTCTTTCGCTCGAAAGAAGAGTTTGAAACTCTATTAAGTGAAGATGCATTTTTAGAATATGCAAAAGTATATGATAATTACTACGGTACACCGAAGCAACATGTAATGGATTTATTGGATGATGGTAAAAGTGTACTGTTAGAAATTGATATTCAAGGTGCTATGCAAGTAAAAGAACGTTTTAGTGATGCTGTATTTATCTATATAGTACCACCATCATTAACTGAGTTATCTGAGCGCTTACATAATCGCGGTACAGATGCGAAAGAAGTTATTGATAAACGGTTGTCATTAGCTTGTTCTGAATTGGCATTAGCTCATCGATATGACTATATAGTTGTAAATGATGATCTCGGAGAGGCATCTGAGAAGGTTGCATCTATCTTACGAGCTGAATCCTGTAAGATTAGTCGCAATAAAGAGCAAATTCAATTTATTTATAAACAGTATCAAGAGTCTAAGGAGAAGTGATAGTATGATGGTAAAACCTCCATTGAAAAAATTGGAAAATCAAGTAGATAGTAAATATACTTTGGTAACATTGGCAGCTAAACGTGCTCGTGAATTAACAGATGGCGAGCCATGCTTAGCTGAATCTACACATGCAACTGACAAGCCTGTATCCTTGGCATTCTATGAAATCGCCGAAGGTGAAGTAACTTATAAACGCACTAAAGAAGGCATTAAATAAGAACAACAATTCCTTGTATCATTGATACAAGGAATTTTTAAAAGGAGAAGAAAATGCGAGGAAAACATATCATTGTCGCTGTATCTGCAGGTATTGCCGCATATAAGGCAATTGAAGTAGTGAGCAGGCTTCGTAAAAAAGGTGCTGAAGTAAAGGTGGTTATGACTCAAAATTCCACTCATATAGCTTCACCTCTTACATTTGGTGAAATTAGTGGACATCCTGTAGCTATCGACATGTTTGAACAAGTACATCAATGGGATGTGGAGCATATTGCATTAGCTACATGGGCAGATGCATATGTGGTTGTTCCAGCTACGGCAAATGTAATTGGTAAAATATATGCCGGTATTGCAGATGATATGCTAACAACAACAATAATGGCTACTAAGGCTCCAAAATATCTTTGCCCTGCTATGAATACAGAAATGTATAACAATCCGATTACTCAACGTAATTTGGAAGGTTTACGTTCTCTTGGCTACCATATTATGGAACCTGCTGAAGGATGGCTTGCTTGTGGGGTTACCGGTATAGGACGTTTACCAGAGCCTGAAGCCATTGTAGATTGGCTTGAATCACAGATGTGCAAATCTAATGAACTTGAAGGTATTACAGTGCTTGTTACAGCCGGTGGTACACAAGAGAATATTGATCCTGTTCGTTATATCGGTAATCGGTCGAGTGGAAAGATGGGGTATGCTATTGCTGAGCAAGCAGCCCGGATGGGGGCTAACGTTATTTTGATCAGTGCACCCACATCTTTAGCCGTACCTAGTGGAGTAGATTTTGTTCCTGTTGACTCTGCTTTATCTATGCAAAATGCTGTTGAATCTCGATATGGCGAGGTAGATGTGGTTATCATGGCGGCAGCAGTATCTGATTTTAGAGTTCTTCACAAGGCAAAACAAAAAATAAAGAAAATGGAGTCCATGACATTAGAACTTGTTAAAAATCCAGATATATTACAAGGTTTAGGTGCTAAAAAGAATCATCAAATTCTTGTAGGTTTTGCAGCAGAAACTGAGCATGTTATTAAATACGGTCAAGATAAGGTTACTAGAAAAAATTTAGATATGCTCGTAGCAAATGATGTTAGTAAATCTAATGCAGGCTTTAATGTAGATACAAATGAAGGATACTTCTTATATCCTCATAAAGATCCTAAAGAAATGCCTAATATGAAAAAATCTGAATTGGCCCATAATATTATGAAAGAAGTTGTGGAATTAGTAAAAAATAAATAACACGATACATGAGAGAATCTTATGTTTGTAGTTTGTAATTGATAGAAAGATATGTAATAATGACTTGCTTTATCAATGTAAATACACTATAATATTTCTGTAACTCATCAAGAGTAGTGGAGGGATAGGCCCTGTGAAGCTACAGCAACCATTCCAAGAGGAAAAGGTGCTAATTCCTATGACAAATGTCGTTAGATGGGAGGGTCTCTCATGAGTACATGAGAGGCTTTTTTTCGTATTAGGAGGATAAAATGGCTGAAAAACATATGTTTTTTACTTCTGAATCTGTTACTGAAGGCCATCCAGATAAAATAGCTGACCAAATTTCTGACGCTGTTTTGGATGCGATTATTGAAAAGGATCCAACTGCTCGTGTAGCTTGTGAAACTTTAGTTACTACTGGTCTAGTTCATGTAGTAGGTGAAATATCTACTAATACATATGTAGATATTCCTCGCATCGTACGTGATACAGTTCGTGAAATTGGTTATACACGTGCAAAATTTGGCTTTGACTGCGACACTTGCGGTGTACTTGTTTCTATTGATGAACAATCTGCTGATATTGCGATGGGCGTAGATGAAGCTCTTGAATCTAAAGATGGTAATGGTGAAGCACTAGATAAAATCGGTGCTGGTGACCAAGGTATGATGTTTGGTTATGCATCTAATGAAACACCTGAACTTATGCCAATGCCTATTTCTTTGGCTCATCGTTTATCCCGTCGTCTTACAGAAGTTCGTAAAGACGGCACGTTAACTTACCTTCGTCCAGATGGTAAAACTCAAGTGACTGTTGAATATGTTGATGGTAAACCAAAACGTATTGATACAATTGTTATCTCTACGCAACATAGCCCTGAAGTTACGCAAGAACAAATTAAAGCTGATTTAAAACGCTTTGTTATCGACGCAGCATTGCCTGCTGAATTTGTTGATGAAAACACAAAATATTTCATTAACCCAACTGGCCGTTTCGTAATCGGTGGTCCTCATGGTGATGCTGGTTTAACTGGCCGTAAAATCATCGTAGATACTTATGGTGGTATGGCTCGTCATGGTGGCGGCGCTTTCTCTGGTAAGGATCCATCCAAGGTGGACCGCTCTGCGGCATATGCAGCTCGTTATGTAGCTAAAAACGTTGTTGCAGCAGGTCTTGCTGATAAATGTGAGGTACAAGTTGCTTACGCAATCGGCGTTGCTCATCCTGTATCTATCTTAGTTGATACCTTTGGTACAGGTCATGTTGAGGAAACTAAAATTCAAGAACTCGTTAAGAAACATTTCGACCTTCGTCCAGCAGGTATTATAGAAATGCTTGATTTGTTAAAACCTCATTATCGCAAAACTGCAGCATATGGTCACTTCGGTAGAACTGATGTAGATTTACCTTGGGAACGTACTGACAAAGCAGCAATTTTAAAAGCTGAAGCTGGCTTATAATACAAAAGGTCTTAGTAGAATTTCTACTGAGACCTTTTATAGTAAATGAAAGGATATAATGTATGCGTGTCGCAAAAGTTATTATTAATAGAGCGGCCAAACAACTTCATAAACCGTTAAGCTACTTAATGCCTGAAAAGTTTGGTAATGTCTTACCTGGTACACGTGTACTTATTCCTTTAGGCAATAGTCGCGAAGAGGGAATCCTCATTGGTTATGAAGAATTAAGAGAGCCCCCTGAGTTTACATTGCGAAATATTGTTCAAGTATTAGACAATGAACCTTGGTTCACACCTGAAATGATGGATACTGCTCGTCGTTTAAATGAATATTATTTATTTTCTTATGGCGATGCATTGCGCTTATTTACAGTTAATAAAACCCTAAAATCTTATGAAGCGCCTAAGGAAGAATGGCTTGTCGTTACACCTGCTTTCACGGTAGAACAATTTAGTGAACGAAAAAAGAAACAACGAGATTTGGCAAAATATTTACTTGAAGTAGGGGGCGCATCAAAAGCTTTATTATTGGCTAAAGGTTTTTCTCGAATGGTCATTAAACAAGTTAGTGAAGCTAAGGGGATTACTATTGAATCTAGATTTAAAGCAACAAAAACTTCTTTTGATGAACTATTTACAGAAGAAGTAAATATACCATTGACTGATGCACAACAAGCTGTGTATGAACCTATAAAAATGGTGATGAATACACATCAGCATAAAACCTTTTTGTTGCATGGTGTAACAGGTAGTGGAAAAACCCAATTGTATTTAAAAGCTACGGCAAAATGTATTAGCCAAGATAAAACTGCTATTATTCTGGTTCCAGAAATTATTTTGACAGATCAGATAGTGCGTCGTTTTGTAGAAACCTTTGGTGATGAAGTTGTAGTATTTCATAGTAAGTTAACAGTTCAACAACGCAATAATAACTGGGAGCGTTTACGTCGGAAGGATAGTCATATTATCATTGGTGCACGATCAGCAGTATTTGCTCCAGCTGAGGACATTGGACTTATCGTAGTAGATGAAGAGCATGATACTTCTTATAAGCAAGAGGACATGGTTCGTTACCATGCTAGAAATGTTGCATTATGGCGTGGGGAAGCACATGGTTGTCCTGTAATACTAGGTTCTGCAACACCATCTGTAACCTCCTATTACAAAGCTAAGCAAGGGGAGTATCATTTGCTTGAATTACCACATCGTATTTTTGAACAACCAATGCCAAAAGTAACTATTGTGGACATGAAGGAAGAAATTCTTCATGGCAACTATTCTGTTTTTTCTGATGCTATGAGTAGCTTAATTCAAAAAACATTGAATGAACATAACCAAATGATTATTCTATTGAACAGACGTGGTTATAGTACCTTTGTAATGTGTCGCGATTGCGGGGAAACTATTATGTGTCCTCATTGTGATGTAGCTATGGTGTATCACCAAGCAGGTGAAGAATTGCGGTGCCATTATTGTGAACATCATGAACCAATTCCTACTATATGTCCTAATTGTAATAGTAAACGCATTAAATTCTTTGGATCAGGTACACAAAAGGTAGAGGAAGAGTTGCGACGTCATTTTAAATCGGCTCGCATTGCCCGCCTTGATCAAGACGTAACTAAAAACAAACAATTAGCAGAAGATATTTTACATGATTTTGGGACTCATAAATATGACATCTTACTGGGAACACAAATGGTGTCAAAAGGTCATGACTTTAAAGATGTAACAGCTGTTGGTATTTTAACAGCTGATTCAGTTTTAAATATTCCTGTATATTCAGCATCCGAAAGAACTTTTGATTTACTTACACAGACATCTGGCAGGGCTGGTCGTGGTGATAAACCGGGCAGTGTAGTAATACAAACATATAATCCGTTAAATTATGCTATAATAAAGAGTAAGGCTCATGATTATGTAGGCTTTTACAATGAAGAAATTCAAAATCGTAAAGCCTTAGGATATCCTCCATTTAGAGAGATGATACATATGGTAGTGCGTCATCAGAATATGGACACATTGGAGACCATTGCTAATCGCATTGTAAGCGATTTAGAGGCTCATAAAGGTGATACCGATATTCTTATTAATGGACCTTATGAAGCAAGTATCAAAAAAGTACGGGATATGTATCGTTTAGCGATTATGATTCGAGGTACTGACTTATCAAATTTAAAAGAATATATATATAATTCATGGATCTTCACACAAGAAGGACTTTTGATTGATGTAGATCCTGTTTAGTATAGGAGTATAAATGGCAGTATTAGATGTTGTGAAAGCAGGTCACCCCGTTTTAAAACAAATTGCGGAACCTGTAGAACATGTTAATAAAAAACTTAGAGCCCTTATCGATGATATGGCGGAAACAATGTATGAGACTGAAGGCGTTGGACTTGCTGCACCTCAAGTAGCGGTGTCAAAACGAATTATCGTCGTAGATGATCATGCCGGTAGTGGTCTCATTGCATTAATTAATCCTGAAATTACACATGCTGAGGGATCTCAAGTGGGACCAGAGGGTTGTTTAAGTGTACCAGGGTATTTTGGCGATGTGGAAAGATTCGACAAAATTACCGTTAAAGGTATAGACCCTCATAATAAAAAGGTAACAATTAAAGCTGAAGGATTTTTAGCGCGTATTTTTCAACATGAGATTGATCATTTAGAAGGTCATTTGTTTATTGAAAAAGCAACTAACTTACGATTGATTACTGATCACCCAGAGGAGAAAGAAATTGTCTAATCAAAAACAATTGCGCGTCGTATTTATGGGGACTCCTGACTTTTCGGTTCCTACTTTGGAAGCATTAATAAAGGCTGGTCACTCTATTGTTGGTGTATACTGTCAGCCAGATAAACAAAAAGGTCGTGGTAAACAAGTTCAAATGCCACCTGTAAAAGTGGCAGCTTTAAAACATAATTTACCTGTATTCCAACCGGTAACATTACGTGATGAACAAGTACAAGCAGAATTAGAAGCATTAAAACCCGATGTAGTAGTAGTTATTGCATACGGTAAAATCTTACCGCCTTGGCTTATTCGATTGCCTCAATATGGGTGTATCAATGTACATGCTTCTATTTTGCCTAATTATAGAGGGGCTGCACCGATTCACTATGCCATTTTAAATGGAGATACTAAAACAGGTGTTACCATTATGCATATGGATGACGGTCTTGATACAGGTGATATCATCGATATCGTGGAGACTGACATTTTACCAGGTGAAACGACAGGACAACTATTTGAACGTATAGCTGTACTTGGGGGTGAAACTATAGTTCCTATATTAGATCGTTGGGTTAATGGAGAAATTGTGGCTACTCCACAAGATGATACAATGGCAACACACACTGCTAAGATTACAAAGGAAATGGGGCAGATCGACTGGTCTAAGCCTGCTAATAAAATTGTAAATCTCATTAGAGGACTTAATCCAGCACCTGGATGTTATACTTACCTCGATGGAAAACGTTTAAAAGTATGGTCTGGAGAAGTAGTTCCAAGTGATACGACTCATTGCTTGATAAATATTCATGGAAAACTTGTTTCAATTGCGTTATCAGCTGAAACTAGACCTGGTACAGTCGTATCTAAAATAGCGGGTTTAGGCGTATTCTGTGGGGATGGAAATATAATTTTATTGACAGAAGTCCAACCAGAAAATAAAAAGCGCATTTCTGCTATTGATTTTATTAATGGACATCAGATAAAGGAAGGTATCGTTTTTGGAGACTCAATATAAGCAGTACGAAACGTATCCATTATACCTGATATTATCATCAATTACATGTGCCATAATTACTGTAATTATGGGATTTCTAATGTATATATTAGAGCCTGGACTTTCACAATTACATCCTATAGCACCCATAATAAGTACAGTGATTTTTTCTGTATGCATTTGTGTTATATGGTTATTGTGCGCATCCTTAATTATTGCTAGTTTCGGTATACTACGGTTACATCCTATTGTTTTAAGGCTTGCTAACCAGTTTATATATGGACTGTTTCCAGTGTCCCTATTGATTGGTAAAGTGAGAGGGGTTACTAAGGATCAATTGCGTCAGTCTATGATTGACTTGATTAATCATCTAGTGATGCTTGATATGTATACAGTTGATCCAGAACGTATATTGTTATTGACACCTCATTGTTTACAAGAAAGTTCTTGTGTTCATAAGGTTACACATGATGTGTACAATTGTAAGCAATGTGGTAGATGCCAAGTTGGAAGTTTATTGCAAATTGCTAAAGAGTATGGCTGTCAATTTATAGTGGTAACAGGTGGTACATTAGCGCGAATGAAGGTAAAAGAAGCACGACCGAAGGCTATTGTAGCTATTGCTTGTGAACGTGATTTAGCAAGTGGCATGGCTGATGTATTTCCCATACCTGTCATTGGCGTTTTAAATGAAAGACCTAATGGGCCGTGTTGCAATACTACAGTAGATCCTGAACGTGTTCGAGCAGCAGTTGAACAATTAATTGGTAGGAAAAACGATGACTGAAGTTAAAACGAATCAACAACTAAATATTCGATTGCTCGCAGTGAAAGCTTTGAGTGATATTAATCGTAATGGTGCTTATGCTAATATCAAGTTACAAGAGTATTTACAAAAATATCATTTATCCGATTTAGATCGAAGGTTTTTCACGGAGTTGGTCTATGGTATCATCCGTAGAAAAAATTATTTAGATGCCATTATTGTTCATTTCGCGAAAAGACCATTAAAGAAATTATCGTCCATGGTTGTAGAAATTCTTAGACTTGGCATTTATCAAATTATCTATATGGATAAAGTCCCTGAAAGTGCAGCGGTCAATGAATCTGTAAAACTGGCAAAAAAGTTAACTAGAGGATTATCTGGCTTTGTAAATGCCGTATTACGTTCAGTATTACGTGAAAGTGATACTATTTCTATTGGTGAACTTGCTAAGTCTGAGGCTGAAGAAATTTCTTTCATTTATAATCAACCTTTATGGTTAGTTAATTTATGGATGAATGAAATGGGGAAGGATAAGACTATAGATCTTTGTGCTTGGTTTAATGAACAACCTCGTTTGACAGCACGTATAAATACTGTAAAAGTATCTATTGAGGATTGTTTAAAAGAACTACGAGATTTAGGTTGGACTATTGAACAGGACAATGATATTCACGAAGTAGTCTATATTGATAGTCACCAAGGTCAATTAGAAAGAGTAAAACCAGTTATAGAAGGTCATATTACCTTTATGGATAAAGCATCTATGCTAGTTGCTCATGTAGTAGACCCCCAACCAGGGGACCGTATCTTGGATTGCTGTGCTGCACCAGGTGGTAAGTCTATGCATATGGCAAGTCTCATGAATAATACGGGGGCTATTATGAGTTGTGATATATACGATCATAAATTGGAGCTTATGAATCAAAATGCTGAACGACTTGGAGTATCCATAGTTTCAACTAAGCTACAAGACGGTCGTTATTTACCCGATCATTGGAAAAAACAATTCGATCGCGTCTTAGTAGATGCACCGTGTTCTGGTCTTGGCATATTACAAAAAAAGTTGGATATGCGTTGGCGTAAAACACAATCTTTACTTACTGACTTGCCTCCATTACAGCTTGAAATATTAGAAAAAGCTGCTGAAATGGTTAAAGTTGATGGATATTTAGTATACTCTACTTGTACTATCAATAGTGGGGAAAATGAGGATGTACTAGAAAAATTCCTAGCAACTCATAAGAACTTTATCATTGATCCTGTATCATTTGATGGATTGCCACAAGCTGTAGAGGGTATGATTACAACATATCCGCCACGAGATCAGATGGATGGATTCTTTATGGCTCGTGTAAAACGCATATCATAATAATAGAAATGGAGTACCATGATAGAATTATTGGGTAAGTCTTTAGAAGAGTTACAATCTATCTTTAAGACCCATAATATACAAAAGTTTCGAGCGAAACAGTTAATAGACTATATTTATCATAGATATATATTTGATTTTGAAGAGATGACGCAGTTTCCTAAAGAATTGCGTCAATGGTTAAGTGATAACTGTGTTATTTCTTTACCAACATTAATTACTGAGTCTGTATCTCCAGATGGGAAGACTCGTAAAATCCTTGTTGAAATGACAGATCAAAGCCGGGTAGAA
This sequence comes from Veillonella sp. Ser01, assembly GCF_053850375.1. NCBI lineage: Bacteria > Bacillati > Bacillota > Negativicutes > Veillonellales > Veillonellaceae > Veillonella > Veillonella sp. Ser01. The sequence goes on along the minus strand of NZ_JBSPUA010000001.1, from coordinate 565,177 downwards.
GCCGTTTTAATGGAGCAACATTATGGATACTCTGTATGTGTTTCTTCTCAAGTTGGCTGTGCCATGGGCTGTGTGTTCTGCGCCTCTACACAGGGTGGTTTATATCGTGATTTAACAGTGTCTGAAATCATTGGACAAGTCGTTATTTTCGGAGCTCTTACAAAAGAGCAAATCCACTCTGTTGTAGTTATGGGGGCAGGGGAACCATTACAAAACTATGATAATGTTTTGCAGTCACTGCAACTATTACATGATCCTATGATTTGTAATATTAGTTATCGTAAGATGACTATTTCCACTTGTGGGTGGGTTCCTAATATTTATAAATTAGCTGATGAAGGTTTGCCTATAACGTTGGCCCTTTCATTACATGCTACAAATAATGAAGTGCGTCGTAGTATTATGCCAGTTGGGGCTCGTTATGAATTGACGGAAGTCTTAGATGCGGTAAAATATTATTATGATACGACTCAACGTCGTATCACCTTTGAGTATATTCTTATAGATTCAGTAAATGCATCTATGGAGGAGGCTCATGAATTGGGGAGAATCTGTAAAGATTTCCCAAATTGTCATGTTAACTTAATACCTGTTAATGGCAATGAACATATAGAATTATATAAACCATCTATTACGAATATGAATACATTTAAAGACATCGTTGCTTCCTATGGCGTATCTGTAACAGTACGCAAAGAGATGGGCGATGCTATCCAAGCCGCATGTGGGCAATTAAAAGCAGCTCATGGTCGGAAAAAGGAGAATCATGAATAATTTTGTTGGTTTAAGTAAAATTGGACTTGTACGTCAGCGCAATGAAGATCGATTTTTTATAGACGGTCCTATTTGTGCTGTCACTGATGGCATGGGTGGATATAGTGGCGGTGAAATCGCTAGTACCTATGCTGTTGATGAAATTAAAGAGTATTTGGCCTCCCTTGAAACAGTGGGGCAACAAGATTTATGTGATGCTATTATTCATGCCAATGAACGTATAGCCAATCGCGTAGCTCATGAAGAACGTCTTGCTGGTATGGGCACTACTGCTGTTGTTACGGCCGTTAATGGTGACCAATTATACTGGGCAAGTGTTGGTGATAGTCGTTTGTATGTATATAGAGATGGTCTTTTACGACAAATTACTACAGATCATTCTATGGTACAAGAATTATTAACTGCTGGAGAGATTACAAAGGATGAAATGCTAAATCACCCTCAACGAAACTTATTGACCCGTGCAGTTGGGGTTGATGATACTTTAGAGGTTGATAGTGGTGTAGAATCTATTCTTCCAGGTGATCGTATTTTACTTTGCACTGATGGACTATGTGGTTATGTATCAGATGATGTTATTGCTAGTGCATTACAATCTAATAATGATGATATGAAGGTTGTAGAATCATTGATGAAAGCCGTATATGATGTCGGAGCAGGAGATAATGTGACCATTGTGGTGGGAACAATCTAATCTAGAAATGGAGAAATAATGAGTACTATGAATATAAAAGGTATACTTCTAGATAACCGCTACCGAATTGTTGACAAAATTGGCGTTGGCGGAATGGCTGACGTATACCTTGGAGAAGATACCTTATTAGGTAGACAAGTAGCAATTAAAGTATTGCATGCTAACTTTGCTAATGATGATGAGTTTGTTACGCGTTTTAAACGAGAAGCACAAGCGGCGGGCAAACTAAATCATCCTAATATTGTAAATATGTATGATGTAGGGTTTGATCAAGATTTACACTATATCATTATGGAATATGTAGATGGTGAAACATTAAAAGAGTATATAACCCGACATGGAAGACTATCCATAGACGAGGCTGTAAAATTCACTATTGCTATCGCAGAGGGCTTAGAACACGCGCATACGATGGGAATTGTTCATTGTGATATTAAACCTCATAATGTCATTATTACTCGTACGGGGCGTGTAAAAGTAACTGACTTTGGTATTGCTCGAGCCATGAATGCTACTAATACAGTTATGTACACGAATTCAATTTTAGGCTCTGCTCACTATTTATCACCTGAACAAGCCAGTGGGAAACCAGTAGATGGTAATACTGATATCTACTCTTTAGGCGTAGTTTTATATGAAATGCTTACAGGTAAAGTTCCTTTTGAAGGGGATACTCCAATTGCAGTAGCATTAAAACATGTACGTGAAAAAGTAGCTCCTCCAACTCGATATAATCCTTCAATCCCACCGCTTTTAGAAGCTGTCGTAATGAAGGCATTATCGAAAAACCCTGCAGATCGTTTTGATTCTATTTCTGACATGATAAGTGATTTACGATTGTCTCAAGGCTTTACAATGGGTAAAACTCAACGTCATGAACCATATGATTTTGCAACTCAAATGATTCCTGCTGTTGATCCTGAAGCACTTGAGGATTTCAGTGATATTCAAGAAGAGCAAAAAGATGAGGGTAAAAAGAAGAGCATGTTAAGTAAAATAGCATCTATCCCACAAAAATATATCGTCCTAGGGGCTGCCGTAATTTTTTTAGTAGCTTTCTTAGGTGCCTTCTTGAGTTATGGTAATTTCTGGAGTAACACAACTGTAGATGTACCTAATGTTGTGGGGAAACAAGTTTCTGTAGCTAAAAATATTTTAGAAGATAAACATTTGCGTGTTTCTACAAGCGAGGTTACTAATCCTGATGTACCAGCTGGTCAAGTTATTTCTCAAACACCAGGTGCAGGAGAGAAGGTTAAAGAACAACGTACAATTCATCTTGTTGTATCTAAAGGTGTTGGTGATATTACAGTACCGGACTTGTCTGGTTTAACAGTAGATCAAGCTCGACAACGACTTAAAGATGTTGGTTTAGTTGTTGGTAAAGTAACACAACAGTCTGTAGATAATAAACCTGATGGTGTTATCATAGCTCAAAGTCCATCTGGTGATTCTAAAGTTTCTAAAGGTACAACAATTGATCTCGTTGTAAATAAAGCAAAAGCTAAAAAGATTCAAATGCCAAATGTTATTGGTATGACTTTAAAAGATGCACGAGATACATTGAGTAATGCTCATCTTGGTGTTAATCAAGTCGCTGGTTCTGTAGAGGAGAAATCTATTGTAACAGAACAAAGCATAAAAGCTGGCGATGAAATTGATGAAGGTACTGCAGTAAATCTAACTACTGAATATAAAGATGGCAAAAAGAAAGATGATAAAAAATCTGACAGCAGTAGTAATAAAACTACTGGTACGGTAGATATTACAGTGCCGGCAGGCTCTAAAAACCAAGAGTTAAAAATTGTCGTAAAAGATGATGACGGTTCAGCTGTTATCTACGATGATACAAATAAACCTGGAGATCGTATTGTTAAAAAAGTGTCTGGTGTAGGTAATGTTCGTATTGAGGTTTATCTCAATGGTGCATTAGTACAAGAAACAGCATTATAGGGGAATTATGATTACAGGTATTGTTGTCAAAAATATGAATGGTTACTTTTATGTACAAGACGATGCAAGTACTGTTCATGAATGTAAAGTTCGAGGTAGATTAAAGAAAGGTCGCTATAGTTTACTTGTCGGTGATCGTGTTACGATTTCTGAGGATGGATTCGTTGAATCTATCCTCGATCGTCATAATTCCATGGTTAGACCTGCAGTAGCTAATATTGATCAAGTTGTATTGGTTGTAGCTGCTCATGAACCAGATATTAATGAGCTTTTACTAAATAAAATGCTTGTCATGATTGAACATGCAGATATCCCGATTGTATTATGTATTAACAAATGTGATTTGATGGACCCAGATACAGAAGCCATGGTAAAGCTTTATAAATCTATCGGCTATGAAGTATTGATGACATCTACATATAATATGACAGGTATTGATGAGTTACGTCATGTGTTAGAGCATAAGGTAACTGCCTTTGCAGGCCCTTCTGGTGTTGGTAAAAGTAGTCTATTAAATGCTGTTGATCCTAAGTTTGCATTCCAAACGGGGGAGGTTAGTGACAAAATAAAGCGCGGTAAACATACCACTCGTCATGCTTCTTTATATAGTTTGGATTCAGATTCTTTTATTATGGATACACCTGGATTTAGTGCGATTGAGTTTAACGATGTTTCGTTAGAACGGTTACCCACGTTATTCCCTGAATTTAGTAATTATGTTGATACATGTAAATTTAATCCTTGTTATCATGAACATGAACCTATTTGTGGCATAAAAGATGCTTTAGATGCAGGCCATATTCATCAAGGACGATATGATGCATATATGTCTATACGTAATGACATAGAAAGTCAACGAAAGAGGTTTTAAAATGATTAAAATTGCACCATCTATGCTCTCTGCAAATTTTGCAACATTAAGCGAAGAAATAAAATCTATTGAATTAGCTGGAGCTGATTTATTGCATATTGATGTTATGGATGGTCATTTTGTACCAAACTTAACATTTGGTGCACCTATCGTGAAAGCAATCCGTCCTTATACACAATTACCATTTGATGTTCACTTAATGGTTACAAATCCTGGTGACTATGTAGAAGAATTTGCAAAGATTGGTGTAGAGTATTTTACATTTCATCAAGAAACTGTGCCACATATGCATCGTTTAATCCAACATATTAAACAATGTGGCATGAAAGCAGGGGTTGCACTTAATCCGGGTACACCAGTGTCCTTGTTAGAGGATGTGGCTGCTGACCTAGACATGATTTTAATTATGTCTGTAAATCCTGGCTTTGGTGGACAATCTTTTATTCCAAATGCTATTAAAAAAGTTAAGCAAGCTAAAATGCTACTAGAGGAAGTTGATAATACAACTGCAGTTATTGAAGTAGATGGTGGCATTAATGATATTACATGTGTCCCAATTAAAAGAGCAGGTGCTACTGTTTTAGTAGCAGGATCTGCTGTATTTGGCGCTGATGATCGAGCACATATGATTGAATCTATTCGCAATAACTAAGATTTATATCGTATCGGCAATATAGAGTACAAGCTTTAATATAGTCTATTGATGATTCATTCATTAAATTAAAATAAGGAGTGATGGATTCTTAAAGAAATCCTCACTCCTTGCTTGCTTTTACAATAATTATTTGTTAAAATTATCAAGTATGAAAAATATGCACGTCGGTGGACTTCGGTACTGTGCCTAATTTTGGGTGACCCGAAGGATGAAGCGGCGGAGGTTAATTAACAGGAGGTGCCACAATGGCAGTAGTATCAATGAAACAATTATTAGAGGCTGGTGTACACTTTGGTCATCAGACTAGAAGATGGAACCCTAAAATGGCGAAATTCATCTTCACTGAACGCAATGGTATTTATATCATTGACTTGTCTAAAACAGTTAAAAAAGTAGAAGAAGCTTACTCTTTCTTACGCGAAGTTGCTTCCCAAGGCGAAGTAATCTTGTTCGTAGGTACTAAAAAACAAGCTCAAGAAGCTATTAAAGAAGAAGCTATCCGTGCTAACATGTTCTTCGTTAACGAACGTTGGTTGGGCGGTATGTTGACTAACTTTAAAACAATTGAAACTCGTATTAAACGTTTAAAACAATTGGAAGCTATGGCAGAAGATGGTACTTTCGAAGTATTGCCTAAAAAAGAAGTTATCGGTCTTCGTCATGAAATGGAAAAATTGGAAAAATACCTTGGCGGTATCAAAGATATGCCTAAAATGCCAGGTGCTCTTTTCGTAGTTGATCCTAAAAAAGAAAAAATCGCTATTGCAGAAGCTAAAAAATTGGGTATTCCAGTTGTTGCAACAGTTGACACTAACTGTGACCCTGATGAAGTAGAATTCCCAATCCCAGCAAATGATGACGCTATCCGCGCTGTAAAATTGTTGGCTGGTAAAATGGCTGACGCTGTTCTTGAAGGTCGTCAAGGCGAATCCTTAGACGGTGCTGAAGCTGCAGAATAATTCTGTTAAGCTACTTAATCATTTCTGATTAGCATTTGAAAGATAAATCTATAACATATATAATTAGGGTAAGGACTATATCCTTACCTTAATTAGTACTAGGAGGAATAAAATAATGGCAATTACTGCTGCTTTGGTAAAAGAATTGCGCGACATGACTGGCGCAGGTATGATGGACGCTAAAAAAGCATTGGTTGAAACTGACGGTAATATCGAAAAAGCGGTTGACCTTCTTCGTGAAAAAGGTTTAGCTGCTGCAGCTAAAAAAGCTGGTCGTATCGCAGCTGAAGGTGTTGTACAATCTTACATCCATGCTGGTGGTCGTATCGGCGTATTGGTAGAAGTTAACTGTGAAACTGATTTCGTTGCTAAAACTGATGATTTCCAAAACTTGGCACGCGATATCGCTATGCAAATCGCAGCTGTTAATCCTACATACTTAAATCGTGAAGAAGTTCCTGCTGAAGTAATCGAACATGAAAAACAAGTATTGTTGGAACAAGCTAAAGCAGAAGCTGAAGAAGACGTAAAAGCTGGTCGTAAACCAAAACCTGAAGCTGTTTTGGAAAAAATGGTTAATGGCCGTATTGAAAAATTCTATAAAGAAAATTGCCTATTAGAACAAGCGTTCATTAAAGATGGTGACAAAACCGTTACTGATATCATTAATGAAAATATTGCAAAAATCGGTGAAAACATCAACGTACGTCGTTTTGTTCGCTACGGTTTGGGTGAAGGCATTGAAAAACGCCAAGATGACTTCGTAGCTGAAGTAATGGCATCTGTTGGTAAATAATTAAGATATAATAAGAGAACACCGTACAGTGTTCTCTTATTTTGCAATAGAGGAGTAAACACATGGCAAAGAGAAACTTTAGACGTATTGTTTTGAAGTTAAGTGGTGAAGCATTAGCGGGTGAACAAGGTTTTGGTATTAACCCTGATGTTGTTGAAGAATTTGCAAAAGAAATTGCGGCTTTAGCAAAATCCACCGATTTAGAAATCGCAATTGTTGTTGGTGGCGGTAACTTGTGGAGAGGGTTAGCTGGTAGTAACCAAGGTATGGATCGTGCTACAGCTGACTATATGGGTATGCTAGCAACAGTAATGAACTCCTTAGCATTGCAAGATGCATTAGAACAAGCAGGCGTAGATACACGCGTTCAAACTGCTATCGAAATGCAAGAAATTGCAGAACCTTATATTCGTCGTCGTGCCATTCGTCACTTAGAGAAAAAACGTATCGTAATCTTCGGTGCTGGTCTTGGTAAACCATATTTCTCTACAGATACGACTGCTGCATTACGCGCTGCTGAGATTGAAGCAGATGCAATTTTGATGGCGAAGAAATTTGCTGACGGTGTATATGATTCCGATCCTAAAACGAATCCTAATGCCGTTAAATTTGATGAATTAACTTATAACGATATCATTACAAAAGAATTAAAGGTTATGGATGCAACATCCACAACTTTATGTAAAGATAATAATATTCCTATTATCGTATTTAGCATGGACATTCCGGGTAACATTACAAAAGCCGCTAAAGGTGAAGAAATTGGTACCATTGTTCGAGGAGAATAATTCAAATGGAAATTAAAGAATTGTTACAACAAGCAGAAGAACGCATGAATAAGTCTATTGAGGCTTTAAAACATGAATTCGCATCTATTCGTACAGGCCGTGCTAGTGTAGCATTGCTTGATAAAGTAATGGTTGATTATTATGGTAGCCCTTCTCCAATTAACCAAGTTGCGAATATCTCTGTACCTGAGCCTCGCATGATTGTAATTGCACCTTGGGATAAAACTATGATTGGTGCCATTGAAAAGGCAATTTTACAATCCGATCTTGGTTTAAACCCAGGTAATGATGGTGCTCAAATTCGTTTAACTATTCCTCAATTAACTGAGGAGCGCCGTAAAGAAATCGTTAAGGTTGTTCATAAAAAAGCTGAAGATGCTAAAGTTGCAGTACGTAATATTCGTCGTGATGTAAATGATGCATTGAAAAAAGAAGAAAAAGCTAAAACAATTACTGAAGATGATGCTAAAGACGGTTTAGATCAAATCCAAAAACTTACAGATGCTAAAATTAAGCAGATTGATGAGTTAAAAGCAGTAAAAGAAAAGGACGTATTAGAAGTATAATGTTAGATTCTAATAGCCTTATTGGAATGCCATGGCAGCTTGCAAAGTCTCGTTTGCAGGCTGCCCATATTCCTTTTAAGGTAATGATTGGGGGATCCTTTAATCGCTTTTTTGATATTGCCGATAAAGGACTTTATGTAGCACGTATTACCAAGGTTGATGAGTGTTTACATATACTAGTGTATAGACCAATGATTGCCAGCGACTTCGGAAATTCTATCGAGGTAGACTATGCTAAAGAAATTATTTAACCGTAAACCATCTGATACGCCTGATATTGATAGTAATGCGATACCAAAACACGTTGCTATTATTATGGATGGCAATGGTCGTTGGGCTAAACGAAGAGGGATGCCACGATCTATGGGGCACCGTGCAGGAGCCGACGTATTAAAGCAGATTGTTATTGCTGCAGATGAGATTGGAATTAGAGCTCTTACGGTATATGGTTTCTCCACAGAGAACTGGAAGCGTCCTGAACAGGAAGTTTCTTTACTTATGGCTCTCATAAAAGAATACTTAAACAATAATGTTAAGTATATGCATGAACATAATGTACGCATTCGCTTTATTGGATATATTAGTGCTCTTTCAGAGGAGCTTCAAAAGATTATTCGCGATGCAGAATTATTAACTCAGAATAATACAGGCCTTACCTTACAGTTAGCTATTAACTATGGTGGGCGTGATGAAATAGTAAGAACTATCCGCAACATTACAAACTCTGTTGTAGATGGAACTATTACTACAGACGATATTACAGAAGACTATGTTAGCTCCCAACTTTTCACGAAGGAGTTTAGTGATGTAGATTTATTAATTCGTCCAAGTAGTGATTTTAGAATTAGTAACTTTTTATTGTGGCAGCTAGCTTATGCTGAATTCTGGTTTACTGATTTACATTGGCCGGATTTCACTAAAGAAACATTATTGGAAGCTGTTGCAGCATATCAAAAACGAGAACGCCGATTTGGTGGCTTACGCGATGAGGAATAAAAAATGTTAAAAACACGTGTTATAACCGCTGTTATAGGTTTTATTATTGCCTTAGGGGCCATTACATTAGGCGGATTTGTGTATGATGTTCTTATTACATTATTAGCTCTATTGGGATGGCGTGAGTTTGTTTTACTAGGTAAAGCTAAACATGTGCGAATGTCCATTTTATGGGGTTATATTAGTATTTTATTATTGATGATTGCCTTTGCATGTCATCAGTATATTTTAGCAATTGCTATATTAGTATTGAGTTTATCAGCCAATTATATGTTATGTACATTTGGTGAAAATAAATACTCTTTAGCTAGCGTTTCTTTTAGTGTATTTGGTTTATTATATGTTGGTATTGGCATGATTTCTTTGCTCATGATTCGTCATGACTCTATTTACATGTCTTTATCAATGCCATTTGAATTATATAATTGGGGAACAATTACTCTTTGGCTAGTATTGTTTACCACATGGGCTAGTGATACTTTTGCGTACTTTGCGGGTCGTGCCTTTGGTAAACATAAAATTGTTCCATCCATTAGTCCTAATAAAACATTAGAAGGTTTTATTGGTGGCTTCATTGGCTGTATTATTACAGGTGCTGTATTTTCGTATATCGTGGGTATTCCATGGTGGATGGGTATTCATGTTGGTATGATTAGCGGTATACTTGCACCATTAGGTGATTTATTTGAATCAAAGATTAAACGATTATGTAATGTGAAAGATTCTGGTACTTTATTACCAGGTCATGGCGGTGTATTGGATCGATTTGATAGCTTGTTATTTACGGCACCTATTACATTAATTTATATATTACTATTCTCGTTCTAATCTAATAGAGGTAAGCTTATGAAATACCTAAGTATTATTGGCAGTACTGGCTCAATCGGTACACAGACACTAGATGTAGTGTCTCAACATCCAGATCAATTCAAGGTGGTTGCCTTAGTGGCACATCATAATATTGACCTCTTAGAAAAACAAATTAAAGAATACCAGCCATTAGTAGCCGGTCTAGTTGATGAAAGTGCTTTTAAAGAACTACAAGGACGCTATACAGGTCCTACAAAACTTGTGGGCGGTAAGGAAGCACTCATAGCTGCTGCTACGATTCAAGAAGCAACTATGGTTGTAACTGCTATTGTTGGTGCTGCAGGTATTGAACCTACTGTAGAGGCTATAAAGAAACGTAAGACTATAGGTCTAGCTAATAAGGAAACATTAGTTGCTGGTGGACCATTGATTACATCTTTGGCTAAGGAGTATGGCGTACAAATTCTACCTATTGATAGTGAACATAGCGCAATATTCCAGTGTTTAGAAGGGCAAAATCGCGAGAATGTTGATTCCTTAATTGTTACCGCTTCTGGTGGCCCTTTACGCACTTGGGATTCTGATAAAATTCAAACTGCCACAGCTGCTGATTGCCTATGTCATCCAACTTGGAATATGGGCAACAAGATTACGATTGACTCTGCATCTCTATTTAATAAAGGGTTAGAAGTAATCGAAGCTCATTGGCTATTTGGTTTTGATTTTGATCATATTGACGTAGTGGTACATCCACAAAGCATTGTTCATTCAATGATACGAATGAAAGATGGGGCCATCTTAGCACAAATGGGTAATCCTGATATGAGGGAGCCTATTCAGTATGCTTTGACATATCCTAAACGTGAAACTTTACATATGAATCACCTAGATTTTTCAAAGGCTTTACAATTAGAATTCTTGCCACCTCGATATGATGATTTCCCGGCTCTTCGTCTTGCTTATGAAGTGGGCCGATCAAGCGGTTTTAAACCAGCTGTGTTTAATGCTGCAAATGAAACTGCAGTTTATGCATTTTTAGATGATAAAATCGCCTTTGGTGATATTTATAAAGTCGTCACATCAGTCCTTGAATCTATGGGACCTGAAGATGACTTTACATTAGACAATTTATTGGCCATTGATAGATGGGCTCGAGAAAAGGCCACATCATTGATGGTATAGGAGTATATATGACAACGGCATTAGCCACAATATTTGTATTTGGTTTAATCGTGTTTATTCATGAATTAGGCCATTTTATTACAGCAAAAATGTCAGGTATGCAAGTAGACGAATTTGCCATTGGTTTTGGACCTGCCATATTCAAGGTTCAAAAAGGGGAAACTTTATACTCGATTCGTATCATTCCTCTTGGTGGATTTAATCGTATTGCAGGTATGACACCTGATGAGCCTCTTAATGAGCGCTCATTTTATACTAAACCTGCATGGAAGAAATTTATTGTTATTTCTGCAGGGGCTGTATTCAATTTTTTATTAGCCATAGTTTTATTCTTTGGTCTCAATGCAACAGTAGGCAATCTCACGTATACAAATGATCCTGTTATTGGTAATATCATCCCAGGTAGCGCCGCTGAACAGGCACATTTACAATCTAACGATAGAATTCTTACCATCGATGGTAAAAAGATCTCTACATGGGATGAAATCCGTCCTAGTTTACAAGGTACGGCAAATCATGGTGTTACTGTTGTGGTAGATCGAGATGGACAAACTGTTGAAACTACTGTAATTCCAAAAATGGAGCAAGATAGCCCTAAAATTGGTATTTATCCTAGTTTTACTCGAGAAACTTATAGTATTGGAGAATCTTTTAGTTTAGCCGTTACTCGCACAGGTCAAACAATTGTTGCTATGTTAAGTGGCTTATATGATATGATTCGAGGCACACAGGCAGCAGAGCTATCTGGACCTGTAGGGATTTCACAAATGGCTGGTACTATTGCACAATCTGGCTTTGCGCCACTATTAAGTTTTGCAGCATTTTTAAGTATTAACTTAGGGGTTATTAATCTTTTGCCATTACCTGTATTAGATGGTGGTCATTTAATTATTATTTTGGCTGAAGCTATCACAGGTCGTAAGTTACCTGCTAAGGCACTTATGTATATTCAAATGGTTGGTGTTGCTTTGATGGTAGCATTATTCTTATATGTAACAACTCAGGATATATTCCGATTACTATAAGATAGATGGGAGATTACAATGATTGTACGTAAACCAACAAATGGTATCTATGTAGGTACAGTTAAAATAGGTGATTATGCACCGGTAAGCATTCAATCAATGATTACCACTGATCCGGTTCACACGGAAAAGGCTATTGCTGAAATAAATCGCTTAGCTGAGGCTGGTTGTGAATTAGTACGTGTTGCAGTACCTACAATGGCATCTGCAAAAGCTTTAAAAGCAGTTCGTGCTGGTATCGATATTCCTTTAATTGCTGATATTCATTTCGACTATAAATTAGCTTTAGAAGCTATTGAGAATAATGTTGATGGATTGCGTATTAACCCGGGAAATATTGGCGGAGAGGATAAAGTGTTAGCTGTTATTGAAAAAGCTAAACCTAAACAAATTCCAATTCGTATAGGTGTCAATGCTGGTTCTTTACCTAAGCATATCCTCGATGCTCATGGTGGCCATCCTACAGCAGATGGCATGGTAGAGACTGCATTAGAACATGTGCGAATTCTTGAAAAGCTCGACTATCGCCAAATGAAATTATCCATTAAAGCAACGGAAGTTCCTTTAATGGTAGAAGCCTATCGTAAGTTATCCGATAAGATTCCTTATCCTTTGCATTTAGGTGTTACTGAGGCTGGGACGATAAAACAAGGTACCATCAAGTCTGCTATGGGCATTGGTGCTTTATTATTAGACGGCATTGGTGATACATTACGGGTATCTTTAACGGGTGATCCAATACATGAAATCGAAGTAGGTCGCAGTATTTTAAGCAGCCTAGGTTTACGAAACTTTGGGGCCACCATGATATCTTGTCCTACCTGTGGTCGTTGCCAAGTCAATTTATTTGACATGGCAGGGATTGTAGAGGAACGCCTTGCATCTATTAAAGCTCCCATTAAGGTTGCTGTAATGGGCTGTGTCGTAAATGGGCCCGGTGAGGCTCGTGAAGCTGATTTTGGTATTGCTGGTGGTAATGGTCAAGGTATTGTTTTCCGAAAGGGTGAAGTTATCAAGACTGTACCAGAAGCTGAATTAGTCGATACATTATTTAGAGAAATTGATCAATATTTAGAAAACTTAAATGAGGAGTCTTTATGTTAGCCACTAAATTATATGCACCTACATTGCGGGAGGTTCCATCTGACGCCGATGTAGTTAGCCAACAGCTTATGCTTCGCGCAGGTTTTATGCGCAAAACTGCAAATGGTTTATATAGCTTTTTGCCATTGGGGTGGAGAAGTATCAAAAAAATTGAAGCCATTGTACGTGAAGAAATGGATCGTGCTAGTGCTCAAGAAATTATGATGCCTATCTTACAACCTGCAGAAATTTGGAAAGAGTCTGGCCGTTGGAACGCATATGGCGCAGAAATGATGCGTATTAATGATCGTCATGATAATGAGTTCTGCCTAGGACCTACTCATGAAGAGATGATTACAACTCTTGTAAAAAATGAGATTAACTCCTACCGTCAATTACCAGTAAATTTATATCAAATCCAAAGTAAATTCCGTGATGAACGTCGTCCACGTTATGGTTTGATGCGTAGTCGCGAATTTATTATGAAAGATGCATATTCTTTTGATGTGGATGAAGCTGGTTTAGACGAATCTTATAAATCTATGTATGATGCATATACACGTATTTTTACGCGTTGTGGTCTTACATTCCGTCCTGTAGAAGCTGATAGTGGTGCCATCGGTGGTAGTGGAACACATGAATTTATGGCAATTGCTGAAGCTGGTGAAGCTGATATTGTATATTGCACTAAATGTGACTATGCTGCAAACATTGAAATTGGTAAACCTGGTGTTATGAAACAGGAAGAAGAAGCACTGCAAGAGTTATCCGTTGTCGATACTCCAAATGCAAGCACTATTGAAGCTGTTGCAGATATGTTAAATTTACCACTAGAAAAAACGATTAAAGCCGTTGTATTCTCTATTGATGGTAAAGTTGTATTAGCCATTGTTCGTGGCGATCATGAAGTAAATGAAGTGGCTGTACAACATGCTGTACTTGGTTCTGTAGAACCTGAAATGGCTACACCTGAAGAATTAGAAAAAGTGGGCTTAACAGCTGGCTTCATCAGTCCAGTAGGATTAAAACAAACAGAGGAGTTTGCTATTGTTGTAGATGAATCTGTTATGGAATCTTACAATGTTTGTGGCGGTGCCAATAAAAAAGATGCGCACTATGTTAATATCAACCCTAAACGTGACTTTAATGTAGAAGATATTATTGTTGCACCAATTCGTTTAATTACAGATGACGATGTTTGCCCAACTTGTGGTGGTGCATTAGAACATGCTAAAGGTATTGAAGTTGGTCAAGTATTTAAATTAGGCACAAAATATTCTGAAGCATTACAAGCTACATTCTTAGACCAAAATGGTCGTCCTAATCCAATGATTATGGGCTGTTATGGCATTGGTGTATCTCGTACATTAGCTGCAGCTATTGAGCAATACCACGATGAAAATGGTATTATTTGGCCTCGTTCTATTGCACCATTTGAAGCTGTTATCGTACCTATTAATGCTAAAGATGAAGCATTGATGTCCACAAGTCAAACCATTTATACTGCATTACAAAATGCAGGTGTAGATGTGTTACTTGATGACCGTAAAGATCGAGCTGGTGTAAAATTTAAGGATGCTGATTTAATTGGTTATCCACTTCGTATTACAGTAAGTAAAAACACACTTGAAAATAATGAAGTAGAAATTCAAATTCGTAAGTCTGGAGAGGCCATTACATGTGCCATTGATTCTGTAGCAACTAAGGTTACTGAATTGCTTCAAGATTTATAATTAAATTGCGATTCTAGTGAATACTCATTAGGGTCGCAATTTTTCTTTCTAAACTTGAATTAATAGACTAAATCAGTCATAATTAAAAGATAGGATATTTGTAATGGGAGGTGCTCTATGCTTGTAGATTTTCATATGCATTCCGTTTATTCCGATGGTATTGAAACACCAAAGGCATTATTGCGTCATGCCTTAGATTGTAATCTATCTATGATGGCTTTAACTGATCATGATGAAATTGATGGCATAAAAGCATTGCGTACTGCTCAACAAGATTTAGATCCTAATAAAACGATTAAAATTATAAACGGCTGTGAATTTAGTGCTGATTATAAAGATAAGTCTATTCACATTTTAGGATATTGTTTTGATGAAAATAATAAAGAGTTAAATGATTTTATTACGTTCTTTAAAGGAAAACGTGAAGAACGTGTTGATGAAATGATAAGACGCTGTAATAGCGAAGGATATCATATTACAAAAGAAGAATTAATCAAACAATTTCCTGACACTAAAGCTTATGGACGTCCACATATTGGTAAACTTTTAATTGATGGTGGATATGCTAAGGATGTTAATGAAGTCTTTAGAGGAATTCTACGTAAGAACAGTCCTTGCTATGTGCCTAAGGTAAAAGTTGAGGTTCAACATATTATTGATATTATTCATAAAGCTGGTGGTTTTGCCGTTATGGCACATCCCAAATTAGTTTCCAGTGATGAATATGTGCTAGAAATGTTAGATTTTAATTTTGATGGTATAGAGGTGTATCATTCAAAACATAATGATGAAGATGTAGAACGATACAAAGCGTTAGCTAAACAGTATAAACTTTTTATCACTGGTGGTTCTGATTATCATGGAATTCCAGGAAAAGAACCAGATAATTTTGGTGATTATTTAGTATCTGGACATGATGTATCAGAATTTATTAGTTTGTTATAAATAATGAGGTTGACTATGGAAGTCGTTGCATTTGTAGGTAGTAGTGGCACTGGTAAAAGCCATCGTGCGCTCGTAGTTGCTCATGAAAACAATATTGAATGTATTATCGATGATGGTATTTTAATTCACGATAATAAGATTGTAGCTGGTTTTTCTGCTAAAAAGGAATCTAGCCGATTAAAAGCTGTTCGTCGTGCTATTTTCCAAGATGAAGTACAAGTAAAATCAGTACGTGAGCAATTAGATAAAATCAATCCTAATAAACTTATGATTATTGGTACATCCGATAATATGGTTAAGAAAATTACGAAAGCATTAGGCTTGCAAGATCCTGATCGATATATTCGTATCGAGGACGTTGCTACACCTAAAGAGATTGAAAAGGCACAACATGCTCGTCTAAAAGAAGGTAAACATATTATTCCAGTTCCAACGATGGAATTGAAACCTCATTTTAGAGGGTACCTAATTGATCCAATCAAAACTATGTGGCGTCGACGTACATTAAAAAAACAAGACCAAGATACATTGGGGCAAATTGGGTCAGAAGGCTTTGAACGTTCTGTAGTACGCCCTGCTTTCAGCTATTATGGACGACTCACCTTTGATGATGATGTAATTATTAAATTGATTCGCAATGGCTTAAAAAAAGTTGTCGGTGTTGATGAATCAAGTGTTATTTCTTTCAAAAAAAGCGATAAAGGTCAAAATGGTCTAGTTGTAGATATGGCTGTTGTTATTGAACATGGTTATCCTGTTAAATCATTAATGCAACAGGTGCAAAAGTCTGTTCGTAATGAAATCGAATATATTACAGGCATGTCTATTGAACGGATGTCCATAAAAGTTAAAAATATTATAGAAACTAAACGTAAGATTGTTAAAGTGTAGGAGTTAGAATGAAGTCTTATTATATTTACACCTATGGTTGCCAAATGAATACTGCCGATTCTGAGCGCTTATCGCATCAGCTCGAATCTGTTGGGTATACGCCGACAGAAGACGTGGAAACTGCAGATTTAATTTTATTAAATACTTGTGCAGTGCGTGAGAATGCAGAAACAAAAGTCTATGGCCGCATAGGTGAGCTAATGAGACTGAAGAGAAAAAATAAAAACTTGATTCTTGCTGTTACAGGATGCATGGCACAGAAGAATCAAGCAGAAATGTTTAAGCGCGCTCCACATATTGATATTGTCTTAGGTACTCATAATATTCAGCATATTAATGAAATGATTGAAGAGGTACAACGAGGTCATACACACCAAATCAATGTAGACATGGATAATTCCGTGTTACCTGAATTGGAGGCAAAACCTAATGGTACCTTTTATGCATGGGTACCTATTATGAATGGATGCAATAAGTTCTGTACGTACTGCATCGTTCCTCACGTTCGTGGTAGAGAAATCAGCCGTCCTGTAGAGGCCATCGTAAAAGAGGTAACCGAACTAGGGGCAAAAGGGTTTAAAGAGATCACTTTATTGGGGCAAAATGTAAATTCTTATGGCTTAGATTTTAAAGATGGTACCGATTTTGGGACACTCATAGATGCTTTAGATGGTATTCCAGGTATTGAACGTATTCGTTATATGACAAGTCATCCTCAAGATATGACTAAGTCGATGATAGATGCCCTTGGTCGATCTTCTAATATTGTTACTCATTTACATTTACCGATTCAATCTGGATCTAATCGTATTCTTAAAAAGATGAATCGCCACTATACAGTGGAGCATTATAAAGAATTACTCTCTTACTGTCGTGAGAAAATTAAAGATGTAGTGGTTACTACAGATATTATTGTAGGCTTCCCAGGGGAAACAGAGGAAGATTTCCAAGCTACATTACAATTATTGAAAGACGTACGTTATGATATGGCATATACGTTTATCTATTCTAAACGTTCTGGTACGCCAGCAGCGACTATGGATAATCAAGTTCCAGAAGAGGTTAAACGCGTGCGTTTACAAACATTGATGGATGTACAAAATGAAATCTCTTATGAACTAAATAAACCTATGGAAGGGCAAGTATTTGATATTATTGTAGAGGGACCAAGTCCTCGCGATGAAGATATGTGGTTTGGTCGGACATCGGGCAATAAAATGGTGTTATTCCCGAAAGACGATTCCTTATCAATTGGTGAAACAGTACCAGCCTATATTGATAAAGCACAAACTTGGGTTTGCTACGGTACAATACAAAAGGGGTAAGTATGGCAAAAAAGCAAACACCTATGATGGAGCAGTATTTAGATATTAAATCTAGATATCCTGATGAATTACTGTTCTTTCGCTTAGGTGACTTTTATGAATTATTTAATGATGATGCTCTAGTTGCATCTCGTGAACTAAATATTACCTTAACAGGACGCCCTACAGGAGATGAGGAACGCACACCAATGTGTGGCGTTCCTTTTCATGCTGCTGAAAGCTATATAGAAACATTAGTAAAAAAAGGGTACAAGGTTGCAATTTGTGAACAATTAGAAGATCCTAAAGCAGTTAAGGGTATCGTTAAGCGTGACGTTATTAAAGTTATTACACCGGGAACTGTGATGACTGAAAATGGTAATGATGCACGGTCTAACAATTTTTTATCATTATTTTATATGGTAAAAGATGCATGGATACTCGTATTTTCAGATGTATCAACTGGGGAAGTTATTTGGCATCGTATTACTGATTGTGAAAAACGAAGTGATATGTTTGATGCGCTCAGTATGTATCGTCCAAGTGAAATTATATTGCCTGAAGGAACTGTATTACCGCAAGATATAAAAGACTTTATGGATAATCAATTCAGCAATATTGTATTATCTCCATTTAGTACATATCATACACAACGAGAGGTGGCGGAAAAAGCAGTTACTCACTTTGGTGACCTAGGTCTTATGGAAGAGGATGTATGGGAAGCATTAGGGTATATGCTTTTATATTTAGAGGATATTATTAAGTCTGAAATTTCCCATATTAACTATGTACATCAATTGAGTGTAGGTAATCGCCTAATCTTAGATACATCTTCCTTACGTCATCTTGAAATTACCCATAATCTACGTGATGGTGGTCAAAAAGGTACATTACTCGATGTACTAGATCGTACGTTGACACCAATGGGGGCGCGTCTATTAAAGCAATGGCTTGAAAGTCCGTTGACTGATGTAAATCAAATTCAACGTAGACAAGCTGCCGTAGCAGAACTTATTACACGTGGAGCAGAGCGGTCTCATATCCGTAGCTTACTAGATTGTATTTATGACTTTGAACGTATCGTAGGTCGTGTAGAAACTGGCTCTGTGTCACCTAGAGATTTAACGGCTCTTCGTGAATCCCTAGCAGTATTGCCAGATATTAAAAATGTATTAGGCACATGTTCAAGCTTGGCCTTAACCGCTATTAATGACCGCATTCAAGACCATAAAGATATATATGATCTGTTATGTCGTTCTATTGCAGATCAACCAGCATTGACATTAAAAGAAGGCCGCATCATTAAAGATGGTTTTAATCCAGATTTAGATGAACTACGTTCTTTAGCTACTAATAGCGAGCAGTGGCTAGCTAAGATGGAAGCCGACATTAAAGAGGCTACAGGTTTATCTAAAATAAAAACTGGCTATAATAAAGTGTTTGGTTATTATTTCGAAGTATCTCATAGTAAATCTGAACAAGTACCTGATTACTTTATTCGAAAACAAACTTTAGCTAATGCAGAGCGTTATATTACGCCTGAGTTAAAGGAGTTTGAAATCAAAATTCTTAGCGCTAAAGACAAGATAATCGCTTTAGAACATGAATTATATCAACAATTACGAAATGATATAAAACTTGTTATTAAAGAGGTACAAGAAACAGCTCGTGCTCTTGCTGAGCTTGATGTATTGTGTTCTTTGGCACTAGTAGGTTACGAAGAGAATTATATTTGCCCTACCATCGTTATGAATGGTCAAATCAATATTCGAGATGGTCGTCATCCTGTTATTGAAAAATTCTTGAAGCGTGAAGTGTTTGTACCAAATGATATCGTTCTAAATCATGATGATGAGGAATTTTTGCTCATTACAGGTCCTAATATGGCCGGCAAATCAACATATATGCGTCAAGCTGCTATTTTGATGATTATGGCTCAAATTGGTTCCTTTATTCCTGCCCGTGAAGCATCTATTTCTCCAGTAGATCGTATCTTTACACGTGTAGGTGCTAGTGATGATATTTCTACTGGTCAAAGTACGTTCATGGTAGAAATGAAAGAGGTAGCCTATATTTTAGAGAATGCTACACATAACAGCTTAATTATCTTAGATGAAATTGGTCGTGGCACCAGTACATTTGATGGTTTAAGTATTGCTCAAGCCGTAGTTGAGCATATTTGTAAGCATATTCACGGCAAGACATTATTTGCTACCCATTACCATGAGCTAATTGGTTTAGAAGAAAGCTATAGTAAATTAAAGAATTACACAGTAGCTGTAAAAGAAAAAGGTAAAGATGTTGCATTCTTGCGCCGCATCATCAGAGGTGGTGCAGACCGTAGCTATGGTATTCATGTGGCGAGATTAGCAGGATTACCAAATTCTGTGTTAAAACGAGCAGAGGTAATTTTGGAGTCATTGGAAGATCAAAGTCATGATGCTAGTGATTTAAATAACCGCGTAATTGGTGGACAATCTACTAATGTGGTTAAAACGACTACAAAACAAGTGAGTGATTCACCACTAGGCAATTTATTTACTCATTCTGTAGTCGATAGCTTACTCGAAGTGGATGTAATGAGTATGACACCGATTGAAGCATTAAATAAATTATATGAACTACAAGAGGAGGCTCGTAAAGGAGGCGGGAAATAATGGCTACCATTCATGTATTGGATGAAACCACAATCAATAAAATAGCTGCTGGCGAAGTTGTGGAACGTCCCGCATCTGTTATTAAAGAGCTCATTGAAAACTCCATTGACGCTTCTTCGACCAATATTGAGATAGAAATTGGAGATGGTGGTGTGGCATATATGCGCATTACCGATAATGGTGTTGGCATGACTGAAGAGGATGCACGGTTAGCAATCCTACGTCATGCTACCTCTAAAATACAACAGGTAGAGGATTTATTTGATATAGCATCCCTCGGCTTCCGTGGCGAGGCTTTGGCTAGTATTGCCTCGGTGTCTCATTTTTCTTTGACTACACGTAAAGCTGACTCTGATTTGGGCACTCGTATTACCGTAGATGGTGGTACTTTCACCGATTGTATTCCTTATGGTGCGGCACCTGGTACAACAATTGAAATTAGAGACTTGTTTTATAATACGCCAGCCCGTCGCAAATTCTTGAAAACAGAGCGTACCGAATCTTCTAAAATTCAAGATATTGTAGGCAAATTGGCCCTTAGTAACCCACATATTTCTTTTAAACTCATCGTAGATGATCGGGTAGCTATTATTACACCTGGCAATGGTAATATTGGTGATACGATAGCTGCATTATATGGATATAAAACGAAGGATGACATTTTCACTGTTGCTTATGAAAGTGACTCTATTTATATCGATGGTGTAGTTAGTAAACCTACGCTTCTTAAAAGTACAAGAATTTGGCAAACTATTATCGTTAATAACCGTGTTATTTCTGATAAAACCATCATGAAGGCTATCGATAATGCATACCATGCATTATTACCTAAAAACGGTCATCCTTTAGTGGTACTTAATATCACTGTACCTGCTGGTATGGTTGATATTAATGTTCATCCACGGAAGAGTGAAGTAAAATTCTCTGATGATAAGATTATATTTAAAGCTGTTTATCATGGCATTTTAAACGCTTTAAATAATCCTCTACATGAGCGATACGAACGAGAATCATCTTCTTATATAAATGGCACAATTAATAATGGAGCTGATTTCCATAATAATGAAACCAATAGTAATGACGTAAATACTAACAGTAATGCTACAGTTACTAATTCTAGTTCTTATGGTAGTTTATCTCACCATGACAATAGTACATATGATTCCTATAGAACACCTTCTGTGGTACAAGATGAGATGCAGTCTGCTGAACATATAGCTACTGCGGTAGATTATGACAAAGTATTTGGTAGTCGCCGTACTAAAGGATACGAAGTCATGCGCGGCGAGACTACACAGTTTGTAGAGAGTCTTAAGACTAAGGGCTTTACACCACCTCCGCCAAAGGCTACTTATGAACAGTCATCCTTTACAGACGAAAGCTTCGCTGCTGTTCCTACTGAATATACTAGTTATACGAAGGAAGACGTTGAGAAATTTAAGTCTTTAGCTCAAGATATTCGTGAAGATAATACAGAGGAGCGTACCATTCAAAATTCTGGATTCCTACCTATGGGGCAAGTTGCTTCTTGTTATATTTTGGCTAAAAAGGGTGATGATCTCTACATAATAGACCAACATGCGGCTCATGAACGTGTGCGTTATGATAAGCTTTGTAAGTCTTCTGAATCCATTCCTATGCAATCTATACTTGTGCCTCAATATAGTGAGGCTACAGATGATGAAATGAATTTGGTAGAAGAAGAACGAGATACCTTACTTGATCTTGGATTTGATGTAGAGCTAGGTGGCCCTACTAAGATAAAACTTGTAGGCGCTCCTGTAGATTTAATTGAATCTAAAGCTTTTGAAATTCTCCAATATGTATTTTCTTACTTACATGATCATCAACAGCCTACTAAGGCTCAGTTGCGACATGAAATGCTAGCGTATGCATCTTGTAGAGGGGCCATTAAGGCAGGTCATAATTTAAATATGTATCAAATGACTACCTTAATTGAGGATTTGTTTAGTACAGAAAAACCGTACGTATGTCCTCATGGTCGTCCAACGATAATCAAGTTTACACCTGATGAATTAGGTAAATTATTCTTACGGTCTTAATATGAATATACTAACGACATCTCAAAAATCTAATGAGGTCATTCAGGAGGAAGCCAAGGCACTGGCTTCCTCTATGCATATGACATATATTAAACGAGGTAAAACATCGATACCAGCCTTATTCGGTAAGTATCAATGCGAATATATTGCAGTTCTTGCTGGTTCTGGATTAACTATTCATTTCCCAGATAATCAACAACATACCTTTCATTTGTCTATGGCTCAATTACGTATATTACGTTTACAACGCGGTGAAGGCGATCATCTCGTTAATGCGGTACAAGTCATATTAGATACAAAAGGATTATCTAATAGAGATAAATTTACGTTTTTAGACTGTACAATTGGCCTTGGTAGTGACAGTATTGTAGTGAGTTATGGTTACCCACAGGCTCAAATAACTGGCCTAGAAGGGTCTTTACCTATATGGCTTGCCACTTGTCATGGTTTAGCTCATTATATTCATACTGATGATAGTGTAACGAATGTATTGCGACGTATTAAAGTAAATCATGATACCTTTGAGCACTATTTACCAAACCTACCTGATAATAGTATTGATATTATTTATTTTGATCCTATGTTTGAAGTTCCTGTAGAGGAAAGTCCTCAATTCAAACCTCTTCGGGGACATACTGTGGAAAGTCATATAGATGATAAAATCATGGCACAAGCTATGCGTGTTGCCACTTATGGTGTTATTATTAAAGAACGACCATTTAGTTCGGTCTTTCAAAAGTATCCGCCCCATCAATGGGTGGGTGGAAAATATAGTCGTATAGGCTATGGTGTATATATGAAGGAGTTAATGTGAATCCCTTAATTACCATCGTTGGACCAACGGCGGTAGGCAAAACAGATCTTACCTTGAACTTAGCAGAACAGCTACATGCTGAGGTTATTTCTGGTGATGCTTATCAAGTATATAAACAACTCAATATTGGTACCGCTAAACCATCGGCGGATGAACTTAACCGTGTGAAGCATCATCTTATCGATATATTAGAACCAAATGATTCATATTCAGTATCTATTTTCCAAAATCAAGCTAAAGAGATAATTGGTAGATTAAATGATAGGAATATTCTACCTATTCTGTCTGGTGGTACAGGGTTATATGTTCAATCGTTATTAGAGAACTATAACTTTAATGAAGTTAAGCCTGATGAAAATTTACGATTAGAACTAGATGAGTTATTTAATGCTAAAGGTATAGATGGTTTACGAGACTATGCTTTCACATTAGGAAGAAAATATAATATAGAAATTCAATATAGTGATAAACATCGTTTGTATCGAGCTATTGAAATATTGCATCATGGTGATGTAGATTCGTTACGTAATCAGACAAAAGATGGTGTATCTTATAAAGGGCCTGTTATTGGTCTTATGAGAGATCGTGATCAGTTATATGAACGCATTAATTTACGCGTTGATATGATGTTTGATGCAGGTTTAATTGAAGAGGTTGAGCAACTAGTTAAGTCCAGTGTAAATCCTGACTGCCAAGCCTTTAAGGGGATTGGTTATAAAGAGGTTGTAGATTATATAAATGGCAGTATTAACCTTGATGAATGTAGAGATTTGATCAAGAAGAATACTCGTCATTTCGCAAAGCGACAAATTACTTGGTATAAGCGTATGCCATATATTGAATGGATTCATATTGATAATAATACATCTAAAGATTTTATATTTAATAAAGCTATGGAATTAATTCGTAGAGAAGGATTAGCATGACATTAGAAGAAATACGTAGTAAAGCCCTTGAGATGGCTGAACCTGAATTTAAAAAGTTTGAACCTATTGCATTGGCCAATACAAAAAAGGTATTAGAAGCCTTTAAAGAGTGCCAAGTATCTGATTATCACTTTACAGGCACTACGGGCTATGGTTATAACGATGTGGGCCGCGAAAAACTAGATGAAGTATTCGCTTATGTATTTAAAGGTGAAAAGGCTATTGTTCGTCCTCATTTCGTATCTGGTACGCATGCACTAGCAACAACTCTTATTGCTTTAATGGGTAATGGATCTAAGGGGACTGAGTTTATCTATGCAGTTGGGGCTCCTTACGATACAATGCAATCCGTAATTGGTGCTGCTCGTGAAGTGCGTGGATCTCTTGTAGAAAAGGGGTTTACCTATACTGAGGTACCTTTAAAAGATAATACTTATGATGTGGAAGCTATTGCTAATGCTGTTAATGATAATACGAGAGTAGTAGTGATTCAACGCTCCCGTGGTTATAGTACGCGCGAACCATTATCTATTGCAGATATTAAGATTATTGTAGATGCTGTAAAAGCTAAAAACTCGAATACTATTTGTTTTGTAGATAATTGTTATGGTGAGTTTACAGAACTGCAAGAACCTTTAGAAGCAGGCGCCGATATTATGGCTGGTTCTCTCATTAAAAATGCAGGGGGCGGCTTAGCACCAACAGGTGGCTACATCGTAGGTCGTGAAGACTTAGTAGAGGATGCAGCATATCAACTTACTGCGCCAGGACTGGGTGATCATATGGGCTCTTATGCACCTGGTTACCGATTGTTCTTCCAAGGTTTATTTATGGCTCCTCACGTAGTATTACAAGCTCTTAAAGGTGCTGTATATACGGCTGCAGTAGGTGAACTGTTAGGATATGATGTATTCCCAAAAGTAAATGCTGATCGCTACGATTTAATCCAAGCTATTAATCTAAAAAACGGGGAAGAAATGGAGCACTTCTGTGTAGGCATGCAAGCCTATTCTCCTGTAGATGCCCACGTACATCCAATTCCTGGTGATATGCCTGGGTACGAAGATAAAATCATCATGGCCGGTGGTACCTTTGTACAAGGTTCATCTATTGAATTGAGTGCAGATGGTCCTGTTCGTCCTCCGTATACGATTTTTATGCAAGGTGGCTTAGTATTTGAACATTCCATGCTTGGTATTTTAGGAGCCGCTGAAGAGCTTTTAAAACATAGATAATGATTTGAATCCCTTTTGTTATAAGAAAGGGATTCTTTTTATTTCAAATCTTTTCAATGTACCTAATTCTAGGCTATAATATAAGTTGCTATAATTTCATAGCAATACTACTCGGACTTTTACACCGAACTAGTGTTTTACACGTCAGGCTTTCACCCTGATTAGTTTTATGATCAAGAGATCATTAAAAGGAGAAAGTATGGAAAAAGTTATCGCTGTAGCTATGAGTGGCGGCGTAGACAGTTCTTTAACTGCTGCAATGCTACTAAAACAAGGCTATAAAGTATTTGGTATTACCCTATGGCTATGGGTGAGTGGTACACCTTATGATTCAGTGCCTCTCGCTGTTACAGATGCTAAGAAGATGTGTGATTTTCTTGGTATTGAGCATCATGTTATTGATGCTCGTGATGTATTCTACGATAATGTAGTAGATTACTTCGTAAAAGAATATGCCTATGGTCGTACACCAAATCCTTGTGTATTCTGTAATAAAAATATCAAATTTGATTTGATGCTCAATCGAGCCCTTGAACTTGGTGCCACACATATGGTTACTGGCCATTATGCACAGGTTAATTATAATGAACAAACTGGTTTATATGAATTACATAAAGGCGTTGATCCTACTAAAGACCAAAGCTATGTTATGTACAATATGAACCAACGCATTTTGAGTCACCTCATGTTCCCACTAGGTGGCCAATGTAAGACTGAAACACGTAAATTAGCTGCTGAATATGATTTGCCAGTAGCTAAAAAACCAGATAGTGTAGATATTTGCTTCTTGCCTCATGGGAATTATCAAAAGCTTGTAGTAGAAGAAATGAAAGATAAACCAAAGTCTGGTAATATCGTTACTGAAGATGGTGAGGTATTAGGTAAGCATAATGGTTTATTTAACTACACTATAGGCCAACGTAAGGGCCTTGGCATTGCATATAAGCATCCATTATATGTAATTGGCTTTAATGGTGAACGTAATGAAGTCATTGTAG
Source organism: Veillonella sp. Ser01 (assembly GCF_053850375.1). Classification (NCBI taxonomy): domain Bacteria; kingdom Bacillati; phylum Bacillota; class Negativicutes; order Veillonellales; family Veillonellaceae; genus Veillonella; species Veillonella sp. Ser01. The sequence continues at coordinate 538,459 of NZ_JBSPUA010000001.1, read as the reverse complement.
GTCCTAATGATCGACTTTTTACGAATCGTATGATTTGCAAGTTCTATAATTTCCTAGATGATACAATTCATAAAGAATTAAAAGCAGAAGGTAAAATTCGCTATGCAGCAAATCCTTCACCTTGTACTGCACGTATCTTAGATGATGATACGATGGAAGTTATCTTCGAAGAACCACAACGGGCTATTACACCAGGTCAGTCCGTAGCCTTTTATAATGGCACTCAACTATTAGGAGGTGCTGTTATCGATCGCGTATGTTAGAAAGGAGAATACAAGTTCCTTGAACTTGTTTACATAGTATGTCAACGAAAAAGATTAGAAACTTCTGTATTATAGCTCATATTGACCATGGTAAATCTACCATCGCTGATAGATTAATTGAATATACTGGTACATTACAAAAGCGTGAAATGGAAGCTCAAGTTTTGGATTCCATGGATCTTGAACGAGAACGTGGTATTACCATTAAAGCTCAATCTGTTCGTATTTTGTATAAAGCACAAGATGGAGAAGAGTATACTTTAAACCTTATCGATACTCCTGGCCATGTGGATTTCAGCTATGAAGTATCTCGTTCTCTTGCAGCTTGTGAAGGTGCACTACTGGTAGTAGATGCTGCACAAGGTGTAGAGGCTCAAACGTTGGCGAATGTGTATCTCGCTTTAGAACATGATCTTGAAATCATTCCTGTTATTAACAAAATTGATTTACCTTCTGCAGATCCTGATCGAGTTAAACATGAAATTGAAGATATCATTGGCTTAGATGCATCAGAAGCAGTGTTATGTTCTGCTAAATCAGGCATCGGTATCCCTGATATTTTGGAAGCTATTGTAAATAAAGTACCTGCGCCACCAGATAAATCTGATCAACCTACGAGAGCTTTGATTTTTGATAGCCGCTTTGACTCCTATAAAGGTGCTATTGCGTATGTACGGGTAAAAGAAGGCACTATCAAGACAAAAGATACAATTCGTATGATGCATGATAAAAAAGATTTTGATGTTACTGAGCTTGGAATCTTTACACCAAATCTCGTACCAGTACAAGAATTACCTTGTGGATCGGTAGGTTGTATTGCAGCTAGTATCAAAAATGTAAAAGATTGTCACGTAGGTGATACGGTAACATTAGCTAATAATCCTGCACCAGAGCCATTGCCAGGCTATCGTAAAGCTGTATCTATGGTATATTGTGGTCTCTATCCGACAGAGTCTAAAGATTACGAAAACCTTCGTGATGCATTAGAAAAGTTACAGCTTAACGATGCTGCCTTGGAATATGAAGCGGAAACATCCTTGGCGTTAGGTTTTGGTTTCCGTTGTGGCTTCCTCGGTTTGTTACATATGGACGTTATTCAAGAACGGTTAGAGCGAGAATATAATTTAACGCTCATTACGACAGCTCCATCTGTAAACTACAAGGTATATAAAACAAATGGAGAAATGCTAGAAGTAGATAATCCGGCTAAATTGCCACCTCCTACAGAAATCGACTACATTGAAGAACCATATGTAAAAGCTACTACAATTGTGCCTAAAGATTTCGTAGGTACTATTATGGAGTTATCTCAAGATAAACGTGGTGAATATCAATCCATGGAATATTTGGATGAATCACGTGTATCTGTTGTGTATCACTTGCCTTTGAGTGAAATTATTTACGACTACTTTGATAAATTGAAATCTGCTACAAAGGGTTATGCATCTCTTGACTATGAGTTGATTGGATATAAACAATCTCCAATGGTTAAGATGGATATTCTATTAAATGGTGATCCTGTGGATGCATTGTCTATTATCGTACATAAGGACCGTGCTGCTACACGTGGTCGTGCGTTAGCTGAAAAATTAAAAGAATTGATTCCTCGTCAAATGTTTGAAATTCCAATTCAAGCAGCGGTGGGCACGAAAATTGTGGCTCGTGAAACTGTAAAGGCTTGGCGTAAAGACGTTTTAGCAAAATGTTACGGCGGTGATATTTCTCGTAAGCGTAAACTCTTAGAAAAACAAAAAGCTGGTAAGAAACGTATGAAGTCTGTGGGCTCTGTAGAAATTCCGCAAGAAGCATTTATGGCTATTCTCAAGGTTGAGGACTAATATAATGAAAACAGATTCTAATACTTTGAATCTGGTTACACTTGGGGATATGGGCTTGTATGTCCATATCCCTTTTTGTAAACAGAAATGTATGTACTGTGATTTTCCAGCCTATCAAAATTTACAAGATTATTACGAAACCTATGTCTATGCATTAATACAAGAAATAGATTTGTGGGTGTCAGAACACCCAGAGTCTAAATCTAAACCTATTGATACTATTTATTTTGGTGGTGGTACACCTACTGAATTATCAATTCAACAGTTACAGATGATTGTCGATAAAATCAAAAGTACTTTTACTATTACTGACGATTGTCATATGACTATAGAGTCTAATCCTGGTGAGGTAGATCTACCGTATCTCACTAAGTTAGTTAAACTAGGCTTTAATCGTATTAGTTTTGGCGTTCAAACATTTGATGATAAGGCGCTTACCATGCTGCATCGCAGTCATAATGGGGAAAAAGCTAAACAAGCTGTTTATGAAGCTAAAGAGGCTGGCTTTACAGATATTAATATAGATTTGATCTATGGATTACCTAGACAGTCTTTAGAAGGCATAAAGCGTAATTTAGAGATTGTAAAAGATTTGCCTATAAACCATATTTCTACTTATGGACTACAGGTAGAAGTAGGAACCTATTTATACCACTTAGTACAAAAGAATCTCATTTCTATTCCTAGTGAAAGCATTGATGAAGCGATGTATGACACAATGATGGAAGGATTAAAAGAGTTAGGTTTTGAACGATATGAAATTTCTAATTTTGCTAAAGCTAGTTCTTATAGTCGTCATAATTTAAAATATTGGCACTATGTAGACTACTTAGGATTTGGTGCTGGAGCTCATTCCTTCTATGATGGTATACGCCGTAGTAACAATCGAAATGTGATGCCTTATATACAAGCGGTAGATCGATATACTATGCCTACTATCGATACGGAGACTATTACTGTAGAGCGAGCTCAAGAGGACTTTTGCTTCTTAGCGCTTCGCACTAAGTGGGGCCTTGATGAACAAAAATTTAAGGAAAGATTTGGCGTATCTGTACATAACTTATTTGGCACTGTATTAGAAGATTTAGTTAATAAAGGCTTATTAGAATATCAAAATGGTAGTTATCATTTAACTTCAGAAGGCGCCAAGCATGGTAACTATGTATTTAGTCAATTTATTCGTGAGTAATTTCTCACAGTTTCTCAAAATCTAATATGTTAGTATAAATAGGATGATGATGAATAAGCATGCTAGATTTGAGGAGGAACGATGAAGACATCTGTCATATTACACGGTTTACATAATGAATTTACTTTAGATCAAATGAAAGCATGCATAGAACTAGCTGAAAAATATGGAGGATCCTTCCGTCATGTTGTAACAGGTATACAAATTACAGGTATTGAAAAAGACGATAAGGAAGAACTTATCTCTGAATTACCAGAAGGCGTAACTACAGTTGTTCATAGAGGTGTAAATTCTTTAATTGCTTGCGTAGGTAAAGGCTATTGTAAAAATGGCCAAATGGAAACTAAAGAATTGGCTGATTATGTAGAGAGAAAACATTACGGCCGAAAAACCTCTCACAAGTGCAAAATTGGAATTAGTGGCTGTGGTCGTAACTGCCCAGATGCAATGGTAAAAGATATTGCTTTTATTGGTACATCTCAAGGTTTCATGCTGGCTGTTGGTGGCAATACAGGAATGCGACCAGAGGCTGGTAAAATTTTGGCTAGAAAGCTTACTGTTGAGCAATCCAAAAAAGCTGTAGATATCTTAGTAGATTGGTATGCAGAACATGGCGAGCCCCGTGAGCGTATGGGAAAACTATTAGAACGCTTAGGTAATCCCTTAGAAGGTGTAGAACTATAAGTTGCTATATTTTAAGTGCTAATGGTTTTATAGTTCTTAATCTGTTCGTTTATCTAGAGAGTGATTGGTTTTTCTCTGAGTTTTAGTAACAATAAAATTATTACATATATAAACACTTATACTATTTTATGGTTTTAATAATAAAAATGTTATTAGACCATCATATTCTACTATTTAGATTTTAGAATATGGCATAAATGTAGATAGTATAAGTGTTTTCTTATTATTGCACTTTGATTTTTTGACTAATTAATTTAAAATATTAAATTGTCTTTTTGACTAAATAGATATTATTTGACTTTTTAAGGATTTTTTTGCTTGACAATTTTTTCCTATGTGATAATATTATACATGCGATTAGCACTCAAAGTTTATGAGTGCTAACAAGAGGTGTCATTATGGATGAAAGAAAACAGCGCATCTTGCGAGCCATAATTGAAGACTACGTTAAATCTGCTGAACCTGTAGGTTCCAGGACGATTGCAAAGAATTATAATCTTGGTATTAGTCCTGCAACAGTACGCAATGAAATGTCCGATTTAGAGGAGTTAGGCTATTTGGAGCAACCTCATACATCGGCGGGACGTATTCCTTCAGCTAAAGGCTATCGCTTATATGTTGATTCTATGTTGAGTCAACAACCTGTTCCATTACAGGATGCTGAGAAAATTGAAATGTTATGGAAACATTCTAATGGATCTACCAGTGAGCTCTTCTTAAATATGGCTAAATTATTATCACAAGTGAGCCATAGTATGAGTTTGTTCTTAGCTCCAGCCCATGATAGAGCATTAATCAAATACATTCATGTATTGCCGCTTGATTCACATCAAGCTGTCATGGTTGTTATTACTGAAACTGGTGCTCTTGATAATGAATTAATGTACTTTACTGAAGGCGTTTCGCCTGATGTATTACAAAGTTTAGCTATGCAATTTAGCAATGCTTTACAGAATATAAGTATTGGTCATGTAACAGCTGAAGCGTTAGGAACACTATTGATTCATATGGAAGGTCCACGAGGGATTTTGATGATCCTTTCAGAAACATTATTACGAGCAATTAATAAACGTAAGTTGTTCTATTCTGTAGGTACCACGGAGTTGTTAAATCAACCAGAGTTTAAGTCTGTTGAAAAAGTGCAACCCTTGCTTTCATTAGTGGAAGAACAAAATCAATTGGGACAATTATTAAAGGATGATTCACCTACACCTGTAAAGGTAAAGATTGGCAATGAAAATGATACCGAAGCACTTCAATCAATGAGTATAGTACAAGCTGATTTTACAAATCAAGATCAACCTATCGGTACTCTTGCTATTCTAGGACCGACACGAATGGAATATGGTCGTATCATTGGCATGTTGTCTCATATGAAACATATAATGGAATCTATGGTAAAAGAACAAAAATAGAAAGGGCATATAATGGCTGAAGAACAAGACATTAAACAAGAAACAGTTGACGAAATAGTGGAAACTACAAATGTAGAGACGCCAGCTGTTGAGGAAGCTGACGAAGTTGTGGCGGACGCAGCTCAAGTATTAGAGGAGCTCAAAGCAGACTTTGATAATCGCTATAAGCGTTTACAAGCGGACTTCGACAACTTCAAACGTCGTACTAATCAAGAAAAAGAGCAACTTGCAGGATATGTTAAAGGCGATGTACTTACAGATCTACTTCCTGTATTAGATAACTTTGAACGAGCTGTTCAAAGTCCAGTAGAAGGTGATGCAAAGGTATTCCTTGATGGATTTATCATGATCCATCAAAACTTGATGGCTATGTTATCTAAACACGGTTTAGCCGTTATCGATGCGGTGGGTAAACCATTTGATCCAAATTTCCATCAAGCAATTATGCGAGTGCCGTCAGATGAATATGAATCTGATACGGTATGTGAAGTATTACAAACTGGCTATACTGTTGATGGTCGTTGTATTCGTCCAGCAATGGTAAAAGTTGTTGAATAGATTATAAAGGTTTTAGGAGGCATATATTATGGCAAAGGTAATTGGTATTGATTTAGGTACTACAAACTCTTGTGTTGCGGTTATGGAAGGTGGCGAACCTACAGTTATTACTAACCAAGAAGGCGCTCGTACAACTCCTTCCGTTGTTGGTTTTGCAAAGAATGGCGAACGTTTAGTTGGTCAATTGGCTAAACGTCAAGCTGTATCTAACCCTGAAAACACAATCATTTCTATTAAACGTCACATGGGTACAGACTACAAAGTAACTGTAGAAGGTAAGTCTTATACTCCTCAAGAAATTTCTGCAATGATTCTTCAAAAAATCAAAGCTGATGCAGAAGCATATTTAGGCGAACCTGTTAAACAAGCAGTTATCACAGTTCCTGCATACTTTACAGATGCTCAACGTCAAGCTACAAAAGACGCTGGTGCGATTGCAGGTCTTGAAGTACTTCGTATCATCAACGAACCTACAGCAGCTGCTCTTGCATATGGTGTAGATAAAGATGAAGACGGTAAAGTTCTTGTATTTGACCTTGGTGGTGGTACATTCGACGTATCTATCCTTGAACTTGGTGATGGCGTATTCGAAGTATTGGCAACATCTGGTAATAACCATCTTGGTGGCGATGACTTCGACCAACGCATCATGAACTACCTTATTGAAGAATTCAAAAAAGAAACTGGTATCGATTTATCCAATGATAAATTAGCTGATCAACGTTTAAAAGAAGCTGCTGAAAAAGCTAAAATTGAATTGTCTGGCGTAGCTAGCACAAATATCAACTTGCCATTCATCACAGCTGATGCTACTGGTCCTAAACATTTGGATGTAACATTGACTCGTGCTAAATTCGAAGAATTGACTGCTGATTTGGTACAAGCTACAATCGAACCTACTCGTAAAGCTATGAACGATGCTGGTTTATCTGCATCCGATATCGATAAAGTATTGTTAGTTGGTGGTTCTAGCCGTATTCCAGCTGTACAAGAAGCTATTAAAAAAGTATTGGGTAAAGAACCAACTAAAAACGTTAACCCTGATGAATGTGTAGCTATTGGTGCTGCTATTCAAGGTGGTGTATTAGTAGGTGAAGTAAAAGACGTATTGTTACTTGATGTAACTCCATTGTCTCTTGGTATTGAAACAATGGGTGGTGTATTCACACGTATTATCGATCGTAACACTACAATTCCTACATCTAAATCTCAAGTATTCTCTACTGCAGCAGATAACCAACCATCTGTAGATATCCATGTATTGCAAGGTGAACGTGAGTTCGCAGCAGATAATAAAACATTGGGTCGATTCAACTTGGATGGTATCCCAGCAGCTCCTCGTGGGGTTCCTCAAATCGAAGTTACATTCGATATCGATGCTAATGGTATCGTACACGTAAAAGCTAAAGATTTGGGTACTCAAAAAGAACAAAAAATTACAATTACTTCTTCTAGCGGCTTGAAAGAAGACGAAATCGAACGCATGGTTAAAGAAGCTGAAGCTCATGCAGCAGAAGATAAAGCTAGAAAAGAAGAATTAGATGTTAAAAACAATGCAGATTCCTTGGTTTACCAAGCTGAAAAAGCATTGAAAGAACTTGATGGTAAAGGCGATACTGCTTTATTGAAAGAAGTTGAAGAAGCAAAAGATAAATTGAAAAAATCTATCGAAGCTGGCAACATCGAAGATATCAAAAAAGACAGTGAAGCTTTGGAACAACCATTACATAAATTAGCTGAACAAATGTATGCAGCAGCACAACAAGCTCAACAAGCAGCTGGTGGTGCAGAGCAAGGTCAACAACAAACAAAATCTGATGACAATGTAGTTGATGCTGATTACACAGTAGTGGATGACGACAAGAAATAAGAAGGGTTGGTAACTAATGGCACGTGATTATTATGACATCTTGGGGGTCAGTAAAAATGCCTCTCAAGATGAAATCAAAAAGGCCTTCCGTAAAAAGGCACGCCAATACCATCCAGATGTAAATAAAGATAATCCAAAGGAAGCGGAAGCAAAATTTAAAGAAGCAAACGAAGCTTACGAAGTATTGTCTGATGAAACTAAAAAAGCTCAATATGACCAATTCGGCCACGACGCCTTCAAACAAGGAGGCGGTGCTGGCGCCGGTGGTTTCCAAGGTGGCTTTGGCGGTTTCGGTGGTCAAGCTGGAGGCTTTGGTGATATCTTTGGCGATATTTTTGGTGGCATGTTTGGCGGTGGTCGCCAGCAACAAGGTCCTCAAAAAGGTAATGACTTGCGCGAAGATATTGATATTTCCTTTGAAGATGCAGCCTTTGGTAAATCTATGGAAATAGAAGTGCATCGTCATGAAGAATGTGATCACTGTCATGGTACTGGTGGTGAACCAGGATCTCGTGTCGATACTTGTCCAAACTGTCATGGTTCTGGTCAAGAAGCGGTTATTCAAAATACTCCATTTGGTCGTATGCAATCCGTTCGCACTTGTTCTCGCTGTCATGGTACTGGTAAAAGCATTGAAAAACCTTGTTCTAAATGTCGTGGTACAGGTGAAATGCTTGCAAAACGCAAGATTTCTATTAAAATTCCAGCAGGTGTAGATAGTGGTTCTCGCTTACGCGTTGCTAATGAAGGTGAACCAGGTATCTTAGGTGGCCCTAAAGGCGATCTTTATGTATATATTTTTGTTCGTCCTCATAAGGAATTTGAACGAAATGGTAATGACGTTATTAGCCGTGTGAATATTAGCTTTGCTCAAGCTGCATTAGGTGCGACTATACAAGTTAACACCTTAGATGGTAAAGTAGAGTTAAAGATTCCGGAAGGTACTCAAACGGGAACGGCATTCCGCGTAAAGGGAAAAGGTATTCCATATTTGCGTAACCCTAAACAACGAGGGGACCAACATATTGTGGTAACTGTCCAAACTCCTAAGAAGTTGACAGATACTCAACGTGAGTTGTTATTACGCTTTGCAAACGAAAGTAACGAAGATGTAAATAACTTACAAGTGAGCAAAAGTCTTTTTGAAAAAATTAAGGAACGTTTGACTAAATGAACAGCTCATGTGAAGGAATGGTTTGTTCCGTCACATTCCCTATAAAGGAGCATATATGCAGTGGATAGAAGTATCCATTGTCTGTGAAAGAGTAGCCACCGATGAGGTGACTACTCTTTTTGACGATTATGCAGACAATGGAATTATAGAAGAAGATGTAGAAAATCAACCAAATTTAATTAAATTAACTATGTATGCAGATCCATCATTGAACTCTAATACAATTAAGTCAGACTTAGAAAAACGTCTTACAGAAGCAAATATTAGTGTCACATCTGTTGATACAAATATATTAGATGAATCTACATGGCTTAATTCTTGGCAGCAATATATTGAACCTACAGAAATTCTACCTAATTTAATTATTAAACCTGCTTGGCAAGAATATGATAACGTCGACAATAAAACAATTATAGAAATCGATTCCGATATTTCCTTTGGTACTGGCTCTCATGAAACAACACGTACATGTGCCGAACTATTGAAATCTTATAGTGAATCCATGGATCTTAATCAAGTTACTTGTTTAGATATTGGTACAGGAACGGGTATTCTCTTATTGGTAGCAGCACATTTAGGAATTAAGCATTTGGTTGGGATCGATATTGAGGAATATGCTGCCAATCAAGCTCGCATTAACTGTGAGAATAATCATGTATCTGCAGAGATTATTTGTGGTAATTTGGATAGTGATTTCAATGGTACGGCCCAATTAATTTTAGCTAACTTAACAGTGGATCCACTTAAAACACTATTACCTCAAATTGGTAATAAACTTGATGATAATGGTATCTTAATTATTAGTGGTATTATTGATGATCGGTATGATGAAATCTTGCCGTATATCACTGAATATTGGCATATTATAGAGGAACGCGTGGCGGGCCCTTGGCATACCTTTGCGTTAGAAAAGCTATGAAGAAAATATTTATCCCTACACCATTAGATGAAAGAATAGAATTACCGAAAGATGTGACACATCATGTGTTACATGTATTTCGTCATAATATGGAAAAACCCATTACTGTAACGGGCAGTGATAATCGTTGTGGTATCTATCAGATTACCGATGAAGTTGATGGTATAGCACAAGCTAAACTTATTGAATATGTAGCGACTGATGTATCGTCGTATCGAACTATTCTAGTTCAATCCTTATTGAAAGGTGAAAAGTTAGAATGGGTATTACAAAAGGCGACGGAGTTAAATGTAGATACCATTTATCTTGTATCTACTGCTAACTGTGTAGCTAAATATGATGATAAAAAATTACAATCAAAAGTCAGTCGTTGGGAAAAAATTATGCTAGAAGCAGCCCAACAATGTGGACGCAATCAACTACCCACACTTGTAGTAGGTGAAACGCTTTCACAAGTATTAGCAATCGAAGCTGACGCATTAAAATTAGTAGCTTATGAAAATGAAGATGGTCATACTATTAAGTCTGCACTACAATCAGTACACACTAATCAAACTATAACTGATATTCTAATCTGTGTTGGTCCAGAGGGGGGCTATCAAGAGAAGGAAATCAATGCTATTATAGAGAGTGGTGGAAAATCGGTTTCTCTTGGTACTACTATTTTAAGAGCAGAAACTGCCGCTCTTGGATCATTAGCAATGATTCAATATGAATTAGAACTATAAATTAAATAAGAATAGAGAGGTGCAATGAAAACCGTTGCTTTTACAACCTTAGGCTGTCGTGTCAATCAGTATGACACAGATGCTATGAAAGGTTTATTTTTACAAAATAATTACGAAGCCGTAGACTTCGATGAAAAAGCTGATATATATGTAATTAATACATGTTCTGTTACGAATATGGGGGAAAAGAAATCCCGTCAATTGATTCGGAAAGCAAAGCGTCAAAATGAAGATGCTTATGTAATCGTTACAGGTTGTTATGCTCAACTCGATCCCGATGCAATTGCTGCTATTGATGGTGTTAACCTTGTTATAGGTACAAATAATCGCTCTAAAATTGTGGAATTAGTAGAACAATTAGAATCTACAGAACGTCAAATTAATGCTGTGCGCGATATCATGAACGAATCCAATTTTGAGGAAATGCCATTATATGGCAATGAATCTGATAAAGCTCGTGCTTTCATGAAAATTCAAGAAGGCTGTAATAACTATTGCGCCTTTTGTATCATTCCTTATACTCGAGGTAAATTGAAATCTCGTAAAGTGGATGATATTGTTCAAGAGGCAAAACGCTTAGTAGAACATGGGTTCCATGAAATTGTATTAACTGGTATACATTTGGGCAATTATGGTGTAGAATTGCCAGGTCGTCCTACATTAGCTGATGTAGTAAAAGCCTTGTTAGAAATACCTGATTTATACCGTATTCGTTTCGGCTCTATTGAATCAGTAGAGGTTTCTGATGAGTTAGTAGAATTAATGGCTACTAATAAACGTGTATGTCCACACTTGCATTTACCTCTACAAGCCGGTTCTGATCACGTTTTAAAGTTGATGAAACGCCATTATACATTACAAGAATATAAAGACTTAATTGCTAGTTTACGCTCTCGTATTAAAGATTTATCTATTACAACTGATATTATTGCAGGATTCCCTCAAGAAACAGATGAAGACTTTGAAGAAACTTTAAATACAGTACGCGAAATTGGATTTACCCATATTCATGCCTTCCCATACTCTATTCGTGAGGGCACACCTGCAGCTACTATGACAGATCAAGTACCAGAAGCCGTTAAAAAGACTCGTGTAGCACTGTTAAATGGCCTTAGTCAATCTGGCTATGAAGCATACGCAAAATCTCGCATTGGTAAGCCTGGGGAGATTCTCATCGAAAAGGAAGAGAATGGATACTATATGGGCTTAACAAATGAGTATGTAAATGGTAAAGTAAAGGCTGATGGATTACATAAGATTGGTGATCTCGTCGAAGGTACTGTTGTAGGTTTAGAAGATAATTATTTAATTATTGAATAAGGAGTTATCGTATGAGTGACTGCATTTTCTGTAAAATTATCAATGGTGAAATTCCATCTAAAAAAGTATTAGAAAACGATAAATTTTATGCATTTCATGATATTGAACCAGTAAAAAAAGTACATGTTCTTATTGTGCCAAAAAATCACGTAGCTAACATTGCTCATCTTACTGATAAAAATGAAGACTATGTAGAAGGTTTATTGCCATTCGTGCGTGATGTAGCAAAAGAACTTGGTATTTCCAAAGATGGTTATCGTTTGATTTTTAATACTGGCGCAAAAGCAGGTCAAACTGTATTCCATATGCATGCACATCTTTTAGGTGGCGAAGAAATGGGCTGGCCAGAAGCTTAAAAATGAGTATAATGTATTCTTTTTATAATACTTATTAAAATTCCTATAAAATATACCGGAAAATATTGACAACATCTATACCTATACATATAATATTATATGTGCGTATGTAAATTATCAGCACTTCCCGAGATTATTTTTGGAGGGAGGGATATAGATGTCTGAAATCAAAGTCGGTAAAAACGAAACGCTTGAAAGTGCTCTTCGTCGATTCAAACGCTCCTGCCAAAAAGCGGGTGTTTTGTCTGAAGTAAGAAAACGCGAACACTACGAAAAACCAAGCGTAAAAAGAAAGAAAAAATCTGAAGCAGCAAGAAAACGCAAATTCAGAGCATAAGATGATTACCCTAATTCTGCCTTTTCATGGCTTCATGAAATCCAGAATTAGGGTTTCTTTATATATAAAATAGGAGGAACTATGAGCTTAAAAGATCAATTAAAAGAAGATATGAAAGCGGCTATGAAAGCGCGTGAAGAAGGTAAAATCGCTCTTTCTGTAATTCGCATGGTTAATAGTGCTATTAAAAATACAGAAATCAATGATAAAGTAGAACTTGATGATAATGGTATTCTTGGTATTTTGGCAAAAGAAATGAAAACTCGTCAAGATTCTTTAACTGAGTTTGAAAAAGCTGGCCGTGAAGATTTGATCTCTCATGTAAAAGAAGAGATGGCTGTGCTTCAAAAATATTTACCAGCTCAAATGAGTGAAGATGAAATCCGCACTGTTGTAAAAGAAGCTATTGCAGCTTGTGGCGATGCTGTAAACATGGGTAATGTTATGAAACATGTTATGCCAAAAACTAAAGGCCGTGCAGATGGTAAAGTAGTTAATAATATCGTTAAAGAATTACTTGGATAATCAATTATAAATATAGAAGTAAACATTTCATATAGTCAGTATTTTCGATACATCAAAATTGAACTCTTAACCCCATAGTTAAGAAAATTATGAAATTCTATAGAAAGTTATTGACATGTATTTTCACTATATGATATTATGATTTCAACAAAATAATTGGTCAACGAAGACTCCACTTTAGATATATAGAAAAATATATCTATTTGTTGGAGTCTTTTTATGTTTAGGAGGAACCATTATGACAAATACTAAAGATTTATTGTATTATATTCCAGCTGGTCAATATGGTAAGGAAGGCGTTCTTGCATTATTAGAACAACATCCAGAAATTAAATTCGTATCTCTTGTAGGTATTGATTTAGCTGGTAATGATACAGATGAAAAAATCCCTATGGCTGCATTCTTTGATGATTATGAAGCATTCTTCGAAGGTCGTGCTGTTCAAACAGATGGTTCTTCTGTAGTACTTACAAATATTGCAACATTGAATAATGCACGTGTAGATATGTGGGGCGATCCAAGTGTAAACTGGTTTGTTGATTATAACTATGAAAATATCGATGAAGCAACAGGTTTACCAACTGGTACACTTCGTATTCCTGCATTCTTGATGCATAACTACCGTTATGTTGACTCTCGTTCTATCTTAAAAAACAGCTGTGATTATGTTCGTGCAGAACTATTATCCTTAATCAAAGAACATGGTCTACCTGGTATGCCTCATGTGAAAGCTGATGACGTTGTAGATATTATCTTTACATCTGCTACAGAATTGGAATTCTGGGTAAAAACTCCATCTAGAACTGTTACTAAAAAAGAATTGTCCGTATCTCAAAAATTACAAGAACAATACTGGCAACGTACTCATGGTACAGTTCGTACTGCCTTAGAACAAGCAGTTGAACGCTTAGACCAATACGGTATGGTTGCAGAAATGGGCCATAAAGAAGTAGGTGGCGTTAAAGCTAAACTTGATGAAGATGGTCATGAAGCAGTTGTTTTAGAACAATTAGAAATTGACTGGAAATTCTCTAATAACCCATTACAAACAGCAGATAATGAATTACAAGCTCGTATTATCGTTCGTGAAGTGTTCCGTGAAAATGGTCTTGATGTAACATTCAATGCAAAACCTATTATTGGCGTAGCTGGTTCTGGTGAACATACACACTTTGGTGTTATGGCTAAATTGAAATCTGGTAAACTTGTAAACTTGTTCAGCCCAGAAGATATGCGTAAAGAATCTGCTAGCTCCTTAGGTATTGGTGCTATCATGGGGTTATTGAAACACTATGAAGCAATCAATCCATTTATCAGTTCTACAACAGACTCCTTAAATCGTTTAAAACCTGGCTTCGAAGCTCCTGTATGTATCGTTACATCTTTAGGTACTGATCCTTCCGAACCAAGCCGTAACCGTACAATCCTTTGTGGTTTGATTCGTGATATCGACAACCCTATGGCTACACGTTATGAATTGCGTTCTCCAAACCCTTACACAAATACATATACTGCATTAGCATTGATCTTCATCTCTGCATTTGATGGTATGAAATATGCTATTACATCTGGTAAAACACAAGCACAATTAGAAGCAGAGCTTTCCAAAGAAGTGGGTGAATCTGCTGATTACCTTGCTACAAATCGTGCATATCGTACAGAAAAAGACGTATTCGATGATTTCACTCAAGAAGAACGTAATCAAATGTTTGGTGTTGCACCAGCCACTGTATGGGAAAATATTAAAGGTTACCATAATAATCCTGAATTAGTTGAAACATTAGCTCAAGGCAATGCATTCGCTAAAGACTTGATGGATTCCTTCATCGCATCTATCTTGAAACGTTGGAAACTTGTATTGGCTCACCGCTTAATTCCTGATAATCTTGATACAGTTCGTAAGATGGTAGCTATTCATACTGATAGCCGTAATAGTGTAGATGATAAACGTTTTGCAGAAGTTAATGACTTACGTTTCTATCTTGCTAAAGATAGCGATGATCGCAAATCTTTATTCACTCGTTTAATCGATGCACTTAATGCTGGTGAATATGACTTAGCATCTCAATTGCAAATTGAAATGAACGATAAAATGGAAGAATTAGAAGCTAAATATTCTAACTATGCAAAAAACATCTTTTAATATTGGTTGATTTTATTGCTCAAAAAGGGCTCCTACATATGTAGGAGCCCTTTTATTTATATTAACTTTTTTATAATTTAGTTATTAAAGATATTACTCATTATGTCCAATGAACTTCTCTACTAAAACTAAGCTACATACAAGTACAAGAATTGCAACAGACCAAATCAAATTATCAAATGCTGATTCATGATCAATAATAAGAAGTCTTACAATTGCTGTAATACCAATATATAAAAAGAAATCAAGAGGGAAGTGGAAGTTATTTTTAAAGTATTTTACGATGAGAGCAATAAACTCAAAGTATAAGAAGAAGGTAATTAATTCTTCAATTAATAAAGAGTAAGTACTATAGCCTTGGATATTTGCCCACGTAATAAATCCTAGGCTAATTAATGTATTAATAAGAGCAATACATAGTGCAATGCCTACGCCAACAAGAGCTATATTTTTTATAGTTAATAATAATTTAGAAATACGAATCCACATTTATAATTTACCTACAATAAAAATCTAAATACTATACCACATAAAAAAGACCGTACAACGTACGGTCTTTTTACGATTACACTACAGTATAATCAAGAGAATACCTAAGAATTAGATATCAGCTTTAATTGCTTCTAATGCAGCATCGAAGTTAACTGCTTGAGTTACTTCAGGAACGTATTCAACATAAGTTACTTTGTTTTCTTTGTTGATTACAACTACACCACGAGTTAAAAGACGAAGTTCTTCGATCAAGAAGCCATAGTTTTCGCCGAAGGAAGCGTCTTTGTGGTCAGACAAAGTAATAACTTTATCTACGCCGGCAGCGCCACACCAACGTTTTTGAGCGAAAGGTAAGTCCATAGAGATTGTCAATACTACAACATCATCAGAAAGTGCTGTAGCATCTTGGTTGAACCAACGAGTTTGAGCGTCACAAACGCCTGTATCAAGGGAAGGAACAACGGAGATAACTTTTACTTTACCTTCGAAATCTTTTAATGTTTTAGCTTGCAAGTCGTTGCTTAAAACTGTGAAGTCAGGAGCTTGTTGACCTACTTTAATTTCTGGGCCAACCAATGTGATAGGGCCACCTGCAAATGTTACTACACCAGTACGTTTTTCCATGTTGTATTCCTCCTAAGAGTTTCAATTCTAATTTATGTAAGGATACGTTTTGTATCTATGCATAGTATAACATTTACATTACCATAAGTAAACTAAAAAATTCGATATAGTGTTATTGTGGAGTATAAAATTTATATCATTGATTACTATTAATGAGTGAATGTTTTTTTTTACTACATTATATACGTATAGGTGTATTAAGATATGTAAAAAAAATGTGTATACTATAAGGAGTATATTTAAATAATGATAATCTTGTAATATAGAAACCTGACTGAGAGGATTTATGAAACCTATAGAGTTATTTATGCAATTTTTTCGCCGAGAAGGCTGGGTGTACGCCATCGGATTAACTATGCTAATTGCTATTGATATAGCATTTTTATTTGTTCCACAATTAATTGGTAATGCCATCGATACACTAAGTCACAATAAAGAGGGCTTAGTCAATTATATTATTTATTTTATTTTATTATTTATTATAATAACGATTTTGAAAGTTATTTCACGTCGTACATTATTAGGATCCATCCGTCGTATGGAATATCTTTTTCGTGAAATCTTGTGTAGAAAGGCACTGCAAATAAAGACAACATACTATGAGGCAAATGGACCTGGTAAAGTGATGGCGTTGATGACAAATGATGTTACATCTCTTCGTGTAGCGTTAGGTTTAGGTGTAATGATCGTGGTGGATATTATATTTTATTCCATTGTAGGATCGATTATTTTAATACAAAAAATAGATGGTCTATTAGCTTTTAAAATCATGACACCTGTATTCTTCATCATTGTTGCAATATTTGTGTTGGGCAGAAAATTACGTGCTAAACAGCGTAGTGCTCAAGCTACTTATAGTGATATGACAGAATTTGGGCAAGAATTATTCCAAGGTATAGATGTAATTAGAGCCTTTAATCGAGAACGTATTATTTCTGACTCTTTTGAAAAAATAAATAAATTGAACTATAAGAAAAATATGGATGTAGCTTTATTAGATTCTGTACTAACACCGTTAACGAGAATTGCTCCTTTTATTTGTATTAGTATCAGTATTTTTATATGTGGTCACCTAGCTGTAGATGGTCAAATGTCTATAGGTGAATTTGTAACTATCAACTCATTCATTATGCTAATCGTAGGACCTTTAATTGGCTTTGGTGGACTCATTTCGATTGTACAAAAAGGCTTGGCATCGTTAGATCGTATTACCGATTTCTTACGACTACCAATAGAGTCAATTGATGACTCAACTGAAGTATTACCACTTGAGGATATTAATATACGATATTTAGATTTTAATTATGAAAATTCTAAAGGTCATGCATTGTCTCAAGTATCTACAACTATTCGTAAAGGCTCTTTTATAGGCATTGTTGGTAAACCTGGTTCTGGTAAAAGTACGCTTTTTAAATTACTCATTGGTTTGCAACAAAGCCCCGCTAAAGCTATTTATTTTGGGAACCAAGATATTTCAGATATACCTTTATCTAAGCTTCGAAATTCAATAGCTTATGTACCAACTCAATCTTACTTATTGAGTACTACTATTGAAGATAATATTAAATTTGGTAAAGAATTACCTATGCATGAATCTGTAGAGGTGGCTGCTAAAAAAGCCGACCTATATAGAGATTTAGGTAATCTATTAGATAATGACTTACATACTCTTGCAGAAGAAGGACATGATTTATCTGGTGGTCAAAAGCAACGTATTAGTATGGCTCGAGGCTTTTATAAAAATGCACCATATTTATTATTAGATGATTGTTTCTCAGCTTTAGATGCAGTAACAGTAAATACTATTTTAGAGACATTACATATGGCAAATACACAAACTATATTATGTATTTCACAACGATTAGAGGTTATTGAAAAAGCTGATAAAATTATTGTCTTTGATGAAGGTCGTATTGTAGAAGAAGGTACTCATGAAGAATTATTAGCTAAAAAAGGCCTATATCACACATTATATGAAGCACAGAAAGGAGGGGCCCATTATGAAAAAGCGTAGTTTTAAAAATGATTGGGCTTTGTTCTCCTACATAACTGCGTATATTAAGCCTTATTTGGGTATTTTATTGTTAGCCACCATTGCACTAGCAGGCAATTTAATACTATTGCTTTTAAGACCTTATTTAACTAAGCAAGTTATTGATCTCGGATTTACTAATAACGATATTAATGTTATCGAATATTATGCAGTAATATATGGTCTTACTATTATTGGTAGTGTGTTATTTATATTTGTAGAAAATTATTTTTTGAAAAGCTTTGGACAAAAAATTATTTATAATATACGTGCCATTATATTTCAAAAAATACTTCATAAGTCCCATGATGAGTTTTATAAATTACCCATTGGTAATTGGGTAACTCGTATCACAAATGATGTAGAGTCTTTGCGTACCTTATATACAGATGTATTACTGAATTTAGCGAGTAGCGTTCTAATGATTGTCGGTATTTTAGGATTTATGTATGCTATTAACGTACCTTTAGCGATTATCATGACAATTTTATTACCAATAATGGGCATAATCATATGGGTATTCCAAAAGTTTTCTCGTAAAGCATTCCGTCAAGTTCGCCGTTCTGTAGCGGCTTCTAATGCAAGCATTAAAGAGCTATTAAACTACATAGTCATTGTTAAATCTTATGGCGGTGAGAATGAAATCGAGGAACGTTATAATACGGTTAATAAAGGTTTCTTAGAGGCTGGCCTTTTTGAAGTTACTACGTTTTCTATTTTTAGACCTCTCGTAGATGGTCTATTCTTTGTGGCATTAATCGTTATTTTTACTACTACAAATCTTATTGATTCAGTTGCTGATGCAGGTACAGTCTTTGCCTTTATTCAGTATATGGATAGATTTTTCCAACCATTAAAAGATATTGCTGATAAGTATAATTCATTACAAAGTGCATTAGCAGGTGCTGAACGTTTAGTTCCTTTACTAGAAGAAAAAGATAGAAAAATAGCTGACGAAGTTCCAAAGGAACTGATTCCTGTAGAATCAATTGAATTTGATCATGTTTGGTTTTCCTATGAAAATAACGATGTCTATGCATTACAAGATTTCACCTTACATATTAAAGCTGGCGATTTTACCGGTATTGTAGGTCCATCTGGTAGTGGTAAGTCGACATTATTGTCCTTACTAATGGGTATCTATAAACCTACAAAGGGTTCTATCTACATTAATGGTATTGATATTTCAAAATATGATAGTTCTGTACTTCGTCATTTAATGGGCTATGTATTCCAACAGGCTTACCTATTTAAAGGTTCCATTAAAGATAATCTTACACTTTTTGATAACTCTATATGTCATGATGAAATGGTAAAAGCTGCTAAACAAGTAAATTTAGATGCCATGATTGAACAATTACCTGAAGGTTACAATACACCTGTAGGATACTTAGGTTCACTATTATCTGATGGACAAAAGCAACTCTTAGCTTTTGGACGTACATTAATAAGAAATACGCCTATTCTTTTATTAGATGAAGCAACTGCGAATATTGATAGCCATACAGAAAAACAAATACAAGCCAGTATTGAAAATATCCGTGGTACTAAAACTATTGTAAGCATTGCTCATCGACTCTCTACGGTACAGGATGCTAATAAAATAGTGTATATGGAATATGGTAAAATAATAGAAAGTGGATCTTTTGAAGAACTTATCAATTCAAAAGGTGCCTTTTATCATCTCTGGAGTAATCAACAAAGCGGGTGTTAGTATGGAATTTATCCAATCGAAAGATAATAAAACTATAAAGCACATTATCTCATTAGGTCAGCGTAAGAATCGTCAAAAAAGTGGGCAATATATTGTTGAAGGGATCCGCTCTATTCGTGATATTGCAGCTATGGGGGCAGTTAAAACAATTGTTATTCGTGAATCTAAATCGCAAGATAAAAATGTGTTAGATTTATTAGCATTAGAGTCTATTCAATCTGTACCTACGTATATTGTTCAAGATCCTGTATTTGATAAAGTAGATAATACTGTAAATGGTCAAGGTGTTGTCGCCATAATAGCCAAGCCAAAACATGATATTGATTCTGTTTCTATTGAAGATGGTTTATATATTACACTAGATGGTGTTCAAGATCCTGGTAACCTAGGCACTATTATTCGTACTGCAGTTGCAGCAGGTGTAAAAGGTATTTTTTTGATGAAAGGTACTGTAGATCCTTTTAATGATAAGACGGTACGTAGTACAATGAGTGCTCTACATAAAATACCAGTTTATGAAGATGTTACATTATCTATGCTTAATGATCTTATTGCAGAATCTAATATATCTACCTATGTAACTGCCCTAGATAATTCAAAACCATACCATATGGTGGCCTATGATAAACGAAGTATGTTGATTTTAGGCAATGAAGGGAATGGTGTAACACCAGAGGTTATGAATCTATGTAAACACCGTATCATGATTCCTATGTATGGGGATATAGAATCCTTAAATGTGAGTGTGGCAGCGGCTCTATGTATGTATAAGGCACAAGAACAATTGATGAGCTAATCAAAATGCCTTAGATTATCATTACATATTTATGAGAAAAATTTATAAGTATATCGAAAGTCCTCTACTAGTATACAAGTAGAGGGCTTTTGTATTGATTTTATAGTTCTGTATTTGGTACAATAACATATATCCTTTGTGGGAGAACAAAGTTCTCCCCTTTTTTAATGAAAAGGAAGAAAACTATGTCCAAATTAATAGTAAATGCCGACGATTTTGGTCTTCATAGTGCAGTTAATGCTGCCATCATTGATGGTCATCGTACAGGTATCATTACGAGCACCTCTCTATTAGCGGGAGGCGAAGCTTTTACAGAAGCTGTAAGTATGGCAAAAAATAACCCTAAGTTGGGCATTGGTGTTCATATTGCCTTAGTAGGTGGACTTAAACCAGTATGTAATCCAGCTGAAGTTCCATCGCTGCTGACCTCTGAAGGCGTATTTCCAGAAACATATATCGATTTTATGAAGCGAATTTATACTGGAAAGATTAACTATAGTGAATTGCGCAAAGAAATTCACGCTCAAATGGAACGTATTATGGAATCTGGTTTACATGTAACGCATATCGACGGTCATCAACATATGCATGTATTACCGACAGTACTACCAATCGTAATAGAGCAAGCTAAACAGTATGGTATTAATGCTATACGCATTCCAGATGAATCTTCTTTATTTGTCAATTATATGTACTCTCCGGTGCGATTGTTAGGTAAGGTAGGGTTATCCACTGTGGCTGCCAAAGCACGTCCTACAATACGTGATAATGGCATGTATTCCACACAATATTTTTGGGGTATGGTAAATGGGGGACACATTAACCAAAAAACGTTAATGGGTATATTAAAATCCGTATCTAAAAAATCGGGTACTCATGAATTGATGATTCATCCAGGTTTAAATAATACGCTTCTTGGAAATCAATATAAATGGGGCTATCATTGGGAAGATGAATTACAAGCTGTATGTTCAAACCATACGCATTTATATATTAGACAACATAATATTGAGCTAATTAATTATGGAGACTTGATATGAGTAAAATGATGAAGAGAGGCATTTTTATGTTTCTCTTACTATTGGCTGTGTCAATTGGTATCATTTACTACACTATTGATCTAGATGCATTAAAAACAATTTCATCATTTAATAGTATTTCTTTATTATTGGCTTTAGTGGCCTTAATAGCAGGCATGTATTTTGATGGTTTACGGTTACAAAGACTCGTAAAAATCGGAGGATATAAGCTATCTATAAAGGCTGTACTTCGTGTAATCTTTAGTAATTATTTCATGGCTATGTTAACCCCAGGTGCTAGTGGAGGGGCTGTTGCTCAAGTATTAGTATTACGGAGTTATGGTGTGCCAATATCTAGAGGGACTCCTATTGTGTTAATACGTACCGTATTTTCTATTATGTTCCTTGTTATTATGTTACCCTTCGTATTCTTAAGAGATGCTATTGAAATTCCATATATTTCAAGAGATATGCTATTAATTTTTGCAGTACTATCGGTCATTGCAATACTGGTAGGTACTTATATCTTACAAACCAAATATATGCGTCAATTTGTATATAACTTAGCGCAACGGTTTAAAGCACATAAAACGAAAGATTGGCTTTCTAAATTAGAAACGTTAAATCAAGGTTTAGGATTACTATATAAACAACCAATTCAATCGTTAATTGTATTTATTGAATCTGGGTTGAGTCTATTATGCTTATACTGTATTGCGCCAGCATTAATGTATGCTTTTACACCAGATATTCCGATCATTAATATATTAGATCGAATGATTCTATTGAATCTTATTTTATATTTTGCACCAACACCAGGGGGAACAGGGATTGCAGAAGGACTATTTGTAGTATTGTTTAGTACCTTTGTCCCTAATGGAACGGTTGGTATTATTGCTGTAGCATGGCGTGTTATGGCAGAGTATTTGCCATTTTTTGTCGGCATGTATGCGGTGTTAACATTATATGGGCGTCAATTTGTAGCCCAAGAAACTTCAACAGAACAATAAGGGAGTGTGTGTTCTATGACTAAACCAAAAAAAGATAAGTTTTATCTGGTGCAAGAAGATATTTTACCAGAAGCGATAAAAAAGACGATTAAGGTAAAAGAAATTTTGAAACTAGGTGAGGTTAAAACTATTAACGAAGCAGTGGAAAAGATGGATTTGAGTCGTTCTGCATACTATAAGTATAAAGACTATGTATTCCCATTTTTTGAAATTGCTCAAGGTAAAATTGTAAGCATTTATGTTTCAATGTCTAATGAATCAGGTATGTTATCTAGTGTGTTAAAAGCAATTGCAGAACGCAATGGTAGTATACTGACTATCAATCAAGACATTCCACTACAAGGTATAGCTAATAGCAGCATTTCCTTTGAAACTAAAGACTTACAAGGTTCATTAGAAGATTTATTATTAGATATTCGCTCTATGAAGGGCATTATTAAAGTAGAAATTTTAGGCCAAGCATAGGCTAATTAAGAGAGTAGGACAATTATGACCACTATAAAAATTGCGTTATTAGGTTTTGGTACTGTTGCACAAGGTACATTTAATTTATTGCAAGATAATGCTGAGTTAATTAGAAATCGCACAGGTGTTAATGTTGAAATTTCTAAAATCTTTGTACGTAATCCTGATAAATATAGCGATATTACATTGCCTGAAACAGCTCAATATGTAACAGATATTGATGAAGTACTAAAAGATGATTCCATTCAAATGGTTGTGGAATTAATGGGTGGTACAACCTTTGCTAAAGATTGTGTAGAAGGTGCTTTAAAGGCTAAAAAAAATGTAGTAACTGCAAATAAAGATTTGTTAGCAGAATCTGGTCCATATCTATTAGACTTAGCTAGCAAAAACGGCGTAGATTTACGCTTTGAAGCATCTGTATTAGGTGGGATTCCAATTATCCGTACATTATATGAGTCCTTAGCTGGCAACCGTATTACTGAGCTCATCGGTATTATGAATGGTACTACAAACTTTATTTTAACTAAAATGTCTGAAGAGGGTTTAAGCTATCAAGACGTACTAAAGGAAGCGCAAGATCTTGGTTATGCTGAGGCCGATCCTACAGCAGACGTTGAAGGTCTAGATGCGGCACGTAAACTTGCTATCCTTGCATCTATTAGTTTCAATCGTCGCATTTTCTTTGAAGATGTATCCGTAGAAGGTATTACTTGTATTGATACGGAAGATATTAAATTCGGTAAAGAATTTGGTTATAACATCAAGCTATTAGGTATTGCAAAAGAAACTAGTCAAGGTTTATCTCTAAATGTATACCCAGCATTTATTCCTACCACACATCCTTTAGCATCTGTTCGCGGTTCTTATAATGCGATTTATGTAAAAGGTAATGGTATTGATGATGTAATGCTATACGGTCGTGGTGCTGGTAGCTTACCTACAGGTAGCTCTGTAGTATCCGATATTATGGAAGTGGCTAAAAATGTTTCATACAACGAAACAGGTCGTTTGAAACCATTCTATTATGACCAAAAGAATATTTACGCTCCTGGTAAGATTCAATCTAGCTATTACTTACGTTTGGAAGTAGATAATAAAACAGGTGTATTAGCTAAAATTTCTGCCAAATTAGCAGAACAAAAGATTTCTGTTTTATCCATCGTTCAAAGAAATATGGATCCAGAAACGGCTGTATTAGCGATTGTAACATCTAAATGTCCTAGATCTTATATTTTAAATCTTATTGATTCCTTTAACAGCTTGCGTTCCGTTAAGTCTGTTAATAGTGTAATTCGTATTATGGAAGCTTAAACTATGAACACTGTTCGCGTACAAGTACCAGCCACTAGTGCTAATTGTGGACCTGGTTTTGATTGCTTAGGTTTGGCACTCAATCTATACAATATTTTTAGCTTTACACCTGATGTAAAAGCTACTGAATACACCTATACTTTTAAAGGTTTTGGCGCAGACATTTTACGTGCTGAAGATCCTAAAAAAAATCTTATTGGCTTTGCAATGGATCAAGTTTTTGCTACTGTGCAAGAACCAATTCAATATGGACATATTACGTCTGAAACTTTAATTCCTCCATCTCGTGGGCTCGGTAGTAGTAGTACAGCAATTGTAGGTGGCTTATTATTGGCTAACGCGTTAGTTAAACATCCACTTTCAAAAGAGGAATTATTAGTCATTGCAAACCGTATGGAAGGTCATCCAGATAATGTAGCACCTGCTATTTTCGGTAATTTATGCTGTGCTACAGGCTTAAAAACAAAGGTATTAAATACAGTTATCTCTGTTCCATCTGAATTGCATTTTGCCGTAGTCGTACCTGAGGTTATGGTTTCTACAGAATACGCTCGTTCTGTGTTACCTAATCATGTACCATTTAAAGAGGCTGTGCAAAATGTAAGCCATGCATCTTTATTTGTAACTAGTTTGATTACACATCAATTAAGCAATTTATCTGTTGCATTAGATGATAATTTGCATGTACCATATCGAAAAACATTAATACCACATTGTGATGCAGCCTTTGATGCTGCTAAAGCAGCTGGCGCATATGGTGCAACTATTAGTGGATCAGGTTCTACTTTAATTGCCTATGTAGATAAAACCCACGTACAAGCCGTAGCAGATGCTATGGGCGCTGTATTTACAGCTAATGGTATTGAAAATAAAACCTACTGCTTAGAAGCCGATAGTACAGGAGCGTCAATTATCTAGTTTGTGGTATAATTATAGTGTTAGGCATAGTCCATAACTATAATTGGAGGAAACTATGAACAATATTAAAACAACGCTTTTATTAGCGACTTTGACGGCCATTTTAGTGGTCTTAGGTGATATGATTGGTGGTAGAAGTGGTATGATGATTATGTTCGTTATATCCATGGGCATGAATTTTATGTCCTATTGGTATAGCGACAAAATCGTTTTAGCACAATATGATGCACAACAAGTTACTGCACAATCTAACCCTAAATTATATGGCATGGTAGAACGTTTGGCTAAGAATGGTAAGTTACCAATGCCAAAAGTTTATATCATTCCAAGTGATGTACCTAATGCATTTGCAACAGGCAGAAATCCGAGTCATGCAGCAGTTGCTGTTACAGAAGGTATTCAACGACTATTAACAGATGACGAGCTAGAAGGTGTTTTAGGACATGAATTAACTCATGTTAAGAATCGTGATACATTGATTAGTACTATTGCTGCCATGATGGCAGGCGCAATTTCCATGATTGCAAATGTACTTCAATTCTCAGCAATTTTTGGTCGTTCTGATGATCGAGAAGGCTCTAATCCTTTAGCTCTTATAGGTGTAATTATTATTGCACCTATCGCAGCAGCTCTTATTCAGATGAGTATCTCTCGAGCTCGTGAGTTCTTAGCTGATGAGGGGGGCGGAGAGATGTGCCGCAATCCTTTAGCGTTGGCATCTGCCCTTGCAAAAATTGATTACTATTCAAAACATGGTGCATTGCCAAATGCAAGTAATGCAACAGCCCATATGTTTATCATCAACCCTATGGTTGGTATTGGTGAAAGCTTGAGCAATCTTTTTAGTACACATCCTCGTACAGAGGAACGTATTGCAAAATTGAAACAACAAGCAATGAATCCTAAATATAAAGAGAAAGCATTATTTTAATTAATATCTACAGGAGGATATCATGCAAGAAACATTAGTTTTAATCAAACCAGATGCAGTTAAGCGTCAATTAAGTGGTGAAATTCTTAGCCGTTATGAACGTAAAGGTCTTGTAATTAAAGCATTAAAACTTTTACAAGTGCCTCGTGAACTAGCGGAAGAGCATTATGCTGAGCACAAAGAAAAACCATTCTTCGGTGAATTAGTTGATTTCATCACATCTGGTCCAGTTCTTGCTTTCGTATTGGCCGGAGATAATGCCATCGTATCCGTACGTGCTTTAAACGGTGCCACAAATCCTGTAGATGCTGCCCCTGGTAGTATTCGTGGTGACTATGCCCTAACAATGGATGCTAACGTAGTACATGCGTCTGATTCTCCGGAGGCTGCTGCTCGTGAAATTCATCTTTGGTTCCCAGAATATAAATAATCTCAAGGTTGAGAACATATAGCTTTTCATTCTACATTTATGTATTTCTATAGGAGGTAATACATATGGCAAGTAGTGTTTACACAAAAACAGGCGATGCTGGTACAACTGGTTTATATACCGGTGAACGAGTACCTAAATCCTCATTACGCGTAGAAGCTTATGGTACAATCGATGAATTACAAGCTTTTTTAGGCTTGGCTCGTTCCTATGCTGAAAATGCACGAGTTGCTACTGAATTATATGATATTGAGCGCAACTTATGGACTTTAATGGCAGATATTGCTAGTTTAAATGCGGCGCCAGTCATTACAGAGCAACATGTTAAACATTTAGAAAAGGTTATTGATCGCTTTGACGAAAAGCTTGAACCATTATCTAATTTTGTGATTCCTGGTGAAAAACAATCTTCAGCTTATTTACATGTAGCGAGAACGATTACTCGACGTGCTGAACGTGCTTTATGGCGTGTATTAGATGCTGGTGAAAGCGTTCACGAATCTAATTTAAAATATTTAAACCGTCTATCCGACCTTTGCTTTATTATGTGTCGCGTAGAAGAGGAAATTGGAGCTGAATAAACAAAAAAAGCTATGTATTTTACATAGCTTTTTGCTCGTTATAGACCTTATTGTGAAATTGTTTGATTTAAAACATCGTGAGGACTTGGATAGTAGAAGAAAATATGAGGAATTTCATAACGGAATTTTTCTCTCAATAGATCAGAAAGTGTTGTTTCGAAGTTTATAATTTTATCAGCTCCGAAATCAAAATCTTCTACCAAAACCAATAACTGTGGTTCTACTTGAGGTGCATTTTCTGGTAACATTTCTGGTGGTAGTGGAACATTTACTACTACACGTGCGGTGCCAATATATTTACCTTGTCCATCGTCAATGGCAACACGATAGGTATTATCCCATAAAGTAGCCATCATTTTTAGTTTCATATTCATAATTTCCATAGTATCGCTCCTTTGTTATACTTATAATGATACTGAAATTATAAATTCTTGTATAGGTGCATTATGAAATCACAAATTATATTGTGTTCCGGTGGGGCACGAAGTGGAAAAAGTGAATTTGCAGAACGTTTAGCCCTTGCTACAGAAGGTCGAAAAGCTTATGTAGCAACAGGACAAGCTTTTGATGATGAAATGGTTGATCGTATAAAGAAACATCAAGAGCGACGTGGTAATATATGGACGAATTTTGAAATACCATTATATTTGGCCGAAGAGTGGCAACATATTAGCAGTGTAGCGGATGTAATACTCATAGACTGTTTAACCATGTTTACAACAAATCATATGATGGCTCATGGGTCAATTCAAGGCCAACAAGATGCAAATCGGTTAGAAGATATGGTACTTTCAGAATTAGAAGCATTATTAAATCTAATCAAAGTAAGTGATGATAAAATAGTTATATTTGTAACTAATGAAATTGGTCTAGGTATTGTACCAGATAATAAGCTAGCAAGATATTTTAGAGATATTGCAGGCCGCGTCAATCGAACAGTAGCAACTGAGGCTGACAAATTATACTTAACGATTAGTGGCGTTACCATTGAATTAAAATCCCAGGAGGTTCATATAAATGGCTAAGAAAATTATGTTCCAAGGAACAAGTTCCAATGTAGGCAAAAGTATTTTATGTACTGCATTATGCCGTATCTTTTATAGAAGAGGTTTTAAAACTGTTCCATTTAAAGCTCAAAATATGGCCCTCAATTCTTATGTGACAAAATGGGGCGATGAAATTGGTCGTGCTCAAGTAGCGCAAGCTGAGGCTGCTGGCATAGATCCAATTGTACAAATGAACCCTGTGTTATTAAAACCTACAGGCAATCAATCTTCTCAAGTTGTATTGATGGGTAAACCTGTGGGCGTTTATAGTGCTAAAGAATACCATACAAAATATTCCTTAACCGCTCTTGATAAGGTAAAAGAATCTATCGATTTCTTAGATTCCAATTTTGATATGATGGTTATTGAAGGTGCAGGTAGCCCTGCAGAAGTGAATCTCAAGGCTAATGATATAGTAAATATGCGCATTGCCAAGATGACGAAAGCACCTGTATATCTCATCGCTGATATCGATCGTGGTGGTGCTATTGCATCTATTGTGGGTACATTAGAATTGCTCGAACCAGAAGAACGAGATCTTATTAAAGGTATTGTTATCAATAAATTCCGTGGTGATATTAAATTATTAGAACCGGCTCTTACTTTTATTGAAGAAAAAACTGGTAAAAAGGTAGTTGGTGTCATTCCTGCCATTGAAAACCTTGATATTGATGAAGAAGACTCTGTTGCACTGGAAAATAAACGCAATAGTGGAGCTAAAGAAATTCAAGTAGTGGTTATGCAAACACCTAAAATTTCTAACTTTACTGACTTTGATGCATTAAATTATGAACCAGATGTATCTGTTCGATTCGTCGGCCCTGGCGATGTTATAGGCAAGCCGGACTTAATCATTTTACCGGGTTCCAAAAACACACTAGCAGATCTTACATATCTTCGTAACTCTGGTTTTGCCGATGAAATAAAAAAACTTGCTGACCAAGGTACACCTGTTATTGGTGTATGTGGGGGCAATCAAATGTTGGGTAAAACGATTTATGATCCGCATCATATGGAAGGAGATATTGAAGAAATTGAAGGTCTTGGTTTAGTCGATTCTGCTACGACTATGAAGGATCAAAAAACAACACATCAAGTAGAATTCAATGTTTCAAATCTTCAATTTTTAAATGGTACATTTACAGGTGAAAAACTAGTAGGCTATGAAATCCATATGGGTGATACTACACCATTAGTAGATACTGTACGCCGTTGTTTCACCATTACAAGTCGCAGTGAAGAAGCCGTTAATGTAGTTGATGGTTTTATCGATGGTAATCACCAAGTAATGGGGACATATATTCATGGTGTGTTTGATAATGATGAATTTAGACGCTTTATTATCAATCAGTTACGTGAACGTAAGGGTTTAGAACCATTAGATGTAGTATTCCATTATTTCGAACACAAGAATGCAGCTTATAATCGATTAGCTGATATTGTAGAGGAACACTTAGATATGGATTATATTATGTCTACCTTGGGGTAATAGGGGAGATATATGGAACATTTAACAATCTTGCATTGGTTTACAAAGTATAGCTTTGTATGTATACCAGTCTTAGCATTTTTATTAGATTTACTCATTGGAGATCCTAATAGTAAATACCATCCTGTAGCTATTATTGGTCGCATCATATCTTTTTTTGAAGCAGTTCTCTATAAAGATACTGATAACGATACTAAAAAATTATGGTACGGTGGTATTGCGGTTGGCTTAATCCTCGTTTCTGTATATATTATAGTGTCTTTAATACTATGGCTTGGTGGCGTAATTGATGAATGGGTAGAATATGCTCTTGAAGTAATTATTTTATATATTGCTATATCTCCACGTTCACTAGCTGGTGCAGGCTTTACTATTAGCCAATTAATTAAACAAGATAATATTGTAGAGGCACGCAAGCGATTATCTTGGATTGTAGGTCGCGATACAGAAGAATTAGATGAAAGTGAAATTACACGAGCTACGGTAGAAACCATTGCTGAAAACACAGTGGATGGAATTATTGCTCCCTTATTCTTCTTTATCCTTGGCGGTCCAATGGGTGCAATTCTATATAGAACTGCCAATACTATGGACTCTATGCTTGGGTATAAGAACCAAAAATATTTATACTTTGGTCGAGTAGCAGCTCGCTTTGATGACGTGCTCAATTGGATTCCTGCACGCATTACCTTTATATTATTAATAATTTCTGCATTCTTTTTACGCTTTGATGCAAAAAAAGCCCTACAAATTGGCTTGCGTGATGCCCATAAGCATCCAAGTCCTAATGGCGGTTATGCAGAAGCACCAGTTGCAGGAGCCTTACATATTCGATTAGGTGGTTATAACCAATATTTCAAAAAAATGACCTTCCGTGAATACATGGGAGATCCCATTGAAAAATTAAATCGTAACCACATTACACGTACAATTTATATGATGTATTTTACGACTATACTAATGATTATAATTAGTACAGCCATTACTTATGGGATGAATGTATAATGACACCTTTTTTCATAGCATTACAGTTTCTAACACGTTTAAAAATCGTTAATCAAACAGAATGGTCTGTAGAAGATTTTGGTAAATCCGTTGTAGCCTTTCCCTATGTAGGCTTAATTATTGGCCTTATTTTAGCATTATTGTATGGTATATTATCACCATTTATACCGTTAGTACCATTGATGTTAATCCTTGTGATAGCGGAATTCTTAATTACAGGTGGTCTCCATGCTGATGGCCTAATGGACACCAGTGACGGTTTATTTTCTGGACGTGAAAGGGACCGTAAGTTAGAAATTATGAAAGATAGCCGTATAGGATCTTTTGGTGTTGTTGCTTTTGTATTTGTTACGCTTTTAAAATGGCAATTATTAACAGCGATTCCAACAGCGGAATTTATTCCAATGGCACTAATTATGATGCCATTAATGAGTCGTTGGTCCCTTGTTTTGAGTATTCGATCCTATCCCTATGCAAGAGAGCAGGGGATGGGGGCTGCATTCGCTAATTTAGCACCAAAGCATGTTATTACGTACAATACACTTTCAACCTTCTTTATGCCTATTGTAATATTACTAATTGGTGTAATTTTATATACCCTTTTATATGGTGTATATTCTATTTTTTCTGTAGCTGATGTAGGCTATGTTGTTGGATTAGGTGTATTGGTTTACGCTACATTAGGTATTTTTCAAATCAATATTGTAAGTATGATTATTACCTATATTATCAATCGTATACTCAACCATTATATTGTTAAGCAACTTGGTGGTACTACAGGTGATACTTACGGATTTGTTGTTGAAATTACAGAGGTTTTACTACTTTTAATTTATATTATTATATTATCTGTATTATCTGCTTCTGTGGCCTCTAACACTACGATGTTTTAATAATTATTTATCCATTGTTTTGTAAAAATAATTACTATTTTTGTTTAATGCGAAAGGAGTTTAATGTGACCTATTATGTAAGAGCCCCAGGTACATGTGGGGAATTTCTACAAGGTTCTATTAATGGCCAGTCATTTTTAGTGACTTGTCCTATTAATCGTTACTCCTACGCATTAAGTAATGTAAAACATCCATTTTCACAACATTATTGTGCATTACAACCTAAGTCAGCTCTGGCAAGACAATTAGTACAACGATTATTAAAGAAAAATAATAAAGATCAAACTTGTCCACCTGTATATGTACGTTCTGACATTATACAAGGTAAAGGGATGGCTTCAAGTTCTGCGGATATTTCTGTAACGGCTATGGCTACCGCTTTAGCTATGGATTATAATTTATCACTAAAAGAACTAGAGCAAATCTGTTTATCCGTAGAACCTACAGATGCTTCATTTTATCAAGGTGTTACGCAGTTTGATTATATTAAAGGTACCATTTCTCAATCACTAGGAATGTGTCCGCCATTGAAAATTCTTGTATTTGATGAAGGCGGTAGTATAGATACCATTACCTTTAATCAACAAGTAGATTTACAAACTAAAATTTTAGAAAAAGAGCCTATTATACGTGAGTCACTAGATTTATTTAAACAAGGCTTAAAAACACATGATATCAATTTAATTGGTCAAGCAGCTACATTGAGTGCTTTTGGTAATCAACGCATACTATATAAAGCAAACTTATATGATTTTCACGATATAGGAAATTACTATAACAGTGTTGGTACAATCATAGCTCATAGTGGTACTATTATGGGACTGCTATTTCCAGTAGATTATGGTCGCATTGATGATTGTAAGCAAGAAATCATACGTAAGTTACCTCACTTATCCTATGTGGATACAGTAGAAACCACAAATGAAGGATTAACCTATATTAAACGATAATATATTTAATAGAAAGAGAATTAAATGTCTAAGATACATGGGGGCAATATATTTCAGTTTGCCCATGAACAACGAATTGAACCATATGAGGTGGTCGACTTTAGCGCTAATATTAATCCCCTTGGACCTAGTCAACGTGGATTAGATGCATTAAATGCACAATTACGCTATATTTCTCATTACCCTGATGCTACCAATGATGATGTATTAAATGCTATTGCTGATACATATGGAATGGATAAACATCAAATTATAGTTGGTAATGGTGCAGCCGAGCTATTATATGCTATTTGCCGTTTACCTGGATATACAGGTGCTTTTGTACCAGCACCAGGATTTTCTGAGTATAAAGAGGCTCTTGAAGCAAGTAAGATTCCTGTACGTGATATTTTTTATCGACCTCGGGAAGAGGATAATGGAAAACCTTATTTTGAGGTACCATATTTGGCATTAGAAACCTTTGCAGCTGAACTAAAAGGGCAAGATGGTCGCATCATTGTATTTTTAGGTAATCCTAATAATCCAGATGGTACATTACTTGATAAAGATCATATTCGCACTGTAGCGAGCATGTTAAAAGATGCAAATAGCTTACTTGTTATAGATGAATCATTTATCGATTTTGTTGGAAATGATCCATTACAAGATAATGCGCATTCTATGCGCTCTTTAGTAAATGAATTCGATAATATCATCGTAGTTCATTCCTTTACAAAATTCTATGCTGTACCTGGTTTACGCATTGGTGCCGCTTTTACTAACAAAACATTAATTACTCAATTACAGCAATATATCCCTAGTTGGTCTGTAAATACATTAGCGCAAGCTTATACAAAGGCTGCCTTAAATGATGTGGATTACATTAAACAAACAAAACAAGAATTGAATGAAGAAAGAGCATTCATGTACAATGCATTAGATGCTTTAGAAGGAATTACTGTATATCCACCTTCAGCTAACTTTATTTTGTTCCAAGTTAATCAAGAAGGAATTACAGCAAACTATATTAATGAAGAGCTAAAAAAATATAATATGATTGTGCGCAATTGTGACTCCTATGTAGGTTTAACTAATCACTGGGTACGCATTGCTATTAAAGATCATGATACTAATATTAAACTGGTGGATAAACTGACAAATATTTTGAAAGTATAGGAAGATTATGAAGACATTATATATTGTACGTCATGGTGAAACTGATTGGAATAAAATGGGGAAATATCAAGGTATTACAGATATTCCCCTCAATGAAAATGGTTTGAATCAGGCTAAAGCATGTGGCAATGCCCTTAAAGATGTTACCTTTGACCGTATCTTATCTAGTGATTTAAGTCGTGCCTTAGTTACAGCCGAAACGATTCGAGGTGACCGCACAACATCTATCACAGTAGATAAACGATTGCGAGAGCTTAATTTTGGTGACTGGGAAGCTATGCTATTTTCAGACATTGAAGCACGTTGGCCCGGCCTTATTGATGAGATGTATTTGCGGCCTCATCTTGTAAAAGTACCAAATGGCGAAAGCTTTAAAGATTTGCAAGATCGTGCCTGGGCAGGTCTGGAAGAATTCCTCAATGTTAATGATGAGGAAGAGACTCTTTTAATAGCATGTCATGGCGGAACTATTAGAACCTTATTATGTAAATTATTAGATATTTCTATTAGTCATTGTTGGAATTTCAGCCAAGGTAATACAGCTATTAACCGTATTTTCTATAATGGTATGGGCGAATATGATCATAATATTTTGAATTTGCTCAATGATACAGCTCATGTTGAATTACTCCAAGGACATGTATGATGCGACTCGATAAATTATTAGCTAATAAAGCTTATGGCAGTCGAAAAGAAGTTCATCAACTCTTAAAGGATCAAAGAGTTACTATTAATGGTGAAATAACAACAAAAAAAGATATCCACGTTGATATTGAGTCTGATGTAATAACGGTTGATGGACAAGTAGTTAATACTAAGCAGCAGTATTATGTAAAATTTCATAAACCCAAAGGCTATGTTACCGCTGTGGAGGATGCAAATCATCCTGTTGTAATGGATTTATTGCCACCTGAATATATTAAAATGGGGGTAGTTCCAGTCGGAAGGTTAGACAAGGATACAGAAGGATTACTGTTGCTTACCAATGATGGTGTTTGGGGACATTCAATCATCAATGGTAATAAACATGTATCCAAGGTTTATTACGTAGAATATGATGGTGAGTTAACAGAAGAAGGAATTCAACGTATAAAAGAGGGGATTGTACTAGGTGACGGAACCCATTGCAAGCCTGCTTTAATTGATGTTGTATCTTCTCAATCTCTGCATATTACCATTGAAGAAGGCAAATATCATCAAGTAAAACGTATGATTGGTGCAGCAGGCGGTACTGTTACATATTTAAAACGGTTAACTATAGGCCATATAGATTTAACCGGCATAGAAGAGGTTGGTTCTATACAGGACTTAACCATTGGTGATATAGAGGCTTTCAAAAAATAGCATAAAATTCTATTCAATATAGGTATTTTATGGTAAGATTAATTGTACTTTATAGACTAGGAGCATGATTATGAATGGTTTAAATCTGCTACAACAGTATATTAAAGAGCAAGAATTAACAGGCGTCATTTTGATGAGCCCTATAAATTTACATTATTTTGCTGGTTTTACTGGTACTACAGGCTTTGCTATCATTACACAAGATAAAGCCTTTATGATTACTGATTTCAGATATACTGAGCAAGCTACAAAACAATGTGAAGGATATACAGTCATTCAATATGAATCCTCTGTTATGGATACTCTTGTAGATATATTCAATGAGCATCATATTCACGAAGGTTTATTCGGTATTGAAGGCAAGCAAATGCCGGTAGATACTTATGAAACCTTATGTGATACATTAGATGAACGCTTTAATTTTACTTCTATCAATTTTGCTAAACTACGAGCAGTTAAGCGAGAAGATGAATTAGAATTATTGCGAAAAGCTGCTAAAATTGGTGACGACGCCTTTGCTGCATTATTACCACAATTAAAGGTAGGAATGACAGAAAACGAAGCGCGCATCATATTAGAAACAGAAATGTTAAAACGTGGATCAGAGGAGCCTTCCTTTGCAACCATCGTTGCTTCTGGTAACCGTTCTAGTATGCCTCATGGTGTAGCTAGTGATAAGGTCATTGAAGCAGGTGATTTTGTTACCTTCGACTTTGGCTCCGTATATAAGGGTTACCATTCCGATATGACTAGAACTATTGTAATGGGTCCTGCCTCTGAATTACAAAAAAAGCTGTATAGTATAGTTTTAGAAGCACAAAAACGCGGCGTAGCTGCTGTTCGGGCTGGTATTACCGGTAAAGAACTCGATGCAGTATGTCGTGATTATATCAAAGAACATGGATATACCAAGGAATTTAATCACGGTACTGGTCATGGCGTAGGTCTTGAGATTCACGAAGAACCAGTGGCTAATACAAAATCCGATACGGTATTTACAGAAAATATGATCATTACGGTAGAGCCTGGTATTTATATTACAGGTACTATCGGATTGAGAATAGAGGATAGTGTCATCGTCAAATCTGACGGCTATGAGGTGTTGACACATAGTCCAAAAGAGTTAATTGAAATAGGTATTTAGAAGGAGAAGAGTTAGATGATTTCCAGTAATGATTTTCGTCCAGGTGTAACCGTTGAAATCGACGGTAATGTATGGCAAGTAGTTGATTTCCAACACGTTAAACCAGGTAAAGGTGCTGCATTCGTACGTACTAAAATGAAAAATTTGCAAACTGGTTCTGTAGTAGAACGTACGTTCAATGCTGGTGAAAAAGTGCCTAAAGCACATGTTGACCGTCGTCGTATGCAATACTTATACGAATCTGATGGCGCTTACACATTCATGGATAACGAAACTTACGATCAAGTTGAACTTAACCTTGAACAACTAGGTGATGCTAAAAACTTCCTTCTTGAAAATATGGAAGTATCCATCATGTTCTTCCAAGGTATCGTAATCGGTATCGATTTACCTGTAGCTGTTGAACTTCGAGTAGTTGAAACAGACCCTGGTATCCGTGGTGATACTGCTACTGGTGGTAACAAACCAGCTGTATTGGAAACAGGCTACACTGTAAAAGTACCTCTCTTCATTGAAGTAGATGATGTACTTCGTATTGATACTCGTACAGGTCAATACATCGAACGTGCCTAATACTTATTGATATGTATTGGGGCTAGATCTTTTCATGGAATCTGATTCCCCATATATCTAACATTTGCACTGTAAGCACTTGTCGTCTATGTAATTATATATAGGGACAAGTGCTTTTTTTGAAAGAGGCCAGTATGACCAAGAAAAATACTGAACTAGAGTCTGGTAAAATTAAGATTAGTGAAGATGTATATGCTACGATTGTTACTATAGCAGCGCTTGAAACAAAGGGTATACATCATATGAGTTCTACTTTTAATGATGATGTAAATGCCTTCTTTAGACGTAAATCTGATTATGAAGGTGTAAAGATATCATTTAACGATGAAGGAGCTCTTTCTGTAACATTATATGTTTGCATTCAGTATGGATATCGTATTCCTGATGTGGCTTTACGTTTACAAGAACGTATAAAAACGGCTTTAGTTTCTTATACAGAAATTGAAGTTCAAACTATTGATGTAGTGGTACAAGACATTATTTTTGATGATTTAGTAACACCATCACAGCCTTAGGAGAGAATCTATATGAGTTCAGATAAAGAATTAAACTACGGATTAGATATGGATACTATTAATATTGCAGACTCTGTCATCATAGATGTAGCAACAAAAACTTTAACCACTATACCAGGTATTCATTCTTTAAGCCCTCGCTTTTACGATGAACTAGTAGAGGGTATTACACATGCCTTTGGTCAACGCAGTTTACCAGGTATTAATGTTAAACATCGTAAAGATTTTATTGAAGTCAATATTTATATTAAAGCATTATATGGATACAATTTAATTGAATTATCCAAACAGTTGCAGTTAGAAATCAAACAAACCTTAAAGAATATGCTTGATCTTAATCATGTTAAGGTTGATGTTCATATTGAAGGTATTGTTAAAGAAAAGGAGCCAACTCCACATGGTAATTAAGCGAAATCGACGTGAAGCACGTCAATACGCATTTCAAATGTTATATGCTAATGAATTTCATTCAGACCAAAGTGATGTTCAATTTCCAGAAGGACATATGCATAAATCTATGGATAAGGCCTATGCGAATAATATTATAAATGGTGTATTATCCACTTCTGAAATTATAGATGCAACATTACAGCCATTTTGTAAATCACGTAAAGTTGAAAACTTAGACAAGGTTGATCGTGCTATTTTACGTATTGCTCTATGGGAAATGACAAATGAAGATGAACCTTTAGAACCATCTATAGCTATTAATGAAGCTATTCAATTAGCTAAAGATTTTGGTTCTGATTCTTCTTATAAATTAATTAATGCAATTCTAGATGCATATAATAAGAGTAAATAATGAAACGATATTACTTAGGCATTGATACTAGTTGCTACACTACAAGTTGTGCCATTATAGATAGCGACTTTCAAATGGTTGGGGAAGCCCGCAAAATATTAGAGGTCAAACAGGGTGAGCGAGGACTACAACAATCAAATATGGTCTTTCAACATACAAGGGCATTGCCTAAGTTGATATCTGAATTGCCACAACTACCAATTAGTGGTGTCGGTGTTAGTGGTTTTCCTAGACGTGAGGAAAATTCCTATATGCCAGCCTTTATGGTAGGGCTAGGGTATGGTCAATCTCTAAGTCATATGATGAATGTACCTTTACAAGTTTTTGCACATCAAGAAAATCATATTTTAGCTGCCCTTCGAGAACTAAAAACAATTCCTAAAGATCCATTTTTAGCACTTCATTTATCAGGTGGTACTACGGAGCTCGTATATTGTCATTATAAAGGAGAAGGCATATTTGAGTCTCACATTATTGGCGGCTCTAAGGATTTACAAGGCGGTCAATATGTAGATCGTATTGGTGTTGCAATGGGTTTGCCATTTCCTGCAGGTAAGCATCTAGAGGCATTAGCATTACAAACTACAGAATATGAACCATTACCATCTTCTGTAAAAGAAGGTTGGATAAGCTTTGCTGGGCCATGTAGTGCGGCTATGCGACGCATTAGTGATTCCATGAATGATATAGAAAAATTTAATCTATCGCGAGCTGTATTCACCTCTATTGGAAATGCACTAGAAAAAATGATTAACTATCATTTAAAAAATAAACCTGTTAAAACATTAATTGCCGTTGGTGGTGTAATGAGCAATAGTATACTTCGTCATCGTATGGATCATTATTGTAGACGTAATCACATTACATTACACGTGGCACAGCCACAATTTTCTGTTGATAATGCCACTGGCAATGCTTTTGGCGCTGCTTTTTTAGAGGAAACTAGAGGATAATCGTGAATGTATTAACCATTACACAATTAAACAATCTTATAAAGCGCACCTTAGACCGTGAATATCTACTTAAGAATCTTTATGTTAGCGGCACCATTATTAATGCAAAGCGTCATAGTAGTGGTCATATGTATTTCTCTTTAAAAGATGAAGAAGCCGCTATTGATGTTACCATGTGGTCTAGCACTGTTATGCAAAAAGGGTTGGCTAATGCCATTCAAAATGGTCTATTAGTAACTGTAAAAGCATCTGTTAATTTTTACAATAAAATGGGCCGTTTAAATCTCATTGCATCCGATATGCAAATAGGTTCTAAAAGCCCATTACAGCTTGAATTTGACGCTTTAAAACGAGAATTAACTGCCTTAGGATACTTTGATGATAGCCATAAACAAAATTTACCGTATATGGCAAGTTGCATAGGGATTGTTACATCTCAATCTGGCGCCGTATTACATGATATTTTACATGTCAGTGAAAGACGAAACCCATTAGTTCGATTTAAATTGTTCTCCGTTCCTGTCCAAGGTAATACAGCAGGACCTGTTATAGCTAAAGGAATAGCAGCGGCTGATGCTGACCCAGAGGTAGACCTTATCATCGTTGGTCGTGGTGGCGGATCTATGGAGGATTTATGGTGTTTCAATGATAGAGCAGTTGTAGAGGCTATTTATACTGCTAATACACCGGTAATCTCAGCAGTAGGTCATGAGACAGATTATACCTTATGTGATTATGTAGCAGATGCTCGTGGAGCAACGCCAAGTCACGCTGCAGAAATGGCTGTACTTCCTATCATTACACTACAAGATCAATTAACAGAAAAAGAAGAATACCTACACGAGTTTATACGTTATACATTACAACAGAAACGTACAGATTTAACATTGCTCTTTAATCGTAAATTAGGTATTCCAGCTCTACAATTTTTGCATAAACAGAAAACGCATTTACAAGAGCTTTCACAATCATTAACTAATGCTACAAAAGAACGATGCAATACAGAGAAACATAGTTTAGCATTATTAGCTCAACAATTAGAATCTCTAAATCCATTACAAATGATGGTAAAAGGGTTTGCAAAGGTTGAACATAATGATAAACCTATAACGTCTGTTACTCAATTACATCCAAAGGATGATATACGAGTTACACTTGCTGATGGTTATGTGAATGCTACGGTAAAGGAGGCGCACAAAGATGGCCGCATCACTAAAAAATTATGAAAAGAAATATAAAGCCTTAGAGGATATTGTGAAACAATTAGACGATGGTGATATGACCATCTCTGAACTCTTAACTCAATATAAAAAGGGCTTAACATTAGTAAAAGAATGTGCAGAAATGCTCGATTCGGTTGAAAATGAAGTTCAACAAATTATCGAAGAAGTCCGCATCAGCGAATAAGGAGATTCTATGTTCAAAGATTATTTAGGGTCTAGCAAACAACATATTGAACAATGGTTAGGTGAGGTCTTAAGTAGCCCAAATCAAGAATTTAAACCTCTTTATGAATCCATGAGTTATAGCTTAATGCAAGGCGGCAAGCGAATCCGACCAATCTTATCTAAAGCTGTGTTAGAAATGCTTCATAAAAATCCAGCTGATTATAAGGAGTTTCTATGCGCCATGGAGTGTATCCATACATATTCCTTAGTACATGATGATTTACCAGCTATGGATAATGATGATTATCGCAGAGGTAATTTAACAAATCATAAAGTTTATGGTGAAGGTATGGCTATTCTAGCTGGTGATGGTTTATTAACTTATGCTTTTCAACTAATGACTGAGAATAAAACTGCTACGCCTCAGCAAAAAATAGATGCTATTCAATGTGTAGCTGCTGCAGCAGGCCCGGAAGGTATGGTCGGTGGTCAAGCCTTCGATATGCTCAGTGAAGATAAGCATATCCCACTAGAAGAGTTAAAGGTTTTGCACAGTGGAAAAACGGGTGCATTATTTAATGCGTCAGTAGAATTAGGCCTTATTTTAGGCAATGCAGATACGACTACTCGAACAGCGCTTATGGAATATGCTAATTGTTTAGGATTGTTATTCCAAATTACTGATGATATTCTAGATGTAACTGGAACTATTGAAGAATTAGGAAAGACTCCTGGTAGTGATATTCGACAACATAAATCGACGTATGTATCTTTGCTTGGTTTAGAAGGAGCAAAAGAGCAAGCCCTATTAGTTGGCAAACAAGCTCACGATGCATTAAACTCTGTTTCTTATGATACATCTATATTATCTGCTCTAATTGATTATCTTTTAGAACGAACTAATTAATTGGTATTACCTGAAGAAGGTATAAATAATGATTGATATATTACCACAAATAGCACACAACTACATAGCGCAAGCTGCATTTTGGGGATGGTTTACTGCGCAGGCTATCAAATTTGTATGGCAACTAGTTCGGCATGGTAAATTTTGTCCAGAACGCCTTGTGGGCTCTGGGGGATTTCCCAGTTCCCATACATCCTTTGTAATCGCTACAACTACGGCTATATATCTAAAAAGTGGGGCTTCGGATCTATTTATTCTATCCTTAGTATTTTCTATTGTAGTTATGTATGATGCATCTGGGGTGCGATTAGAAGCTGGGCGTCAAGCTCAAATTCTAAATCAAATTGTAGATTATTTTACAAAGAAAAACATACCTGTTGTCATTACTCGTAAAGAGGCCTTAAAAGAATTATTAGGACATACACCAATAGAGGTATTTGGAGGATTAATCCTCGGTATTCTTGTTGCATGTGTTCAATTTTATTATATTTATAATGGTGTTATATGAGCAGTAAAGAACGTTTAGACATACTCCTCGTTAACCGAGGACTTTTTGAAAGTAGAGAAAAGGCAAAAGCGGCCATAATGGCTGGCCAAATCTTCATGGATACTACGCGTATTGATAAAGCAGGTACAAAAATTCCTGTAGATGCCAATATTGTAGTAAAGGGTAATACGTTGCCTTATGTTAGTCGCGGTGGATTAAAGTTAGAAAAAGCTATTCAAACATATCCTATCAACTTACAGGATGCTGTTATGGTTGATATTGGTGCTAGCACAGGTGGTTTTACAGATTGCGCCCTACAAAATGGTGCCTCTAAAGTCTTTGCCATTGACGTAGGCTATAATCAATTAGCTTGGAAATTGCGTCAAGATCCGCGTGTGATTAATATGGAAAAGCAAAATATCCGTACTGTTACACCTGAGCAACTTGGTGAACTTGTGGACTTTATTTCTATTGATGTAGCATTTAT
This sequence comes from Veillonella sp. Ser01, assembly GCF_053850375.1. Classification (NCBI taxonomy): domain Bacteria; kingdom Bacillati; phylum Bacillota; class Negativicutes; order Veillonellales; family Veillonellaceae; genus Veillonella; species Veillonella sp. Ser01. The sequence goes on along the minus strand of NZ_JBSPUA010000001.1, from coordinate 495,676 downwards.
TTCTTTGGACAAGGTTCTGCCAGTTGCGACTACCTTATTAAAGGATACAGGAGCTCTTGTTGCTTTGATTAAGCCTCAATTTGAGGCGGGGAAAGAGAATGTAGGTAAAGGCGGTATAGTGCGAGATCCTGAAATCCATAAAGAAGTTTTACATCGTATCTTACATGTTGCTCTCGATTGTGGATTATATATTCACGGCTTAACGTTCTCACCAATTAAAGGCATGGAAGGTAATATTGAGTTTTTAGGTTATTTTAAAAAGTACAAAGAAGGGGCTTTAGCCATTGATGATGCATTAATTGATACAGTGGTTGCAGAAGCCCATTCATTATAGGAGATTACTATGCGTATCGGATTCTTCCCAAACATGGGGAAAAGCAATATTATGGCAGTTCTAAAAATGGCTGCACATATTTGTAAAGATGAAGGTATCGAAGTATTTTTGCCAGATGATCTCGAATCAGATGCACCTGCACGAGTACTTAAGATTCCTGAAACTCATATTTTAAGTCGTCCAGAAATCTTTAAACAAATTGATATTGCCTTTAGTTTTGGTGGTGATGGCACCATCATCCATTTGGCAAGACAAATTTACCCATATAATGTACCTGTTTGTGGTATTAACCTTGGTGAGCTAGGCTTTTTAAACCAAATTGAAGTTCATCAAATGCAAAGTCATATTAAACGTATTGCAAATGGTGATTATAATATAGAAAAACGTGGACATTTATATGCATATATTGACCGAAATAATGGTAATGAAGAAGAGTTAGTACCTATTATTAATGAAATCGTTATTACCCGTGCTGAACCAGCAAAAATGGCACGTATTAACATGTCCATCAATAATCAACATACACAAATGTATCCTTCAGATGGTTTGATTATTTCCTCTGCAACCGGGTCTACGGGATATAATCTATCCGCAGGTGGTCCTATTATGAAGCCTGATAATAGATCCATTATTGTTACACCTGTAGCGCCACATCTAATTCAAGGTGTTTCACTTGTATTAGAAGAGCATGATACAATCCAAATCACGATGCCAGAACGTGAACCACAATTACATATCTGTATAGACGGTACATTTGACTATACGTTTACCAATAAAGAAACACTACATATAAGCTCTAATCCTGTTTATTGTTTATTCGTACGTTTTAAAGATCAATGTTTCTTCGGTACATTATTTAAAAAACTAGCATCTCGTCGTGACGAGTTGTTGTAATACTAAAATCTCAAGTGGGGTGATTTTGTGATTAACATTAACAATGCTGTTCAGTTTCAACATTTAATCTGGGATCGAGTAATGAAACACGCTAATATAGTGGTAGACGCAACATGTGGTAATGGCCATGATTTACTATATTTGGCAGAACGAGCAAAAAAGGGCTGTCATCTATATGGCATCGATATTCAAATGAAAGCCATTAATAGCAGCCAAGAGTTATTGCAGTCAAATGATATAGCACAAGATGTAAGTCTAACATTTATTCATGACTCCCATGATCGTGCATTAGCTAATCAATTAAAAGATGAAGTTATTGATTTAATGATCTTTAACCTAGGCTATTTACCAGGTGGTGATCATCAAGTTATAACTAAACCGCATCAAACTATTGATGCCATAAATGAAGGCTTAGAAAAATTATCGAAGTCTGGAGTTATCACAATTGTTGCTTACCCTGGAACAACAGAAGGGTTTGAAGAAATGCAGATGCTTAAATCGTATTTATCAGATTTAGAACAAAAATTGTATAATGTATGTCATTGGCATCCAATGAATCAAATCAATAATCCACCTGAGTTATTTATATTGCAAAAACGATAAAACGAAATATATCTTTATTCATTATGAATAAAAGTCATAAGAAATATGTAAAAGCCCCTTTATAGGGGCTTTTATTTATACATGTATAATCTTCTAATTTTAAATTATTAATTTCATATAAATAGATGAAGCCTATAGGATATGTGTTTATACGCTATCAATATATAGAAAGTTAACAATATTTTAAATATTAATATAATATGCATAACTAGTATGAGACATGCAATTTATACCATATATTAATTATGAATATATGGTATAATAATAGCAGAAAGATACTATTCTCTTTTATGTGCAAGGTTTAAAAAAGGGAGTTCAAAATGAAACGCTATCGCTATAACAAAATCAAAGAAATCGTGCAGTCCAAGGCGATTGAAACTCAGGAGGAATTAGCAGCGGCCTTATTAGAAGAAGGTATTGAAGTAACGCAAGCTACAGTTTCTCGTGATATTAAGGAATTGATGTTAATCAAAATTCCTACAGGCGATGGACACTATCGATATGCATTATCTCCAGAAGAAAATGTAGTTCTATCTCGTAGTCGAATCAATCGATTATTCCAAGATTCTCTAATTAAGGTAGATCATAGCTTGAATCAAGTTGTATTACATACAATTCCTGGTTCAGCTCAATCCGTAGCATTTTCTATTGACCATGCAAAATGGTCTGAAATTATTGGTACATTAGCTGGTGATGATACAATTTTGTTAATTGCAAGATCTGAAGCTGAAGTTCCAGCGATTTTAGCTAAAATTCAAGATTTAATGAAGGACTAAATAGATGTTAACGCAAATGAGCATTCGCAACTTTGCGTTGATTGAGCAAATGAATATTTCATTTAATGATGGCATAACTATCTTTACCGGCGAAACTGGGGCAGGGAAATCCATATTAATGGATGCCTTTAGTATCCTTTTGGGAGAACGCGCAAGCAGCGAGTTCATTCGTCACGGTAAAGATAGTTTTGTTATAGATGGAATCTTTGATATTGCCGATCACCAAAGTATACAAGAACTATTAGAATCTAAAAATATTATGGTTGAAGAAGGGGAATTAATTCTCTCCCGTTCATTTAATCGCAATGGTAAATCTACTATCTTAGCTAATGATCAACCTATACCATTAAAAGCATTAAAAGAAATTGGTCAACATTTAGCAGATATTCATGGTCAATATAGCAATCAACGATTGTTAGATGCAGATACTCATCATGAATATTTGGATACGTATAATAAAGAAGGACAAGTAGCTTATAAGGCCTATTTAGATGCCTATAAAGTATATAAGCAAGCTAAACAAGATGTGGATCACTTACAAGAAAATATGTCTGAACGAGCGCGTGAGCTCGATATGCTACGATACCAAATTGATGAAATTGAAGAAGCCGGTCTCACTATGGGTGAGGATGTCTCTATTGCAGAAGAATTAAAGCGTCTTGATAGCTTTGAGCATATTGATAAGGTATTAGGTTCTTGTTATGACGCCTTCTATAATGGACGCCAACCATTACTAGACACTATTAACTCTATCAAGGTAGAGGTTAATGATCTTGTAAAGTATGATAGTGAATTAAAGGAAGTATCTGAAATGGTTGATTCTGCTTATTTTCAATTAGAGGAAGCAGCCCAATCATTAGATCGCTACAGAGATACTATCAGCTATGATGAAGAGCGCTACAAGTATTGCCAAGATCGTGACACATTACTTTATGGGTTAAAGAAAAAATATGGTGAAACCATAGAAGAAATTCTAGCATACGAAGAAAAAGCACAAGCTCGTTTAGAGGAGCTTGAAGGCCTCGTATTTGCTCAAGATGAATTAGAGGCTCGTTTAGATAAAGCTCAAAAAGTCGCAGAAGAAGCTTTAACAGCTTTACGTGACATACGCCTAAAAAATGCAAAAGTTATAGCTGTTGCATTACATCAAGAATTAGTAGATTTAGGTATGCCTAAAGGGGATATTGAATTCCATATAGAGGATGGTGAAGGATTATCTCCTTTAGGAGCAAAATCTATTGAACTACTATTCTCCGCCAATAAAGGGGAACAATTGTTACCACTTCACAAGGTAGCCTCTGGTGGTGAATTGGCTCGTATTGCGCTAGCCTTTAAATCTGTATTCCGTACTGACACTTTCAAAACAATGGTATTTGATGAAATCGATGTTGGTATCAGTGGAGATATAGCGTTAAAAGTAGCTGAAAAGATTCTACATCTATCTAAAACTAATCAAGTATTCTGTATTACTCATTTACCTCAAACAGCAAGTATTGCAAAACAACATTATCACTTATCTAAAATAGAGCAAGATGACCGTACAATTTCAACATTATCTGTACTTAATGAGGATGAACGAGTTACGCAAATCGCTTCCATGATGTCTGGTCGAGGTATGTCGTCAACAACATTAGCAGCAGCTAAAGAACTAATTGCCCATTTTAATTGACTAAAATCGCATAATTACTTATACTAATAGTATTAAGTGAATATGTTGATAGAGGTGCGAGTATAAATAGTAATCATGAGGAGTAGGCATGCATTGATCCATGATAAAAGGGATGCTTGCCGAAGTTCGGTGATTGCGACTCATCGTTCTGGTTGTCTATTTAATAAATGGACGACTGTCATCAATTTGAATTGGTGGAGTGCTATCATTGAGCTTTTAGTAACAGTTATAAGCTATATAAACTATAAGGCCAGTGGATGCATCCACTGGCTTTTTTGGAGGTATATATGATTCGAGTAATGGTAAATGGCGCTGGCGGTAAAATGGGCCGCGAAGTAGTCAAAGCAGTACATAATGATCCTGAATTAACATTAGTAGGCGGCATCGATCCTACTAAGGCAGGTCAAGATGTAGGCTCCGTAGCAGGCATCGAACAATTAGGAATTACAATGAATGCCTCCATCGATGAGGTTCTAGGTACTAATAAACCTGATGTAATTGTAGATTTTACAAATCCTGCTGTTATTTATGAAAATGCTAAAAAAATGTTATCTGCAGGTATTCATGTAGTTATTGGTACTACAGGTTTAACTGCGGAACAACGTGACGAATTAGATGCTATTGGTCGCCAAAATAATGCAAACTGCCTTGTTGCACCTAATTTCTCTCTTGGTGCAGTTATGATGATGAAGGTTTCTGCAGAATTGGCACCATATTTCCCTAATGTAGAGATTATTGAACTACATCATAACCATAAATACGATGCCCCATCTGGTACATCTATTTTAACAGCTAAATTAATTAACGAAGCTAAACAAGTGGCGAATGCAACGCCTGATGAGGATTTGACTCGTGAAAGTTTACCAGGTGCTCGTGGCGCTAAGGTTGATGACGTAACAATCCACAGCGTTCGTTTACCTGGTTACGTAGCTCACCAAGAAGTACTATTTGGTGGCTATGATGAAACGTTAACAATTCGTCACGATAGTTTAAGCCGACTTTCCTTTATGCCAGGTGTAGTATTAGCATGTAAAAAAATTAGTACTAAAACTGGTTTAACTTACGGCTTAGAGCATTATTTATAATATTAGAGCAAGGAGATATAGTAATGAAAAAACCTAATGTTGCAATTCTTGGTGCTACTGGTGCAGTAGGTGCTGAATTTATTACACTTATTGAAGAGCGTAATTTCCCATATGAAAATTTAAAATTGTTGGCATCTGCTCGTTCTGCAGGTACTGAACTTACAGTGAATGGAAAAACATATGTAGTAGAGGAAGCAAAACCAGAATCCTTTGAAAATATTGATATCGCTTTATTTGCAGGTGGTTCTATTTCTAAAACATTAGCACCAGAAGCAGCTAAACGTGGTGCAATTGTTATCGATAACTCTAGTGCATTCCGTATGGATCCTGAAGTACCTCTAGTTGTACCTGAAGTAAATCCAGAAGATATCTTAAAACATAAAGGTATTATTGCTAACCCAAATTGCTCTACTATTATTATGAGCTTAGGTTTAAAACCACTACATGATATTTCTCCAATTAAACGCATCGTTGTAAGTACATATCAAGCAGTATCAGGTGCTGGTAAAGAGGGTATTGAAGAACTTGAAAATCAAGTAAAACAATATACTGCTGGCGAAGAAATGACTGCAAATTTATTGCCAACAGGATCTGCACCTAAACATTATCCTGTAGCATTTAACCTGTTGCCACAAATTGATGTATTCTTGGACAATGATTATACAAAAGAAGAAATGAAAATGGTCCATGAAACACAAAAAATTCTTCATGATGACACAATTCAAGTAGTACCAACTACTGTACGTGTTCCAGTATATCGTTCCCACTCTGAATCTGTTTTAGTAGAAACAGCTGAACCAGTTTCTGTAGAAGCTTTCAAAGCAGCATGTGAAAAATTCCCAGGTTTACAAGTAAAAGATAATCCTGCAGAACAAATTTATCCAATGCCATTATATACGTCTAATCAAAATGACTGTGAAATCGGTCGTATTCGTAAAGATTTATATAACGACAAAGGTATGAATTTTTGGATTGTAGGGGACCAAATTCGTAAAGGTGCAGCACTTAATGCGTTGCAAATTGCTGAGTACTTGGTAGAAAAACAAGCATTTTAATCTATCAAGGGGAGGACAGATATGAAAACCTTTGGTCGAGTATTAACGGCTATGATTACATCATTTAATAATGATGGATCCCTTAACATAGAAAATAGTGTAGCTATTGCTCATCATTTATTAGATAATGGATCTGATGGACTCGTTGTATGCGGTACAACAGGGGAAAATCCATCCATGTCAAAAGAGGATAAATTAGCATTATTTACAGCTATCGCTAAAGAATGTGGTCATAAAGGTTCCATTATTGCTAATGTAGGTTCAAATGACACAAAAGCTTCTGTAGACTTTGTAAAAGAAGTATCTAAAATTGATGGAATCGATGGTTTATTAGTTGTAGTACCTTACTACAATAAGCCAAATCAACAAGGTCAATACTTACACTTTAAAGCTATTGCAGAGGCTACTACACTGCCAATCATGGTGTATAATGTACCAAGCCGTGTAGGAACAGGCATTTTCCCAACAACACTAGCACAATTACATAGTGAGTATCCACATGTATGCGCGATTAAAGAGGCCAGTGGCAATCTTATGATTTCATCTGAAATTAAACGCTTAATGCCTGAGGATGACTTCATGGTATATAGTGGAGATGATGGTCTTACATTGCCAATGCTATCTGTAGGTGCATGTGGTGTTGTATCCGTAGTTTCTCATGTAGCAGGAAAAGATATGAATGCTATGATTCAAGCTTATGAATCTGGTCATAATCACGAAGCACTTCGTATTCATCAAAGCTTAGCGGATATCATAAAAGCTATGTTTATTACTACAAATCCTATTCCTGTTAAATATGCAGTCCGTAAAATAGGTTTACCTGCTGGCGTATTTAATTTGCCAATGTGTGACCCTAGTGCCGAAGAAGCAGCATATATTGATAAAGCTTTAACAGAATATGTAAAATAAAATAAAAACAGGAGCTATTTAATATAGCTTCTGTTTTTTATGTAGGGAGCATTACTATTGATACAGACCTATTGAATGCATCTGGAATACGAGAATATGAGCAAGTTCAAATTGTAAATATTAATATAGTTTAACATAATATATAAACTTAATAGATACAATAAAAAACCGGCAACCATAAGTTGCCGGTTTTTTCTATATTCTATCTCGTACAAGACCAATGACAAGACCTTCAATATGACAATCATCTACAATGATTGGATCGAAATCATCATTTTCTGGTTGTAAACGAATATGTCCATTTTCTTTATAAAAACGTTTTACTGTAGCTTCGTCATCAATACGTGCTACAACTACATCACCATTATTAGCCGTATTTTGATGGCGTACGATGAGCATATCACCTTCATACATACCAATATTCATCATGGATTCGCCTTGAACACGTAGTAAGAAGCAGTCAGAATCACCAGTTAATTGAACAGGTAATGTAAGAGTAGACTCTAAATTTTCTACCGCTGTAATAGGCATACCTGCTTGTACAGTACCAATAAGAGGAACTTGTTTTAATCCAGCCCCTAAGAATTCAAAATTATCAGAACTAGATGTTTCATTACCGTCTACAGAAATAGAAGGTTTTGTATCCTCTAATACTGTAATAGCGCGATTTTTATTAGGATCACGCTTAATATAACCAAACTTTTCAAGAGCATTCAAGTGAGATTGCACAGTAGAAGTAGAACTAAGGCCTACATGCGTACAGATTTCTCGAACAGTAGGACAACGATATTCATTATGTAAAGAGTCCTTAATAAAATCTAATATACGGCGCTGTTTTGTATTAATATCTGTAGCAGGGCGTCTCACGATAAACCTCCATAGTCAATGTAACGTCAAAATAATATCAATATATATATGTGGAAAAATTTACTCATTTGTACTATATAATAAATACATAAGATAATTATTAATCTTATATACCTATTATAGGCAATTTTAAAAGTTTTTGCAAACATTTGTTCTAAAACACTTGACCGAACATTCGTTCGTGTGCTAATATAAGCATGTAAACAAACAAATGTTCTCAGATATTATGTTCGATTTAAATGTGAGGTATGAGATGAAAAATATATTGATGATGGTAGGAATGTGCTTAACAATCTTGTTCGGCTATAATATGACAAATCCTGTAACAGCTACAAATACACATGCAGTACGTGAAGTAAAGGTACAAGCAGGCGATACTATGTGGGATATTGCAGCTCGTACAGCTCATAAAGATATGGATGTTCGAGAAATGGTATATGCCATGAAAGAACTCAACAACATTAGTGATTCTGGTACACTTGTACCTGGTACAGTATTAAAGGTACCAGCACATAATTCTGATAGTCCAGTTAGAGCTTTGGACTATGTGGCTCAAAACTAAATATATATGGGTATAACCCACACGAAAAAGCAGCTACTCAATAGAGATAGCTGCTTTTTGTTATCTAATATATGTTATTATACGATTTATAGATATTGTCTTAATCAATTGATCTATAATTATCATCTAAATCGTTTTTCAAAAATTGTAGAAATAGGATTATCGACAAACTTATTGGCTTCATTAATATAACGGCGAACCATGTTAACACTATGATGACGTGTTTGTCTCATAATATTACGTTCTTCCACACCATAAGCTGCGGCAGTGGTTGCAAAGCCATGACGTAAACTATGGGCACCATACATAGTTGGATCAAGACCAATGAGAGAAATATATTTCTTTACAATTTCTGCAATCATTTTATCGGATATGGCTGTTTTACGAAGTGACATATTTTTAGTAAAACCTCTAAATACAGGCCCTTCAGTAATACCAGAGGCACGTAACCATTGCTGTAGGGCACGTACTGCGTCTAGAGGAGAACCAGATAGATGAGGAATCGCTACAACAGCACCTTGACCTTCTTGGTCTGCTTTTGAGGATGGTACAAAGATTTCAACACCTTGTGGAGAAAACTGTAGATGTTCTACTGTAATAGCTGCAATTTCACTACGACGAAAAGCACCCATAAAACCAATTAAAAGAATAGCCTTATCTCGTAATAACTGTAATTCGGGTACATCTAGTTTAGTCATACAATCTAGAATATCTTCAATATCCTCTAATAGTACTGGTGTTTTACCTTGTTGAAATGTACCTTTTAAACGTCTAATCCCGCGTAACGCTTGTTTTACAATTGGTGCCATACATGGATTATCCCGATGTCCAGAAGCATTATAATTCTCTGAGATAGCGCTAATACGACGAGAGATTGTATTTGCCTTAGCATAATCAGCTAGATCATTTATATAGTTTACTATGGTTTCTGGTGTGGCTGGAAAATAAGATACCTTTTGATAGGTACACCAATCTACGAAATCGTCCCAATCCGATTCGTACGCATCAACAGTATTTTCAGCCTTAGATAATAATATGCTTTGTTTTGCTTTCATAGACAACTTAGTGCTATTCATAAGCGCATCATTATTGCGCAAATAGAAATGTTTCTGTTGCTCTTTAGACTTTGACATAGTTCACCCTTACCCTAAAATTATCAATATAATTGTACCATACATTAGACAGTAATATGCTATAATTAGAGAATATGATAACTAATTCGGGAGATTTTATAAATAATGACGAAGAAATATATTTTAGTAGGAACTATGCTTGTTCTCTTAGGGACGAGCGGCTGTTCATACATTCCAACAGAAAATATTTCTTATGGTGTATATTACAATGATACAGATCTATCTAATACACCTAAGAATGAATTACAGGCTCGCTTACAAGAGTTAAATAGTAAAATCCCTCAAACTATATCTATTGATATGGGCAATAATAAAAAACAACAAGCTACCTATCATGATTTAGGGATCCAAATCGATTCAGATGCTATGGTAAAAGCTATTTCTACATATGGCTATGAAGATGATATATGGACACTACTTTCAAATCGATTTAATGCCTTATTCTACGGTCATCATTTTAAGCCACAATATAAGCTTGATGAGGTAAAAGGTAAAACCTATCTAAGTGAATTGGCTAAAACAATTGATACACCAGGACATGATGCATATCTAACGCTTGAGAATGGACAAGTTGTATTTCATGCGGCTAAAGAAGGTAAACGTATTGATATTGATGCTACGCTAAAGAAATTAAAAGATGATTTACAGTCCGGTGATAGTATTAATTCCTTATCTATGGTATTTACTACACAGAATACTGTAAAAGTAAGTGATGCCGATTTAAAATCTTTAAATACGGTATTAGCTTCTTACACTACAGAGTATGATCCTGGTAATGAAAGCAGAACCCATAATATCCAATTAGCATCTGATAAAATAAACGGTACCCTAATTAAATCAGGTGCACAATTCTCCTTTAACGATGTTGTAGGTGAACGTACTGCAGAGGCGGGCTATGATGATGCACCTGTTATGATTGATGGTAAATTAGTTCCAGGTATTGGCGGTGGCATTTGCCAAGTAAGTTCTACCATATTTAATACAGCTTTACTATCCGGTATGAATATTATCGAGCGTACACCACACTTTGAGCCAGTAGGATATATTCAAGCTGGTCGTGATGCTACAGTAGCTTGGGGCTATTTAGACTTTAAGTTTAGAAATCCTTATCAACAATCTATTTATATCCTTAGTGTTATGAACAACGGAACGTTAACGATCTATATTATAGGTACGGCTCAAGATAAGCCTAAAAATGTTTCTATTTCTGTAGGAGACTATGGCGAAATTCCTAACAAAACTATCACTAGGGTAGATCCTTCATTAAAAGAAAAAGAAGTGCAGGAGGGGCATGTAGGTTTAACAATGAATACGTATAGAACCATTACCTATGGTAACTGGGTAACGCAAACAGATTCCTTTGAGTCCGTATATGATCCAGTAGATACGATTATTACAATGCCTGCAACACCTGCAGCACCACCAAATCCACCGAAAAAACCGGACAAAAAGAAATCATAATTAAAGATTTTATTAAATATAGCCTAAGCTATTGACCATGATGTATAAATAGTTTAGGCTATTATTTGGATGTAAATGAGAAAGCGATATATACATAGTATAAAATATCTAAGAATCCAATAAAGAATATTAAGGATATAATCTACATTCATCCATTCTCACTAATTATCATTTAACAAAATAGAAGAGGAAGCTATGGACACAATCTTACAATTTGATCACTCTTTAATCTTCTATGTACATGATCACCTTGTATATAGTTTTTTAACACCTATTATGGCATTTATTTCAAAAATTACTGGCAGCGGTGCCTTATGGATTGTAATTGCCTTATTATTGATGTTACAGAAAAAATATCGTGTATTAGGCGTAGCTATAATAATTGCATTAGGATTTGTATTCATCATCGGTGACCAAGGATTAAAACCTAATGTGGCTCGTTTAAGACCATTTGTAGATTTTCCTAATGTAACAGTACCATTAGAGTCTGCATTACCAAAAGCTAGTAGTTATTCATTCCCGTCAGGCCATAGTTTTGGTTCATTTGCATCAGCCATGACCATTTACCTAGGCTTGAGCCAAATAGCGCCTCAGAAGCGATATTTGGGAATTATAGCATTACTTGGGTCATTAGTAGTAGCATTTTCTAGAGTATATCTATTTGTACATTATCCAACAGATGTATTAACAGGCTTAGTATTGGGAATTATCGTAGGCTTCATTGCATGGAAGCTTGCAAGAATTGGTTGGAACTGGTGGACTAATCGCCATAATGATGTAGAATACGAACCATATACATTTAAACGTAAATAAGCTTAATAAGCTAAAAAAACATATAACATAAGGGATTGGGCCATTCAGGCCCAATTTTCTTGTTATAATTACTTCCGATAATATATCGTTATCGGAAGTAAAATACAAACAAATAAAAATAAGCCTTTATATCTATATCCTAGTTTATTTATCTTCCAACTATAATAATCAATAAAAATGACTATATGTCAATAAATCCTATGTCTTCGGCCTATGCCTTAGACTTATATAAACTCTTATATAACCTTTGAGATTTCATATAAAAATGATACTGTATTATCCTATATTTATTTCTATAAGTCTTATATAGTTTTAATATATATCAAAGCAACTTAACACTTAATAATCCTTATTTTACGAGGATCTATGGTTACTACAGTTTTACTATTATAGATATATGTGTAGAATTATTATTATTTAATTTTAAATACATATTGAAATTTTTGATATAACGTTGTAAAATAAGCATATAAATTATGTAATTTACTCATATTAACTCTCATGGAGGTATTATATGTGCTGGTGTGATATCGTAAGTAAAGCTAAAATTGGCAGTTTAAAACATTTAGGTAATGGTATGGAAGGTTCTTTAAGATTTCTAGCAGAAATCATTGTAGGTCTTAGTATCCTACGTGTATTCGTAAACTGGATTTTTGGTATTTAGACCTTACAATTATATAGAAATATATAAAAGACGCTTAGTAATCTAAGCGTCTTTTTTAGTATGTTATTAAGTTATCAAGCTTTATATATCTTTATATATCGCTAGATTAAATTATTGATATGCTTCGCTGCAATCAATATATTCCATAATCAATTGGCAGATTTGCCCATCTTTATCAAATGCCCAGTATACAGGGTATAAACCATCACCAAAGCCAGATTGAATCATTGGCACAGTCAATTCGGTTTCAGGAATTGTAAAGTTAATCCAGTCCCCTTTAGAGCGTTGGTATTGAGGATATGCCATAGCATTTAATTGGAATAAATCGCTATAGTAATCATCGTAAATGTTCTTATCCGGATAGTTAGTATGCCATTGATCGTAAAACTTTCTGTAGGTCTCAATTGTTTCAGCATCAACTACTGTAGCAAGACCAGAATCTACAGGGAATCCAATATAGCTTTCACCATCATCGAGATCTGTTAAATCTTCTGTACCTTTTAATGCTAATTCGTAGTTCACAGGCTCATTACCACTAAAAACAATACGGCTAGCTACATATCGATATTCATTAGGTTCCATTTCAATTATTTTTGTTTCTAACAAATACGTACCTGGTTCTACCGTTCTAATATACGTGTCTGGTTTATTAGGTAACGTTACCAAAGGGTCACAACATGTAATATGACCTGTTGGGAAGTTTACAGTCCACATAGGCAATGTATGCAAAGGGAATCCTTTTAGTTCTTTACGGTTAAATAAATCATGGTATGGTACGGTAGGTTTTAATTTGCCTTCAGAACCTAATCTGTTAAATGTTTGAATCCATTCGCTAGTTAATTTAGATTTATCCATATTACTCCTCTGCTTCGTATTTACAATGAATATATTCGCCTTCTAATACTTCGTAGGCTGCTGTTTTACGTATAATTTGCTTTACTAAGGTATCTAGCTTTGAACCATTTGAATAATCTGCTGGTGCATAATACCGGATACGGTGATGACGCATCATTTTATAGACCTTATCTTTATCCTTTTTAATAGGATCATACACACCTATGGAATGACCGCCATTGGCATTTACAAGGCTCATGCATGGAATATCTGTATCGCTATCTCCGATATAAATCATATTGCGGAACGGCACTCGTTGATTTTCAGGCTTAATATAATCATTAACGCCTGTGTCATTAATATCTAGAATCCCTTTTTGTATGCGGAATAAAAACTGTGTTTTATTTGTATAGTTAATAGCTTGTGCAGGCCATACAGCTACGCCTTTATCATCAAACAAGAATGCACTAGCATAGATTTTGGTGAAAGCCCCCTCTTTAGCCATTTCAGTACCTTCAATCATTTCTTTTAAGCCCGACGAAATGATGTAATGCTCAATGCGTACACCATGTTCTAAGCCATAGTCGCGAATACGTTCAAACCAAGTACGAACGCCTTCGTATAGTTCTACTTGATTGCCATATTCCATAAGCTTTTCTTTCGTTACATAGAAATGACCTACTGCTTCTTGAATCATCTTGTACATATAGGCTAAGTTATTATCCATATCATTCTTTTTAGCTAATTCATTCGATTCTTGCCAGAACTGTTTAATTTGCTCTTCGTTATAGCCAACAGATTGAATAAAACCTTGTGCCTGCATATCATCAGGGGTTAAGGTTTTATCAAAATCGTAACACATAGCTAGTACTGGCATAGACGATTCAGATGATTGTAAGGCTGCTTTACTGTCAGTTTTATAGGTGATCATAATCCACCTCCTTGTAATAATACATAAACAGTTAAAAATCGTTTAACTCTCTTATATTCTTTAGGTGCCCCAACCCTTTTGTTTATATTTTACACGATACGTCAACTATTTGAGTTTCGTAATTCCTCGTATTTCTAGTTAAAATAGGCTCTCTTGTGTAAAAGTTTCGTCTACAACCCAGCTCTTTTCGGTACTTTCTTTAATAATTGCTGTTTTTGAAAGTGTGCCAATTAGTAAGCTAGAATTTGGATCATGTTCCATTCGATGTTGACGAACTGCAGCTTGATTCGTATTGGCATAACAATAACGGCAGAAGTGACTACAGCTATCATAAGCGCCAATATCCCCATGTAAATAACAATTACACTCAGGTCTAGCTGGTGTTCGTTTCGGTGCTTTTAATGTTATGTTCCAAGCTCGTTCATAACAGTCTAGTGTAAGACAGCCCTCCGTATTAACACCTAATTCTTTGAAAACATCCCCTTCTCCACAGGTTTTAAGTATCATATGATGAGAATGAGCTATAGATACTAATTCTTTAATGATCTTCTTTTGAATAGCTAAACTTGGTCTATAACCTTCAGGAAAATTATGAGCTACTTTATCAAAGATATCTAAAAAACTAACAATAACTGTATCGGTATAGCCCATTAAGGACTTTGCCATTTTATAAAAGCTTTCAAAATGAAAATCTGTTGTATAGTCATTAGTTAAAATGATTGGATCATAGCGCCACACCATAGACTGATGGTTAAGATTATTAGAAATATGTTTAAAACCTTCTATTACAGCCTCATATTGTGGTACATAGGGCTCAATATCACGTCCGTAAGGGGTTATGGTCATATGCCAATATTGTCGATAATCTTTAATTTCATTTAGTAATGGTATAAATGGCAATGGATTTTTCGTACAAAAAGCAATACCATCTACTACTTCGTGGTTAATAGTATAACGCGTTACTTGTAGTGGATTATAAGGATTTTGAACATCTACGTAACCTTCATGTATACGATTAATTAGCCACTGACCATAAAAGGCAGGTATATCTGTACGTTGTCCAGTTTGTAATATCATAGCCCTGCCTTTCATTAAACAAAATATAAAATTATTATAACATATCAACCCCTATGTATTTATAGTATAAATGTGATTTTTGCTGTATAGTTTATTCATATTTTATGGTACTATAAACACTATAGAATATGAGGAGATTTTACGTATGAACGATATTTTTGAACACAACCATCCTATGAAGGACGATAAAGAATTTATTACATCCTATTGGACAGATCGAGCTCACGATTTTGGAGCCTTACGAGCTAAAGAATTAGAGAGCCCTAAACTTAAATTATGGAGAGATGAACTAACGAGTCATATCTTTGATTCTGATCGCTCTTTACGTATATTAGATATTGGTTGTGGTGCAGGCTTCTTTAGTATTATCCTCTCTCAACTAGGACATACAGTGCACGGCATCGATATTACGCCTAATATGATAGACGAAGCAAATCAACTGGCAGAATCCCTTGATTGTGATGCTACCTTCTCCGTTATGGATGCAGAAAATCTCAGCTTTGATTCTAATACCTTTGATATTGTTGTAGCCCGCAATGTAACATGGAATTTACCACATCCAGATAAAGCCTATGCTGAATGGTTACGTATCATTCGTCCAGGCGGTTTAATCCTCAATTATGATGCGGAATATGCTCGCAATCATCATGATTTGCCGAAATCCGTACATCATGCCCATGAACATGTAAGCAATGAGTTAAAAGAGCGATGCCATACTATTTATCATATGCTTGAAATTTCATCCTACACACGTCCTCAATGGGACAAAGAAGTGCTCACAAAATTAGGTGCTAGCTCTGTCACCATTGATTCCACAGTAGGACCTCGTATTTACAGTGAAGAAGATGAATTTTATATTCCTGTACCAATGTTCTTGGTGAAAGTAATAAAATAACATTAAAAATAAAACATTACAAAATAAACCCACTCCATATGATATATCCCCCCTTTATTAAGTATCTAATAAAGGAATATATCATAATAGAAGTGGGTTTTCTTTTATAAATCATTTCTTATTGTCTTTAATGATAGAGTCATCAAAGTTATAGGTTGTTATAAATTTTGTTTTAGGATTTGCTGCATTCCCAATCTCTTCTAAATATTTATTAGAAGCTACTTGAAGGTCTTTCTTATATGCATCGGCCAATGATTGTAAATTGTTCGTATCGCTAACTCGTTTAAAGGTTTGATCCATAAATTTAATAGTATCTGTTTTTGAATCATAAATAAGATCAGTATTGGGTATGTCCCTAATATCCATCTTAATTGTATTTAAATTCGAGCTATCTGCGTTACCTACTATATCGTTAGCACTCATTACAAGTGTAAGTGCTGTAATATAATTTAGACGAGCTTCCTTTATATCCCCTACCATTTGAGTAGATTCAATTACAGGTCTCTTTTCAGGCGTCGTATATTGATAATTATAAGCTTTCATATCTGCAGTATAAATCGTCTTACTATCATTTCGAGCTGTAAGATTCATCGTAAAAATAGGCGTGTCAACAGCACTCACTACATTTTGAACGGTATAGCCTGAGTAAGCAATCCATTCCCCTTCAGGTCCTTTAGACTGAGAAGACGCACTATTACTACTACAACCAGCTAATATCAATAAACTAACTAAGGCCATACAAAGTGAAAGGTATTGAAGTATTCTTTTTAGCATAGCAGTACCTCGCATACAAACTTATATTATTTAAATACAAACCTGAAAAATACTACAATAGACAGCAAAAAGCAAATCTGTTACAGATATAATTTTTACTAATATTAGTTACTGAAATACGCTTGAGCCTTAGTGATTTCTGCGCGAAGTTTTTCTTCATCAATAGTAAGCAATTCTTTGTCTTTCATAAGAACTTTGCCACCTACAATTGTAGTATTTACATCATAACTATTTGCAGAGTATACAAGTGCTGCTAAATCGTTGTAACGAGGCATCCAGTGCATACCAGATACGTCATATAGCACGATATCTGCACGATAGCCTTTCGCTAATACACCAAGGTCTGTATAACCAAGTGCTTTCGCTCCTTCTACAGTGCCCATATGCCAAGCTGCTTGTGCAGGAATGGCTTTAGGATCGTAGAGACGTGCTTTATGTAAGGTTGCAGCAAGGCGTACTTCTTCAAGCATATCCGCATTATTATTAGATGCAGAGCCATCAGTACCAAGCCCAACCGTAATACCTTTACCAATCATTTCAGGCACTGGTGCAATACCACTTGCTAATTTAAGGTTAGATTGTGGATTATGGGCAACAGCTACATTATTTTCAGCCATAATTTCCATATCTTCAGCTGTAACATGAACACAGTGTGCGGCCAATGTAGTATTCCAGAATAACCCTAAATCATGCATATGAGCGATTGGAGTTTTACCTGTAGCTTTCATAACATTCTCCACTTCCCCTTTAGTTTCGGACAAGTGCATGTGAATGCCACAATTTAATTCATGAGATAAGGAGATAACCTTCTCCATATAAGCATCTGGACAAGTATATGGCGCATGTGGTCCTAATAATACCTTGATGCGGTCATTATCAAAGCCATTCCAAGTGCGGAATAAATCAGCATTCTCAACTAATGCTTGATCTGCTGTTGGAGAAACACCTGCTAAGCCACGAGATAATACAGAACGAATGCCCGTTTCTTTTACTACCTCAGCGGTAGTATTCATAAAGAAATACATGTCGCTAAAGGTTGTTGTACCAGAGCGCAACATTTCAGCGATGCCAAGTTGTGTGCCATACCGTACATATTCATCGTTAAGCTTTGCCTCAGTTGGCCAAATAGCCGTTTCTAGCCATTCCATAAGCTCAAGATCATCTGCATAGTTTCTAAATAGGCCCATCGCAATATGAGTGTGCGTATTTACAAGACCTGGTGCTGCTAATTGGCCTTTACCATCTAGCACTTCCTTAGTAGTATCTTTTGCCTTAATAGCTTCACTGTCATTTAAAATAGCTGTAATATAGCCATTTTCAATTTCAATGGCATGGTTTTTAAGAACGCCCTCATCGGTGAGAACGTCTACATGAGTAATCAATAAATCAGACATAGTCTTCCCTCATAGGTATAACCGAGCCATTATAGCTCGGTTATAGTTATTAATTCTGAAAGTTTATAGTAGTAATAATACACCTAAGCCTATCATTTACTATTACATTTCTATTCAATATTAGTTTACTTTTGTTAAGTAATCGATTTGTTCTTG
This sequence comes from Veillonella sp. Ser01, assembly GCF_053850375.1. Taxonomy (NCBI): domain Bacteria; kingdom Bacillati; phylum Bacillota; class Negativicutes; order Veillonellales; family Veillonellaceae; genus Veillonella; species Veillonella sp. Ser01. The sequence goes on along the minus strand of NZ_JBSPUA010000001.1, from coordinate 476,790 downwards.
TGTTAAAGAGTCTAAATCATAGCCCATGGAGTTCAATTTAAGTTTAGCGATTTCCACATCTAATTCATGAGGCAATACATATACTTTTGGCTCCATTTCTTTGCCGTTTTTCAAGATATGCTCTGCAGCAAGAGCTTGCATAGCAAAGGACAAGTCCATGATTTCTGCAGGGTGACCATCACCAGCTGCAAGGTTAACTAAGCGACCTTCAGCCAATACATATAGTTTACGACCATCAGCCATAGTATAGCCTTCGATATTTTGACGAACACGCTCATGGCTTACAGCAAGATCAGCTAGTTCAGCTACGTTTACTTCGCAGTCGAAGTGCCCCGCATTACACATGATGGCTTTATCTTTCATCACTTCGTAATGTTCTTTTACAATAACATCTTTACAGCCTGTTACAGTACAGAAGATATCGCCCACTTTAGCAGCTTCAATCATAGGTAACACTTTGAAGCCATCAAATACAGCCTCAACGGCTTTAATTGGATCTACTTCAGTTACATATACATGAGCACCAAGGCCTTTTGCACGCATAGCAACGCCTTTACCGCACCAGCCGTAACCAGCAACGACAACATTTTTACCTGTTACAGTCAAGTTAGTAGTACGCATGATGCCATCCCAAACGGATTGACCAGTACCATAACGATTATCGAAAAGATATTTACAGTAAGAGTCATTTACGGCAATCATAGGGAATGTTAATTGTTTAGCATTCTCTAATGCATATAAACGATGTACGCCTGTCGTAGTTTCTTCGCTACCACCGATAAGACGTTCTTTAGCGTCTTGACGTGTAGTATGTAACAAGTTTACTAGGTCACCACCATCATCAATGATGATATGCGGTTTATGATCCAATGCTTTATGAAGGAAATCAAAATATTCTTCATCTGTGCAATCATACCAAGCATATACAGTGATACCCATATCTACAAGGCCAGCGGCAACATCGTCTTGTGTAGACAATGGATTAGAACCAGTTACGATAACATCAGCACCACCACGTTTCAAAACAGTGGCAAGATAAGCTGTTTTTGCTTCTAAGTGAACACTAACAACAATAGTTTGGCCTTTGAAAGTTTGTTCAGCTTCAAAACGATCACCTAATGTATTTAAAGTAGGCATAAAGTTAGAAACCCAATCAATTTTTTTACGGCCTTCTGCAGCTAAATTAATATCTTTAATTAAAGATTGCATAATAACTCCTTTTACTAATATGAGTTGATATAGTTAAAATAAAGATTTGATAGTAAACCCACTTGGATTTATTTGTTATTTAGATTCTACAATTTGACGCAGCTTATCAATAGACTCTTCATAGTTTGGTTTTAAAACACCTTCTTCTGTAATGATGGCAGTCACTAGCTCATGTGGTGTCACATCGAAGGCTGGATTAAGAACATCAATGCCATTAGGTGCTATTTGAACACCATGTAACGATGTCACTTCATACTCATCGCGCATCTCAATAGGAATATCGCTACCATTTTCTAAGGTAAAGTCAAATGTACTATACGGTGCCGCCACATAGAATGGAATGTTATGGAATTTAGCTAACACAGCCACACCATAAGTACCAATTTTATTTGCTACATCACCTTTAGTAGTGATGCGGTCTGCGCCTACGATAACTGCATCAATGAGGCCATGTTGCATCGCATAGGCCGCCATATTGTCGGTTTCTAAAGTTACAGGAATGCCATCCTCATGTAGCTCAAATGCGGTAAGTCTAGCACCTTGCAATAATGGTCGTGTTTCATCAGCATAAACCCCTTCCAATTGACCATTTTCATGAAGCTTACGGACAACACCAAGTGCTGTACCTAAACCACCTGTAGCTAATGCACCAGCATTACAATGGGTCAAAATACGAATATTCTTTTGACCTTCAAATAAAGTTGCTCCTGCTTCTGCCATACGACGATTCAAAGATACGTCTTCTTCATGAATAATAATAGCTTCCTTCGTAATTAGGTCTACCACATCACTCATTGAGAACATGCTTTCAACTTGACCTTTTACTAAAGAAATCACCCGATCTATAGCCCAAGCCAAGTTGATTGCAGTAGGCCGAGTTTCTTTTAAAGTCTCGCTAAATTCATATAAGCTTGTAAGTTGTTCACTAAATGGAGCCTCTAAACGGCTTGCTTCCATAGCAGCTAAAATTAGACCATAACTAGCAGCTACACCAATAGCAGGTGCCCCACGAACTCGAAGCATTTTAATAGCCTCAGCCACTTGACGCCAATCCGTGCAGTGAACATAAGTAATTTCAGTAGGTAATTTAGTTTGATCTAATAGCACCAGCGTATCTTTACGCCATTCAATATTAATCATACCTTCTCCTTCGATGAACTATTGTGCTTCGTTATAAATGGATTATAGTTTAAAGCCACCATATTCGTGCATGCGATTATGCGCATCATAACGAGCATCTACATCAATTGCATCAATAGCACCTAAAATAAGTGATTTAAGTTGAGCTGCCATATCGCCCATCATTTCTACAACTTCACTATGTGTTAGAGCAGATTCAGAAATACCTGCTGCATAGTTGGTAATCATAGAAATCGTAGCATATGCCATTTCAGCTTCATTAGCTAAATTTACTTCTGGTACATTTGTCATGCCTACTGTATCACCACCGAGCATATGGAACATTTTAATTTCCGCTGGTGTTTCAAAGCGTGGACCTTCTGTACATACATAAGTACCGCCATTGTGAACAGACAAACCTTGTTCAGTACCAACCTTTTGAAGAATATCACGTAGTTCTGGACAATATGGATTTGTTACGTCTAGATGTGCTACAGGTCGGTCACCACCTTCATAGAATGTAGTGATGCGGTTCTTAGTAAAATCTAAGAATTGGTCAGTCAACACGAAATGACCAGGCTTGAAGTTTTCATTCAAGGAACCTACAGCAGTCGTAGAGATAATAAATGTAACGCCTAATTTTTTGAGACCCCAAATATTAGCACGATAGTTAATTTTGTGTGGAGGAATTGTATGATCTTTGCCGTGACGAGCAACAAAGATTACTGTTTTCCCATGGTATGTACCTTGTACATAATCTATTTCACCATATGGTGTCATTAAGGATTCTTCATGAATATTTTCAAAGATGGACGGATCGTAAACGCCAGTACCACCAATTACGCCAATTGCACTCATTGTGACCTCCTATTATTAATCACTCTATCTTTTATTTTCTCATAGAATAGAAAAACAGGCTATAGGAAAAACCTCGTAGCCTGTATTTTTTCTGCATATTATATAGATTTTATTGAATTGGACCTTTAGGAGCAAACATATCTTGTAACTCTTCACGTGTGAAATGATATTTTTCATTACAATAGTGACAAACAAGCTCTGTTACTTCATCTTCCAAAATAGCCTGTTTATCTTCTTCTCTTAATGTCATAAGTACGGCACCAAAGCGATCCCGTCCACAACGACATTGGAAGTGAATTGGTTCATTATATACTTCATTCACAGTTAAGCCATCAAGAACGCGTTCCATTAGACCCTTACCATCTGGATGAGCTTTTAAATATTCTGTAATAGGACCAAGTTCGTTAATATTCTTTTCTACTTGTGCTAATGCTTCGTCTGTAGCATCTGGTAAAGCTTGTACGATAAAACCACCAGCTACAACTGTATGATAATCTGGGTCTACCAATACACCCAAGCTAATAGTAGAAGGTACTTGTTCAGAGGCATATAAATAGTAGGCCAAATCCTCTGCTACTTCACCACTTTGAATTGGACTTGTAGAGGTATAATCTTGTGCTAGTTGAGTAAAGCGAGTAACTTGTACTTCACCATTATGTCCAACAGCAGCACCTACATCAAGCTTACCAGCTCGTTTTAAAGGTACATCTACATGTGGCTCATCTACATAGCCACGAACCGTATTATCTGCAAAAGCATCTACATGAACAACGCCTAGAGGGCCATCGCCTTTAATACGCAAACTTACATTTTCATGATTTTTAAAATCACCAGCTAATAAAATGGCCCCCGTCATAGCGCGACCTAAAGCAGCCGTTGCGACAGGCCATAAATCATGACGTACACGAGCCGTTTCAACAGTATCCGTTGTTACCGCTAAAGACATACGTACCCCTTCTCGGGTAGTAAAACGTTTTATATAATCCATTCTATCATTCCTTATTAGTAATTAAAGTTTAAAACTGCACTTTTATGTGCTTATATAGTATATCATGTCATAGAATTACATTTCAAATTATAGAGAATATATGTTCGTCTAGATTACTTTCAATGTAAAAGAACATATTTTCGATATTATAAAAACACCCAGTACCATAGGATACTGAGTGTTTTTAATAGTCTTCTTAGAATTGATCGATAAGGTTAACCATTTCGATAGCGCCCATAGCACAATCATAACCTTTATTACCAGCCTTAGTACCAGCACGTTCAATAGCTTGTTCAATATTTTCAGTAGTTACTACACCGAACATAACAGGAATACCAGTTTCTAAGGAAACATGAGCAATACCTTTAGATACTTCATTACATACATAGTCATAATGAGTAGTAGCACCACGAATAACAGCACCAACGCAAATAACCGCATCGAAGCGACCAGATGAAGCAGCTTTTTTAGCAATCAATGGAATTTCATAAGCACCTGGTACCCAAATAACAGTGATATCCTCTTCTTTTACATCGTGACGTAATAAGCAATCTTCAGCGCCACCGATTAATTTGGAAGTAATGAACTCATTAAAACGTGAACCGATAATAGCAAACTTTTTACCACTACCTAGTAAATTACCTTCTTGAACCTTCATTATGTTGACCTCCTATATTCCAGTAAGGGAAATTCTTATGTGACGAGCAATTTGTTAAGTAAAACTAAATGATTAGTCTTCTAACATATGACCCATTTTTTCTTCTTTTGTCTTTAAGTACCCTGCATTAAATTTATTAGCTGCAATAATGAGCGGTACACGACTAGTGACATCAATACCCCAATGTTCTAAGCCATGACGTTTTTCTGGATTGTTTGTTAACAATCTAATACTCTTAATCCCTAAGAAACGGATAATTTGAGCAGCCAAGGAATATTCGCGCATATCTGCAGGAAAACCTAATTGTTCATTTGCTTCTACAGTATCTAGGCCTTGCTCTTGTAATGCATAGGCTTTAATTTTATTTGTTAAGCCAATGCCTCGGCCTTCTTGACGCATGTATACTACAACGCCTTTGCCTTCTTTTTCGATAGCACGTAGCGCATTATCTAGTTGTTCGCCACAATCACAACGTTTAGAGCCAAACACATCGCCAGTTAAACATTCAGAGTGAATACGTACAAGCACATCGCTACAGTTTTGCACATCACCTTTAACAATAGCTAAATGCTCTTTTTTATCTAATTCATTTTTGAATACAAAGATATTGAAATCACCAAACTTAGTAGGTAATTTAGAACAAGCACCAAGTTCAACCATGTCTTCATGCTGTTTACGATATTCGATAAGCTCTGCTACGGAAGCAATTTTTAAATCGTGTTCTTTCGCAAATTTCATAAGATCTGGTAGACGTGCCATATCGCCGTCATCTTTTGTAATCTCACAAATTACAGCTGCCTCTTGTAGACCTGCTAATCGGCAAAGGTCGATAGAAGCTTCAGTATGACCTTGGCGTACTAAAACGCCACCCTCTTTATATACTAAAGGGAACACGTGACCAGGACGACGGAAGTCTTCAGGTTTAGCATTAGGATCTAGTAATTTTTGAATTGTATAAGCACGTTCTGCTGGAGATACGCCTGTTGTAGTATCTACATGGTCAACAGTAACAGTGAAAGCTGTTTCATGATTATCTGTATTTTTAGCAACCATAGCAGGAATGCCAAGTTTTTCTAAAGCTTCACGGCGCATAGGCGTACATACGATACCGCGCGCGTATTTAACCATAAAATTAATATTTTCTTGTGTAGCAAACTCAGCAGCAATGATAAGATCGCCTTCGTTTTCACGGCTTTCATCATCAACAATAATAACAGGTTTACCAGCTTTAAGGTCTTCTAAGACCTCTGTAATAGAATGTAATTGTTCGCTCATAGGAACGCTCCTTACTCTTTATATAAATCCATTCTCTACTAAGAGGGATTGCATAGATTTCTTAGGTTTATCTTCGGTAGATTCACTACCAAGATTCATAAAATGACGAATGTATCGACCAGCGATATCCGTTTCTAAATTAACCTCCGTACCAATATGGGCAGAGCCTAAAATTGTTTCACCCAAGGTATGTGGAATAATAGATACGGAAAAACTGCTGTCCGTTCGTCGCATAATGGTGAGGCTAATTCCATCGATCGTAATGGAACCCTTATAAATAACGTAATCCATAACGGACTTAGAGGCCTCTACTGTAAAAATAATGGCATTATCCGTTTGTTCCCGATTAATAATGCGGCCTGTCCCATCTACGTGACCTGCCACAATGTGACCACCAAATCTACCATTAGCGAGCATAGCACGCTCTAAGTTGACAGGTTGATGAACTTTCAAATTTGTAAAAGTAGTCATCTTGATTGACTCTGGCATAACATCAGCTGTAAAGATGCCATTACCAATCGTTGTAGCCGTCAAGCATACGCCGTTTACAGCTACAGAGTCACCTATTTTTAAATCGCTAAATATTTTATTTCCCCGAATTGTTATGGCTAAGGATTTAGGGCCCTTTTTAATGCTCTCTACACGGCCAATTTCTTCAACGATTCCCGTGAACATAAGCGCCCCTCCTTCCTTGACGATACGCTTCGATGCGAATGTTATTATCTAATACTTTAGTTTTTGTGAAAGTTAATTGAGGTGAAGCTTCTAAACTTTCAAAGCCACGACCACCTACAGCAGGTGTAGCCTCTGTTCCACCGATTATAGTATTACCTATATAAGTAACAACCTTATCAAAGTTCAATGTTTCTACAAATGAACTTATAATGGCAGAGCCACCTTCAACTAATAATGAAGTATAACCAAAATCGCCCAACTTCGTAAGAATATCATCAATAGATAGTTTTTTAATATCTATTACGATATCTGTACTTTTACTTTTACGTGTAGAAATAGATTCTACAACCGTAACAATGGCACCTACCTTTTCTAAAGCTTGAATTCGCTCCTTTGGACAGCCTTTAGATACAAAGATGTGAACCTTCCGATTTTCTACGTCAAAAACTTGACTGTTAGTAGGCGTTCTTCCTAGACTATCCAAGATAATTACATCTGGCTGATGAACATGTATGGGCTCATCAAGTATGCTCGTATCTAATAAAGCCTCAGATAATTCAGTCTCAGTTAAACGACAGTTTAATTGAGGATTGTCTGCTAAAATTGTGCCTATACCAACGAGCATAGCATCATGTGTGGCACGCAGTACATGTCCATCTCGGCGGGAGGACTCATTTGTAATCCATTGGGATTGACCTGTAAAAGTAGCAATCTTACCATCTAGTGACATAGCACTTTTAATAGTTACAAAAGGTTTGCCGGTCTGTATATACGTAAAGAAATGCTCATTTAATTCAGCACATTCCTCACTACATACGGGACAAACAACCTCTATGCCTGCTTCACGGAGTAAATCCATGCCCTTTCCAAACACTAGTGGGTTAGGATCTGTACTACCTACTACGACTTTAGCTATGCCAGCCTCGATAATACGCAGCGCACAAGGTGGAGTTTTACCATAATGAGAGCATGGCTCTAATGTTACATATAAAGTAGCACCTTTAGCATTATCACCAGCTTGGTTTAAGGCATGAACCTCAGCATGAGCTGTACCAGCTTTATGATGATAACCTTCACCGATTATTGTATTGTCTTTAACCACTAAGGCACCAACCAAAGGATTTGGCGAAGTGTGACCTGTGGCTAATTTTGCCAGTGCAATGGCGCGTTTCATATATGCTACGTCATCCACCATATCACCTCAATAAAAAAAGGACTATATACATAGTCCTTGGGTAATCATAAATACGCACGTCAAATGTGCTTCGTCTTTTCTCATCCAGACTATACTGTCGGTATCGGAATTGCACCGATTCATACCTAAAAGGTTCGCGGACTATACCGCCGGTAAGGAATTTCACCTATCCCCAAAGACTCATCTATTTTCTTTCTGAATTAATAGTAACACTTTTATAAGGGTTATGCAAGAATAAGAGTTTTGTATTGAGAAAAGATATTAAAAAAATGTACCTATAATAAAATAACTATTATTATATTTCTATTTTTTAGATTGCAAATATATTAACAATATAAACATATATAAACCATGTATACACTAAATAGTAACATTTATCACATAATAAGATGACAAATAGGTCTAATATAAATTTATATGGTTTTAACAACTATACTTAATTGATATTATTTATTAAATGTAGGTGATAATATGGCAAAAAAACGAATTTCTGATGTACTTATAGAAGTCTTAGCCAATGCGGGTATCGAACGCATTTACGGTATCACTGGCGATAGTTTAAACTCCGTAAACGATAGTTTACGTCGCAATGGTAAGATTGTCTTTGAGCATGTGCGACATGAAGAAACAGCAGCCTTTGCTGCCGGTGCTGAAGCATCCTTAACTCATAAATTAACTGTATGTGCTGGTAGCTCTGGACCAGGTAACTTGCATTTAATTAATGGCCTATTCGATTGTCATCGCAATCGAGTTCCAGTATTGGCTATAGCGTCTCATATTCCACAATCTGAAGTAGGATTAAATTATTTCCAAGAAACTCATCCAGAAAATTTATTCAAAGAGTGCTCTTGCTTCTGTGAGCTTATATCTAATCCTAAACAAATGCCTGAAATCCTTTTCCGTGCTATGAATGCCGCTGTTGGTAATCAAGATGTTGCCGTTATCGTCCTTCCTGGGGACGTGGCAGTAATGGAAATGGAAATTGATGAATTACCTGTATGGACACCACCTCGTTTACCTCATATCGTTCCACAACGCGATGATATTGAAGAAATGGCAGCTCATTTAGAAACAGGTAAACGTATTACCCTATTCTGTGGTGCAGGCTGTGAAGGTGCACATGATGAAGTTATAGAGTTAGCTAAACGCCTACAAGCACCGGTTGTACATGCTTTTAGAGGTAAAGAATGGGTTGAATGGGATAACCCATATGATGTAGGTATGACAGGTCTATTAGGCTATACATCTGGTTATCGTGCGATTGAGCAATGCGATACACTCGTTATGCTTGGTACTGACTTCCCTTACCGACCTTTCTACCCAGAGAATGCAAAGGTAATCCAAGTTGATAGAGATCCTAGTGCATTAGGTCGTCGTGTACCACTTACTCAAGGTATTATTGGTACCGTAAAAGATACATTGAATGAATTATTACCTCTTATAGGTCAACGTGGTGATACTGAATTTATCGACACTGTACGCAAAGCATATACTAAATTTAGAGGTGACTTAGACAGCTATGCTGTACCTGAACCAGATGGTGTCGCAATTCATCCTCAATACTTTGTAAATCGTCTTAATAAATTAGCTGCTGATGATGCTATATTTACCTTTGACGTAGGTACTCCAGTAATTTGGACTGCGCGTCACTTAAAAACAAATGGCAAACGTCGTATCTTAGGTTCTTATAACCACGGTTCTATGGCTAATGCTATGATGCATGCTATCGGTGCACAAAATGCATGTCCTAATCGTCAAGTCATTTCCCTCTCCGGTGATGGTGGCTTCACAATGATGATGGGCGAAATGTTAACATTGAAACAACTTAACTTACCAGTTAAAATCTTTGTATTCAACAACGAAGAACTTAGCTTCATCGCCATGGAAATGAAAGCTTCTGGCTACCTAGACTATGCTACGGACTTTGTAAACCCAGACTTTGGTAAACTCGCTGAAGCAGCAGGCATCAAAGGTGTAAGCATTACAAACTCTAGCGAAGTAGACGAAAAAATCATGGAAGCTCTCAACCATAATGGTCCCGTTATCGTCAATGTTCGCGTAGACAAACAAGAACTTGCTATGCCTCCTAAAATTGCCTACCAACAAGCTAAAGGCTTCAGCAAATACTTGATCAATGCAATCCTTGATGGCCGCGGTACAGAACTAAAAGAAATGGCCAAAACAAACTGGATGAAATATAAATCTCTATACTAAATCTGCCAAATTTACAAAACCTGCCAAAATAAACAAACTGCAAAACTTTCAAAAAAGAGGTGTCATCATTTGATGACACCTCTTTTTGAAATTAATTTTAATCATATACTGTTATAAAACCTTCAGTCCATCCCCTTAAATTAAGAGTGATAGTATCTATTCCTAAACAATCTATGCCATATACTTTAAATATATCCCAGGTTTTATACCACTCTATTGCTTTCTCTGCATATTTTAAAGTACTAAATAAACCTATGTATCCTGAACATGTATAATAATCATCTATATCATAATCATACCAAACACCATAAACTTTATTGTTTATTATTTCATAACTAACTTCATTACCTATATGAGCACAATCATTTAAATAATGAGTTGTTATCGAAAATGAATCATCAGCCAAATCAGAAAAACCTATCAAATTTTTTGACTCAGTTAATGCTTTTTCTGCTAATGATAATTTAGAATAAAAGCCTAGACCAAAATACTCTGTATAAGGTAACTCATTATTCTTTTTATAGTGAGCTACAGCTTCATATATTGGAACTCTCATAATTAACCAACTCGTTACAAAATAAAAACAATATAAATATGACACTCTAATAATTTCTATCTATAATAATCGTCCTCGTAATCATCTTTATACCGTATTGCATCAAGATCTGATGGAGATAATACATTACCATTTTCATCTACATACTCTCGAAATTCATTAAAGTATACACCTGGAATATCTGATTCTTCTAGTTCAGGTATATCCTCTGACTCAATATCCCAAAATTCTATCTCCACAGATTTATTTTTACATTCCTTTGTCAAATTACAACACTCCCTAGTACAAATAATATATCTTAATTGTATTGTAGCAAAATATACAAAAATAAGCACTATATCTGTTTTCAGGTATAGTGCTTACTTTGTATTTAAGTCTAATCTTGTATTAAGTTATGCTCCAAAGAGTGACATTTGTTCGTCTTCAGGTAGTTCACCACAGCATTTGAGTTCTTTCATAAGATCAATGATGGTGTTAGATACCTTACAACGACGTTGCAAGTCTTTTAGAGAAGTAAACGGACGTTCTTCTCGTTCCGCTACAATAGCATCAGCTACCGTTTCACCTAAAGAATCGATAGCCAAGAATGGCGGCAATAAAGCACCATCTTTAATACTAAAACGTCTAGCTTCGGAGTGTTGAATATCTACATTAATAAATCGATAGCCTCGTTGGTACATTTCCATAGATACTTCTAAGGCGCTCATAAGATCCTTATCTTTAGGACTGGCTGCTCGATCAAGAGCCTTAATACGGTTAAACTCAGTCATTTGCGTTTTAAGGTCTCCCGTCATAATGCGCAAATCAAAGGCCTTTGCCCGAATGGAGAAGTATGCCGCATAGAATGCCAATGGATGATATACCTTAAACCAGGCAATGCGGAAGGCCATCATTACATAAGCTACCGCATGGGCCCGTGGGAATAGATAAGAAATCTTTTTACAAGATTCAATGAACCATTCAGGAATGTTATTTTCCCGCATTTCTGCTTCAAACTCAGTCGTCGCTTGACCTTGTTTATTCCGTTTTTCAATGCCCTTCCCTTTACGTACGTTCTCCATAACGAAGAAGCTGTGCTTTCGATCCATACCACGATGGATTAAGAAGTTCATTACGTCATCACGAGTAGAGATGGCTTCGTTCAACTTACAAGTACCATTTTTGATGAGGTCTTGTGCATTGTCGAGCCATACGTTAGTACCATGAGAGAAACCAGATATACGTACTAAGTCGGAGAATGTTTGAGGACGAGAGTCTTCAAGCATGCCCCGTACGAATTTCGTACCACATTCTGGCACGGCCAAGCTAGCTACTTGGTCACCTTGTAATTGCTCAGGTGTTAAGCCAATACCCTCTGTAGAGGAGAATAGACTTAAAGTACGAGGATCATCAAACGGAATAGTTTTAGCATCGATACCAGTCAAATCCTCTAGCATACGAATGATTGTTGGATCATCATGGCCCAAAATATCGAGCTTAGTCATACGCCCTTCGATGGAGTGATAGTCAAAGTGTGTCGTTAATACGCCACTTTCCTTCTTATTCGCAGGATGCTGAATCGGTGTAAAGTGATGCACATCCATGTCACGCGGACATACCATAATACCACCTGGATGTTGACCAGTAGTATTCTTTACGTTTGTAAAACCTTTTGCTAGATGTTCAAAGAAACCACTACGAGCTTGAATATCTCTTATTTCAGCGTACTTTTTAACATAACCAAAGGCGGTTTTATCCGCAATAGTACCGATAGTACCCGCTTTAAATACATTGTCACGACCAAACAGCTCTTCCGTATATTTGTGAGCCTTTGCTTGGTAATCACCGGAGAAGTTAAGATCGATATCTGGAACCTTATCACCTTCGAAACCAAGGAAGATAGCAAACGGAATATCATGTCCGTTAGTTTGTAGCGCATGACCGCACTCAGGACAGTCTTTACGAGGCAAGTCAAAACCACCTGCGTATTCGCCCTTTTCAAAGAATTCTGAATATTTACAGTTTGGGCATACATAATGTGGCGGTAATGGATTTACCTCGGTAATTTCAGACATGGTTGCTGCAAAGGAAGAACCTACAGAACCACGAGAACCTACGAGGTACCCATCATCAAGAGATTTTTTTACCAGTTTATGCGCAATGTAATACAATACACCATAACCATTGGAGATAATACAATCCAATTCATAGTCTAAACGTTCTTGTACAACACGTGGCAATGGATCACCATAAATAGCTTTCGCATTTCGATAGCACATTTCTGTGAAAGCTTCATCAGCACCTTCGATCTTTGGAGAATATGTGCCATCTGGAACTGGTTTAATATCTTCAATGCTATCATTGATTGCACGAGTGTTGGTAACAACTATTTCATAAGCTTTTTCTTCACTTAAATAAGGGAAGGATTCAAGCATTTCATCGGTGGTACGTAAATGTAAATCTGGTTGTTCATCTGCATCTGGATAACCACAGGCAGTTAACATGATTTCACGATAAATTTTCTCTTCAGGCGTTAAATAGTGAACGTCACACGTTGCACAAACAGGCTTATTTAATGCTTCCCCTAATTCAATAACCGTTTTGTTCATATCGATAAGGGCTTGCTCATCTGGCATAAGTCCTTTACGAACCAAGAACATATTATTTGTATGTGGCTGAATTTCAAGATAGTCATAGAAAGATGCAATCTCTAATAGTTCTTCCTTTGTAGCACCGCGAACAATGGATTGCATAAGTTCACCAGCTTCACAAGCAGAGCCTATAATAATGCCTTCACGATGTTCTTCAATAACAGAACGAGGCAAACGAGGTCTCACCTTATAATGTTCAAGGTGAGAAATAGATATCATCTTGTACAGATTGCGCAAACCTACCATATTTTTAGCTAATAAGATAATATGGTAACGTTTATCTTTTTCTTTTTTCTTCTTCTTATCTACTACAGGCTCTTCATCACGAGCAACAATTTCATCATCAATGAGATAACCTTCTACACCGTAGATAACCTTAACGCCCAACTCTTTACCAAGAGCTTGGGCTTCTGGAAAGGCTTGTACAACGCCGTGATCTGTAATAGCTACCGCAGGATGACCCCATTTTTTTACTGTTTTAAATAGGTCTTTAACAGATACAAGGGCATCCTTATCACTCATCTTAGTGTGCAAGTGAAGCTCTACACGTGAGTCTGGACGATTTTCAGTGCGCTCCACGCTATTAGTTTCCATAGCTTCAATACTTCGAATAGATAAGATATAATCCTTATCAAATCGATCATCAAAGCTGACGCTACCTTGTACGCGTACACGTTGTAAACCTTTTAATTGTTTAAGTAGCGCATCCCCTTCTTCAGGGCTGTTTGTAAACTTGATGAATTTGATACTATTCGTATCGTCTACAATACTACCGTTAACGATACTTTTACCAGTCTTAGTATCACGTTTATCTAGACCAACAAATACACCTTCAAAAATAACACTAAGCGTATCCAAAGTGCCCATAATTTTAGAGGTAACTCCCTCAATTTTAGGCCCTAAAATCATTCCTTCATCAGTAGGAGCATCCTTCGGTGCACGACGAGGGTATTTTCCATCCCCTTCACTACCTTTAGCAGTAGATTTTGTAGCACTTTTAGGAGCAAAACCTTTACTTGTTTTAGGCGCACTACTAACAGATGCCACTGTATCATTACCACTAGACGCTGCCGCTGTTTGATTAGGTCGAGAAACAACGACTGGACTATTATTAAAATAACCAAGTTCTACAGCTTCAACGAAGGGTGCAAAATCATCATCAAACTCGGCATAGTCATCTTCATGATCATAGCCAGCAAAAGACTTACCTCTAGGCGCTTGGTTTTTAGCCTCTTCAGCTTCCCGTTGCGCTTCTGCCGCTTCAATCCATTCACCAGCACCACAGCCACCACCATAATAATAGGTATCTAAGCCTTCCCCTGTTTCAGTATCTACCTTCCAGGCGAAACAACAAGCTGTATCTGTATTCGTTGGAATATTATCAAAAGAAATATTTTTTTCCTTATACCATGCAGATAATCTTTCACGCAAACTAAGCAATGTAGAAAACGCAGAATCTGCAGCTTGTATCGTCACATGTTGGCTATGACAGTTTACATAGAAGGATGATTTCTTATTCTGTTTTGGTACAACACGATAACGTACTTTCATTTTTATCCTTTATACCCACAATAGGTAATACATAAATCTCTAAATCGCCAAATATCGCCCTTACTACTTCGACTATCTAAAATAATCTCATAGAGCCCTTTTAATAAAGCTCGCAAGGCCTTAACTGAAATTCTAGCACTTGCTTCGTAAGCCAACTTAATCGGATATGGTTTAAATGACGAATCATGATCCTTACATAAGTTTTGTATGGCTTGAACAGACATTCCCGCTTGGCGACATTCGCTAACCAGTAGCTGCAAACGTAACTGCCCCTCAATATAGCTCATAGCACGATCTAATTCTTTATAGCCGAACATAAACGGAAATAATTCAAGCAATGTATCAATATCTCGTTTCAACAGCGCCTCTTTAAAGGTAAAAATATTTTTAGCTCCATAGTCACTGCCATTTTCTTCAAGGAATTCTTTGGTAATGACTTTTTCCCCTGTAATTTGCAAGAAATAACGGTCAAATTCGGTTCTCATAAAAGAAACTGGTACATCTTGCCACAAATCGATGAGATGAGCTACATATTCTTGTGCATCAGGAGTCATTTTAAATCCATTAGATGTACAATATTTACGAATCCACATCACTAGGTCAGCCCCTTCAAGGCGCTTGCATTGATGATTTGGGATTTTATCCAGAATCTCTTTATTCTGTTTAATCCGTTTATCAATCATATCATGATAAATCAAAAGGATGGGATTATCCCCATTATATTCCATAAGGAGTTCATACAATGGAACCCAGGCATCACTATTTTTACCGCTTTTACGAATAATAGGCAAGTTAACTAAACAGAATACCTTTTGATCGCCAAAGAGAGAATCTTCACATAGTTTTTCACTTATCTTCTGTGGACCAGCTTCATCATCTAATACGGTCACTGGAAGGTCAGGATAGGCACTAAGAAACTTGCGTTTTTCTTCTTCAATTAATTGTGGCTCATCGCCATAGATGAGTTTAATTTCAGCCATACATCCTCCTTTCACAGATACATATCATCGATAAAACTGTACCCCATAATATACATATGTTCTGATGATGGATCCACATCGCGTAAAGCCCCATGTGGACTGCCAAATAGAACTATATTATGCGGCAGTAATCTGCCAATTTCATTCATTGAACTAGATCGACTCGTAATAAATAATGTATTAATCTTATCATTTAATTTTAGATTTTTTTCTCCTCTTTGTCCATTATATACATCGATTTCTTTCATACTATTTTTATATATTGTTTTTGCAGATCCGTTACTATGAAAGTAGTCTACCTTTACAACTTTAGGATTCACACCATATGCCCTTATAGCTTGATTAACAAGCCTTTCATTAGGCGTCGTTTTAATATGGTCTGGCGCATCAATTAATAGATGAGCCCCTTCATGATTAGGTTCTATGCAAAGTAATACATTGCATTGCTTCATTGGAATATAATGAACTAATGTCTCCTGGTGATGATGCGTAACATAATAGGACGTACCAAAGGTTACCATCATTAAAGATAAAGATATGACTACAGGTACAGTATATCTTTTTCTATGCGTCAAAAAGTACGTAAATAAGCCTAATAGCACATAATATAGATAAGCACAATAAGGATACATCATGCCAAGCCATAGTAGACTACCACTATGTCCTAACACATGATTTAAATATAAGGATATTCGCAATAGTACGTCTACTAAAGACCACATTAGCGATATAGGAAGTACGTAACTGACTAGAGTACTTACAAAAATTAAAATTATAGATATATCTAATAAGGGCGCTACTATACATGCTGCTAGCAAACTAGCAATGCTGATATAGTGAAAGTAATAGAGCTGTAACGGCAAAATTAATAACTGTGCAGATACACATAATACTAGCGGTGTTTTTATCCATCTTGGTAGCCACTGTATTCGCTCATATAATACCTTTCCCCATATGAGTAAGCCATAAGTTGCCCCAAAGGACAGTTGAAAGCTCACATCAAACAAGGAGAACGGATCATATATGACACATAATATAGCGCATATACATAAGGCTTGTTTAGCCTGGTATAATCGTCCCTTTATATAGGCCATACACATGAGTATGCTCATCATCGTAGCACGTACAACAGGTGCATCGCCGCCTACAATACCACAATATATACAAGCAACTATAATACCAAGAATTAAGCATGTACGCTTTCTTAATTTAATAAGTCGTCCCAACCCATACACAAGTGCTAACAACAAAGCAATATGTGAACCTGATATGGATAAAATATGGATAAGGCCGGTATAGGAGAAATCCTTCATCTGTTCTTCTCCGAGCTCACTATAATGACCACCTAAAGCTAAGGCTTGAGCTAATACTTTTTCTGGTCCCTCTAGATTATCTCCAATATGTTTATCTATAGATTCCCGTAATACACCAGAAATTAATAGGCCTTTCCTATATAGTTCTCCCACAAATGTGTCTTGATGGCGGAACATTTGTAAATCTTTGTTACTAGCAGAGCGATATACACCATCATAGATTCGACCTCTTGTATTAGAACTCATATATCGGCCTCTAAGATTAATACGACCTTCCTCTTCAATGAGAAATAAGGGCTTTGGTGTACCTTCAATAATTGCATATTCTCCTAGTCGTATGGGATAGTTCGTAGTAGATACCTTTGAGTATACCTGCAAACGCCCCTGTGCTTTAATATAGTCATTTTTTGCAGTATCTTTATAGGGATGTAGACCATGGATTTCAATAGTATATTTGTAATACTCCTGTCCATTCAAATTTACTTTTTCAGGAGCCTCTACAACCGTACAAAGATATTCCCCTTCTTGTTGTAAATAATATGATGTATAACTATTAAAATTTACAATCCGTAAATCTGTTTGATAATAAGATAAACCAACTAAAACAATGACTAAACTGATTACCTTGCTAAGTAAATGCCATCTATTAGACGATTGAAATGCTTTGAAAACACCTACAACTATAATAGCTAACCCAATAGCAAAGATGTATCGCATCTGATTAAGTACTGGATAATACTGACTATAACCTAATATTGTACCCACTATTATAGAACCCAATATAGTATGTGCCCATAGGCTATGGGTTAAAACCTTACTGTTCCCATTAATATCATTTACATCATGGAAGTGTCCATCATTGTTGCTATCTTGATGACTAAATTGTAATTTTGTCTTTAATCTTCTTAAATAGGCCGTCACCAATGCCCTTCACCCCCTTGATGCCTTCAACAGATGTAAAGGGACCCTTTTGTGAACGATACTCTTCAATTCTCTTTGCCATAGCAGGCCCAATGCCGGGCAACGCATCTAGTTCTTTAGCAGTGGCGGTATTAATATTTATCTTATTACCACGCAATAATGCTTCAGGATTTCCGTGAAAGTTAAATACTACGTGGATATGATCTCCTCCGGTAACTGATTTAGCCATATTAATAGACTCTACATCTGCATACGGTAACAGTCCTCCTGCTAGCTTGATAACATCGCCTACTGTTGCAGAATTTTCAAGCTCATATAGACCAGGTGAAACTACGGCACCCGTAATATAAGCAATCGGTTTATTGGATATGTCTGCTACATTTGATATAGAAGAATTTCCATCTACTCCCCCTTCAACAAGGACAGAATCGCTTTCATCTGTTATAATAGGCCATAGGAAATAAATTCCTACTAAAATACATAGGATTAATATAATTGTCATATACGGCTTCAATTTATATTTCATAGTGCACCTCCTACTGAAGGATTTCCCTATAAAATAGTAAAGTCCTATCGTTGACTCTATTAGTCACATATGCAGGACTTTTATAATTGATGTCGAATAAAAGGAGTATTTATGAATCAAGAAACATTAAAAAAATACGCCTATACATTACTAAAGTACGGCGTAAATTTACAGCAAGATCAAACATTAGTTATTTCTGTTGATGTAGAAAATAAAGACTTTGCAGTAATCGTTACTGAAAAAGCATATGAACTAGGTGCTAAGGAGGTTGTTCTTAACTGGAGATGTTCCCCTATCGCTCGTCAACGTTTATTACATGCTAACGAGTCTGTTTTAGAAAAACCTGCTAACTGGATTCCTGAATTCTACAAACAATACATCGATGATAAGGCAGCATTTTTATCTTTGATCAGTGCTAATCCTAAAGCATTAGAAGGTATCCCAACAGATCGTATTTCCTTACAGTCTCGCAATTTAAATAAAGCATTATCCTTCTATCACACAGCTATCATGAACTCTTCTGTTACATGGTGTGTTGCATCTGTACCGACCGTTCTATGGGCAAATTTACTTGGCTATGAAGGTACTGACGAAGAAAAAATCGATCAATTATGGGCAACATTATTAAAACTTTGTCGCATTGAAGGTATTGAACCGAAAGATACATATCGTCATCACATGGCAAAATTGCGTCACCGCTGTGAAGCATTGAATAAATTAGACTTAAAATCGTTGCGTTACACTTGTGATAACGGCACCGACCTTTTATTAGAATTACCAGAAGGCCATATCTGGCTAGGTGGGGAAGAATCATCTAAAGATGGTACTATTTTCAATGCTAATATTCCTACAGAAGAAGTTTTCTCTGCTCCTCAATATAATGGTGTAAATGGAGTTGTGTACAGCACAAAACCATTAATTTATCATGGCAATACGATTTCAGATTTTTCATTCACGTTTAAAGAAGGTAAAATCGTTGAATATACAGCCAAAGAAGGTTATGAAGTTCTAAAAGAATTAGTAGAAACTGATGAAGGCTCCCACTACCTTGGCGAAGTAGCATTAGTGGATCACTTCAGCCCAATTAGCCAATCTAACCAAATCTTCTACGAAACATTATTTGATGAAAATGCGTCCTGCCATTTAGCAATTGGTGCATCTTATCCTACATGCCTAAAAAACAGCGATGGTTTATCTGAAGAGGAATTAAAGGAACGCGGCCTTAACCACTCCTTAACACATGTGGACTTTATGATTGGTCATGAACGCATGAATATTAAGGGATACACTCGTGATGGTCAAGCTATTGATATTATGATTGACGGTCGTTTACAAGTATAATTGTTAGGCCACAACCTATTATGTAACTGAGATAAAGAAAACCCCTACCTACTTATAGTAGATAGGGGTTTTCAAGTAGTAACACATGTTACACCGTAATATGTAAAGTACGTCCCGTAGGTTTATATTCAATAATTTCTACACCTGCTGTTTTTAGCATCCGTTTAGATGCTTTAACCTCTTTTGTATCCTTGTAAAGATCATCTCGGTAGATAACAGCTTTAATGCCACTTTGAATAATGGCTTTTGCACATTCATTACAAGGGAATAGTGTTACATATATTTTAGAACCTTCTAAAGAGCCGCCCCGATAATTAAGTATGGCATTGAGTTCGCTATGTACAGTATAAAAGTATTTATTATCATCTGCTGTATCGCGTTCCCACGTGAAATCATCATCACTACAATTTAAAGGCATACCATTGTAACCAATAGATAAAATTTTATTGTCATTGCTTACGATGCAGGCACCTACTTGTGTATTAGGATCTTTAGAACGTTGTGCCGCTAAAATGGCAACGCCCATGAAGTATTCATCCCAAGAAATATAATCGCTACGTTTTGCCATAATTACCTCACTTAAAAATAAGCCCCCTTCTACCTATGTAGTTGGGGGCTTACAGTATTAAACAAATAGAATATCATTATTTAACAACGATATTAACAAGTTTACCTGGTACGTAAATAACTTTTACAATATTTTTACCTTCTGTAAACTCTTGAACACGGCTAGATTCTTTAGCCATTGTTTCTAATTCTTCTTTCGTAATATTTACGGAAACAGTAAGTTTATCACGAACTTTACCATTTACTTGTAATACTACTTCTACTTCATCTACTACAAGGGCAGATTCTTCGTATACAGGCCAGTTTTCAGTGTGGATGGATGTAGTTTCACCCAATTCATGCCACAACTCTTCTGTCATATGAGGAACAAATGGTGCTAAAAGAAGTAATAAGGAATGAGTCAATTCATTAGCCAAAGCGCTATTGATTGTTTCAGCTTTATCCTTATGAGCGTACATAGCATTTACAAGTTCCATGATGGCAGAAATGGCAGTATTGAAGTTGAAGTTGTTATCGAGGTCTTCTGTTACCTTTTTGATAACGCGGTGCAATTCACGACGCAAAGCGAATTCGTCTTTTGTAAGTTCACCAATTACATTTTTCTTAGCTTCTTCGTTGTATGCATCAACGATACGCCATACACGGCCTAAGAAACGGTAAGAACCTTCAACACCTTGGTCAGACCAATCGAGGTCACGATCTACAGGAGCCGCAAAGAGAATAAATAAACGGGCAGTGTCTGCGCCATAAGTATTGATAATTTCTTCAGGAGAAACTACATTACCTTTGGATTTAGACATCTTGCTGCCTTCTTTAAGAACCATACCTTGTGTTAACAAACCACGGAATGGTTCGTTAGCTTCGATAAGACCTAAATCATGAATAACTTTCACAAAGAATCGAGAGTATAACAAGTGCAAGATCGCATGTTCAATACCACCGATATATTGGTCTACGTTCATCCAGTAGTTAGCGATCTTTTTATCGAATGGAGCTTGGTCATTTTTAGCATCTGTATAGCGCAAGAAGTACCAAGAGGAATCAATGAAAGTATCCATTGTATCTGTTTCACGACGTGCTGGACCACCACATTTAGGACATGTAGTGTGCAAGAAACTTTCAGATGTAGCCAATGGAGATACGGCACCAGATTCAAATTTAACATCCTCTGGTAAGCGTACTGGCAATTCGTCTTCAGGAACGAGTTGTTCACCGCATTTTTCGCAATATACTACAGGAATTGGCACGCCCCAGTAACGTTGACGAGAAATCAACCAGTCACGAAGGCGGAAGTTTACTTTACCTTCACCAATGCCGCGTTCATTAAGAGCAGCTGTAATATTTTTACGAGCCTCTTCAGATGTTTGGCCGTTAAATTCACCAGAGTTAACTAGGATACCATCTTCATGGTACCATTCTTGCCATTTTTCAAGGCTATATTCTTCGCCTTCAGAAGCAACAACTTGTTTAATAGGCAAGTCATATTTATGAGCAAATTCCCAGTCACGTTCATCATGTGCAGGAGAACCCATTACAGCACCAGTACCATAGTCTACTAATACATAGTTTGCAATCCATACTGGAACTTGTTCGCCAGACATAGGATTTACTGCATAGGAACCAGTAAACATACCTTCTTTAGGTGCATCTGTAGATGTACGATCGATATCGCTCATATTGCGCATACGCGTAATGAAAGCTTCCAATTCAGCTTTGTTAGGCGCATTTTCAATAAGGCGTTCTACATATGGATGTTCAGGAGCCAATACTACATAGCTTACGCCATAAATAGTATCAACACGTGTAGTATACACAGATACACGTTCGTTAATGGATGGAACTTCGAAGGAGAACTCTGTACCTTCAGAACGACCAATCCAGTTCTTTTGCATCAATTTAACGCGTTGTGGCCAGTGATCAAGAGTGTCTAAATCAGTTAACAAGCGATCAGCATATTCTGTAATACGCAAGAACCATTGAGACAAATCTTTTTTCTCAACTGGGTTATCACAGCGCCAGCAAGCACCGTCGATAACTTGTTCGTTCGCCAATACAGTATGGCACGTTTCACACCAGTTTACTTTAGCTTCTTTTTTGTATGCTAAGCCTTTTTTATAGAACTGTTGGAAGAACCATTGTGTCCATTTATAGTAATCTTCTTTACATGTTGCAACTTCACGGTCCCAGTCATAGGACAAGCCAAGTGCTTTTTGTTGCAATTTCATGTTCTCGATATTATCAAGAGTCCATGTTTTAGGTGCAATACCATGTTTGATAGCCGCATTTTCAGCAGGCATACCAAAGGAGTCCCAGCCCATTGGATGCAACACGTTGAAGCCCTTCATTTTTTTGAAACGAGCTACTACGTCACCAATGGAATAGTTACGCACGTGACCCATGTGTAAGTTACCAGATGGGTACGGGAACATTTCTAATACATAGTATTTTTCTTTGGATTCATCATATTCTGTTTTAAATGTATGGTTATCTTCCCAATACTGTTGCCACTTTTTCTCAATATCTTGGGCTACATATTTTTCATTCATGTAGGGGCCTCCTCATATAGTCAACCTCATTAGTTGCCGTTTTATAATCAATATTTTTATTTTACTACTTACTATGAAAGCAGTCAAACTCTAGCGTTTTACTACTTGTACAGAATTTGTGATACGCTTTTTCTCTGCCTTGGCCTCCTCGGCTTGACGCTTTTTCTCCGCTTTAGCTTGCTGCGCTTCTTCTTTAGCTTTGCGTTTAGCTAATTCTTTTTCTTCTTTTGCTTTACGTTTTGCTTCCGCTTTAGCAGCTTTGGCCTTTTCTTTTTCCTCTAGGCGTAATTTATATTGTTCAAGCTTAGTTAAAGGCTTAGTTTCTTCTACTACAGGTTCAGAAACAACCGCTGTAGGAGATTTAGGAATACCACGACCTAAGTCTTTACCTTGAATCATAGCGATAGTACTTTCATCTTCAAAGCCTTTACGCCATGCAGCAAAACCACCGAGCTGTAATTCTTTTACGAGATCTAGTTTCAAACCTAAAGACGTATTATCTTCAAACCAGATACGGTCAGAACCAGAGCCAGTGGGGATGGATAAATAATATAGTTTTAATCGATCATCCCAAGTCATTTTATCTTTGTAATTTGCAAAATAGCTACCTGTGTTTTTCATAGCCAAAGTTTCGCCTTTTGCATAACCATTAGTATCATGCCATAAGCGCATATAGAATGGTACACCAAGCACCAATTTTTGAGATGGTACTTCAGAAAGCATTTTTTCTGTATGGTTGCGAACCCATGGATAACTTGCTACAGGACCTGCTGTTGTACTTTTAGCCCATGTTTCGTCATAGGCCATGAGAACTACATAGTCTACGGAATTAGCAAAGGCACTGCGGTTATATACTAAGGACCATTCTGGGCTATCAGAATAACCAGTTACATCAATGGATGTTTTAATATTGTATTGATGTAAATGATTCGATAAATATGCTACAAACGCTGTTAAACGATCACGGTCGGCATAATCGATATTTTCAAAGTCAAAGTTATACCCATCAAATCCGTAAATATAGGCATATTGCACAAGGTTATGAGCATATTTTTTCCATACAGATTGATCTGCTAAGATGCCACTGGTAAAGCCAGGATCAAATCGATTCGTAATCAAAGGCCATACGTGGTAACCTTTACTTTTATAATCGTTAACATAATCAATACTTACATTAGGACTTGCTTCGAGGCCAAGGCTATGCAATTTGAACCAGCTTGGAGAAATGATATTATCACCACTAGTATTCAGTTTTGCTTGATATGGAGTCCCCTGTGTTGGCCATGGATCAAAGGCCCAAGACAATGGTGTTTGCATTGTATACGGAGCTTTTACCGTAGAAGCTTGCGGTGCAGGACCTAATGTTAATTGACCATTGACCTTTGTATAGCTCACACCGAGCATAGCTGGATCAGACTCAATATCGACATAGGTCATGCCATTTTTACTAGTAATTGGCAATTTTACAGGTTCACCAACGGCAGCAGGATTTAAAACAACAGCATTTCCTTGTAACTCTGTTTGAGGTACATACACTGTATAGGATGTTTTATATTGATTAGCTTCGTAATGACGTGTTGTGTTTGCTAAGAATTGGTCAATGGGAACCAATACCTCAGCTTGTACTGCAGTACTGGATAATGCAGCCATTACTAAAGCTGTTAAGGATTTTAAAATAGTAGATTTACGAATCATGAACTCTCCTAACGCTAGCCCATAAGGGGATATAATTTCAATCTCTATATTATACCATATTATATAGAATTCATCTCAGTTGTTGCATGAAGGGTACATGTAATTTATAATTTACTTTATATAATAAAAGTTAACACATAAGGAGTTTTATATGCATCAATATCTATTTTTTATAGGGGACTTCCCTATTAGAGCCTATGGTGCCATGTTAGCATTAGCTATCATCTGTGGTGCCTCTGTTGCTTATTTTTTATTAAAAAAAGATGGACGAGGTTGGCATGAACATATCATCGACTTTTCTATTACTGTTGCCGTAGCGGGTCTCATTGGTGCCAGATTATGGGATGTGTTCTTCTTTGATTGGCACTACTATGGCAATCATTTATTAGAAATCCCCTTTGTATGGCAAGGTGGTATGGCCATTCAAGGCGGTGTCGTTCTTGGCACCATTGCAGGCTATTGGTACTTACGTAAAAATAATATCGACTTTTGGGCCTTTGCCGATTTATTCGCACCAGCATTGATTTTGGCACAATCTGTAGGCCGTATGGCAAATCTCTTAAATGGCGATGCCTTTGGTCATCCTACGGGCGGTAATTTTGGTATTCTCTATCCTGAAAGCACGTTGGCTCATCGCACCTACGGCAATCAACCATTATGGCCAGCCGAAATCTGGGAAGGTCAAATCGACATTCTTATCTTTGTAGCCCTCCTATTATTTAGCTCTTTTAAACATGCTAAAGGTCAAGTATTCGTGCTTTATGCGATTCTCTATTCTACAGCTAGATTCTTCCTTGAATTTTTGCGCGGTGACTATGTAGACTTAACATTAGGCTTAAAATCTGCGCAAATGACTAGCTTGATTGTCATCATCATCGGTATTTGTTTATTTATCTACTTAGGTTACTTAGAAAAGAAAAATCAACCTGTACTGGAAACTACAGAAACAGCACCTAAAACAAAAAAACATAAATAATAACAAATAATAAGAAACATCTATTATAAATAATAAAAAATCCTTCATTCATTGGCTTCCCTTTGAATGAAGGATTTTTCTTTATAAATCTTAAAAACTCATATAGTATTGAGTAATTTAATTTATTAGAGTAAAGCTTATAAATTTTCTTTAGCTTTTAATGCATCCAGTTCTTCTAATGCTCGGTTAGCAATGAGTGCATTTTTCTCTTTTTTCTTACGTATTTTTTGAGGCCATGGATCCATGATGCCAAAGTTGACATTCATCGGTTGGAAATTAGAGCCTTCGTAGTTAGAAATATAGTGACTGAGTGAACCGATCGCCGTAGTTTTAGGGAAATCAATAAATGAACGGTCCTCTAAATAACGTTCTACTTGAAGGCCTACCATGAGACCACTCGCAGCAGATTCTAAATACCCTTCTACGCCTGTCATTTGACCAGCGAAGAATAAACGCGGTTCTTTTTTGAGTTGGAACGCATGATTCAATAACTCAGGAGAGTTAATATACGTATTGCGGTGCATGACGCCATAACGAACGAATTCAGCATTTTCTAGACCTGGAATCATACCAAACACACGCTTTTGTTCGCCCCATTTTAAATGAGTTTGGAAGCCTACCAAGTTAAACATGGTGCCTTCTTTATTCTCCTTACGCAATTGTACTACTGCATAAGATTCCTCATTAGTCCGTTTATCTACTAATCCAACTGGTTTAAGTGGACCATAGCGCAAGGTGTCTTCCCCACGGCTCGCCATGATTTCAACAGGCATGCAACCTTCAAAGTAGATTTCCTTTTCAAAATCCTTCGGTTGCACGGCTTCAGCCGTAGTGAGCTCACGCCAGAATGCTTTGTATTCCTCTTCTGTCATAGGACAATTAAGGTAATCTGCATCGCCCTTGTCGTAACGAGAAGCGGCAAATACTTTGTCGTAATTCAAAGATTCTGCCGTAACAATAGGAGCTGCTGCATCGTAGAAATAAAAACCTGTTTCCCCTGTTAATGCTTTAATCTTATCGCCTAATGCTTCAGACGTAAGTGGACCAGAAGCAAAGATAACAGTGCCTTCTTCAGGAATCTCCGTCACCTCTTCGTGGTGAACTGTAATATTAGGATGGCCTTTTACCTTCTCCGTCACCATTTCACTAAATAAATGACGATCAACGGCTAAGGCGCCACCGGCAGGTACAGCAGTTGCATCGGCACATTCCATAATAAGGGAACCTAAACGACGCATTTCTTCTTTTAAAAGACCTACTGCATTTTCAATATTGCCAGCCCGCAAGGAATTACTACATACGAGCTCTGCAAATTGATCTGTTTGGTGCGCAGGAGAACTCTTCACGGGGCGCATTTCATATAAGTCTACATGAATGCCTCGATTAGCGAGTTGCCAAGCCGCCTCAGAACCTGCTAGGCCCGCACCAATAACAATAACATTTTTATTATTCAACTGTTGTTTCCTCTTTTTTAGCTTTGCTAGACTTTTTAGACCCTTTAGATTCTTTAGATTCTTTAGATTCTTTAGACTCTTTAGACTCTTTAGATTCTTTTACAGTTTCTTCACTAGCTTCGCTTTTTTTCTTTCTTGTTTTCTTTGGTGGTCTAGTTGGACAAGTTTCATTAGAACAGAACTTTTTAGTTGTCCCATTTTTATATGTTTTTTCAACCATAATAGAACCACATGTTTCACAGAAATCATGGGTTGGTTTATCCCATAATGTAAAGTCACATTGTGGGTATCGATTACAGCCGTAGAATAAACGACCACGGCGCGACTTACGCTCTACGATTTCCCCTTCTTTACATTTAGGACAAGTTACACCTGTACCTACTGTAATAGGTTTAGTATTTTTACATTCTGGGAAGTTAGAACATGCTAGGAACTTACCATAGCGACCAAATTTATATACCATTGGGCTATTACAAAGTTCACAGGTTTCATCGCTTTCCATAGATGCAATTTCAATGCGATCTACATCGCTCGCATCTTCTAGCTCTTTAGCAAATACCTCGTAGAAGTCAGATAATACTTTTACATACGTATCCTTGCCAGATGCAATAGCATCAAGCTCTTCTTCAAGGTCTCGCGTAAAGCCAGTGTTGATGATTTTTTCAAAGTACGCAATCAAGAAGTCTACTACTACAAATCCTAACTCTGTGGGAATAAATTGTTTATTCGTATTTTCTACATAGTTACGGCTAACGATTGTATCTAAAATTGGTGCATACGTACTAGGACGACCAATACCGAGTTCTTCCAATGTTTTGATAAGACTCGCCTCAGAGTAACGAGGAGGTGGTTGTGTGAAGTGTTGTTCAGGCAATACCTCTACTGTATGAGCAGCATCATTCTTTTTAAGCACAGGCAATTGAGGAACATCCTCTTTTTTCGCATCTTCATAAACGGCGCTAAAGCCTGGGAAGATAACACGAGAGCCTGTCGCTTTAAAGGTATAATCATTTTGAACAATCAGCTCAATAGTTGTAGATTCATTTTGTTGTGGTGCCATTTGACTCGCCATAAAACGATTCCAAATCAATGTATATAATTTAAGCTCATCACGACTCAAGAAGGGCTCAACCATTTTAGGTGTGAGCTCAAGAGATGTTGGACGAATTGCTTCATGCGCATCTTGAGCAGAACCTTTTGCACCATACATATTAGGTTTAGAAGGATAATAATCTTCACCATAGTTACGAATAATATAGTCCTTAGCCATGACCTGCATCTCTTTAGAGATACGCGTTGAGTCTGTACGCATGTACGTAATCAAACCTACGTGGCCATAGGATCCAATTTCAAGACCTTCGTAAAGATGTTGAGCAATCATCATGGTACGCTTCGCACCAAAGTTCAATTTACGCACACCATCTTGTTGCAACGTAGACGTTGTAAACGGAGGTGCCGCTTTACGAGAACGTTTGCGCTTTTCAATATTTGTCACTACTGCATCGGCTCCGCCAATAGCATCTACTACGGCTTGTGCTTCACTTTCAGTAGTAATATCGATTTTCTCGCCTTTAATATGAGTCAATTCTGCTGTGAAAGCCTCTTTTTTAGGCGTTTCAAAATTGCCTTCAATAGTCCAATATTCTTGTGGTACGAAAGCTTGAATTTCTCGCTCTCGTTCACAGATAAGTCGAACTGCAACGGATTGCACACGACCTGCACTAAGGCCTTTACAAACCTTTTTCCATAATAAAGGACTCAATTTATAACCTACGATACGATCTAATACACGGCGTGCTTGTTGAGCATCAACCATGTTCATATCGATAGTACGTGGAGATTCTAAGGCCTCTGCAACAGCATTTTTAGTAATCTCATTGAACGTAATACGACATGTAGATGTAGGATCTACGTTTAAAATGTACGCTAAATGCCAAGAAATAGCTTCCCCTTCGCGGTCAGGGTCAGTTGCGAGCAATACGGCACTGCTTTCATCGGCATAAGAAACTAGTTCATCAATAACCTTTTTACGAGTTACCAAATTGCTATAACGAGGCGTGAAATCATGTTCAATATCGATGCCCATTTGAGACTTTGGCAAATCTCGTAAGTGGCCCATACTCGCCTTTACAACGTAGTTAGGACCTAAGAACTTTTCAATTGTTTTAGATTTAGCAGGAGACTCTACAATAACCAATACTTTGCCATCAGGATTATATACGCGTGGTTCCCGTTGTTCTGGTGGCACGGAGGTTTGTAGTACAGATTTATCCCGTACAATCCCCATTGGAGTAAGGGCTTCTTTAGTAACCTTACGCTTTATGGTAGTACTCTCTTTCTTAGTACTTTTCTTTTTACTATCTTTACTAGTACTAGCTGCTTTTGGCTCGCCAATAACGATCGATCGTTTAATGGACAAGTATATCACTCCTAGTCATATTAATATAGCCTCTCGGCGGATGATTCTCTATAGCCCCTTCCATTTCTAACTCTAGTAATAAGGGCTGCAGTTGTTGTAATGGAATATGAGTTGCTTTCAAAATATCACTAACGGTGATACATCGATCATGAGGAATTTCACTCAATAGTAAACTCTTATCCAAACTAAAGCTTAACATAGAGAGCCCTTGTGTATCAACACCCCGACCATTATTCCCTATTTGATTACAATCTTTTACACCCATAGCATCTCTTTTATTGGGTGATGAAAGTTTCTCTTTAGTACTAAACATATCTCGCAAGGTTAAATGATATTCCTTAACGATGTCCTCATAACCAGTTAATACAAAGGCGCCATTACGCATGAGGAATTTATTGCCATCTGCCGTGTGGTCTAATAAATTACAAGGTACTACAAATACATCCCGACCTTCGCTAACAGCCATATCCGCCGTAATCAATGAACCACTACTTCCTTTTGCCTCTACTACGATTACACCTCTACTAAGGCCACTAATAATACGATTACGAGCTGGGAAATGTTTAGCCGATGGTGGCGTACCAGGTGGGTATTCAGATAAAAGTAAACCATTGTTTTCTAAGATTCGGTCAAATAATTTTGTATTCTCTCGAGGATATGCTATATCTAAGCCACAACCCATGACCACAATACCATACCCCTGACTAGCTAACAGTCCCTCATGACCATGTGCATCGATACCTCGTGCGCCGCCACTGACTATAATAGTGCTGTATTTACCAAGCTCTTTACCTAGCATTCTCGCCACATTACGGCCGTACAAGGAACAGCGCCGTGCCCCTACAAGGGCAATCCGATTTAATCGTTTATCTAAAAGAGCTCTATTACCTCGCATAAACAATATAGCCGGTGGATTATAGATATGGTTCAAAATAGATGGAAAGTCTTTATCTAAAAAGGTAGTAACATCCATCTTATATTCGTCTATTTTATGAATTATATAATCTAACTTTTCATCCTTAGCAGATGATGCAATAGCACGTTTATCAGCGGTAGGAATATGTGCGTAAGGCTTTAAATTTTCCACCTTCTTAACTGCTTGCCAAGCATCATAGGGCGACCCAAAATCCTCTATAAAACGCCGTACATGTGTGGCTCCCACATTATATAAACTTTGCAAGCCTGCAATATAAATAGTATCATCGTATCTAGTCATCTTTACACCTATTTACCTGTTCTAAACAACATAGCCTCGGAAATGTGATGAGGCTCCACTTGTGGATTTCCCTCAAGGTCCGCTATAGTACGAGCCACCTTTAATATGCGATCAAAGGCACGTCCACTTAAATGAAAGTGATCAAATATATTACCTAATACACTCCATGCCTTATCAGTAATATTACACAGCTCACCTATGGCCTTATGAGGTACGGCTCCATTAGAGTTAAACTCTAAGTGTTCATAACGTTTCTGTTGTAAAGTAGTTGCCATAATCACTTGTTGCCTCATGCTTTCACTTGTCATAGTAGACATCGAATGATCTAATAATTGTTCTAGTGTAGGCCTTTCAACGGGAATATGTAAATCAATGCGGTCCATAATAGGCCCTGACAACCGTTGCTGATAGTTTTTAACCATCGTTTCAGAACATATGCATTCCCTATGTGGGTCATGATAGTAACCACAGGGACATGGATTTGCAGCCAATATACAAATAAAATTGGCGGGATACATATAATTGCCTTGAGACCTATTGATAGTAATTGTGCGAGACTCTAAAGGCTGCCTTAGGGCATCAATAACTTGACGCTGAAACTCTGGTGCTTCATCCATAAATAAAACACCTCCATGAGCAAGTGTGATTTCTCCTGGGCGTCCTTGTATACCTCCGCCCACCATACTCGCCAAAGTCGCCGTATGATGTGGATGCCTAAAAGGCCTATTTCTAACGAGTCCATTATCACCAAGTAAACCGATCACATCTTGGATGCGACTGACCTCAACCATCTCATTCCAAGTCATAGGTGGCAATATGGTCGGTAATCGTTCAGCCATCATCGTTTTACCACCACCAGGCGGACCTATCATAATACAATGATGATGTCCTGCTGCGCTAATGAGCATGGCCCGTTTACCAAGCTCTTGACCTTGTACATCACCAAAATCTACATCATACATAGTATTATGGTTTTTATTATCCATCGTATCTGTTAATATCTCATCTTGATTTTTTCCTATTTTTACCTTTTTGGAAGTTGAAATAGATTTAGATTTAACTTGATCTTCTAAGACGGTAATAATATTTTGTAATGAAGACTCGCCATATATAGTAAGATTTGGAATAGCTTTCAAGTTATATCCATTTTCTACGCTTGTATATATTGTAGAGTAATTAGCTTCTAACCCTGCTAACGACATCGCCAAAGTTCCAAAGGTAGGTAGCAGTGAACCATCTAAGGCTAGCTCACCCATAAATAGACATCTATTCAATAAAGCTGAAATATTAGCTTTACGCCCTTTTATCTGTCCCGATGCAACGAGAACCCCTAAAGCAATCGCTAAATCGAGTCCTGCGCTACTTTTACGGATTGTAGCAGGTGCTAGATTGACTACGATACGCCTCATAGGGAAGTCATAGCCACTATTTTTGATAGCCGCCCTCACACGTTCACGAGCTTCCTTTACGGACTGATTAGGCAGTCCTACCATATCAAAGACAGGTAAGCCTTGCGATATATCAACTTCAACCGTAATAATGCATCCATCTATACCATGTAAGGTGGCTCCATAAAGTTTTGCATACATAAGTAACCTCTCTAAAAGCACTGCGGCAAATAATGAATGGAACTTTGAAAGTCTTCATGCAAGTACACTTCGATTACATCAAAAGATAACTCTTTCCAGCGCCGTCTTTTCTGGTGTAGATCATACAAAAATAACATGGCTGCCCGTTTAATATGCTTTTGTTTCTTCTTTGTTACCGCCTCTCGAGCCAATCCATGCTGCATTCCTCGACGGGCTTTAATTTCAATAAAGTGATACACTAAATCACGTTTAGCAATAATATCAATTTCACCTAATCTAGTTCGATAATTCGTATCTACTACAGTAAGGCCTATTTTTTCAATATATTTAATGGCCACCCGTTCACCCCATTTTCCAAGTTCCTTGGAATCGAGTTCATTGAATGCTTTACCTGTACTAATCGTTTTCATATATACCTCCTATTTACGTGTAGTAACTACAATAATTTATAGAATAGTTATCACTCAATCTACATCTAAACTTTCAACAGGTAACACTTACTTGTAGCGTAGAATATGGAGACTATAAAAGTAAATAGAAAAGAGGTTCCTAATAGTCACATAGGTGACCAATAGGAACCTCTTTACGGTTATGAACTATATGCAATTTGTATGATAAAACTAATACAATTAATGCAAATATTGAACTTAACTTAATACTCGAATAATAAAATAAAATTATTAAGAATTACTCTGGCTTAACCCAACGTACGATAGATTTAATAGGTTCAAAGCTCTTACGGTGAAGTGGTGTTACCCCTTGTTGTTCCACAGCTTCTTTATGGAGCTCCGTATAATAGCCTTTATGAATACCAAATCCATAACCAGGGTATTCATCATCAAGGCTCTTCATATATCGATCTCGCGTAACCTTTGCAATGATGGATGCAGCCGCAATATTAGCGCTTTTACTATCGCCCTTAATTATGGACTCCACAGGAATCGTCAAATCAGGCAATTTCATAGCATCCGCCACTACTGCTTCAGCGGGTACGCTGAGAGTTCGAATCGCCTCATACATCGCTTGTCGCGTTGCTTCATAGATATTGAGCTCATCAATCTTTTCTGGACCGTAGGAAATACAGCTTACTGCTACGGCTTCTTTCATGATGATATCGTAGAGGGCTTCACGCTTTTCTTCGGTTAGCTTTTTAGAGTCATTTAAACCAGGAATTAATGTCATAGGTGGCAATATAACGGCAGCTACCGTTACAGGTCCTGCAATAGGGCCACGACCTACCTCATCGACACCAGCTACATGATACATACCTTGATCGTAGAACATGCCTTCATAGTCATACATGCTCATGAGCCGTTGCTGTTCTTTTAACTCTTTTTCTTGACGCTTAATGTAAGAAGCGGCCAATTTTTGTACAGAAGTACGAGTATCCTCTTGAGCTAAAGGCAAAATCTCTAAGGCTTGTTCAGTTTCAAAAAGCGCTTTTATATCTGCTACTTTTAATTTACTAAATGCATCCTTATCCATTTTGCGTGTCCTCACCATTTTCAGGATAGTATGGTTCTTCATCAACTTTATCGAGAGTAATTGTACCTAGTTTAGTATTGCGGTAGTCTTGCAAGATAATGCGACGTGCTTTATCGAAATCTACTATGCCACCGCTAACGAGACAGCCGCGACGACGACCGATACTTTCAAGAATTGTATCCACATCTGTCATCTCTTCTTCTTTTAATTTATAACGTTCTACCAAAATATTTGGTGTATTCGTCAATAAGTGATTAATTAGCTGTTTAATGACATGCTCTAAATCATACACATCATCAGAAACAGCACCCGTCATAGCAAGGCGAGCCGCTGCGCGTTGGTCCTCTAATTTAGGCCATAATACGCCTGGTGTATCGAGCAACTCAAGGTTTTTACCAATTTTAACCCATTGTTGACCACGTGTATGACCAGCCTTATTAGCTGTACGCGTTGCTGCAGAGCCAGCTAAGGAGTTGATCAACGTAGATTTACCAACGTTAGGAATCCCTAAGATGATAGTACGTACAGAACGACTGCGAATGCCTTTTGCAACCCAACGGTCGATGATGGGCTTGCTTAAACGCTCTACCGTAGATATTAACTTCTTATTACCCTTACCAGATTTAGAATCGATAGCCAATACTGTGATACCTTGCTTAGTAAAGAACTCAGTCCATTCCTTTGTAGCTTTAGGATCTGCTAAATCTACTTTATTTAATAGTACAATATGAGGTTTCTGACCAACCAGTTCTGTGATTACAGGATTCGCACTAGAACGAGGAATACGTGCATCTAATAACTCGATAACTACGTCTACCTTTTTGATATACTCCGTAATCATACGTGTGGCTTTCGCCATATGCCCAGGGAACCAATGTACGATAGGTGAATCTGCCATAGTATTTCCTTTCATATCTAAATTTTAGCAAAAATAAAAGGCTGCCAACGGCAGCCTTTTATGAACATTAGCGTTTTTCGCGAATACGAGCAGCTTTACCAGTAAGGTTACGTAAGTAGTACAATTTAGCACGACGAACAACACCACGGCGCATAACTTCGATTTTAGCTAAGC
The DNA here is from genome assembly GCF_053850375.1 of Veillonella sp. Ser01. Classification (NCBI taxonomy): domain Bacteria; kingdom Bacillati; phylum Bacillota; class Negativicutes; order Veillonellales; family Veillonellaceae; genus Veillonella; species Veillonella sp. Ser01. Next base: position 441,762 of record NZ_JBSPUA010000001.1, on the reverse strand, counting down.
GTGGGCTGTGAAGTGGGAATGTACGTTCTACACCTACACCGGATGCAATACGACGAACTGTGAAAGTTTCACGTACGCCACCGTTTTGACGTTTAATTACCAAACCTTCGAATACTTGGATACGTTCACGAGAACCTTCCACTACTTTTACGTGTACGCGAACTGTGTCACCAGCGCGGAAAGTAGGGATGTCTGTACGAAGTTGTTCTTGTTCAAGTACGTTAATAATGTTCATTGTTTCCTCCTGTTTGCAGACATTCAATACCTACACCTTATAGGCAGCGGACTGTCTCAAATTAACAGCAATATAGTATCATAAATCACGTACTGTTCGCAAGTATTTTCTATATAATTTTAAGAAACTGATTATTTACTTAAAATTGGGCGCTTTAACTTACCTAACAAACGGTATAAATCATCTTTTTCATCATCAGAAAAATCAGAAAATAGTACATTAAGAAATTGGTCATATGAATGTAATAGTGATTTACCCAATCGTTTTCCCTCTTCAGTGAGCCCTACTACGGAAATTCGTTTATCCATATAATCGATGTGCTTTGTGACATACCCTAATTCAATAAGAATATCGGTCTGCTCTGATACTGTAGCAGGACGCATATTAAGAGCATCTACTAATTGTTTTTGAGATGCTCCTTCAGATCGCATATATAATTCTATAATTATTTTATCACGAGACTTTTCTTTACCATTTGGCACCTTACATAAGGCTTTATATAATTCATCATGATTCATGACAGTTATCTCCTCATACAACTTTGTATATTATAAGATATTCGCCATAGTCTCAAAAAATCCTGCATAAAATTTGTATATTCTTCGTAAAAGCAAAAAGAGGTACCAAATGGTACCTCTTCTTTCATATATTACTGTAAAAGTTTTATCTAGCTTTTACCAATATATTATTTTAATGCACTAATATCGCCGATAATAGCCATTACACTATAAGCTAAACGAACAAGTTGCAAACGGTTAGCTTTAATAGCTTCATCTTTGTCCATAACCATTACATCTTCAAAGAATTTATTGATGGCAGGAACTAGAGTAGCAGGAACAGCTACAACTGCAGTGTAATCATTCGCTTCCCATGCGGCAAGACTAGCTTCGGATGCTTTAGAGGCGGCTTCAAACAATGCTTTTTCGGCATCTTCTTTCAACAAGTCCCTATTAACACCTGTATATTCTACATCTTTTACGAGATTGTACATACGAGTATAGGCTTGAACAAGCTCAACATTTTCATCGATGCGATTTGCTAACAATGCATTTACAAGACCTTCTGCATCAGCAACGGACAATTCGTTGTTGGACAACAACAAGTCGATCACATGATGAGGAACTTCGCGATCAAGGAAGATATTTTTCAAACGAAGTGTGAAGAACTCTTCAACTTGGTTAAGCAATTCCTCTTGTTTATCAGCAGCTACATTCAATAACTCCATAGATGCTTTGAAGATTGGACGCAAACTGATATTCCATTCACTACCAAGCAAGATGTTCAAGATACCAATTGTTTGACGACGCAATGCATATGGATCTTGAGAACCTGTAGGGATTAAGCCACGGCTGAAAGTAGCTACGATGTTATCTACTTTATCGATGATAGACAATACTTTACCTGCTTCAGTTTGAGGCAATACATCGCCTGCAAAGCGTGGTAAATACTGTTCGAAAATAGCTTCTGCTACCTCAGGAGATTCACCATCAAGTAAAGCGTACTCTTTACCCATTACACCTTGTAATTCGGTAAACTCTGTAACCATACCTGTAGTAAGGTCAGTTTTAGCAAGCTCTGTAGCGCGTTCCAATACAACAGCTGCATCTTCGTGCAAGCCACATTCTTCGCCAAACACACGGCCTAATTTAAGCAAGCGTTCAGTTTTATCTGCTAAGTTGCCAAGACCTTCTTGGAATACGATTTTAGTTAAACCATCTTGGCGGTCGATAAGAGGTTTCTTGCGGTCTTCGTTAAAGAAGAATTTAGCATCATCTAGACGAGCACGCAATACGCGTTCATTACCAGCTTGAACGACTTCAATGGAATAATCAGAACCATTGCGCACTGTTAAGAACATTGGCAACAATTTACCTTCTTGACCAACCAATGGGAAGTAACGTTGATGGTCTTTCATTGGTGTAATGATAGCTGCATCAGGAAGTGCTAAGTAGGACTCTTCGAAGCCACCGCACAATGCTGTAGGCCATTCAACAAGGTAGTTAATTTCTTCTAACAAATCATCATCCCAAACGATAGATGCATTTTTAGAAGCTGCAATATCATGTAATTGTTTAGAGATCAACTCACGACGAGCGTCTTGATCGACCATAACAAAGTTTTCTTTTAATGTGTCTACATAGGATGCTGCATTTTTGATAGTGATTTCATCAGCACCTAAGAAACGATGACCACGTGTTACATTACCAGATTTTACAGTAGCAAATTCTACAGGAATTACTTCTTCATCAAGTAATGCTACAAGCCAACGTACTGGACGTACAAATTTAGCATCTAAATTACCCCAATGCATGGATTTAGGGAAGTTAAGACCTGTAATCAATTGTGGCAACATGTCTGTAACAATATCTTTTGCAGGCACGCCGGCAGTTTTAGTTTCAGCATAAATATAACCGTCTTCTACAACGAGATCAGCTACATCAAGACCTTTACCACGAGCAAAGCCGATAGCCGCTTTTGTAGCATTGCCGTCAGCATCGTATGCGATAGATGCGGATGGGCCTTTATGACGTTCACTGATTTCAGCAGATGTGTCAGCAAGACCTTTCACGATAAGAGCCAAACGACGTGGTGTACCGTATGTTGCGATGCTTTCAAAAGGAAGATGGGCATCATTTAATTTTGTTTCAGCCAATTGTTTTAATTGACCTAAGATATTTGGCATAAAGCCGGCAGGAATTTCTTCTGCACCGATTTCAAATAATAAATCTTTTGCCATCTTATTTATCTCCTTTCAAAAGTGGGAAACCTAATTCTTCGCGTTTAGCGAGGTATTGTTGCGCACAAATACGAGCTAATGCACGTACGCGGCCGATGAAAGCCGTACGTTCGCTGATAGAAATAGCGCCACGGGAATCAAGCAAATTGAATGTGTGGGAACATTTCAATACATAGTCGTAAGCTGGTAATACATAGCCCGCTTCGCAAACGCGTTTTGCTTCTGCTTCGTACATATCAAACAATTTGAAAAGCATATCTGTATCTGCTAATTCGAAATTGTAAACGGATTGCTCAACTTCGTTAGCATGCCAAACGTCACCATATGTAACATTTTCATTCCATTTAAGGTCATATACGTTTTCAACGCCTTGAATATACATAGCCAAACGTTCTAAACCGTATGTAATTTCTACAGAAACTGGTTTACAGTCGATAGAACCAACTTGTTGGAAATATGTAAACTGCGTTACTTCCATACCGTCAAGCCATACTTCCCAACCAAGGCCCCAAGCGCCCAATGTTGGAGACTCCCAGTTATCCTCTACGAAACGGATATCGTGATCTTCCGCATGAATACCAAGGGTTGCTAAGGATTGTAAGTACAATTCTTGGATGTTATCAGGAGATGGTTTCACAATAACTTGGAATTGATGATGTTGGAACAAACGGTTAGGGTTATCACCATAACGACCGTCTGCTGGACGACGAGAAGGCTCTACATAACATACAGCCCATGGTTCAGGACCAATTGCATGCAAGAATGTAGCAGGATTCATTGTACCTGCACCCTTTTCGATGTCATATGGATTTTGAACGATACAACCTTGATCGCTCCAGAATTTTTGTAGATTTAAAATAATCTCTTGAAATGTCATTGCTGCCTCCACTTTACACAACCGACATAAAATCAACCATTTCGTTACAAACAAAAAAGTCCCTGTAACGAAAAACGTTACAGGGACGAGTATACCCGCGGTTCCACCCTATTTGGCTTGCGCCCTCTTTTTTCTATGTTGGCCTTTACTAACAGACACCTGCGTTCCTGCCAATGCTCTACAGCGCCTTCAACCAAATGTGAGCTTGCACCATCCTCACTCGCTAGAGAGGTTTACTACTCTGCTTCATCGCATATATTATACACAATATTGTAGCAATACAGGGGGAAGAATGTCAATCACTCATAATATATAATTAATTTAATTTTAATTAAAGATATCTAAGATATCTAAATCAAAAAATAAGTCTAGATGTATACCCCATAAATATACTTCATAAACAAAAAAACTAATACACCTACTAATACAGCTAAGACAAATAATGCTAAGAAAGTACGAGTCAGAATCCATCCTCTTTTTTCATACTCCGTTAGTGTTCCAGCTTTATTTTTACGCCATAAGATATAAGTACCTACCATACCTATTCCAAGCATAAATAGTGCATTAAAGTCCTCAATGAATTTAGGTAACCCAAAATACGATTCTATTAAAATACTGATTAAGAAATAGTTGCCAATTAGTGTTAAAATTGTAACCTTCCGTGTACCCCAAGATTTAATCATATAATAATTAAAACCTAAAAGTAAAAATATATTTACTATTTGTTTTTCCATTCGTCTGCTTTCTAAGGAGATATTAAGGCCATAAAATAAAAGTGTATTTTAATAGCATTATTAAATTAGTGAAATATAATCCATAAGATAAACACGATTCCAATTATGTATATATAATTTTCATTACGTCCATCTTTATATGTACTAGATTCCTTTTTCTGTATATTTCTGATGAAATCTTTAAAAAAATGAATTACTAGGACTGCACCTAATGGATAAAAATAAGCATATCCAAAATTAAAGAACATATAGAATATTAAAAAAACAATTCCAGTCACTATACTTACTAAATTTGTAAATTTATATAAATGTGGGTATCGCATATTATTTACCCATTCTTGCTGCTTACGAGTCAAATTCCGTTGTAATACATTTTTATAATACGCACGAAGATCCCAAACCAAAATAAATAATACTACTCCAAAAGTATAATCAAACTTATTTATCATTTAACCAACTTATCTCCTATCTAGCATTAAATTATTCTTTTATAATTAAAAGATTTTCTTACATAGCCAAAACAGCTTTTAATAAAGCAAAAATGATCAGCCAACTTACGAAAGCAATACCATAAGCTTTATATTTTAGCTTACCACCTTTAATATAGTCATATATTATTTCTCCCATAATAGAGAATAATAAAATCAAAAAGATTACATAAAACGCTAGTTGTATCATTCGATAAAATCTCTAATTTTTAATTAACACTATTTATATGCCTAAAATTGCTTTCAATATACCAAAGAATATTAACCCGCAAACAAAGAATGCTCCATAGAAATCATAGTGGATTTCAGCACCGGTCATATAATCATAAGCCACAGCATATATAAGCGAAATTAAATTAAATAATGCAAATGCATAGAAAAATAATCGTTTCATAATATTCACTTCAATAATTCCCATAATAGAAAAACTATTCCAATAATACTAAATCATACAACTATAATAACAGACAAAGAATTATTTATATCAAAATAAGTTTTAGATACCCCCACTAATGTTCCATTTTTATATCGGCGATAAAAAATATATTCACCAAGAAAAACGAGTACTAAAGTTACTACCAAATTAACCTGTTCTATAATACTAATGTAATCATATATAGAATAGAGGTTTATTCCTCCCCATATATTAGTAAATAAAAATATAGGAATAAACTTTTTAGGATTGTTATATTGATTTTTAAATAACATATAGTTACCTATCAATAAACCAATAACTATATAAAGTGTCGCATCCGAATACAATAATTTACTATACATAAACGTATACTTTCTATTAATCACCAATTAGTAAATTTTTTTGAAATCATTTAATAAAATTGTAAACCACCTACCAAAGATAATCAATTCATCTTCGATAGGTGGTTTATTTTATTCACCCTTAGCAATATTATCTAAGAGTTCAATATAGCTTTGTTTGTTTAATGCTGGTGTAAAGTTGTCTAATACATCCTTAGCACCTGCGGCGTCATCGTATAGTAAGTCTACGATTGTCATAGCTAATGCTTGTGCCGTTTTAATGTATGCTACATCAGGTACAGAGATTTCATATTCTGCACTGTGTAATACACCACTAATACAACCAACCCATGGATGGATAACCGGCATCAAGTGAGATACGTCCCCCATGTCTGTACTAGCTGTAATATGTGGACCTTGATATACATTGGCTTCACCAAAAATAGGGTTTGAATTTTCTCGTAATAGAGCATTCATACGTTCATCATTACGCATCGGTAAATAGCCAGGTAGATCTTGGATAACACATTTGGCCCCTAGTGCATCGCCACCGGCTTTTAAGGCACGATTGACACGATGGTTACCATCTACAATAGCTTGAATATTAGAGGCACGCACATAGCTTTCAACTTGAACATAATCAGGCACACAGTTCACCAGTGTACCGCCTTGATTAATGATTGGATGGAATCTGAAATAATCGCTTTCTTTGAAAGTTTCACGAATGGAGTTAACCCCCATAACACCCATCAAAGCAGCATTAAGAGCATTGATACCTTCATGAGGTGCTTGAGCCGCATGAGCCACCTTGCCGTGATACTCAATAAGTTTAGATACGAAACCATTGGAGGTACTGCCAAGCCCCATTTCACCAGCTGGAGTTTTGGCAGTCTCCACATGCATTTGCATAGCCATATCGATATCATTGAAAGCACCTTCATAGATAAGCTGTTGCTTGCCGCCCATATATTTCAGTTTTCCTTGTTCACGCAATTTATTGCGGTAATCAATTTCAATCATTTCTTCTGCTGGAACAGCGAATAATACGACATCCCCACCGAGTTGATCCATCACAGCTTGTAAGCCTATAGCAACAGCAAACATATTCGTAATTTGTACATTATGACCACAGCAATGGGCAGCGCCTGTTAAATCATCGGCACGAGGATGGCGAGGACAGAGAATGGCATCTAATTCTCCCACCATTGCAACCGTATATTTACTATCTCGGCCTTTCATTCTACCTTTTACACCTGTCAATGCATGCCCTGTAGTATAAGAGATGCAAAGTTCATCAAACATAGCTTGAACCTTTTTAGATGTTTTTACCTCTTTAAAACCTAGTTCAGGTTCAGCCATAATAGATTCAGCCAATTCTTGTAAACGCAGTTGTGCATCAACAATAGCTTTACAAACAAGTTGTTTTACTTCTTGCTTTGTCATACGGCTCATAATATCTCCTTTATAAAATCGACCGTATAAAATACGGTCGATCATGTCATCATGATGTATAGATATCTTCTAAAATATAAATCTATAATTATATCTTAACATAATTTAGACATCTAACATTATGATTTAGTATTAAATTAAACCTTCTAAGTGAAGTACTAATTGGGCTAATGCTGTTGCACAGATGAAAGTACCTGCTGTTACAGCTAGTGCAACAGGAATAATGCGCCAAGATAAGCGACGGAATGCACCAAGGTCTTTCCCTAAGGATAGACCTGCATAAGCAAGTACAGGTGTTGTAGTAGCAAGGAATGTAACTTGGCTAGTTTTAGCTATAATCCATTCTTGACCAGGCATACCTGGTAAGGATGCAACAACACCGACTAAGGAAACCCAGAATACCATAGGCAATTTATTAGCATATGGCAAGTAAGAGATCAAAGCACCAATAGTAGCAAGACATGCTAATACGGCAACGCCGATTAAGCTGTCCCCAAATAGGTGTTTACCATCCATTACGTTACCTACTGCAGTAATGATAGCAGCAATACAAATAACGATGACAAATTGTGTTAATTTTTCACTTTTACTCATGATTTGCTGCCTCCTCTGCTAAATCTTGTTCGCGGGTACGACCAGTAAAGAAGTTGTAAGCTTTTTCCATTACCGGTAAGGAAATAAATAGGCCGAAGTATACGCCTAATACTGTAGTCAACAAGTTTGCTGCCCCAGCAAGAGCCATAATTTGTTGTTCATAATCTGGATATACTGCAATGATTGGAGCCGTAGCGGCAGCCATCATACTAGCACTACCTACACCAGCACCCATAGCTAATGCCAAAGGATGGAACCAACCAGATTGTGCCAACATACCTGCTAATACAGAAGACCACATAGCGCCAATAAGAACACCACATATATACATGCCCATAACACCACGGCCCTCAGGAGAGCTAAAGCCAAATTTGTCGATAATAATCGCTACATTTGGTTCACGGTCTACGGAGTAACAAGCACCTACTGCTTCTCGACGCATACCAACTAATAATGCTACAGGTAAACCAAATACAATAGTACCAAAGAAATGACCAAGCTCTTGTAATAACAATGCCCAGCCAGCACTAGTGAGAATACCAAGATTTGGTCCGATACCTAAACCTACTTTTACCATCAAGATCATAACGGCGATACCGATATAATCTGCGGATTTTTCCATTTGTTCAATCGTAAGAATCTTAAACTTAGGAATAGAAATTAATAAACCTAGAATCAATGTGTACAATAATGGCAATAATACAACAGGACCTAGCTTTTTTATGCCTATAAATTCAGCGACTACAGTTAGTACGAGCGCTAGAAAATGTATTTTGAGATTTCCCAAAAGCTGCATAATGACCTCCTATAAAAACATATAATATAATATTGTTATATTATAAATAATTGTTATTAAAAGTGTCAACTACAGATGAACATATGTCTATTTGGATTATCTTTTTTCAATCATATAAATACCCTTTTCAGCATCAATTTCCTTAATAATAATATGTTCTATCATTGACGGGTCCACTTTATGAAACCTTTGATCTTGTTCATCATAATAAATGGCCCATTCAGACATAGATGCCGGAATAGTGTCACTATCATAATCCTTCCCCCTCCAAATAGCATCATCTCTAAAATAACTTAGTCCATCTTTTACTAATTCTGTTTCTAAACAAAATTCCCCAGCTAAGCTAACATAATTATCTAATAGAAGATCTCTAACAATGATGGCTTCATATTCCCAACTTAAGAAACATAAATAGTCAAAGTATCTGAGTGCCATTTTGGGATCCCAACTATTATTTAAAACCATCGTTTGAAATAACTTATTTATTACCCCATAATCATCAGACATATAATAGTCATTAGTTAATAGTAAATTATATATCTGTTGGATTTCTTGTAAATCTAAAGGTTTATCTTCATTTATTTTTTCGATAGGCAACGAAGAGTATATTGTATCCATATAGTACCTCATAATATATTTCAACAAAAGGCAGTTTGATTTCTCAAACTGCCTTTTGACTATCATTAAATTATGGAATTTAAAAACTTAACGCTTTGTAATGGTTTACCAATTTCTTGCTCGCAGTATGCAAATAGTAGTTTTTCAAGTTCCTTCCATATTGTTTTAGGAAGTTCTATAGGCGTATCTTCGCCCCACTGGTAAGCGATAATTTGAGGTAATCCAGCTTTCACAGAACGCGAAACACTAAGATTCGTCGTTTCTTTCACCTGCAACCAGAATGGATCGATGCCATCTTGATGAGTGAAAGCATTAGCACTTGGTACAATACCAGCAAGAGATAATAGTTGCCAACCAAGCATAATAGTTCCCAATTGCACATTGCGGCGTCTAATTTGCTTGGAATAGTTTACAACGGTATCAAACACCTTGCGATCTACATCATACATAGCAAATAGTTCTTGAATCAGCTCACTGGCTACTGCAGCGTAAGCAATATTATCTAAATTCACATCTAACGATTCTACCACATAGGAACCATCAATTTGTGTAACATTTACATATTCACCATCAGGTACGACCGTTATATACATGGCACTAAAGGGACGTAAATAGGAACTGTTACGCATGGTCATCATACGCTTATGCGGTATGGATGCACGTATAATCCCTAAGCTAGGTGTGATAAAAGTAAATACAGAGTATAGCTTATGTTTTTTTCGACTAATGACGATGGCAGGCGTGTTAAAACCACCATTAAGCTTCTTCATGTTCTTCTTCCGTTGTTTCCTCTTCAGGTAAAGGTGTTACTTTAATACGGGATACGCGATAGCCTTGCATTTGTGTTACTTCAAAGGTATATCCCAATGCATCCACAGTATCACCAACGATTGGTGTCCGTTCTAAGAGACCAAATACATAGCCCCCAATTGTATCAGAATCGGAATCGTCGATTTCAACGTCCATCATTTCCTCTACTTCGTCTACGAGGACCTTACCATCAAACTCAAAGGATCCATCTGCATAAGCAATTTTAGCTGGTAAGTGTGGTTCATGTTCATCTTGAATATCGCCGACTAGCTCTTCAATAATATCCTCAAGACCTACGAGACCAACCATACCACCGTACTCATCTACAACAACAGCTTGATAAATACGACGTGTTCTCATGTATTGTAGTAATGTAGACAATTTCATTACTTCTGGAACAGTTAAGATATCTCGTTTTACATTACGCAAATCCTTACGCGCTTGGTTAGGACGTTCCATGAGGTCCTTAATATGAACTAGACCAATGATATGATCCTTATCCTCCACACATAGAGGGTAACGCGTATGAGCCTTAGAACGAATAAATTTCATTGCTTCATCGTAACCGTCTTCAACGAAAATACAGTCCACATCTTGACGCGGTACCATAACCTCTTTAGCTCTACGATCTACAAAGTTAAATACATTGTCAATCAACTCTGATTCTACTTGGTCTAGTTGACCTTCTTCATGACTTCGAGAAATCATCATACGGATTTCTTCTTCAGAGTACACAAGATCTAGCTCAGTTAAATATTTAGTTTTGTAAAAGCCCAAAATAACAGTGGAAATTTTACTAGCAATCCAAATGAACGGATATACCAAACGACCAGCAGCCACTACGATACGGCTATAAGTATTTACATACTTTGTTGGGAACGATAATCCCAATGCTTTAGGTACTATTTCACCAAAGATTAAAACGATTAAGCTAATTAATAGCAATAAAAGTATATCTAGTACGAGGTGCATCCATGTACTATGCACATTAAATACCGCTACAAGTTGATCTACGATATTATCAAATACATAGGTGCCTGTACCAGCAAGAGCCAAAATAAAGAATAAAATCAAAAACTGCGTCGTATTTAAAAAATACTCAGGGTTTTGATAGAGTTTTAATAAAAACTCTCGATCCTTCTCTAAAAGGATATCCATATCCTCTACATGTTCTTTACGAAGGCGGGCAAAGGAGAACTTTGCAACCACAAAAAAGTTAATTAAGAAAATACATACAAGACCAAACCCTATGGGTAACAGGCCATCTACACTATCCATTACAATTCCTTTCATTTAACTATGGAAATACGTTATCTATATATTATATCAAATTATTTTCGATACCCAAGTTCGGATAACATGCCGGATTTATTGCGCCAATCCTTTTTAACCTTAACCCAAAGGTCTAAGTACACCTTTGTAGCCAATAATTTTTGAATATCTACACGGGCTTCAGCACCGAGTTGTTTCAACAAGGCACCTTTCTTACCGATGATAATTCCCTTTTGAGAGTCTCGTTCACAGTAAATAGTAGCACGGATATAGGTTGTACCATCATCACGTGTTTTCATTTCATCTACGTCTACAGCGATAGCATGAGGGATTTCATCACGTGTAGCCAATAGGATTTTTTCACGAACAATATCAGAAATGATAAGACGTTCTGGTTGGTCCGTAATCATATCCTCTGGGAAGTATTGTGGACCTTCCGGTAATGTTTCTTCTAATACATTTAGAACTTCGTTTAGGTTCTCTTTATCCTTTGCAGAAATAGGAATAACCCCTGCAAATGGATATGCATCTTGATAAGACACGATAGCTTCTAAAAGCTCCTCTTTTTTTAGAGTATCAATCTTGTTAACGACTAAGAAAACAGGAACTTTTACACGTTTTAATTGCTCAATAATAAAGTTATCCCCAGGGCCGCGTTTTTCATTGCCTGCTACTACAAATAAAACAGCTTCCGTTTCTTTCAAGGACTCAATGGCAGCATCTACCATGAATTCACCTAATTTATGTTTTGGCTTATGTACACCTGGTGTATCCATGAAAACAATTTGTTTTGCTTCATCTGTATATACACAGATAATACGGTTACGCGTTGTTTGAGCCTTATCGGATACGATAGCGATTTTGTCGCCAATAAGGGCATTAATTAATGTAGATTTACCAACATTAGGGCGTCCTACAACGGCAACAAAGCCAGATTTAAAATATTCGTTCTTATTCATTATATGGTGCATCCTCCCGCACATAACCGAGATTACCTAAGATAAATTCTTCTTCAGTACGCATCTCTTTTTTATCTTCATCGTTCATATGGTCATAGCCTAAAATATGTAAGCAACTGTGAGTCGTTAAATACGCTAGTTCTCGTTCAAAGCTATGTCCATATTCAATAGCCTGTTCACGAGTGCGCTCTAAGGAAATAATCATATCGCCAAGTAAGTGATGTTCCTCTTCACTGCCTTCGTAGTCATCCCCTTCATTAAGGGCAAAGGACAATACATCGGTAGGTCTATCGATGCCGCGATATTCTTTGTTAAGCTCGTGAATCTTAGCATTATCGCAAAGTAAAATACTCATTTCATCTTCTTCAAGACCATATACGCGACTCACTTCATCGCAGACCTTGCGTATAACAGCCTCAATATTGGAATCCTCTTGAATTCCTTCATCATAGCTAATATGTATATACATGCTTATCCTTTCGCTACATGCTCTTTAGATGCTGCGTTAGTTTCCGCAGTCTCACCAGCTAATTTACGTTCATGATACTGATCGTAAGCTTTTACAATACGACCAACTAAATCGTGACGAACAACGTCTTGATCGCTAAAGTAAACCATATTAATACCAGGTACATGACGCAATACCTTTTCAGCCTCGCCAAGACCAGACACAACACGTGGTGGCAAGTCAATTTGTGTCTTATCACCGTTGACTACCATTTTAGAGTTGTTACCTAAACGGGTTAAGAACATCTTCATCTGCTCAGCTGTCGTATTTTGAGCTTCGTCTAGAATAACAAAAGCGTTTTCTAAGGTACGACCACGCATATATGCCAATGGTGCTACCTCAATAGTACCACGTTCCATAAAGCGTTGTACTTGTTCGATGCCAAACATTTCATGTAATGCATCATAAAGAGGTCGCAAATAAGGATCTACCTTGTCTTGTAATTCACCAGGTAGGAAGCCTAATCGTTCACCAGCCTCTACAGCAGGACGAGTCAAAATGATTTTATCTACATTGCGGTTTTTTAAATAGAATGCAGCTAACGCTACGGCTAAGAATGTTTTACCTGTACCAGCAGGGCCTATACCAAAGGTAATGGTGTTTTTACGGATGCTATCTACATAGTATTTTTGACCTTCCGTTTTAGGCGTAATATTTTTACCGCGCATATTAACAGATAAGGTATCTTCAAACATAGTATGTACAGCATCAGCTTTACCGTTCGCTACAAGTTTGGCCGCAATACGAACTTGGGACTCAGTGATGGTACTACCTTCTCTGTATAGGAATACTAGTTCTTCTAAGGTGCGATACAGGGCCTCTACTTGCTTTTCATCGCCCTTGATAACCACAGTATCTCCGCGTGCCACTACATCTACAGAGATGACTTCAAGCATCATATGCAAATATCGATTATGTTGACCTAGTATGGATTGTGCTAGGTCATATGTAGGAAATGTAAATACTTGTTCGCTCATACAACCTCCTAATCTATAAACTTACGAACGGCTTTACCGTTTAAATAATCGCATAAATCACCTTGATGGGCATCCAGTTCGTCTAATTTATCATCAATTAAGTCTTGAACTCGCCACCATCCCATAGACCAATTTGTAAAGAGCGTATTATCTTCAGGTGCGCGCCCCACAAGACGTTGCAATACAATGTCAGGGTGTAAATGACGGACAAAGTTGACTACCCGGTCAGCATATTCTTCTGCACTGATTAAGGTGAATTGACCTTCTTGGTACCACTTGGCCATCAATGTATTTTTAACGATATATAAGGCATGTAATTTAACTTGATCTACGCCAAGAGCTGACAAAATACGGGCTCCTTCAATAGTATCCTTCATAGTATCCCATGGAAGATTTACTATCATATGTGTTGTTACATTAAATCCATATCTCTTAATGCGTAGTACAGCATCAATAAACTGCGCTAAATCATGGCCACGATTAATCTTCTCTAACGTATCATAATTGACCGTTTGCAGGCCTAATTCAATATAAATATCCTTTTGATAGCGATCTCTAATATCAGCTAAAATGTCTAAGTATTCATCAGCAATACAATCTGGTCGCGTAGCAATAGCAATGCCTACTGCTTCATCAATACAGCCTTGCTCCATATAGCTTTTAAAATCATCAAGTCCCAAATAGGTATTACTAAAGTTTTGATAATAAGGTATAAATTTTTTCGCCTTGTATTTTGGACCTATGTGGGCAATGTTTTCCTCTAATTGCATACGCACTGTCATCCACGCAGGACGATTTTCATAACCAGCACCAATTTCTCCGCAGAAGGTGCAGCCTCCTACGCCTGCCGAACCATCTCGATTTGGACAAGTCAACGGCAACGCAACAGGCAATTTATAAACCTTTTCCCCATAGGTTTCTTTATAATATTTAGATACCATGCGGTATCGTTTTGGTCTCGTTGTATCGGTCATAACACTCCTATTTAACTAACCAATCATCGCTTGTGAAATTTAACAAGCCTCTATTTCAGGACGTATAAATGGTTTTACCTCTTTATTAACGTCGATAACTACTGTAAATGGTGTATTAGGTACATTCTCTATGCCTAATACATGTGCCGTATCTTCAGACATTGGCATTTCTACATATTGTTGGCGAATTTTACGCCATTCTTTGAAGGTATAGTTTGGAATATACTGAGATGCAATTTCTTCGTTGCGCCAGAATGCTTCCCCTTCTTGTAAAAGTTCCTTTGTCTGCTTCGGCAAACCAACGGCTTCGCTGCGAACCTTACCTCGATAGCTAACAAGTGTATCATATTGCAATAGTTCGGCTGCTACTTTGTCACCTTTAGACAAGAAGAAATTATACAAGAACTCAATTTGGTCGATATCTTTCAAATTAACCTTATGATTTCCAGCATCGAGCCAAGCCTGTGTCATTTCACAGAAATAAGAAAAGGCATCTTTTTTAGGTTCTACCTTGTTAGGATCATACTTTTTCATAGGTGGTACATGATTTGTTGCTGTATCTTCACCAGTTATGGATGTGTCAGTATGTTCTTTTATGAGCTTGCTTCCAATATATCCAAAAACAGTTCTAAAGCGTTCACTATTATAGAAGCGTTCAAATACATCTTCAAAATGCTTTAAGAAGCGTACATCATTATATGGTAATACATGAGTGCTCAAAACCTCATAAGGTGCTAAAGGATCACTAATATATTGGTATTCCTCCATGCGGCGTACACCAGACCCTTTTAATAATTTCAAGAAACCGATTTGCAGCGCATGAGGTTGTAAGCTAAATAAATCGTTGAAGGATAATCCAAATCGAGCTTTATTTTCATGAGGTAAGCCTACAATTAAATCCATATGTACATGTGTGCGTCCCGCCTCAATAATAGGGCGAATTGCCTTTTGAATGTACGGCCAATCATTATATCGGTTAATGGCATCTAAAGTTTTCTTATGTGTACTTTGTACGCCCACTTCGATTTGAATACGCCCTGGTGGTGTTTCACAGAGAATATTTGTTTCCCATTCTGTCATGAGCTCAGGCTCCATTTCTAAATGGAAGTTCGTCTCTGTATTAGCATCTCGCATGAATTCCATCATAGGGCGATGATGATGTGGTGCACAGTTAAATGTTCTATCTACGAATTTAACTTGTTTTACCTTGTGATCGATAAACCATTGTAGTTCTTTGAAGGTTCTCTCCTGTGGGAAGAATCGCACTGTATTCTTGTTGCCAGATAAGCAATACTGACAAGAGAATGGACATCCGCGAGAGGATTCATAATAGATGATTTTATGTTCTAAATCCTCCATATCCTCGTCTACATATGGGAATGGAATGGTACTAAGATCTTTAACCTCTACAGCCTCAGTAGAGCCCATAAGTTGGCCAGAAATATGACGGCCACGAATGCCAGCAATTTCCTCTGTAAGGCCATCCTTGCCATTTGTTAAAGCTCTAATAAGTTGATAAAAGGCTTCTTCCCCTTCGCCTTGTACAACATAGTCAACAGCATGACAGCGATTTAGAATTTCATCGGCTGTGAAAGATACCTCTGGACCGCCTAAGATAATTTTAATATCTGGTCGAACAGCTTTTACCATGTCCACCACATGTAAGGTCATTTCAATATTCCAGATATAACAAGCAAAGCCCAATACATCTATATTGCGCTCTGTAATATCGCTAAGAATATGTAAAACAGGCATATTAATAGTATATTCTACTATATCGTATGCCTGTCCGTGAGCCTGCCCGTAGGCTTTGAGATACCGCAAAGCCAGGGAGGAATGTATAAATTTTGAGTTTAATGTGGATAAAACTACGTTCATAGGTCCCCTTTATATCATCGAATGGCTCAGCCACCGTCTAGTCATAATATATATATTATACCATTAAAAGAGGCCAAAGATAAAGGAAACAATAGCCCCCACTAATATGACAACACCTACTACGGATAGGATAATGCCACCAAAGAATACTACAGCTGCTAAAATGACAGCTAATAGGATAATCAAAATAATGCGACTAAGCCAGCTTGTACTATTAAAGCTATACACCTTTACTTGCGGTCCATATTGATTATACTGTTCGTAACGTTGACGCTCTTCATCCATGTAAGTTGGCGTTGAATCAACGTGCACAGAGTCACCTACCTCTTCAATAGTTACCCCATCAAAGTCTCGGCGTTCATCATCGGATAATACACGCGTATTAGGCTCAGTAGTTCCCGAATTGCCTCCAAAACTACTACGTTGTTGACTATTTTTATATGTATTTTGATTGTTATGTATATTCTGTTGATCAGACATAGTTAATTCCTCTATATGACCAAAATAATAATTAATTTTATACAACCTATTATATCATATTTTAGCTAAAAAAATGCAAATAAATATCCCCTACAAATATAAATTCATATATCTATAGGGGACGTATTATATTGGTGTTATTTGTAGCTAATGTATGCTAACGCACAAATTAGTCATTCAAGAATTTTTGAAGCAATTCATTTACCATACCTGGGTTAGCACGGCCTTTAGATTCTTTCATAACTTGACCAACTAAGAAGCCAATAGCCTTACCATTACCGCTCTTGAAGTCTGCCACTGGTTGTGGGTTGTTAGCAATAACTTGCTTAACGATTTCTTCAATAGCACCAGTATCTGTGATTTGAACAAGACCTTCTTCTTTTACGATAGTATCGGCATCCTTGCCGGATTCCCACATAGATACGATAACTTTTTTCGCAATTTTACCAGAGATTGTACCTTTATCGATAAGGGCAATCATACCAGCCAAGTTTTCTGGGCTTACTTTAGATTCAGCGAATGTTAAACCACTTTCATTAATCATCTTGGACAAGTCACCAAGCATCCAGTTAGCCACAGTCTTAGCATCTGCACCTGCTTTTACAGTAGCATCTAAGAAATCTGCAGTTTTACGAGATACAGTAAGGATTGTTGCATCTTCACGAGACAAACCATATTCAGATACAAAGCGTTCAATCTTAGCATCTTGCAATTCAGGTAACGCACGACGTACTTCTTCGATTTTTTCGTCCGTAATTACAATTGGTACCAAGTCTGGTTCAGGGAAGTAACGGTAATCGTTTTCTTCATCTTTCTTACGCATACCAATAGTAATGCCTTGAGCATCATCCCAAGTACGTGTTTCTTGATCTACTTTACCGCCAGCTTCGATCAACTTAGCTTGACGCAAGGCTTCGTATTCAACAACCTTTTGAATAGCTGTTAAGGAGTTTACGTTCTTAGTTTCTGTACGCGTACCAAACTCTTTAGTACCGCGCAAACGTACGGATACGTTACAGTCACCACGTAAGGAACCTTCTTCCATACGACCGTCAGATACTTCTAAGTATTGCAAGATAGAACGTAGTTTTTCAACATATGCTCTCGCTTCTGCACCAGAACGAATATCTGGTTCAGATACGATTTCAAGAAGAGGAACACCTGTACGGTTGTAGTCAACGTTAGAAGATTTAGAATCGGAAATAGTGTTGCCACTATGAACAAGTTTACCTGCATCTTCTTCCATGTGAATACGCGTAATACCAATGCGTTTAGTTTCACCATTTACTTCGATGTCCAAATGACCATTCAAGCAAATTGGCAAATCATATTGAGATGTTTGATAGTTTTTAGGCAAATCTGGATAGTAATAGTTTTTACGGTCAAATTTATTAAAGTTAAGGATTTCGCAGTTCAATGCTAACCCTACTTTAATAGCAAATTCTACTACTTGTTTATTTAACACAGGCATAGCACCAGGCAAGCCAAGGCACACTGGGCATACATGTGTGTTTTGATCGCCGCCGAATTCAGTGGTACAACCACAGAAGATTTTAGACTTAGTCTTAAGCTCTGTATGAACCTCTAAACCAACGACTGTTTCGTATTTACTACTCATAGAGAAACCTCCCCAGTTGGTGCTACTAATTGACAGTCTGGACGTGCTTGTTCAAATGTGAAAGCAGCACGTAACAATGTTTCTTCACCCATAGCAGGACCAAGCAATTGCATACCAATTGGTAAATTGCTGCTACTCATACCTGCTGGAATGCTGATACCTGGGATACCTGCAAGGTTAGCTGGTACTGTACAGATATCTTCTAAGTACATTGCTAATGGATCATTTGCTTTTTCACCAAATTTATAAGACGTATTAGGTGCAGTTGGTGTCAAAATCAAATCCACCTTGGAGAATGCTTCGTCAAATTCGTTTTTAATAAGGCGACGAACTTTCAATGCTTTCAAATAATAAGCATCATAGTAACCAGCACTCAATACATAGGTACCTAACAAGATACGACGTTGTACTTCAGGACCAAAGCCTTCTGTGCGAGTTTTAGTAGACATATCTACTAAGTTATCTGCAGGTACCCGCATACCATAACTTACACCGTCATAACGAGCCAAATTGGAGCTAGCTTCTGCCAATGCGATGATATAGTATGCAGACAATGCATATTTAGAATTAGGCAAGGAAACCTCAACGATTTCAGCACCTAATTTTTTGTATGTTTCGATAGCTTCTTCCACAGCTTTACGAACTTCGCTATTGAGACCTTCACCAAAGAATTCTTTTGGTACACCAATTTTTAGATTTTTTACATCATTTACAAGTGCTGTAGTGTAGTCTACACGAGCACCAGGAATAGATGTGGAGTCTTTAGCATCGTGGCCAGAAATAGCATTTAATACTAAAGCAGCATCAGTTACATCTCGAGTAACAGGGCCAATTTGATCCAAAGAAGATGCGAAAGCAATTAAACCATAACGAGATACATTACCATATGTTGGTTTTAAACCTACAACGCCACAGAAGGATGCTGGTTGACGAATAGACCCACCTGTATCAGAGCCAAGAGCCCAAATAGCAGAACCGCTGGATACAGCTGCTGCACTACCGCCAGAAGAACCGCCTGGTACGCAATCAGCATTCCAAGGATTGGATGTTTTAGCTAATGCAGAATTCTCTGTAGATCCACCCATAGCAAATTCGTCCATGTTAAGTTTACCAAGGCTAATATAATGATTGTCTTGTAAACGTTCAATAACAGACGCATTGTATGGAGGCACAAAGTTTTCTAACATTTTAGATGCACATGTTGCAGGTTCATTTTTAATACAAATATTATCTTTAATGGCACCAGGAATACCTGCCAATGGGGAAATAGCTTCACCTTTAGCAATTGCTTCATCTACAAGCTTAGCCGTAGCCAAAGCACGATCATGAGAATCGGATAAGTACGCATGTACAGTCGGTTCCACTTTCGCTTTATGTGCAATAACAGCATTCGTCAATTCAACAGCGCTGATTTCTTTATTCACTAGTTTCTTGTGTAATTCATGAATTGTTGCCACAGCGAAACCTCCTATTCTTGTACAACGCGAGGTACTTTAAAGTACCCATCCTCTGCTTCTGGAGCATTGGATAAAGCTAAATCATGATCGAGGGATAGTTTTGTTTCATCCTCTCTAAATACATTGTGCAATGGTACTGCATGAGCCATAGGCTCCACGCCATCAAGTTCTAATGCATCTAGTTCAGCAACATAAGTCAAGATGTCGGACAACTCTTTTTCTACATGTGCCATATGTTCTTCCTTAACTTCCAAGCGTGAAAGTAAGGCGATTTTTTTAATTTCCTCTTGGCTGATTTTCATCGAGACACATCCTTTCATATCTTATTATTATATAGCATAGATACGTTATTTTCAAAGGAAATAACACATCTATGCTAAATATATGAATATAAAAATTAAGATTTAAAAGCTACTTCAATTATTCTTGTCTTTTAATAATATTATATATATTATTAAAGTAAATAATATATATAATATTAAGTTTTTTTAGGAAGTGATTTAATTGATTAGATTTTTATTCTTATTCGTATTCATTTTAATTCCGTTTTCATCAAATGCTATATCATTAAATGAATTAAGAAATAATCCTATTAAGTATAAACTAGTATACTCTGATAGTTTAGGTGATCAATATGTTAATAATGACTCTATTAATGTTATTAGATATGCACCACCTTATTATATTATAAAATCTACAGCTTATTTGGTTTCTTATCAATATAATGTAATTTCAGAACTAGATAATACATACTTTTATGACTATAGTAATAATGTTTCAGTCTTATTAAATAAAACTCATTCAGAAGCAGAATTTGGTAATCAAGTTACAAAATATGCTGGTGTTAAATATCAGACAAATATTCTAACTATTTATAATTACAATGGTGAATTATATGAAGGACCAATTACAACTAACAAAGGGCCGAAAATTCCTAAAATATTGTCACCAGCATATGAATCAGCGATGTATTCTTTTTATAAATCTTATAATATGTATTTTAACTTACCTTCAAAGATCCAAAAATTCTAAGTTTCATTAAGGAGTACGGTAATATTATGATTAAATTTTTATTTGCTATATTTTTAATTTTACTTCCACTAACAACTAACGCTATTTCTCTCCAAGAAATAAAAGATAATCCATCAAAATTTAAATACATATATGCTGATAATAAGGGAGATGGCTATATTGATATAAACAGTATAAATGTTATAAGATATGCGCCTCCATATTACGTTATAAATTCCTCACTATATTTGGTTGACTATAGCAATAATGCAATAGGTCAATTAAATAGTACATATTTCTATGACTACAATAATAATGTAAGTTCTACTTTAGAAAAAAGTGAAAATAAAACTGAGTTTACAAATAAAATCTTAAAATATGCAGGTGTAAAATATCGAATAAATTCTATGCAAACATATAATTTTGATGGTACAGCAATATCTATTACGCCTTATTCTGAAAGTATAACTACTCCTACACTTCTCTCTCCAGCATATACAGCAGCTATGTTTACATTTTATAAAGCATATAATAAGTATTTTAATCCACCTGCCCTAAATCAGAAGTTCTAACTATTTAAAGCCCGAAATAGCCATAATTTATATATTATGATTATTTTGGGCTTCATTTTATAAAGGATACAATTTTTTGATGGGACTAGTTTGTCTCAACAGTTATAAAAAAACTTGCTATACCTGTGCAGCGACATTACGCAGGACGGAGCAAACAGGTGTAGCAAGTTCTTTTTAACTAGTTCATAGAAAAGCTAACGGGCCCCATCAAAAAATTAATTAACTTCCCCTAATTCTTTTAATAGTTCTACAAACTCTTCTTCATTCATAACACGAATACCCAATTCATTTGCTTTAGTAAGTTTACTACCACTGTCTTCGCCAGCAATAACAAGGGTTGTTTTCTTAGAGACGGAACCTGTCACCTTAGCCCCATGAGCTTCAAGAATCTTACCAGCTTCACTGCGGCCCATAACTTCAAGTTTACCTGTGAGAACGACGATTTGCCCTTCCATTTGGTTGCCTGCTGCTTCAACAACATCTACAGTCATCTTAAGTCCTGCCGCTGTTAAGCCTTCAATAATAGCCACATGAGCAGGATCTTGACGGTATTCAACAATACTATCTGCCATTGTAGGACCAATCTCTTCTACTGCAACGAGTTCTTCCTTAGTAATAGTCATGAATCGTTCCATAGATTTCACAACACTTGCAATTGTTCCGGCTGCTTTAGATCCAATTAGACGAATACCAAGACCATATAGTACACGATCTAATCCGCGAGATTTAGAATCTTCGATGGCTTTTACCAAATTCTCAGCAGACTTCTTACCCATTCGGTCCATGGTAACTAGTTGATCCACCGTTAAATGATATAAATCAACAACATTGGTGATTAATTTGTTATTGATTAGGTTTTCTACAATGCTAGGCCCAAGACCATCGATATTCATAGCATCGCGAGATGCAAAATGGATAATTTGTTCCTTTTCAATGGCAGGACAATGTTTATTGGTGCAGCGAACAGCGGCTTCACCTTCACGTCGGACTGCAGGAAATTCGCATACAGGACATGTATTAGGAATTGTGAAAGGCACTTCAGAACCAGTTCGTTTTTCTGGAACTACGCGGATAACCTCTGGAATAATCTCGGCTGCCTTGTGAATGATGACATGGTCACCAATGCGAATATCCTTTTCATTGATGAAGTCTTGGTTATGTAATGTAACACGACTTACATTTGTACCGGACACAAATACAGATTCCAATTCACCAGTAGGTGTAAGAACCCCTGTACGCCCCACATTGATAGTAATATCCTTAAGAATGGTTTCTACCTCTTCTGGAGGATATTTATAGGCTGTAGCCCATTTAGGATCTTTGGCAGTACTGCCAAGTGCCTCTTGATCATCAAAGCTATTTACTTTAATAACCATACCATCCGTATCGTATGGCAAGTCATGGCGTTTTTCATCCCAGTAATTGATAGTTTCAATAACTTCATCAATGGTTTGACACACGCGATAGTGAGGATTTACAGAAAACTTAAAAGTTTCCAAACTTTGTAGCAATTCCTCTTGGCTATGAATATTAGCACCTACTTCGGAACCTAAAGCATAAGCAAAGAAGGCTAGGTTACGACTTGCTGTAATAGCAGGATCCTGTTGACGCAAGGAGCCTGCCGCAGCATTACGAGGATTCACAAAGGTTGGCAACCCCTCTTCATCACGTTCTTCATTTATACGTTTAAACTCGCTATGAGGCATATACGCTTCACCGCGAACCTCGATAAATTCTGGCGCATCCTCTAGATATAAAGGAATGGATTTAATAGTACGTACATTGGCGGTTACATCTTCCCCAACACGACCATCACCTCGCGTAACGGCACGTACAAACATGCCATTTTCATAGTGCAAATTGACAGCCAATCCATCAATTTTTAACTCTACTACGTACGCAGAAGGCTTATGTCCTAATTCCTTTTCTACGCGACTAGCAAATGCTCGAACTTCATCAGCATTGAATACATTGGAAAGACTCAACATAGGGCGTCCATGAACGACCTTTTCAAAGGAACCTTCCACCTTCATACCTACCCGTTGTGTTGGAGACGATGGCACAATATATTCAGGATGAGCTGTTTCCAAATCAACAAGCTCACGATATTTTTTATCATATTCAAAGTCACTCATCGTAGGAGCATCTTTTACGTAGTATAAATACTGCGCATGAGTTAACTCCTGTTGTAACTCTTTAATTCTATCTTTTGGATTCATATTACATCCCTTTTACTGTGCAGTAACACTCTATACGTTCCTAACAAGTAATGTAGAGAGGTTAACTGCCATACACAAATTTTATCCCTTCTTAACAGGTGCAAATTTTGCCATTACTACACGTACACCTTGTGTGGGAAATTCAATTGTCAGCTTCATACCAGCCCCTTCGCCGGCAACATTGATGACTTTACCATTGCCCCACTTACTATGAATAGCCGTATCGCCAACCTTCCAATCGGCAATTACTTCATTGCGAACGATTGGCTTTGTAACTGGTCGACTTGTGACACTCATATGTTGTGGCACATGACGCTTAATATCATCAGGTACTTTACGCTTAGCACGCAAACCATCTACTAACTCTTCTGGAATTTCATCGATAAAACGAGATGGTAAATAGCTGCTAGTGCGTCCAAATACGGTACGCGTAGTGGCATTAGAAATATATAATTCCTTTTCAGCACGAGTAATACCTACATAAGCAAGGCGGCGTTCCTCTTCAATTTCCTCAGGGTTCATCAAGGTGCGACTATGAGGGAATAAACCTTCCTCCAAGCCACCTAAGAATACAATAGGGAATTCCAAACCTTTCGCAGCATGTAATGTCATCAATGTAACTTTAGACTCTTCTTGCTCGAAAGAATCAACATCATTTACGAGTGCTACTTGTTCCAAGAAATCTTCCACTGTACCAGTTGGATTTGTATCTTGGAAGTCTTTAGCTACAGATAAAAGTTCACCGATATTCTCAGCACGTGCCTGATCTTGTGGATCTGTACTTTCTTCTAATTGTGCCAAGTAACCGGTTCTATCGAGAATAGATTCTAAGATATCAAGCACAGTTTTATCTTCCATTTCAGCTACGAGAGTAAAGATAAGAATGCCAAACTCTTCTAACTTTTCTTTTGTTTTCCCCTTAATAGAATCTACTAAATGTAGCTGCGTTAAGGTCATAAATAAAGACGTTCCATTAGCACGGGCATAATCCTGTAGTTTGGCTACAGTCGTAGCGCCGATACTTCGTTTAGGGACGTTGATAATACGCAATAGACTCAAATCATCGAATGGGTTATATAATACGCGCAAGTACGCTAATACGTCCTTAATTTCTTTACGATCATAGAACTTTGTGCCCCCCACCATTGTGTATGGCAAAGCACGTTTGATAAGTGCCTCTTCAAGCACACGAGACTGAGCATTCGTACGATATAAAACGGCCATATCCCCATAAGGAACACCGTGAATATCGTGCTTTTTAGCGATAGTATCGCCGATGAAAGCAGCTTCTTCATGTTCAGACTGAGCCGTAAAATGCTGAATTTTAGCCCCTTCTGTCTTATCTGTCCATAAATTTTTCTTAGGACGACCTTCGTTATTTTCAATTACTGCATTGGCTGCATCAAGAATAATCTTTGTAGAACGGTAGTTTTGTTCCAACTTGATAGATGTGCAGTTTGGATAATCCTTTTCAAAGTCCAGGATATTTTGAATATCTGCACCACGCCATGCGTAGATACTTTGATCAGCATCGCCTACAACGGCAATATTTTTCCAATAAGAAGCTAATAATTTAGCCAATAAATATTGAGCATGGTTCGTATCTTGATATTCGTCAATCATAACATAACGAAAACGCTTACTATATTTATCTAACACAGCCTCATTGGACTGCAATAATTTAACGGCTACCAATAAAAGATCATCAAAATCTAGGGCATTATTCTTACGCAATTCCCGTTCATAATACTCGTATACATCAGCAACCTTTTGTTGGTAAAAGTCTCTCGCTTGCTTTCTAAAATCTGAAGCAAATAACAATTTATTTTTTGCATCAGATATAGCGGCGATCATAGCACCTACAGGATAGTATTTATCGTCGAGGTTTAATGCTTTCAAAGCGGCCTTAATAACAGCTTGAGAGTCAGATGTATCGTAGATTGTAAAGTTACTGTTATACCCTAAGAAGTTATCTAACTCAAAACGTAAAAACTTAGCACAGAAGCTATGGAACGTACTGAGCCAAATACGATTGGCTACATCACCTACTAAACCTTCTACACGGCTTTTCATCTCCTTAGCCGCTTTGTTGGTAAAAGTAATGGCTAAAATTTCATAAGGATTGACACCTTGAGCCAATAAATGTGCAATACGAACGGTTAACACCTTTGTTTTACCAGATCCAGCACCAGCTAAAATCAATAAAGGGCCTTCCGTATGTTGAACGGCTTGTTGCTGCTCTTTATTTAAACCTGTTAGTAATGAATTCATCGGAACACCCCTATCGCCCTTACATATACTATAGTTTCATAATCATATAAATAGAGAAGAAGAACGTTGCAAGCAACGTTCTTTTTCCTTTGTATACTACTATACTATTTCATAGCACCAAGAATTGGTGGTACGATTTGTTTTTTACGAGACATAGTATTTGGCAAGAATACGCCATTGTCTTTAACTTCTTTTTCAAATGCTTTTGTTACTACTGCTTCTACATCACCACTGAATAACAATGTAGTGCTTTCATCAAGAATATTTGTAATCATGATGTAAGATGCATCATAGTTATTAGCGCTGCGAAGAGCCTCTAATGCAGCTACAAGTTCAGCTTGTTTAGCCAATACATCTGTAGTATCCATAACAGAAATTTGACCGATAGAAATCGTTTTACCTGCTTCGGAGAATTCTTTCATGTCTGTACGAACGATATCGTCATTAGTCAAATCAGAAATATCTGCACCAGCTTTTAACATATCAAGGCCATAGGACTCGATATCTACACCAGCGATTTCTGCCAATTTATGAGCCATTTCTTTATCTGTTTCAGTACATGTTGGAGAACGGAATAAAACAGTATCAGAAATGATAGCGGACAACATCAAGCCTGCAATAGCTTTAGGGATTGCTTGATTGTTTTCAATGTACAATTTAGTAATGATTGTATTGGAGCAACCTACTGGTTCTAAACGCATAAATACAGGACCATCAGTTTCAAAGTCACCGATGCGGTGATGATCCACAACGCCACACATATTCATGGATTTGTAACCATCAATGATTTGTTTAGATTCGTTATGGTCGGTTAAGTACAAGTTGCCGCCTTCTGGAGCGAATTCTTCCCAATTCTTAACGATTTGAGGGTGTTCAAAACCAAAATGATTCAATACATATGTTGTTTCTTTATTTGCTTCACCTGCACATACTGGAGTAGCTGGTGTACCCATTTGTGTTAAGAAATTAGCAAAGGAAATAGCAGAACAAATAGAATCTGTATCAGGGCTTTTATGACCTGCTACATATGTTTTTACATCACTCATAATATACCTCTTTTATATAAATTTCATACTTAATATCGACTTACGTCAATCCGATTTTTAACTATACTATTATATCATAAATTATATAAAAAAACACGCCACTACTAAGTAGTGACGTGTTTTTGTCATTCTACAAAATTATCTAATGTAAATGATTAGTCGTGATTTTTTTTGCGGTTTGTAAACAAACCAGGTCCAAGTGTTTCAATGATGATGAACAGCATTGGAATGATAAAGATACCAAACAATGTTGCTGTTGTCATCCCTGCTACTACAGTAATACCCATGGATGTACGAGCACCAGAACCAGCACCAGTAGATACTGCCAATGGCAATACACCAAGAATGAACGCAAAGGATGTCATCAAGATTGGACGCAAACGAATTTTTGCAGCTTCAATAGCAGCATCAACAACGTTCATGCCACGTTCGTCAACACGAATCTTAGCATACTCAATGATCAAAATCGCATTTTTTGCGGCCAAACCAACAAGTGTTAAAAGACCAATCTGCATGTAAATATCATTAGCTAAGGAATATCTACCTGTAAAGTTCAACAAGAATGGAACTAAAGAAGCACCAATCATACCAGATGGTACAGAGAACAATACGGCAAATGGAACCTTCCAAGATTCATACAAGGCAGCCAAGATTAAGAATACAAATACTAGACCTAAACCTAGAATCATGATGGTTTGAGAACCAGCTTTCAACTCTTCACGAGATTGACCTGCCCAGTCATATGTATAACCGGCTGGTAAAGTTTTAGCTGCCGCCTCTTTCAATGCATTAATCGCATCACCAGAGGAGTAACCATTCGCTTGAGAACCACCGATTTGTACAGCCATTGCATTATCAAAACGAGTAATACTAGATGGAGTGCCAGTTTGTTCCTTTGTAATATAGTTAGATACTGGAACCATAAGGCCCTTGCTATTACGAACAGCTAGCATATTAAGCTGTTCCGCATTTTGACGGTAAGCGTCTTCAGCTTGAACTACTACTTTATAGTTTTTACCATATGTAGTGAAGTCATTGACTTGAATACTACCATAGAAACCTTGCAATGTAGTAAAGATATCAGCTAATGCCACACCATCTTGAGCCGCTTTTTCACGATTCACATCAAATTGTAAGGATGGTGTAGATGTGTCAAATGTAGTGTAAATAGATTGAATAGCTGGACTCTTACGAGCTTCTGCAATAAACTCATTGGCACGTTCAGCCATAACTTGTGGGCTGTCACCAGCTTTGTTAATGAGGTACATACTAAAGCCACCTGTAGTACCAAGGCCTGGGATAGATGGTGGATTCAAAGCAACTACAGTTGCTTCTGGTACAGCTTGAGCTGCAAAGCCAAAGGTTTGACCAATCATTGCATTAATAGATGTAGCTTGTGTTGTACGATACTTCCAATCGGACATTGTGGCAAAGATTACACCAGCACTTGATTTTTGACCGCCACCTAAGAGGTCAAAGCCAGCTACAGTAAATACTTCTTGGAACAATTGCTCATCCTTAGGTTTTTCAGGATCATTTTTACCTTCCAAGAAAGATGCTATTTTTTCAAGTGTAGCCATAGTACGTTCTGATGTAGCACCAGGTGGCTCATTAACGGCGATCATATAGTAACCGCTATCCTCTGCAGGTACAAAGGATGTTGGTAAGAAGTGAAATACTAAGCCTGTACCACCTGCAAAAATTAAAAGTGCAATAACGGTTAAGCTCAAACGATGGCTTAAACGAGCTAATTGGATACCATACCAATTGCTGAAACGTTCTAGGCCTGCATTAAATTTGTTTAACTGACGATGTACCCAGTCCTCACGTTCTTTTGGCGTGTGAGGTTTTAACATCGTGGCACACAATGCTGGTGTTAATACAAGGGCGATAATCGCAGAAATAACAACAGATACAGCGATTGTTAAAGCGAATTGTTTGTATAAGATACCAGTCATACCACCCATGAAGGCAACTGGTACGAATACTGCAACCAATACGAAAGCGATACCAATTACAGGGCCTTGTACATTTTCCATCGCTTTAATAGCCGCCTCTTTAGGAGGTAAGCCATTATATTTTAATTCATACTCTACCGCTTCTACTACAACGATAGCATCGTCAACAACGAGGCCAATAGCCAATACCATGGCAAATAATGTTAACGTATTGATAGAGAAATCAAGTAATACGAAAGCACCAAATGTACCTAGCAAGGATACTGGTACGGCAATCATAGGAATAATTGTAGATCGCCAGGATTGTAAGAATACATATACTACAAAAAGAACGAGTAGTAATGCTTCTACAAAGGTATGCTCTACCTCATTAATGGAAGCACTTACGAATTTAGTATTATCTACAACCACGTTATATTGCATATCTGGTGGGAAAGATTTAGATTGTTCATCTAGTACCTTCTTAACATTCGCAATAGTTTCTAATGCATTGGCATCATTTTGTAAGGAAATAGCAAAACCTGCTACCTCTTTATGAGCGGACTTAGCAACAAAGTCATATCCTTTAGCACCAATTTGAATGCGAGCAACATCTTTTAGATGCAATACCTTACCATTAGAGCTTTTAATAGCAATATTGCCAAATTGTTCAGGTGTTACGAGACGACCTTCAATTTTGATAGGATATTGGAATGCTTGTTCCCCATTAGTAGGATTTTGACCAACTGTACCTGCCGCAGCCTGTAAGTTTTGCCCCTTAATAGCTGCAGTCACTTCAGAAATGGTAACACCAAGATTTTGCATCTTCGCTGGATCTAACCAAATGCGCATAGCATAGTCAGAACCAAACTCTTGTACAGAACCAACACCCTTAATGGCTTTAATAGCATCCATCATATAGTTGGTACCATAGTTCTTTAAGAATGTAGAATCATAAGTACCATCAGGTGAGCTCAAGGAGAATACCATTGCCATATCACCAGATGATTTAGTAGTTGTAACACCAACTGCTTGTACCTCTGCAGGCAATTGTGCAAGTGCTGCTTGAACACGGTTTTGAGTATTAACCGTATCCATATCGGCATCTGTGCCTTGATTGAACTGAACAGTCAAAGAGTAACTACCGTTACTAGAGCTACTAGATGTCATATAGTCCATATCTTGTACGCCTACAATTTGTGTTTCAATAACACTGGCCACTGTATCATTTACAACTTGAGCCGTTGCACCTGTATAGGCAGTGTTTACACGAACTGTAGGTGGAGAAATTTGTGGATATCGAGCTATCGGAAGGTTCATCATAGAAATGAGACCTACCAAGGTAATAACAATGGCTATTACGATGGCGAAGATAGGTCGATTAATAAAGAATTTCGACACGATCTAGCCCCCTTCTATTTTGTAGCTTTTAATTGTTCTTTTGAAAGCAATTTAGCATTAACCTTCGCACCGTTTTTAACCTTAGTTAAGCCATCAACGATGATTGTGTCTCCAGGTGCTAAACCGGCTTTAATAATTGTATCGCTACCACTTGTACCGCCAACTTCAACACTTTTTTGTTCTACTACACCATCAGCATTTACAACAAAGATAAAGTTTTTATCCATGATTTGAAGAATAGCGCGACTAGGAACAAGAATAGCATTTTTAAGTTTTTGACCAGGAGAAATTACTGTGGCAAACATATTTGGCAATAACAAATGATCAGGATTTGGGAAGGACGCTTTTAACACGAGCTTACCTGTAGACTGGTCGAGGCTTTTTGCAGCTTGAACAATAGAACCTGGTTGATTATACGTTTCGCCATCAGCAAGTTTTAATTGAATATTTGGACCATTGGAATCATCGCCAGTTGGATTTTTCATGAAGTCAAGGTATTCTTGCTCTGTCATACTAAATTCAACAAAAATAGGATCAATGGAGTCAATTGTAACTAAAGTTGTAGAACCAGCTTGTACAAATGTACCCATATCGATATCATCCATACGTAATGTACCAGAATATGGTGCATATACCATTGTATCCCCATAGTTATCTTGAGCAATTTTTACGGATGCTTGGTATGCTTCATAGGCTGCCTTAGCTTGTTCTACAGTACTGCGTTGTGTATCTACACGTTGTTGCGCAATAGCATCTTGTTGAGCCAATGTTTCATAACGATTAAGGTCTACTTCAGCATTTTTATAGTTTGCATTAGCTTGAGCAGCTTGTGCTTCAGCATTGGCAAGAGCAGCTTCGTATTGACGAGAGTCGATGCGATATAATGGCTGTCCAGCTACAACTTGCTCCCCGCCTTTAACAAATTTTTCAACTACGTAACCCGTTACACGAGCATGTACAGCTACAGAGTTTTCTGCAACTACTGTACCAGCATAGGTTTGGTTTACCTGTGCATCACTTGCAGTAATTTTGTATGCATTGACACTCACGTCGCCTGCTTGCTGTTGATTACTGCCACAACCAGCAACCATTACAGCGGATACAACGAGAGCCGCTAACATACGGGAATAACGGAACTTCATTATATGTACTCCTTTACACGAAACTAATCATCTATGTCTCATAATTGCATAATTATCTTTATATATTTTACAGGATTCTATAGACAAAGTCAATTTTTTCGATACCCCTCTACCTTTATAAAACATAGATAAAATCTATATAAATTCATATTCATTGTGCACAATCAAAGCGACAAAAATTATTGACTTTTAAATTTTTTGTGTACAAAAAAATGCTAGAAGCATAGAAACATTATTAAGTATTCCATACTACTAGCATATATATTCAATATGGTGGAGATGAGGGGAGTCGAACCCCTGTCCAGAAGTGTTGCCATATAGACTTCTCCGAGCACAGTCTATGATTTAGCTCTCAGGTTGCTACCGCTCACAGACAAGCTACACAACCCCAGTTCATGTTGTCTCGCCTAATTCATATGAACAACTGAATTAAGCCAGCCTACGGTTTGACGTCCATTCACACTTGGTAGGCACAAGTATGAGGGACGTAGCTTATGCAGCTAATGCAAAATTTTCTTCTGCGTTTAAATGTTTTCCCACCGTTTAACGGCCTCATGGAACGCCGACTCGCTATCTATACCACACGCACCCCTGTCGAAACCTTTACATCCCCGTGCGTCGGTCTAATAATTATAAGCCTATTTAATATTGCTGTCAATTATATGAAGCCTTTACAACTCAGATATATCCACTATTGTTAGACTACTCTGCTTACCTAATAGCGACGACTTAACTAATCAAATATCGGTTTCTTTCAATTCTATCTTTATTAGATATATTATGTACTATCATGAGTCTAATTGTTTCATAGCATTATGCAGTGATTGGCACACATAATCTATTTGTTCTTTATTATGCGCAGCAGTCACCGTTAGTCTAATTCTACTTTCGCCAATAGGTACTGTAGGTGGACGAATAGCTGTGCCAATGATTCCAGCCTCATATAGATAATTAGATACAGTTAAAGCATCTTCATTCTTACCAATAAGAATTGGAAAAATTGGCGTATCATCTGTAGCATCAATGCCCAGAGAATTTAATCGGTCTGACATATAGCCTACATTGCCTTGCAAACGTTCTAAAACAGATGTATCAGAATCAATGATTTGTAGTGCAACGAGAGCAGCCCCAATATCTGCTGGAGACAATGCGGTAGAGAATATAAAACTACGACTCGTATTAACAAGATAATCAACAATTGTACTATTAGCAGCCACATAGCCCCCCACCGAACCAAGGGATTTACTTAATGTGCCAAGTTGTATATCTATCTCTTTTTCAAGACCGAAATAGGCAGCTGTACCATGGCCATTGCCGATAGTTCCAGTTGCATGGGCATCATCTACCATGAGCAGTGCATTATATTCACGGCTCAGTTCATATAGCTTATCTAATGGTGCAATATCCCCATCCATACTAAATACGCCATCTGTAACTATAAGCTTTCGAGTGTTTCGATCTACCTGTTTCAACAGATACTTTAACTCGTCTATATCACAGTGGCTATATGTTTTTATAGTACCTCGACTTAATCTACAACCATCAATAATACTAGCATGATTTAAAGCATCGCTAAAGATAATAGTGTCCTTATCCGCAATAGCTGAAATTGTTCCTACATTAGCCATATAACCTGTATTAAATACGAGCGCTTTTTCTGTATTCTTAAATTTTGCTAATGCATTTTCAAGCTCTGTAAACAATGGAAATGTTCCAGACACAAGTCGAGACCCACCTGAGCCAGTACCATATTCTTGAGTCCCTTTCAGAGCCCCTTCTATTACACGAGTATCAAAAGTTAAGCCCAAATAATTATTTGAAGCCATCATTAAATATTCTTTATCATCTCGTTTTACTCGCACTGCATCTAGAGGACAGTATTCTCTTAAGGTTCGTAAATTATGGTTCTCTATCTTAGAGTCCAATTGTTCTTTAAAAAATTTGTACATTCTATCTCCGTTGAACAAGTACTGGAGCACTCTCCAAATACTCAATTACACTTTCACTATCTATATCAGACCGTACAAAGAAAACACGGCCCCCTATATTTGAGCCTAATTCTTTCATATTAGGAATGCGATGGTATACACCATTGCAAGCAACATAACCTACTGTATAGTCTGGATCATCAGACCAACATAATTCGCCAACAATACCATCTGCTGATTGAACCTTTGAAGCTAATACTAAAGCCTCTCTCATATGTTCATTATCACCTAATGCATAAGAATCAAAGGAGTCCATATGACTAACACGTACTCCGCGGTCACCTGTATCTAAGCGCTCGCCAGTAATTGTATCCACTAACATAGCGCCGCGCATAGATTTATCTAAACCTTTTAACAAAGATATAGCTTTATGAATAGCTGCCTTACTAATATTAGGACCTTGTAAAAGCTCAGTCGCCAATTGATGAGATTCAGAAATGCTACTAGTTTTATGTTCCTCTACCTTTAGACAGTCAATATATCTAATCTTCTCCGGTGGGATTAAATCTACAGTAATATTGATAAAATCAGCTGTTCCTTTACTGTGATGCAGTGCGCGATCAGCTAACGATTGAGCTATAGCCCCTACTTCTTCTAACTTCACAATCCGCTCTGCCCCAGAAATATGGTGGCCCCCTTTTTCATGGGGACCACCTTGAGCAGCACGCATGCGTACACTATATAACTCAGCCATTATGACACCTTCCCTTTAACAAGATCATTTTGAGGTACTTGGCTGTGAATTTTACGGAATACTTTCACAAATACTGGTGCCATAATAACAGTAAAAATCATGCCTGGCACTGCTAATGCAACCATAGGCAATGCAGCCTTACCGATATATACAGACAAGGTCAATCGCGCTAATGCAGATGCAATCGGGCCAGAAATCATAATACCTATCATATGATTGTGACACATCCAAAGAATTAGCCCTACGATAAGTCTAAATTGCATAGCAATCATAACATTCAAAATAGTTTGTGTACCTAGTGCTAAACCGATTAAACTAGATAGACATCCGCTAATAATATATTTCTTAAATCCGAATACGGCACATATGGCTACCGCCAATGGAGCTGACAGTTGAAACTCTATACCTGGAATGACATTAGGTATTTTAATAGCACCTAATACAGTAATCATAGCCGTTAAAATAGCAACTTCTGTAATGTACCGAATGTTCTGATTCATGATATTTCTCCTCTACTCAGAAAATGTCAACTACACAAACACCTCTTTGTTAACATTATAAATTTAACGTGTATTTTTATCAACCAAAAATATTACCAAAGTTAACAAATATCACAAAAAAAAGACCGAGCCAAAACGACTCGATCTTTATATCTTAATATTTTTGTTGCTCTTTAAGACGCTTTGCAATATCTCGCTTAGCATCGCGTTCCGCCATATCTTGACGCTTATCGTATAACTTTTTACCAGTTACAAGGCCTACAGTTACCTTTACATAACCATGGCTAAAATGGAAGTTTAGCGGCACTAAAGAGAATCCTTTCTCCTTAACCTGCGCATGTAATTTATTGATTTCAGATTTATGCATCAACAATTTACGGGTCCGTTCAGGTTCATGATTAAAACGATTGCCCTGTTCGTATGGACTGATATGAACACCATACAACAAAAGCTCGCCTTTATCAATACGACAAAAGCTATCCTTTAAGTTCAGTTTACCTTGACGTATCGATTTAATTTCAGTACCTGTCAAAGCAATGCCTGCTTCATAGGTTTCATGAATATTAAAATCATGACGGGCCTTACGATTATCAGCAATAAGAGATGGACTAGATTGTTTTGCCATATGTACCTCTATCGTTTACGTTTACTTTTAGATTTCTTAGATTGACTGCGCTTAGTCGTTTTATTAGACTTCTTACGACTTGATTTGCCTTTACTAGATTTTTTACTGAAAGCATCGTACCTAGAATGACTAGATTTATTACTATCACGTCGCGAAGATTTTTTACTGGATTTTCCTGAAGATTTACGACCTTTACGACTACCATAGCCATCGCGACTACTTGCATAGTCAGAACCGTTTTGCAATTGTTCTTGTATAGCCATTAGGTTATTGACTTCACCAAGTACAAAGTCGATCTGTTTCTTTTCTACATCGGCTTTTACTAAGGTAACAGTTACCTTTTCACCTAAGTGATAGGTTTTACCTGTTCTTTTGCCTACAAGCACAAAATGTTCTTCATCAAAGAAATAGTAATCATCATTCATCATGCTCATATGCACAAGGCCATCGATACCGTTTTCTAATTCTACAAACATCCCAAAGGATGTAATGCTAGAAATAGTTCCTTCAAAGACTTCCCCTACAAATGGAACCATGTATTGAGTCTTTTTAAGATCTACTGTATCTCGTTCAGCCTCAGTAGCTACTTGCTCCTGTATAGAAGAATGTTCAACAGCTCCAGCTAAGAATGCTTCGTCTACATCCCGTTTAGAATAACCATTTTTCCAATGCATATCCGCTTTTAAAAGGCGATGAACCATTAAGTCTGGATATCGTCTAATAGGAGATGTAAAATGCGTATAACATGTAGATGCTAAGCCAAAGTGTCCCACATTGTTAATACTATATTTAGCTTGTTGCATAGAACGCAATGTCATAATTTGAGCTACTTGCTCAATATCTTGGCCCTTTACTACATCTAAGATTTTTTGGAAATCTCTTGGTGTTACACCATCAGCACTAAGGACGAGATTTTGCCCCAAGTAATTTAATACCTTTTGGAATAAATCTAACTTTTCTTCACTTGGGTTCTCGTGAATACGATATACCGATGTACGATGCGTATTCTTTAAGTGTGTCGCCACTGTTTCATTGGCAATGAGCATACATTCTTCGATAAGTCGTTCTGCCATGGTACGATCTCGTTTTACAATACGTAACGGTGTACCATCATGATCGAGTAATACTTTATATTCAGGAAAATCAAAATCTAAAGCACCTCTACGACGACGCATTCGATTTAAAATCTTTGAAATCTCTGCTAAATCGCGAAGCATAGGTATAAAATCTACTAAATCGTCAGGAATAATATTTTCCTCTAATGCTTTATAGACCTCTTTATAGCTACAACGACGTCCTACATGGATAATAGATGGACGAATACGATAATTTACAACCTTACCATCTTTATCTATTTCCATCATACACGTCATAGCATAACGGTCTTCATGAGCATTTAAACTACAAATGCCGTTAGATAGGACCTCAGGTAACATCGGTACTACACGATCTACTAAATACACAGATGTACCGCGTTTATAGGCCTCATTATCAATAGCCTGTCCGGATACTACATAATGACTCACATCTGCAATATGTACACCTAACTCATAATTACCATTTGGTAATTTTCGGCCACTCACAGCATCGTCTAAATCTTTTGCATCTTCCCCATCGATAGTGACCATTTGTAAGTCACGAAGATCCCAACCGGCAGGGTCTTCATGAATAAGGGTATCAATTTTCTGGCTCGCTTTGATAACATCATCAGGGAAATTAAATGGAATCTTATGATTAGCCATGATACAGTTAATATCAAGACCCACATCGCCCTTATAACCAAGAATTTCAGTAATAACACCTTCTGGCTTTTTATCACCTTCGGGCCATTTAGTAATTTTCACTAATACCTTTGCGCCACTACGAGCATCTAATGTATTTTTTAAATCTACAAAGATATCAGTCCCAATTCGCTCATCATCAGGGATAACAAAGCCAAAGTGTTGTTGTCGGTCATAAGTACCCACTATAGTTTCATTAGCTCGTTCAATAACATCAACGATAATGCCTTCTCGTTTATGCTTTGTATAATTAGAAGGTACGACGCGAACACGAACCTTGTCATTATGCATGGCAGTACCTTTATTTTGTTCTGCTACATATATATCTTCATCTTCAGGCATAATGACAAAGCCAAAAGACTTACGATAGCCCTTATAAATACCTTCATATTCTTCATATTGTTGCTCTGCATATTGATATACATCAGGTCGTGAAGATATTAATACCCCTTCTCGAGCAAGCATTTTTGCAGAACGAATAAACATCTCAAGATCTTTACCACCACGGATGTGGTTATCCATGGCAGCATCTTCAATATGATATGCATGTGGTTGTATAGATTTATAAAAGTCTAATACTTTCTTCTTCAAATTTTCACCTCCTCATTTGATAAAAAGAAAAAGCCTGCAAAGCAGGCTTTCATCATTAGAATTGATTAATCATTGCCCCTAACACTAAGCTCAACACAGCAAAGATAATCCCCAATATAATCGTACATTTAGATAAGAAAGCGTCTAAACCGCGTTGCTTACCACCAAAAGAAGAGTCTGCCGCACCAGATACAGCACCGCCCATGCCTGCGTTTTTACTCTCTTGTGCAACAACTACTACGATTAATAAAATAGATACAATAAGTTCTACAATCATTAAGAAATTTGTCACGACTGTCATCCTTCCTGTGTGGTTCTTGGAGAATCCAAAACCCGATGTTCTAAATACTTCTCTAATTTACGTTTAACCCTTTGCAACGCATTGTCTATAGATTTGACACTGCGATCAGTGACCTCAGCCATTTCTTGGTAAGAACGTCCGTCTAGATATCCTTCCAAGACCTCCCACTCGAGTTCACTTAAAATATGACCAATATTGCGCTCAATATCATCCAATTCCTCTTGGCTGATAATAAGGTCCTCAGGATTGGTAACCTTTGCTGAAGATAGCATCTCGATCAATGTACGCTCTGATTCCTCTGTATAAACTGGTTTATTTAAAGATACATAGGAATTTAAAGGCGCATGTTTTTGTCTAGTAGCCGACTTAATAGCCGTAATAATCTGTCTAGTTATACAAAGCTCCGCAAAAGCTCTAAAGGACGCCAATTTATCATGTTTAAAATCCCGCGTAGCCTTATAAAGACCAATCATCCCTTCTTGAATGATGTCTTCACGATCTGCGCCTACTAAAAAGTAAGAGCGCGCCTTTGCACGAACAAAGTTTTTATATTTATTAACAATATAATCGATTGCAAACTCATTTTGCTCTTCTTGAGCTATGACCACAACTTGCTCATCGGTCATTTCTTTGAAATTGTAATCGGGCTTGCCTGTATGAATTGTGTTCATATGCTCCTCCTTACAATTGAGCAGAAAAACCAATATATTCATTATACTGGAACTATATGTGATTTTCAACTATCAATGGCCACGCCGTAATTTCTCTAGCTTTTCAGCTACTTCAGGAGATAATAACCCTCCTACTTCATTACGTCGCAAGCTAAATTGATCTCGTCTATGTTCATGAGCGTATTGTAGTCGTTCCTCTTCCTTAGCTATGCGAATCATATTTTGTAATTCTCGAGCTGGAATGCGCAAGCCTCCAGATCCAAGAATTTGATTTTGTTCAGCTCCATCAGAGGTCACAACATATACATTGGTGTATTTACCTTTTCGCAAAAACACCTCTCGCTCAATAAAGGAATCCGCCGTTTCCCCGTCCTCAGTATACACTTCGAGGAATCCACTCGTAATAGCCTCTACAGAACCGCCAGATTTTGTATATTTACCATCAAATACAAGGATAACTTCGTATCCCTTGAATTTTCCGTAATTCAACAATCTATCTCGAAGCTCCATACGGGCATGTTCTAATGATTCATGAGCGAGTTTCTTTAGATGAGTCCAGGCGAATATCACATTATATCCATCTACAATTAAAATATCTTTTAGCATAATTATTTCGCTTGGCGCTGACGCACAGCTTCATACATAAGAACAGCAGCAGCCACAGATGCATTCAAAGAATTTAAATTTCCATACATAGGAATAGTAACGAGGAAATCACATGCGTCTTTCACAACGCGGCTAATGCCCTTTCCTTCGTTACCAATGACGATAACAGTAGGAATTGTCATATCTGCCTCATATAAAGTGCGATCCCCTTCCATATGAGCGCCCATAACCCAAAATCCTTGTTTTTGAAGTTGTTTAATGGTTTGAGCTACATTTCCAACCTGCACTAGTGGAATTTGTTCAATAGCACCGGCTGATGTTTTAGCAACTGTCGCATTAATAGGGGCATTATGTCGCTTCG
Organism: Veillonella sp. Ser01; assembly: GCF_053850375.1. Lineage (NCBI taxonomy): Bacteria > Bacillati > Bacillota > Negativicutes > Veillonellales > Veillonellaceae > Veillonella > Veillonella sp. Ser01. The sequence continues at coordinate 401,825 of NZ_JBSPUA010000001.1, read as the reverse complement.
GAATAAGTACCGCTGTAGCACCCACACATTCAGCAGTACGAATGATAGCCCCCATATTATGAGGGTCCTCAACGCCATCTGTTAAAATAAGCAAAGGCACTTCATGATTCGTCTCCTGTAGCACTTCACCTAGTTCTTTAAATTGAACGGCAGAAACAAGAGCTATAACACCTTGATGTGGTACCTCTAAATCATATTTATTCATTTGTTTGATAGGCGTTGGACGTACTTCAATACCTTGAGATTTAGCAAGACCAACAATATCAGCTAGACCAGTTTTAACCTTATCTTCACTGACCATAATGCGTTGAATAGAGCGTCCGCTTCTAAGGGCCTCTTTAACTGCATTGCGACCTACAATATAATTATCCATACTACATACCTCGTAGAGTTATTGAAAAGGCTTGCTTCATAACATCTTGTAATCGCTCATCTTGACGCGTTTCATAAAGAAACCCCAGTACTGCTTCAAAGGCCGTACTACTACGATATTCTTGAACTGAACTGCTTTTCGGTACATTTACATTACTATTTCTAGCACGTCGTGCAATAGCTTGTTCTTGTTCTGTAAAAGTATCCTCTATTTCTACCAATACCTTCGCTTGTGACTTAGCACAAATAAACTCAGTAACAATTGTGTGCAACACTTGCACCTTCGTTATATTCATTTGTACCACTCGTTCACGCACATACATGGAGTATACTGCATCACCAATATAGGCAAGCATGACTGCATCTGTACTAAGGCATTCCTCTGTAGTTCTTTTACGCAAACGAAGCGGCTCTTGTTCAAGAGCCGTCAACTTTTTTATTGCTTCATTCTTTAAGAATTGAAATTGTTTAAACTTCACGTTTTTTCCACCGTGCACCTTGAGGAGAATCCTCAATAGTAATACCGATTTCAGCCAAACGATCGCGGATACAATCAGCTAGTGCCCATTGTTTTTGATCACGACATGCTTGACGTACAGACAAGATAACCTGCATTAATTCTTCATATTCAGCAGCATTGGCACCTGTGTTGCCTTCCCATGCTTTTTCAAGAATACCAATAACCTCTGTCATGAACTTGAAAATACGTTTAACTTCAGCAATTGCTTCTTGGCAAACAACGCCTTCACGGCCTGTCACAGCTTGGTAATAGATATTGATTTCTTTAGCAAGACCAAACATGCTAGATGTAGCTAAAGCAGTATTGAAATCATCACTCATTGCTGCTTCGAATTCTTCTTCATACTCTTTAGCTTTTTCTAATAAATGTTGAGCCTCATCACAAGGACCTGGTTCACATTTTTCAAGGTACAATAGATTTTCAATAGCAGTACTTAAACGTTCTAAGGATTTATTTGCTTCTTCTAAGCGTTCATCAGAGAAATCTAATGGACTACGATAATGTGTACTTAATAAGAAGTAACGTAACGCATCTGGACTATATTGTTCTAAAATATCTTTTACCAAGAAGAAGTTATTCAATGATTTAGACATTTTTTCAGAATTAATAGTGATGAAACCATTGTGTAACCAATAGCGTACAGATGGATGTTGACCAGAGCAGCCTTCAGATTGAGCAATTTCATTTTCATGATGTGGGAAGATCAAATCACTACCACCACCATGGAAGTCAAATTCTGTACCTAAGTACTTTTGGCTCATGGCAGAACATTCAATATGCCAACCTGGACGGCCATTACCCCAAGGGCTTTCCCAATATGGTTCGCCTGGTTTTGCAGCTTTCCATAATGCAAAGTCCATAGGATTTTTCTTACGACCATCAACTTCGATACGTGCACCAGCTTCCATATCATCTAAGGTACGACCAGATAACTCGCCATATTGTTCAAATTTATCAACGCTATAATATACATCACCATCGAGTTCATAGGCATAGCCTTTTTCAATCAATGTAGAGATCATAGCAATAATATCTTCGATATGTGTAGAAACACGTGGATAAATATCAGCACGTTGTACACCAAGGGCATCCATTACTTCGAAATAGCTGTCGATATAACGATTTGCAATAGTATCCCAAGATACGCCTTCACCATTGGATGTATTGATGATTTTGTCATCCACATCAGTAAAGTTTTGTACATAAGTTACTTTATAGCCTACATGTTTCATATAGCGACGAATTACGTCCCAAGTTACAAATGGACGTGCATTGCCAATGTGAGGATGGTTATATGGTGTAACACCACATACGTACATCTTTGCCTCACCTGGTGTTACAGGGTTGAACACCTCTTTTTGGCGCGTCATAGTATTATAAACTGTAATTTCTCTCATCGTTACCGATGCCTCCATCTTCGTAAAATAAAAAAGACCCCTCATCTCATACAGAGACGATGGTCCGCGGTTCCACTCTGTTAGGTACCAATGTAGTACCCACTCATCGCATAACGGCGCGTCACCGGACAAACCTACCTATAATCGGAATGTCAGCTCGTGAATGCATTTCGTCTACCTATCCTTGAACCCTCCCACCATCGGTTCTCGCTAAAAAGTTAGTTGTAGAGTACTTCTTTCAGTCTCAGCTTTTACTATTAAATCCATATTCAGATATATAGATATTGTATCAATTATCCTATAAAATGTCAATAAAAACAAGAAAACCCTCATCTTTCAATATATCCAAATAATATATTAGACATGCATATTTCGGATATAAATTTGAAAGATGAGGATGATGAATTAACTATTAAGCATTTTCCAATTTTTCTTGATCATCATGTTTTCGGCAAATACCTGCAAAGATAGATCCTGTAAAGTTATGAATGATAGAGAATACTGCACCTGCTACTGCCGCTTGAGGAGTAAAATGTTTAAGTGCTAAAGATACGGATAATGCAGAATTTTGCATTGCTACTTCGATTTGCATTGCACGACGAGAAGAAACATCGATGCTCAACGCTTTACATACAAAGTACGTTACTACATAACCACTCACATTTTGTACTAAGCACGCTACGAAAATGATGAAGCCAGTTTCAGCAATTTGTTTTTGATTCACTGCAGTAACAGCAGCCAAGATTAACAATACTGCAATAGCCGCAATTGTAGGACATACAGATTTAACAGGTTCAATCTTAGAGCCAATGAAGTAATTCAATACGATACCTAAGATGATTGGTACCAATACGATTTTTACGATAGAAATAAACATCGGCATGAATTGAATTTCAATAGAAGATGTGGCACCTGCATACAATACAACGAATAAAGGTGTTAATACTGGAGCCAATAATGTAGAAACAGTCGTTGCAGATACAGATAATGGAACATTACCATTTGCAAGGAATGTCATAACATTAGAAGCAGTACCACCAGGACATGCACCTAACAAGATGAATCCGATACCAATTTCTGGTGGGAAATTGAAGATTAAGGCTACTAAGAAACCTGCTAATGGCATCCATAAAAATTGGATAACAGATACGAGGATAACTTTCATCGGTTGCTTAAATACATCAAGGAACACTTGAGCTGTTAATGTTAGCCCCATGGCAAACATTACAAATTGTAGCATGTACGCAATGTACGGCGTCATCCAAGAAAATACAGTTGGTAATAAATACGCTAACACTGCCATCAATAGCACTATCCATGAAAGATAGCTATTGAATAAGTGGTTAAGAGAACGAATAATACTCATAAAAGCACTCACTTTCATAATAAATAAAAATAAAAGACGCCGATTATTATAGCATTTCTATTGAATAATCTCAATATACATAAAAAAAGCTCTCATAACCATAGCTATGAGAGCTTTTAAATTAACTTACGTTACTATTTTGTTAAAGCACTGACATTATCTAAACGATGTAAGCATTTTTCTTTGCCAAGCAATGTAACAATATTATTCAAATCTGGACCATGCATTTGACCTGTTAAGGCAACGCGGATTGGCATGAATACGAATTTACCCTTCAAAGCAGTTTCTTTCATAACTGCTTTAATTGTTGCTTTTACAACGTCAGGCGTAATTTCATCAAGTTCCGCCAATGCACTGCGGAATGCGCCGAGAACTGTTGGAGCTGTTTCTTCATTCAATACAGCACGCAATTCCTCTTCGTGACCTTCTTCAAGGAATACAGTTTCACCCATAAACATGCCTACGTGATCTTTAATTTGAGCACCATAGCTAATATGGTCGCGGAATGTAGAGCATAACAATGTCAACCAATCAATATCCGCCTGATTCAAGCTATCTGGAGCCAAACCCACCTCTTTCAAATGAGGCAAGCAAAGATGGAATAGCTCTTCATCGCTTAAGTTTTTCATGTAGTGGAAGTTGATATGATTCAATTTATCAATATCAAATACAGCAGGGTTTTTAGCTACGCGATCCATAGAGAAGGCTTGAATCAATTCATCTTGTGTGAAGAATTCTTCTTCCCCTTCTGGAGCCCAACCAAGAAGTGCCAAGAAGTTTACAAGTGCTTCTGGCAAATAGCCCAATTGTTTGTATTGTTCAACAGATGTAGCACCATGGCGTTTGGACATTTTTTTGTAATCTTTGCCAAGAATCAAGGAAATGTGACCAAACTTAGGTACTTCCCAGCCTAGAGCTTCATAAATAGCCATTTGACGTGGCGTATTAGATAAATGTTCTTCTGCACGAATAACGTGAGTAATACCCATCATATGGTCATCCATTACAACTGCAAAGTTATATACAGGAATACCATCAGATTTTACGATTACAAAGTCACCTACACCATTAGATTCAAAGGATACATGACCACGTACCATATCATCGAAAGCATATGTTTTATTCAAAGGAACGCGTAAGCGAATGGTTGGTTTGCGACCTTCTGCAATATATTTAGCCTTTGTTTCTTCATCTAAGTGTTGGCAATGGCCATTATATTTAGGTGTTTCACCACGATCCATTTGTTCTTGGCGAACAGCATCTAATTCTTCAGGTGTGCAATAGCATTCATATGCTTTGCCTTCGTCCAACAAACGTTGTGTTACTTCTTTATATAAGTCAAGACGTTCTGTTTGACGGTAAGGACCATTATCGCCTCCTACATCAATGCCTTCATCCCAGTTCATGCCAAGCCATTGTAAAGAAGCTTTGATATTTTCTTCACTTTCACGGGTAGAACGAGCCAAATCTGTATCTTCAATACGCAATACAAATGTGCCTTTTTCTTTACGTGCTAATAGCCAGTTAAACAAAGCAGAACGAGCGCCGCCAATGTGGAATGGACCCGTAGGGCTTGGAGCAAAACGAACTTTCATGGAACTCATGATTATACCTCTCCTTCATATACAGAAACGACAGCTTGTGCAGCAATGCCTTCGCGGCGCCCAATGGCACCTAGCATTTCATTTGTTGTCGCTTTAATACTAATACGTTCTAATGGTATTTCTAAAACAGATTGTAAGTTAGCCTTCATCGTGTCGATGTGTGGCTTTAACTTAGGTGTCTCTGAAATAACCATAATATCTATATTATAGGCTTGTAACCCACGTTCTTTCAATAAGGAATTAACCTTTTCTAGTAAAAGCATGCTAGAAATCCCTTTATACTGGTCATCTTCAGGCGGGAAATAATATCCAATATCGCGCAAACCTGCAGCACCTAACATAGCATCCATCAATGCATGAATGAGAACATCCGCATCGGAATGACCATCAGGGCCGAGTTCAGATTCGATATGAACACCGCCAAGAATACATGGGCGACCTGCTTTTAATTGATGAATATCATAACCAAATCCAACGCGCATACGTGTATCCTCAATTCCTAAATATCGTTTAGCTACTGCAATATCATTTGGTGTTGTCACTTTAATATTACAATAATCCCCTTTAACTATATGCACAGGCTTACCTACATACTCAGCTAGTGATACATCATCAGTACCAAGATACTTAGTTTCATATGCCGCTTGATGAGCCTCTACAAATAACTCTTTTTGAAAGCCTTGTGGTGTTTGAATTTGGTATAGTTCACTACGCTGTAATGTTTCTAGAACATTATGGTCTGTATCAACTCGTTTAATGGTATCTGTAGCCGGAACACCTACCGTAGCAGCACCATAGGTATTAGCCGAGTCAGCAACATTATTAAACATTTCTGTAGAGGCTAATGGTCGCGCTCCATCATGAACAAGGACAATATTGGTATCCTCTGATACAGCCTGTAAACCACATGCTACAGAGTCTTGACGCTCTTTTCCACCCAGCACTATATGAATGGGAACAGTCAAATCCAACTCTTGAATATGTTTTGTCATATATTCTTGTTCGCCTTCGGCTACAACAAGAATAATCTCTTTCAAACCTTCAACATTTGCTACATTTTGCAATGTACGCTGAATGATAGAGAATCGTCCCAAAGGAATAAATATCTTATTTTCTTTGTATCCCATGCGACGCCCTGCACCAGCGGCGAGAACAATACAACTAATTACCTTGTCCATTTTGTCCTCCATCTACACGAGCAAAGATCATGCGACCTGCACTAGTTTGTAATATGGATGTAACCATAACCTCTACGGTTTGACCCACATAAGGTTTACCATCTTCAACAACAATCATGGTACCATCATCGAGATAAGCAACACCTTGGTGTATTTCCTTGCCTTCTTTCATAATTTGCACACGAATCCATTCGCCTGCAATGAGGGCTGGTTTCAGTACATTGGCTAATTCATTCAGATTAAGCACCTCAATGCCTTGCACTCGAGCCACCTTATTTAAGTTGAAGTCATTAGTCATCAACTTCCACTGCTTATCCAAAGCAAGACGCATTAATTTAGAATCTACTTCTGTAAGATCATCATAATCATCTTCTACCACTTCAATGGCTACCTTGTTAGCATCTTGCATCTCTTTCAAAATATCGAGGCCACGACGACCGCGATTTCGCTTTGTAGCATCAGCAGAGTCAGAAATAATTTGTAACTCATTCAATACAAAAAGGGGAACCATTAGAGGACCTTCAATAAATCCTGTATTACATAGTTCCTTAATACGTCCATCAATAATAACAGATGTATCTAGTAGTTTTGGTGTGCTCGTAGTTTTATCAGATTTATGAGTAGAGAACATTTTAAAACGACTTGTTTTTTTAGTACCTTCTCCACCCCATTGTTGTACATAGTTATAGTATATTTCAGGGCCTTTACGAGCCATAATTTTAAGGCCACTATATCCAAAGATAGCACTCAATATAATAGGAATATAAGGTCCTATAATAGGTACTTGATGGAATGCAACACCAATTAAATTTGCAATAATAAGACCGAATAATAAACCGATGGTGCCTGCAATCAATTCTTGATTTGGAATATGAGTAAGAATGCGTTCTAAACGTTTAGCAATGACTAAGCCTTGCTTTAAAATAAATGAAGAAATTAAATACCCAATAATAACGCCTAATAAAGTACCAAAAATTAATACTGAAATACGTGCAATAGTCAATGACATATCCCCAAAAGACTCAAATTGAGAAACCAAATATGGGTCGATAATAGGTGCTAAGCTATCCATTCCAACATAGGCCGCTGTGCCCACAAGAATGGCTATTACATAGCGCAAAATCCGATAAATCATCACATCACCTCCTAATTAAGAAAATACCAACTGCATTGCTTCTTGAATAGATTTAACGCCTCTAATCTTGATAGAACTATCATTATCCTTGATCTGCTTATAATTGCCTTCAGGGATAATAAACTTTTTAAAGCCTAATTTCTTCGCTTCATTGATACGCTGCTCGATGCGTGGAATGCTACGAACATTACCAGTAAGTCCTACTTCACCTAAAATGACCATATCCGTAGGAACAATGCGATTTTTTAAATTAGATACGATCGCAACGGCCATAGACAAGTCACAAGCGGGTTCATTTACCTTGAGACCACCAATAACGTTAACGTACACGTCCTTATTACCTAATGTAAAACCACAACGTTTTTCTAATACTGCCAAAAGTACTATTAAACGATTAAGGTCATAACCGATTGCCGTCCTTCTAGGCATACCAAAAGCAGTCGTAACAACAAGGCTTTGTACCTCTACAAGGATAGGCCTAACCCCTTCAAGATAAATCATAACGGCGCTGCCGCTTTCCTCATCAGATCGTTCTGCCAATAAGGAAGCTGATGGATTAGATAACTCTTGTAACCCTTCCTCAACCATGGCAAAGATACCTGTTTCAGATGTAGAGCCAAAACGATTCTTAATAGAGCGCAAAATACGGAATTGGTAAGACCGTTCGCCTTCAAAATAAAGCACTACATCCACCATATGTTCTAACATACGTGGGCCTGCGATATTGCCTTCTTTTGTGACATGACCAATTATAACCGTCGGAATATTGCGTTCTTTACAAAAGCGAAGAAGTCGAGATGTACATTCTCGAACTTGACTAACACTGCCTGGGGCAGCATCGATATCACCAGTATACATAGTTTGAATAGAATCAATGACAAGTAAGGATGGAGTCATTGCATCAGCTTGTTCAAGTATATGATCTAAATCTGTATCAGCAATAACTTGTAGTCGTTCACTATTGATATGAAGTCGTTCTGCCCGAAGCTTAAGCTGTAATTGAGATTCTTCTCCAGATGCATATAGTACAGTACCTACCGTATCGGCCACCTTTTGGGATACTTGAAGAAGTAGTGTAGACTTACCTATACCAGGATCACCACCTAAGAGCATAAGAGCCCCAGGAACAATCCCACCACCTAATACGCGATCGATTTCACCAAAGGTAGTAGATACACGAGCGATAGATGAAATTTCAATATCTGGTAAAGCTGTTGGTTTTGTTGTTTGATTTCCCACACCTCGTGAAGGTGTGCGGCTATGTTTAGTTTCTTTAATTATCTCTTCAACTAATGTATTCCACTCACCACATTGTGGACAACGTCCCATCCACTTAGAAGATTCTGCTCCACAATTTTGACAGAAGAATACTGATTTTGCTTTTGCCATAATACCTCAAAACTGTTATAAAAGATAAAAAAGGTCATGAATGATAACCATTCATGACCTTTTATGCATAATTTTACTACATGGTTACTATCATTATTCTATAGTATACCATTTAACCCATATAATTTATATGAAAGGTAGTCATTAACTGTATATTTTGTATTTTTTCTATACGCTGACAACGATCTCGTTATCCTTGACATCTGCTTTTATAGTTTTTCCTTCTGTAGCATCTCCTTTCAAAATAAGGTCTGATACAGGGTCTTCAATCAACCGTTGAATAGCTCGTTTTAGTGGTCGAGCCCCCATTGTAAAATCAGAACCTTCCTTAACGAGTAATTGCATCGCCTCAGACGTGATTTCTAATTGAAGCTCACGCTCTTTAAGACGTTTTATAACATCACTCATCAAGATAGAGACAATTTGTTGTAAGTCCTCTTCAGTTAATGGTTGGAATACAATCATTTCATCAATACGATTTAAAAACTCAGGTCTGAAATGACGTTTTACAGCATCCATAACAGATTTCTTAGCTTCTTTAAAATCTATTCTTTTAGAATCATTAGAATGAGATTCTGCTTTTTTTGGTGCCAAGAAACCTAATTCTGTAGAGTTCTTATGTAATGCTTTTGCACCTAAGTTACTCGTCATGATGATAACTGTATTTCTAAAATCTACAGTTCTCCCTTGACTATCTGTAAGACGGCCATCATCAAGAACTTGTAATAGGATATTAAAGAAATCTGCATGTGCTTTCTCCACTTCATCAAGAAGAATAACACTATATGGTTTACGACGTACCGCATCTGTTAGTTGACCGCCTTCTTCATAGCCCACATAGCCTGGAGGCGCCCCAACTAAACGGGAAACAGTATGTTTTTCCATATATTCAGACATATCAAGTCGAATCATAGCAGATTCATCGCCGAACAATGAGGATGCAAGTGCTCTTGCTAGCTCAGTTTTACCTACCCCTGTTGGACCTAGGAATAAGAATGAACCAATAGGACGTTTCGGATCCTTTAATCCAGCCCTTGCACGGCGCACAGCTTTAGCTACAGCAGTAACAGCATCATCTTGACCTACTACCCGTTTATGAAGTTCTTCTTCCAAATGGAGCAACGTTTCAGATTCTTCTTCTGCTATTTTAGCCACTGGAATCCCCGTCCACTGCGCCACTACTGCTGCTATATCGTCTTCCGTAACTACTAACTTTTGATCACTTTCTTCTTTTGCTACAGATTTTTTATCATCAATGTCTTTTACTAGACTTTTCTCTTCATCACGTAGTTTAGCAGCCTTTTCAAAGTCTTGGGCTGTAACGGCTGCTTCTTTCTCGTTTTTGACTACCTTTAGACGTTCTTCTAGAGCCTTAACATCAGGTGCTGCAGAAAATACTTCCATACGTACCTTAGATGCAGCCTCATCCACTACATCAATAGCTTTATCCGGCAAAAATCGATCTGTAATATATCTACTAGATAAAGTAACAGCAGCTTTTAATGCTTCATCCGTTATTTTAGCCTTATGGAAGGCTTCATATCGATCGCGTAAGCCCCTTAGAATTTCAAGAGCATCCTCTTCGTTAGGTTCTCCTACTTGAACAGGTTGGAACCGACGCTCTAAAGCAGCATCCTTTTCAATGTGTTTTTTATATTCATCAAGTGTCGTAGCACCAATAACTTGGAACTCACCACGTGCTAGGGCAGGCTTCAAAATATTAGCCGCATCCATAGCCCCTTCAGTTGCACCGGCACCAACTAAAGTATGAATTTCATCAATGAAGATAATCATGTCATCATGTTGTTGTACTTCATCGATAGCTTTTTTTAAACGCTCTTCAAATTCACCACGGTATTTAGCACCGGCAAGCATAGCCCCTATACTAAGGGAAATAATTCTCTTATTCCGTAAAATCTCAGGTACATTACCTGTAACAATACGCTGCGCCAAACCTTCAGCAATGGCAGTCTTACCTACCCCTGGCTCACCAATGAGAACAGGATTATTTTTGGTCCTACGGCTTAGAATTTGAATAACTCGTTGAATTTCAGTATCGCGACCAATAACAGGGTCAATTTTACCTTGTTTTGCAGACTCATTAAGATCTGTGGCAAAATCAGATAAATCACCTAATTCGCCATCTCCATGAGAGCCTTCTTGACCATCATTATGGCCCTTGGAATTAGAACCAAGAATATTACGAATAGCATCTACTATATCATTAGTTCTAACATCCATAGATTGTAATATGGCAGCTGCAACACCGCTACCATCACTTAGTAAGCCTAGTAGAATATGCTCAGTACCTACATAATTATGGTTCATGCGGTTTGCTATTTGAACTGCAAGTTCAAGTATATATTTAACCCGAGGGGTCATGTATATAGAGGTCGCTTTTTTATTACCGCGACCTACATGCTCCTCTACAGCTTCAAAAATATTTTCTGTAACTATGCCAAGCTCTTCTAAAGCCTTAGCAGCTACACTATTTTTAACCTTTGTAAGGCCGATGAGTACGTGTTCAGTTCCCACATAGTCGTGCCCTAGCTCTAAAGCAGCCTCTTGTGCTAAAGAAAGGACTCGCTGTGCATCATCTGTGAACCGTTGCATCATAATATCACCTCATCTATCTATGTAAATTGTAATTGTATCTCTTCAAATATATGTAAACAATGGTGGGAAACACCATTGGAATATCAATTGATTATCTGTAAAATTAATGTTGTTTTGAAAGTTTTTGACGTATTACTTTTGCCCGATAGCTATCACGCTCAATATCTGTTAGATCATCATTTCCTGCATACTTTGAAAGGAAATTAGGTCTAGTTATAGCAATCAACTCATTAAAGGAATCCTTACCCCATTGAGGTAAAATATTTAAGTCAACGCCTAACTGGATATCACTAAGCTTTGTTAAGGCCTCTTTACCATTTACACGGCGTGCATTCTGTAGAACCCCATAAGAGCGCCATAACACATCTTCTAAGCCTTCTTTATCATTATGTAATAATAACTGACGAGATTTTCGCTCTTCTGCAATTATGCCTTCTACAATCTTTGTTAATTGTTCTATTGTATCTTCTTCACTAGTACCCATGGTACGTTGGTTAGAAATTTGATATATATTTCCTAATGCTTCTGAACCTTCACCATATAATCCACGCACAGAGTAGCCCAACTGAATAATACTACGAATGAGGCGTGTAATTTTTCCAGATATAGTCAAGGCTGGCAAATGTAGCATTACAGATGCTCTTAATCCAGTTCCCACATTTGTAGGGCATGCCGTCAAATAACCAAAGCGTTCATCAAAAGCATAGGGATGCTTTGACTCGATAGCCTTATCAATTTTCACTGCACGGTCATAAGCCTGTTGCAATTGAAGTCCAGAAACCATAGATTGAATTCGCAAATGATCCTCTTCATTCACCATAATTACGATGGATGCATCATCAGATACAACCAAGTTACGATATGGTAATTTTTCTTCAAGAGCAGGGCTCATTAAGTGTTTCTCTACTAATACAGCCCGCTCACCTTGACTTAATTGCTCTAGGTTAATATTGGAATATTGATGTCCATCTACGTCTTTTAAGGGTTTAAGCAAACTTCTAGAAATAGAATTTACTTTTTCTAATGACGACATATCATTTCGATTTGTAAAAAGCACACCATCAAAGTTTCTTGCTAATCGAATCCGACTAGAAATAACAATATGATCAGTTGCATCTATATCATGCTGTAACCAAGGACTTAGAGGAGAGTCTAATATAACATCTAACATAATAAGAACCTCCTACTCTTTATCTCTACCAATGATGGCTTCCAATTCTTTAATTTTGTCCCTTAAAATAGCTGCATCTTCAAATTTCTCTGCTTGAATTGCCGTCTCTAATTGATTACGCAATTGTTTAACTTCATACTTAGCTTTAAACACATTATTACCATGACTAGGAACTGACCCTTCATATTCAGAACTACCTTGCAAACGTTGTAATAACGGTTTTATTTCACTAGCAAAGGTTTCATAGCATGTATCACAACCAAACTTGCCTACCCGATTAAACTCATCATAGGTAATACCACATTGAGGACACCGTTTAGATTGATGAGATTTTAATAAATTATCAGGATAGACCATATTTTTAAAGAAATCATTAGTAAAAAAGCTATCATCCCACATATCATTCATAAAGGAACTATAGGGAGATAATTTTCCCTCTTGTTGTAGTGCTGTAGCACAAGTATTGCATAAATGTTCTTCCGTCTTCTGATTATTTACAATATTTGTCATATGGATAGTAGCTTCATTTTTATGGCAATGATCACATATCACTGATCATCACTCCTTCCGTAGTGTATCCACCATTGTTGCGTATAGCTCACGAATTGCATCATTACGATGTTCAATATCGGTATTCTCAATCAATGTAGCAAAAGAATTATGCATTAATTGAGCCTCACGACGAGTAATTTTTTCTGCTTGTAGTAATTGAAATAATGATTGGTCTACATCTTTTATATCAATTAAACGATCCATTGTATTTTGACCTTCATAAATACGATAGGTTGTTACAGCTGGTAGAGAATCAGAACTTTCTGGATTTAATTTTGTGATTCGAATATATCCACCTAGGCCACGTCTTGATTCCACATCAAACCCACGCTCATTGGAAAAACGCGTACTTAGAACATAACTAATTTGTGATGGTGCGCAATCTAATTCATCAGCTAATTCGTTACGCTTTAAAATTAATTTCTCTTGTTCTTCACGCATACGATCCAATATAAACTTTTCTATTTTATCAGCTATCATACTCATAAAAAACACCTCTTTAACATTTTATTTAATATATATTTTGACTATTTGCTTTTTACATATATCTATTATATTTGACTTTTTGACTTTAGTCAATATAAAGGTCAAATTTCTATACTATACATTTGACCTTTTAATACATCCCCCTATAATTGGACTTAATCTTAAATTATAGGTATAATAAATGAGATATATTTTTATGAAAGAAGGTGTTGTTATGGCAGAAGCATTAGGACAAGAACTGTTAATTGATTTATATTCCTGCGATGAAGATGCAATCTCATCCGCTACAGCTGTACAAGAAAGTGTAGCAACCGCATTTGATTTAGCTGATCTTGATGTTGATGAAATCAGTTGTCAAGTTATGGACGAGGAGATCGCCCTTCTATCTGTTGCACCAGGCTTTCACTTTACATTGCACACGTATCCTGCGCTAGGTTATGTGGCTGTTGATTTGTATTCTTTTGAGCAATCCCTACCGCTCACATTAATTATGAAAGCGTTGCGTAAATCTTTCAGAGCAGAAAAGGTAAAAGCAACAAGTGTACAACGTGGCGACTTTGGTAACGAACGCGATATGAAGCCACGTCGTAAAACAAAGATTACTACACTTGGTCGTGTTTCTCGTACACGTATTCAACTCAAACAAACAGGCGGCAAATTGAAAAAACAAAGTGCTAAGGTTATCAAAACATTAGCTAAAAAAAGCGGCCTAAAAAAATAGTACAAAGGACTAACCTTATTGGTTAGTCCTTTTATTAGATAGATACAGAAAGGCTAGAGGAAATCCCTCTAGCCTTTTTAAGGTTAATATTTTATTTATAATAGCTGCTTATCTACGAACCATCATTTCTTCAAGATCGAGAACATCAGCAATTTCATCAACATCATCACAGATGTATTCTGCATCGGCTTCTTTTAGTTCAGCTTCTGTACCATAACCATAAGTAACGCCGATAGAAATACAACCAAGTTCGTTAGCTGCCTCTACATCATACTTGCGATCGCCTACCATAAAGGCCAAACGACGACCATTTTCATCAGTTAAAGGATTGCCGCAAAGTTTAAGAGCTTTTTCGAGAATCTCTTTTTTATGTAATAAACCACTTTCATAATTAGCCCCCACAATTACATCAAAGTAAGGTGTTAATTCAAAGTGATCTAAAATATCCTTAGCATAATGCTCAGGCTTTGCAGTAGCAACGGCAATAGTATATTGTTCTGTTTTGCATTTAGCCAACAAGTCTACAATATTCGGATACACTTGATTTTCAAATTTACCGATTGTACCATATCGTTCGCGGAATTTAAAGTACGTTTCTTCCGCTTGCTCAAAGGTCATGCCACAATGCTCTTGAAAAGCATCTACTAATGGTGGTCCTAAAAATAATTGCAATGTTTCTTCATCAGGAACATCATAGCCAAAATGTTCCAATGCAAATTTAATACTTTTAAGAATACCTTCTTGAGAATCTGTTAAAGTTCCATCTAAATCAAATAATATTGTTTTCTTCATATTATTTCTTTAAAGCCTCTTTTAATGTATGCCATGCAAGAACCGCACACTTAACACGTGCTGGCATGTTAGAAATATTTTGCAATGCCATAGCATCTTCTAATTCTTCTAACTCATTTTCATCGGTAATTTCTTTTTTGATCATACCTAAGAAAATTTCTACCAAACGAAGAGCTTCCTCAACAGATTTCCCCTTAATAATATCAATCATCATAGATGCAGATGCTTGGCTAATAGCACAGCCAGAGCCTGTATAAGCAGCATCTTTAATTATGCCATCTTCCACATTGAGTTGTAACGTTAGATCATCACCGCAACTTGGGTTATGGCCATGCTCAGAATTTGTAAAATGAGCTAATTCATGTTTATTACGCTTATCTTGGTTATGCTCCAAAATAAGTTCCGTATATAATTGATCCATTTCCATTGATGGTAAATCTCCTAATCTTTAAAACCCATTACTGAACGAACAGTCTTCAATACTTCTAGGAATGCATCTAAATCTTCCTTACGAGTATATAAGTACATGCTTAGACGAGTAGATGCAGATACATTGTAGAATGCACCTAATGGTTGTGCACAATGGTGTCCAGAACGAACACAAATGCCTTTAGAGTCCAAAATTGTAGCTACATCATGAGGATGTACATCATCTACAGTGAACGCGATTACACCATGTTTTTCCTTAGGATTTTGGGAGCCAATCACGTGAACATGTGGCAATGCAACAATTTTAGGAAGAATATATGCTACTAGTTCCTCCTCATAAGCCTCAATAGCATCCATGCCAAAAGATTCTAAATAATCAATTGCCGCATGCAAGGAAACGGCACCATCAGCATTTGGTGTACCTGCTTCGAACTTATATGGAAGCTCATTGAATGTAGCAGTTTGTTCTTTTACATATTCAATCATATCCCCGCCCAATAGGAAAGGTGGCATAGCCTCTAATAACTCACGTTTACCATAAAGTACACCAATACCTTGAGATGCACACATTTTATGACCAGAGAATACGAAGAAATCACAATCTAATTCTTGGACATCAATTTTTTTATGAGGTGTAGATTGAGCACCATCGAGAACTACTACAGCACCTACGGAATGCGCTTTTTCAGTTAATTCCTTTACAGGGAATTCCATACCAAGCACGTTACTAACATGAGCAAAGGCTACAATTTTAGTGTTCTCATCAATTTTATTGATTTCACCATCTTTTAAATGCCCATGTTCATCAAGGTACATATATTCTAAGGTTGCCCCTGTTTGTTCTGCTACATATTGCCATGTTACAAGATTGGCATGATGTTCCGCAACAGTAATGACAATCTTGTCACCTTTCTTCACATTATGAAGACCATAGCTATGAGCAATCAAGTTCATAGATTCTGTACTATTACGTGTAAATACAACTTCTTCACGTTCACGAGCATTGATAAATTCAACTACCCGATCACGTGCATTTTCATAGTCTTCAGACGCTTCAATAGCTAAAATATGAGAGCCACGATGTGGATTACCATTACGTTGTGTCATATGTTCCACAACACGATCAATTACGGATTGTGGAATTTGTGCAGTAGCACCGCTATCTAAATAGATAACGCGGTGCCCATTATGCTCTTTATGTAGTATAGGAAAGTCTTTGTATGCTTCTGCAATTGGTCTCATAAAAACGCCTCTTTAAATTTTATTACGTACAGCTGCTAACGCTGCTTCTTCAACCGTTTCATCACCAATGCGATCAATAATAGGTCGAATCATAGATTCTACAATGATATGTTTTGCTTCTACTTCACTAAAGCCACGGCTCATGATATAGAACAATTTATTATGATCAATTTGGCCTGCACTCGCTGCATGATTACCCACTACATTATCTTCTTTACACAATAATAGAGGTAAAGAAACAGATTTTACAGTTGGATCTAACAATAAGCAAGTATCTTCTTCCGCACCTTCAGAAGCTGTTGCACCATGAAGGAAATCAAGAGTACCACGGAAAGATTTTTTAGAATTGCCACTAAGAGCACCTAATGTATGAATATCACTGAAGGATTTTTTACCACCATGACTCATAACCATGGAGATATCAAATTTTTGCTCTTTGTTGCCAAGATAAGCAATATCATGAACCATACGAGATTCTTGACCAACTAAATCATGATAGTAGTTCAAAATATTTTCGCTACCACCAAGTTCAATATTGATGTATTCTACATCTGCTTTATCTTCCAATTTTGTATAACGATGTTCGATATGTTGTACATGTTCAGGTAAAAGATTTACCTTTTTAACTACAACTTTACCGCCTTCTTTTACATCGTATTCATTTAGATAGCTAACATTTGTTAAAGCTTCCCCAGAACCAGTTACATAGAATTGTACCTCTAGCTCTGCCCCTTCACCAACGATGAATTGAAAACGGTTAGCTACGCGTGCATTAGCATCAATGCGGATGCCTACAACTTCCTTTGCCTTAGCAGGAACATTGATAGCATAACCTTCTGCATTATCTACCAACGCTTGAACAGCATCCTTATTAGCACCTTCATATTTAACATCTAACAGTGCTGTTCCTGTAGGCAATGGTGAAAGTATATTTTGATTCGCTTCTACAGCGATGGATTGTACAGATGTATCTTCTCCAGCTAGAGAGCTTACAGTATGGTTAACACGCAACCATCTGAATGTCGGTCTAGGGAGTTCATTAAATAGTAATTCGCTCATAATTCCTCCTTAACCGATAGAACCTTCTAATTCAAGATTGATTAGATTGTTCATTTCTACAGCATACTCAAGTGGTAATTCTTTGGAGATTGGCTCAACGAAACCACGAACGAGCATTGCACGAGCTTCTTCTTCGCTAATACCACGTGTCATGAGATAGAAAATCGCTTCATCTGAAATACGACCGATTTTAGCTTCATGACCTAAATCCACATTATCGTTTTCTACGATAATAGCTGGAATTGTATCAGATTGAGACTCTGCATCAAGCATCAAGGATTCACAAGATACAGTCGCTTTGGAATGTTCTGCTTTAGGGCCAATTTTCAAAAGACCACGATAAATAGCAGCACCACCGGATTTGGAAATAGATTTAGAGTTTACATTACTAGTTGTATAAGGAGCATTATGAACTACCTTACAACCAGTATCAAGGAATTGTCCTTCGCCAGCAAATGTTACACCTGTGAATTCAGCATGTGCACCTTCACCATTAAGGATACTCATTGGATATAAGCAAGATACTTTAGAACCGAAGGAACCAGATACCCACTCAATAGTACCACCTTTACCAACTACACAACGTTTTGTGTTAAGGTTGTACATGTTTTTGGACCAGTTTTCAATTGTAGAATAACGCAATGTAGCATTATCCTTTACAAACAATTCAACGGCACCGGCATGAAGGTTAGATACGTCATATTTAGGAGCAGAACAACCTTCGATGAAGTGCAATTTAGCCCCTTCTTCTACGATGATCATAGTATGCTCAAACTGACCAGCACCTGGTGCATTCAAGCGGAAATAGGATTGCAATGGAATCTCTACTTGTACGCCTGCTGGAACATATACGAAGGAACCACCAGACCAAACGGCACCATGAAGAGCAGCCCATTTATGATCTGTAGGTGGAATCAATGTCATCCAGTATTTTTTTACGATTTCTTCATGCTCATGAAGTGCAGTTTCGATATCAGTATAGATAACGCCTTGTTTAACAAGATCTTCTTGGATACTGTGATATACAACTTCAGAGTCATATTGAGCACCAACACCTGCAAGAGATGTTTTTTCCGCTTCTGGAATACCTAAGCGGTCAAAAGTACTTTTAATTTCTTCTGGAACTTCGTCCCAGTTTTCTTTCATATCTACTTTTGGCTTAACATAAGTATGGATATTTGCCATATCTAAGCCAGAAATATCAGGAATCCAATTTGGAATACCCATGCGATTATAGATTTCTAAAGATTTCAAACGGAAGTCAAGCATCCATTCAGGTTCATTTTTATTAGACCAAATTTCACGGATAATATCTTCTGTTAAACCAGCATCAGAAATATAAGAATATTCAAAGTCATTCTTAATATCGTAGACACCACGGTCCATATCCGCGACTTGGGTTTTCTTTCTTTCTTCCATTGTGCCTCCTATGCTAATGCTTTGTATGCGTCGTAACCTTTTTCTTCGATTTCACGTACAAGAGAAGCATCACCAGTTTTAACGATCTTACCATTGATCAATATATGAACGAAATCAGGTTTTAATTTTTGCAAGATTTGGTTGTGGTGAGTGATGATCAATACAGCATTTTCTTCGTTGTGGAAACGTTGTACACCTTCAGATACGATACGAACCGCATCTACGTCAAGGCCGGAGTCTGTTTCATCAAGAATAGCCAATTTAGGATTTAAAATGGACATTTGAAGAATTTCATTTTTCTTGCGTTCACCACCGGAGAACCCTTCATTTACATAACGTTGTGCATAAGATACATCGAAGGATAATTCATCCATTTTTTCTTTCAATTCTTTTTTGAAAGATAAAGCACGTACATTTTCACCAGTAATTGTAGATTTCGCAGTACGGATGAAGTTTTCTACTGTAATGCCAGGAATAGAAATTGGATTTTGGAAGGACATAAAAATACCTGCTTTCGCACGATCATTTACTGCATCTTCCGTAATATCTTTACCATCAAAAACAATAGAGCCGCTATCTACAGTATATGTAGTGTTACCCATAATAGCATTGGCAAGTGTAGATTTACCTGCACCATTTGTCCCCATTACAACATGGATTTCACCTTTATTAATTGTTAAGTTGATACCTTTTAAGATTTGTTTACCTTCAACGGATACCTTTAAATCTTTTATCTGAAGTAATTCAGCCAAAATGTTCACTCCTTCTCATAATGTATGTATTAATAAGAAACATACAAGCATTATATGTAAAACGTATATATTGACACATATAAAAAGGCGGTACGCACTAACGTGAATACCGCCGTAATTCTCGCCAACTTAGCAAGTATGTGCATAACAATCTATAATCATTATACATTCTTATCTAAATGATAGCAAGATATTCCTACTAAAATATACAGGAATTAAAAGAATATCATATATTACATATATTGATAGGTTTTTATTAATATTCATTCTCATCCTATTCGATTCTCAATATTAAATTATAGGTTAGAGAAATCGAGGGTGCCAAACAAATCATCATATGTTTCAGCACGACGAATTTGTGTAACAGAACCGTCTTTATGTAATAACAACTCAGCAGAGCGCAATTTACCATTATAGTTGAAGCCCATGGAGTGACCATGCGCACCAGCATCATGAATGATGATACGATCACCAATATCGATTTTTGGCAACTCACGTTGAATAGCAAATTTATCATTGTTTTCACATAAAGAACCAGTTACATCGTACACGTGATCCTTAGGTGCATTTTCTTTACCCATTACAGTAATATGGTGGTAAGAACCATATAATGCTGGTCGCATAAGGTTTGCCATACAGGAATCTAAACCGATGTAGTGACGGTAAATATCCTTTTTGTGAATTGCTGTAGAAACTAAGTAACCAAATGGACCTGTAACCATACGGCCACATTCATAAGCCAATGCTACATCACCAAGGCCATTAGCTACTAGAATTCTATTATAGGCCTCTTCTACACCTTTACTAAGTGCATTGAAATCTACAGGTGTTTGTTCTGGTTTATAAGCAACACCTACACCACCACCAAGGTCGATAAACTCAACATTGATGCCTAGTTCATTTTTAATATCTACTGCTAGATTGAAGCAAAGTTCAGCAGTACCAACTAAGCCATCAATATCAAGCTCGTTAGATACAACCATTGTATGGATACCAAAGTGTTTTACACCTTTAGCTTGCAATTGTTTATAAGCTTCAAGAATCTGTTCACGTGTCATACCATATTTAGCTTCTTCAGGAAGGCCGATAATTGTATTGCCCCCTTCTTTTAAGGAGCCTGGGTTATAACGTACGCAGAATGTATCAGGCAAAGAACCATGATTTTTTTCCAAATATTCAATATGAGTAATATCATCAAGGTTGATGATAGCACCTAATTCAAGTGCTTTTTTATATTCCACATATGGTGTGTCATTAGATGTGAACATAATATCATGACCTGTAATGCCCACTTTTTCACATAGCATTAACTCTGCTAAGGAAGAACAATCGGCACCTACACCAAGCTTTTGTAATACACGCATAATATATGGATTAGGAGTTGCTTTTACAGCAAAATATTGTTTGAACTCTTTATTCCAAGAAAATGCATTGATGAATGCTTTCATATTTTCAATGATACCTTCTTCATCATAAATATGAAATGGTGTTGGGTATTGGGCAATAATATTTTCCAATTGTTCAGCTGTAAACGGAACTGTTTTTGTATTCATAATAACCTCGCTATACAAATAAAAGACCCATCAAACGATGAGTCTATTATCCTAATTATTATTTAAATAAAGCTTTATCAAGGCTATAGCGGCCTGCGCCACCGAAGAACAACATAAGAGCACCGAAGCCCATTTGAGATGGGTAATCCCAACTAAAGAAACTACCGTTAATACTCAAAGTTGTTGCCATAGCTAATGTACCGATGAGCATAAGAGATCCAATTCTAGTGAATAGGCCTAAAACAATAAGGATACCACCAATCATTTCAGCACAAGATGCCATAGTACCTAATATTTCATACCCACCAGGTACGCCTAATGGAGCCAACATAGCTCCAACTTTATAAAGGCCTTCAGAACCACTTAACCATTTTAGATAACCATGATAAAACATGGAAATACCAAGTGCCAAACGGTAAATTAAGAGGCCAAAATTAACATAATTAGGTTTACTTTTAAAAATAAAGCTTAACATAGTAATCCTTCTTTCAAATCAAAATAAAAATCGAAATAATTCGATATCGTTATTATAGAGGAGAAAAACTACCATGTCAAACTAGACTCAATATTAAATTCTATAGAATTATAACATATGTTGTATACAAAATCAATTTTATCGATTTGATAAACCTCACATACTATTCTGATTCAAATATTTAATCGTCAAGAATACTCATATACTATCTATACTATTAGTAGTATCTATAATATTTGTACCATAT
The DNA here is from genome assembly GCF_053850375.1 of Veillonella sp. Ser01. Classification (NCBI taxonomy): domain Bacteria; kingdom Bacillati; phylum Bacillota; class Negativicutes; order Veillonellales; family Veillonellaceae; genus Veillonella; species Veillonella sp. Ser01. Next base: position 379,350 of record NZ_JBSPUA010000001.1, on the reverse strand, counting down.
ATATTGTAAACTAACAGGAATAATCTTCTTAAATACAAAAATAATCCTAATGAAAAAGTGAACATATAGTTCCCAATTCATTAGGATTATTCTAAATCTTATAGATTATGCGCTAAGCAGTTGATTACATCATACCGCCCATGCCACCCATTGGAGGCATTGCAGGTGCTGCAGCATTTTCTTCTACTTTATCAGCTACGATTGTTTCAGTAGTCAATACAAGAGATGCAATAGATGCAGCATTTTGAAGTGCAGAACGTGTTACTTTAGCAGGGTCCACAATACCAGCTTTAACCATGTCGATATATTCTTCAGTCAATGCGTTGAAACCAACACCAGCTTCCGTATTTTTAACTTTTTCTACTACAACGGAACCTTCAAGACCAGCATTGTAAGCGATTTGACGAAGTGGTTCTTCTACTGCACGTTTTACAAGGTTGATACCAGTTTGAACGTCGCCAGTTTCTTCCAATGTGTTCAATGCAGGGATGATATCTATAAATGTAGTTCCACCACCAGCTACGATACCTTCTTCAACAGCAGCACGAGTTGCGTTCAATGCGTCTTCGATACGAAGTTTTTTATCTTTCATTTCAACTTCTGTAGCAGCACCTACTTCGATAACTGCAACACCACCGGATAATTTTGCAAGACGTTCTTGTAATTTTTCACGGTCGAATTCGGAAGTTGTTTCTTCTACTTGTGCACGGATTTGGCTTACACGTTTAGCAATTACGTCTTTATCGCCTACACCATCGATGATTGTAGTTTCATCTTTAGTGATGCGAACTTGACGAGCTGTACCAAGATCTGTAAGTTCTACAGAATCAAGTTTGCGGCCCATATCTTCTGTAATTACAGTACCACCAGTCAAAATAGCAATATCTTCAAGCATAGCTTTACGACGGTCACCGAAGCCAGGAGCTTTTACAGCTACAGCTTTGAAAGTACCACGCAAGCGGTTCACTACCAATGTAGCCAAAGCTTCACCTTCTACATCTTCAGCGATGATAAGAAGTTCTTTACCTACTTTTACCACTTTTTCAAGTGTTGGCAACATATCAGCGATAGCACTAATTTTACGGTCAGTAATCAAGATGTATGGATTATCCATTACAGCTTCCATACGGTCAGGATCAGTTACCATGTATGGGGAAATGTAACCACGGTCAAATTGCATACCTTCTACTACGTTTAATGCAGTTTGCAAGCCTTTGGATTCTTCTACAGTGATAACGCCGTCGTTACCTACTTTTTCCATAGCTTCAGCAATTAAGCCACCGATTTCTTCGTCTGCAGCGGATACACTTGCAACTTGAGCGATTTCAGCTTTACCAGAAACTTTAATAGAACGTTTTTTAATTTCTTCAACCAAAGTTTTAACTGCTGTTTCAATACCTTTTTTCAAGATCATTGGGTTAGCACCAGCTGCTACGTTGCGCATACCTTCTTGGATCATAGCTTGTGCCAATACTGTTGCAGTAGTAGTACCATCACCTGCTACGTCGTTAGTTTTAGTAGCAACTTCTTTAACTAATTGAGCGCCCATGTTTTCAAATGGATCTGGAAGTTCGATATCACGAGCAATAGTTACACCATCATTTGTGATTGTTGGGGAACCGAATTTTTTATCCAATACAACATTACGACCTTTTGGTCCCAATGTAACTTTTACAGCGTTTGCCAATTGATCAACGCCACGACCTAAAGCGCGACGAGCTTCTTCATTAAACAAGATTTCTTTTGCCATATGTATTACCTCCTAGATAATAACAGTATCTAATGTAAGGGAATGTATATGCCCGTAGGCAGTATAGAATGTATCAATAGTATGTTTAGCCCTATACAGATATATTAGCTATTATAATACTGCTAAGATATCGCGTTCGCTAATGATCAAATGAGTAGCGCCATCGATTTCTAATTCGCTACCAGCATATTTTGCGAACATAACAGTATCGCCAACTTTAACTTCTGGAGCTACACGTTGACCATTGTCATAAACTTTACCAGCACCTACAGCTACTACTACGCCTTCTTGAGGTTTTTCTTTTGCTGTATCAGGAAGGAAAATACCACTTTTAGTTTTTTCTTCTTTTGCTTCTAAACGGATAAGAACGCGGTCAGCTAATGGTTTTAACATATGATGTCACTCCTTATTTACTAGTTATTATTTACAATTCATTAGCACTCTAAGTAGTCGAGTGCTAATCACATGTATTATTATAACCTATGTCAAAATAAATGCAAGTAGAAATTTTGATTTTTTGACTTTTTAGTTTTTATTTGATGTTAGACACAAAAAAACTAGTATAAGCTTTGATTCTTATACTAGTCTTTATATCTATTTTGAAACTTGATTAATTAATGCTTTACAGATATTAACAATACTATCTCGTTTCTTCATACTTAGGGCGCGAATACGATTATAGGCTTCCTCTTCTGATATAGAGTATAGCTCCATCAATATACCAGTCCCCTTTTGAATGATTTTACGATCCTCTAATGATTGTTCTAATTCAGCCATTTTTTCGCGTAACTCAGCATCACTATGATAACGCCCTAATGCCATTTCTAAGGTTGGAACCAATTGTTCTTCACGAACAGGCTTAATTAAATATCCATATACGCCAGATTCTCTAGCCTTATTTATTAAATCTTGTTGACTATAACTGGTTAACAACACAACAGGTGCTTCATGGTGAAAGCCAATTTGACGTGCTGCTTCGATGCCATCTAATTCTGGCATTTTTACATCCATTAAAACAATATCAGGTTTATATTCTTTGCAAAGCTTGATGGCTTCAACACCATTAGTCCCTTCTGCCACAACTTCATGACCACAGGATTCAATAATATCGCGTAGATCCATACGTATAAGGGATTCATCATCCACTATTAAAACGCGCATTTACTTCTCCTTCTTCATATGTATTGTCACTAGAACACCGGTATCAGTATTTTTAACAGATAGACGCCCTTTTAACTCATGGGTAACTAAATTATTAATGATAGTTAATCCTAAACGCTTATTCGAGTTAATAGAGAAATCTTGAGGTAACCCTTTTCCCGTATCAGAAAAATCTAATACAATATATTCCTCTAATTCCGAAACAGCTAGACGAATCTCCCCTGCTTTACCATCTAAACCATGTTCAAGGCTATTAGTAATTAATTCATTAGTTATGAGGGATACATAACTTGCCATATGAGAGGAAATCAATATATCTTCTCCACTATAGGTAAAGGTAACCTCTTGGTCTTGTCTGATCATACTCATGCGCAACAAACGACATAACTCGTCATAGATTGATCGGATACCAATATAATCCTCATCATAATGGGACACAATATCGTGAACCAAAGCCATACTTTCAATACGATTGATTCCCTCTTGTAAGGCTTGTTTAACTTCTGGCAGGCTAGAACGTCTTGCTTCCATACGTAGTAATCCCGCTACAGTTTGTAAATTGTTTTTTACACGGTGATGAACCTCTTTGATAATAGAATTCTTTACTAGCAATTCTTGTTGCTGCTTACTTTCACGGGTACAATCGTGAAGCACGAGGAAACAACGTGTTTCATTGCGTCCCATCGCAATAGGAATCATATGCTGACGAATTACCATATCTTGATAAATTTCTTCACTAGTGTATATCGTTCTATCATCCAACACTTGTTGTATGGCGGAAATTTTTAAGGTACTGCTATAAATTGATGACCCTACTAGTCGTCGATCAAAGCCTAGTAAATCTACTAATTGTATAGCCGACTCATTACCATAGAGAATTCTATGAGAATCATCGAAGATGATTAAACCATCAAAATAAGAAATTGGCTCATACGATTGTATTTGCTCATCTGTAGCAGTTAGCATAAGCCGTTGCATCGTATCAGATAAGATATATTCTTGTTCATATTGATTTTTTTTAATAGATGGAGATACTGTAAAAGCTATCCCCCCAATAATACGACCACCATTATCGACAACAGGAAAAACATGTTGTCGTTGATCATGCTCTCCCCCAATAAGAGGTTGACCATTTTCCATCATAGAATGCCACGTATTATTTCCTTTTATTTGTCGAGTAATAACACCTTGCTCGGTCCGTTCAATGCATAGCATATCTGAACGTTGCTGCATATCACCTTGTGGTTTTTCTAGAAGAGGCGTAAAAATCTGTATCCTTTGACGGGTCAATGACTCGCCAAAGGATATAAGTTTACTAATATGCTCTAGTAATGAGGTTTGTAAGGGACCTAATGGTGTTGTATTTAAAATATCTTGACCAATATCCACAATTAATCCTCTTTCCAAGATACATGGCCAATTTCAACACTTGGTTTTGCATTCAATGTTAAATCGCCAAATTTACCAGCTTGAGCCATATAATAGGCACGACAACCAATCATGGCTGCATTATCGGTGGACAGAATTTTATGAGGCTTGTAATAGGTAAAGCCTTCTTCCTTACACATAACCTCTAAGGCTTGTTGTAAGCCTTTATTAGCAGATACGCCGCCCGCAATGGTAATACGCGTTTCACCTAATGTATGAGCTGCATCTTTCGTTTTTTCAACTAATACATCAACAATAGCCTTTTGGAAGGACGCCGCAACATCGGCTTGATTAATAGGTTCATTCTTTTGCTGCTTACTATTTAGATAATTTAATACAGCAGATTTTAAGCCACTAAAACTAAATTCAAAATTACCGGGCTCACTCAACGCCTTTGGAAATTCAATAGCCTCTGGATTGCCTTCAATGGCGAGAGCATCGATATGAGGTCCACCTGGATAAGGGAAGCCCATAACACGAGCAATTTTATCAAATGCTTCACCTGCTGCATCATCGCGAGTCTGACCGAGAATATCAAACTCTTCATATCCTTTCACATGAACTAGCATGGTATGACCACCAGATACAACGAGACTCAAAAATGGAGGTTCTAATTCTGGATTAGCTAAGAAGTTAGCAAAAATATGACCTTCCATATGGTGAACTGGCACCAAAGGAATATCTGTAGCAAAGGATAATCCCTTCGCAGCTGCTACACCAACCAATAAGGCCCCTACGAGACCAGGACCATAGGTAACACCAATATGGTCAATATCTTGTAACGTTACATTTGCATCGCGTAGCGCTTGATCTATAACTGGTATAACTTGTTCTATATGGTGACGTGATGCGATTTCTGGCACAACACCACCAAATTTTCTATGAATAGGCACTTGGCTAGAAATTACATTAGATAAAACAGTGCGACCATCCTTTAAGACAGATGCAGATGTTTCATCACAACTACTTTCCAAGGCTAATGTGTATATACTCATTCTATTTCCTCTGAAACAAGAGACATAATATAAGCATCCTCTTTTGGCTCTGAATAATAATCTTTACGAATCCCTTTAACAGAGAATCCAAGATTTCTATACATCGCTAAGGCGGGCAAATTGGATATGCGTACCTCTAAGAAGATTTCATGCATACCTCTCTTGAAACATTCATCTATTAATTGTTTAGTAAGTTCTGACCCATATCCCTTACCACGAGCAGAAGGAATAATGGCAATGTTTGTTATTTGTCCTTCATCATATACGAGCCAAGCACCAGCATAACCAACAATATGATTATCTTCGTAAATAACCATATATAATTTATTATCGGTCCCTTCAAGTTCAGCAAGTACAGATTCCAAACTCCATGGAACTGAAAAGGACTGCTGTTCTATATCATAAATGACCTGAGCATCATCGATAGTCGCTAACCGAATCTCCATTATTCTGCTCCTGCCGCTTCAGTCACTACCACAGTAGGATTTTGATTTAACATTTCAGGATTATCCTTATGTCGTTCCTCCCATAACACCTCTGCCTCAGAGCGACGAATATAATAAGGAACCATATCCATTGGATCACATATCTCTTCACGTTCGACCAATTCACGCCCCGCTAATAGTAATGAACTTGCCTTTGGAATACGTTGAGAAATATCTAGTACAGTCAAATTAGTATCGCCTTCCTCTAAGAGCTTTTCAATGCGCTTGATACCATCCCCTAAGAATAGAACCTCTTCCTTTGTTTCTCTAAATTTATCTAATAAATCACTAGCAGCAATAACAAATGGCTCCTCTTTACATACTAGTTTATTATTTTCATATCTATATAAACCAGCATATACATGCTTTTTCTGAGCATCGATAACGGTACAAATTGTACGATTTGTATATGAAACATTACGAGCTAAGCTGTCCATTGTCATCACACCATACAATGGAATTTGTAAGGCGTAAGCCATTGCTTTAGCGGTCCCCATGCCAATACGCAATCCAGTGAAAGAACCAGGCCCGATACTAACGATAATACCTTTTAACTCATTCTTTTTTACTTGTGAGGCACGCAATAACATATCAATGTGAGGTATTAGTTGCTCAGAATGAGTTAATCCAGCTTGGATAGTCAACTCACCAATAAGGTTATGCTCATCCATTAAAGCCACACTCGAAACGAGTGAGCTTGTCTCAATTCCCAACCACATATGGGCCTCCTATTTCTACTAAATCATCCTCTGAAAGGTAATCACTACCTAATGTGATAGATCGGCTTGTATCATCAATGCGCGTCAAATAAATCCATAATGTTTCATCTGGTAATTCATCTGGGAATTTATCCGCCCATTCCACAATGGATACGCAATCCTCTGTATATTCGTAGAAGCCAATATTTTCAAGCTCGCTTATATCATCCAAACGATATACATCAAAATGATATAAATGTGTTCTATCCACATCATAAGTATTCATGATTGCAAAGGTAGGGCTTGTAATCTCCTCTGTAACTCCAAAGCCTTTCGCAATACCTTGGGATAGGTGCGTTTTTCCTGTCCCTAAATCACCAATTAAAGCAATACATAAAGGTTCTCCGCTTTGTTTGGCCCATCTGCCTAATAACTGTCCAAATTGTTGTGTATCTTCTACTGTATGAGTTTCTAATTGAACATGTGCCTTATGATTCATGAAAATGATTATATCCTTTCGCTTCTATGGTCTTAATCGTTTTATCCGGTGTTACCATCTGAACATGACATGGTCCAGATATAACTTCACCGATTATAGTAATGCCAGATAAATTCTCTAATTTAGGAATCAATGCTTTAGGAGCCGTGAATACTAGTTGAAAATCCTCACCACCATATAATGCATAATCCACTGGATTAGTCTGTAAATACTTGGCTAATTCATAAGTTTCTTCATGAAGTGGAATAGCTTTTTCCTCTATAACAATAGATACGTTACTAGCCGATGCAATTTCATTTAATTCACTACCAAGACCATCACTAATATCATTCATACTATGAATTCCCAGTTGTCTCAATTGTTGACCTAATTCAATTTGTGGATCAGGTCGTTGATGACCAACCTTCGTCATAGCATAGCCATCTAAATTATAGGATAACGCACCTAAACCTGTGGCAGCATAACCTACATAATTTGTAATGCCCACAATATCGCCAACTTGTGCACCACTACGCATAATAGCAGTGCCAGTAGGAACCTCGCCTATGATGGTAACAGTCCACACCATAGGTCCTTCCGTACGCACCGTATCTCCACCAAGTATATTGAGATGATATCTAGCACATTGAGCTTTAATGCCTCTATAGATTTCATCTAGAATAGCAGTATCAACATATTCAGGTGCCGCCAAAGATAACACTATTTGTCGAGGGGTCCCACCCATAGCAGCAATATCACTTAAATTAGCTGTCATGAGACGATAGCCTACATCATAAGGTTTCATATAGCGAAAGCTAAAATGAACACCTTCCACCATCGTATCTGTACTAATTAGTTGATCTGTTTCATCTGTAGCACGATACACTGCACAATCATCACCAATCCCTGTAATTACAGTGCTCGAATCATGTATCGTATCATTTTGAATGTGGCTTATGAAATTGAATTCCCCTACCTCTTTTAATTGCATCTCATCACCTGGCTTCCGATTAGTATACATATTGTATTGTAACATATATAAAAGACAACAAAAATAGCAGATAGTTGATATATCAACTATCTGCTATCAATGAAATTATTTTTTAATTAGGTTTGTCATCCGTTTAACAGGATCTTTCGTATCAAAGGAACCTACAGTAAGAACCTTTTTACCATTATTAACGAATAGAACGCCATTAATATTATCAAAGGATGTCAATGTATTTACAATGGCAGCCATTTGCAATTTAACAGTTAAGTCCCCACCATTACCTTTTACGAAAGCGTCATTCACTTCTACAGAAGCAATACCGTCCTTTACAGTAACAGATGTGATTTCAATATCCTTAGAGAATACTGGATATTTTTGTGCTCTATCAGCTTTTAGCATCGCTAGAAGAGCGGCTTTAGGCGTTACTTTATCCGCCTCCATCTCAACGGTTGATTGTGTTACCCCTGAGCCATCCTCTGTTGGAACAAAGAAGGCCATCTTAACCTTTTCTTGAGATACTTTTGTTGTTTCTGCATCCTTATTGACTTTCGTCTCTTGCGCAGGTTCACTTTTACCTGTTGTAGGAGCTTGATTAGGTGTACAACCCGCTACAAATGCAAGCAAGCCTACACAGAGGATCGACAGAACTTGTTTACGTAATTTCATCGATTAACCTCCAAAGTAACTAGCAACACCATTGGCAATGCGATTAGCAAAGTCTTCTTGTGTTTGAGGAGATTGCAATGCACGTTCCTCATTAGGGTTAGAAATAAATCCAAGCTCTACAAGAATGGCAGGCATATTAGTATGTCTTAATACATACAAATTGCCTTCTTGAATGCCACGGTCACCATTGAATCCTGGTACACTAGCAATTTGAGATTGTACCTTTTGTGCTAAACGAGCATCATTACCTGTTTTAGTATAGTAGTATGTTGCAATACCACCAACACTTGGGTTGTTAAATGCGTTAATATGCACACTGATGAGCGCATCAGAATTGCTACGGTTCGCTACATTAACACGAGCGCCTAATTCATCAACACCACTTGCATTAGGACCATATACGTCTACGTCTGTAGTACGAGTCATAAGCACTTTAGCGCCACGATTTTCTAAGGCTTTTTTCAAGTACATAGAAATCGGTAGTGTAATATTTTTCTCTTGTACACCATGTGGTCCAACGGCACCAGAGTCACTACCACCATGACCTGGGTCAATAGTAATTGTCTTGCCAGATAAACCACCGCTAATAGAATAGTTACCAGATCCTGTGGGCATATTTTTCGCAGGATGTGCAGAAGGAGATGGACGTTTGCCATAGTAAGCAGGTTTAGGTGCCACACCTTTTTTCTGTACATCTACAACGATGCGGTACGGTTTCTTATTAACCGTATCTTTCTTTAGGGAAAATACCTTTACATCACTCGTATCGATAGATGAAGGTGTCTTGATTGTTACCTTCACATCTCTGCCGTCCTCTGTAAGTCTAGCAGAACTAGCTATGCTAGAATCCATATTAATATTCGCTTTAGCAGTTTTTAGCTTTGTGTTCTTTAAGGTAACAGTCGTCGTTTTCCCATCTTTGCTAATCGATGCAGACGCTTTCACAGGTGCTGATAAATCCATTACCATACGAACATATGGTACAGGTGCATCAGTTCGTGTCACCCATCGAGCATCTTCAAGATTAGCTGCCTTTGCTTGAGTCAAGAATAGAGGTAAAGCCATCAAGACAGCAAGGCACATAAAAAATAGTTTACGCAATACATTCACTCCAATCTAACTGACATACGTAGTGTCCAAACCATAGAGATGAGTCGATGATATCTTTGTGAATCAAAGTCTCATCGTTCCAATCTATCCATAAACTAATGTTAGATTATAGATAGATTATTTCATACAAACATGAAGATTAGTATGCCGATTATACATATTACTATATAAAGTCTTTATACAGTAAACACAAAAATCAGTTGCTTAAAATTATTTTTTGTGCTATACAATCGATACTAACGTTCAGTTGTAATTTGCCATTCATTCCCATCCGTACTAATGTGAATACGTCCCATCGTATCTGTACGGTAAATGGCAATATTGTTCTCCTGCAAACGACGCAATGTTATATCGTGAGGATGACCATAACTATTATACATGCCATTTGAAATTAATGCACTTTCTGGTTTAATAGATTTCAAAAAATCTTCAGAGCTACTTGTACGAGAACCGTGATGTCCTACCTTAAGAACACGAGCAAACAGTCTAGAGTTCTGCTCTTTTATGAGTTTTTTCTCTTCTTGTAATTCTGCATCACCAGTAAAGAGCATAGAGAATTTACCAAAAATTAATTTACCTACAATAGAGTTATTATTAAGATCTGGCTCCCCTTTTTTATCTGTTAAAGGTTCCGCCCATGGTGCATATACTACAAATACAGCACCATGTCCAAAATCAACTATATCTCCACTACGCAATGTGGAGCGTTGGATTTTATTTTTATCAATCCATTTCTCATAGGTTTTATACATATTATTATCAACAGAAATGCCATCATCATACACATGTTCAATGGGCATAGCTTTCGCAATAGCGTAGAAGCCCCCCATATGATCAGCATGTGGATGTGTAATGATAATATTTTTTAACTTAGTAACACCCATAGATTTTAGCTGAGCTACAATATTTTCACGATGCTCTATGTCACCTGTATCGATCATACTATATTCATCGCCAACCTTAAGCAGTATAGCATCCCCTTGACCGATATCTAACATATATACGTCTAGATGGCCTTCAGGGTTCGTTTGCTTAGTATCGATAGAATAGCCTTCATTTGTACTAGAACTAGTCTGAGATGCTGCATTAGCTACATCTTTATTCGTACATCCTGCAATAGCAAAAATTGGAATACATAGCACTAGTAAAAAGGCTATAAAGCGTTGTATTTTATTTGTCATTCTTATTCTCCCAATAATTCACTAATGACACAGCCTATAGAAGTACTTACATCACTAGGTGTATATCCCCAAGTTTTCGTATCACTTAGTATATCTGCACTGCGGCTATGTACATAGACCCCTAAAATGGCACTATCCTGTAAGGAATAGCCTTGGCTGATAAAGCCTGCAATGACTCCCGTTAATACATCCCCCATACCGCCAGTTCCCATACCAGCGTTTCCCATAGTATTAACATATACTGTACCATCAGGTAGTGCCACAACAGAAGGAATTCCTTTTAGAACAAGTACTACCTGATGAGCCTTAGCAAATGCTCGTGCCAATGTAATATAGTGACGTTCAATCCATTTTATAGGCAAATCAATAAGTCTACTAAATTCACCTAAATGAGGTGTCATCACACAATATGGTAACTGTCGTTCCATCTTATATATAGACTCAACCTTACCATCTCGCAATGCATCTTTATCTACAGATCCCACATGACCTAATGCATACAACGCATCAGCATCAATGACCAGAGCACCTTCATAGCAATCAATAACATGATTTACTAAATCCGGAATATCTATTGTACGTCCCAAACCGGGTCCAATAGCAACTACTTGACGGCTTTCATAAATGGAGTGATTTTCATTGATAGTGGTAACCATCACTTCTGGTATGATACGTCCTTGTACTGCCCGTTTAATTATCTCTGGAACACACAATGTAACTTTACCAGCACCACTATGAACAGCAGCTTCTGCAGTTAACATAGGGGCTCCCACCATATCACTAGAGCCACCAATAATTAGGGTATTTCCATTTACTCCTTTATGAGCCATTGGAACTCGATAATTAATTAGTGTTTCTGCTAAATCTGAATCAATAGTTATAGTACTATCACGATTAACTAATACTTGCTGCCAAGGAGCTCCCAAAGGAGCAACCACTACAGTACCCCCTACAGCCTTGCCAGGATATAGTAATAAACCTTGTTTGATAGCACCAAAGGTAACTGTGTAATCATAGACTAAAGTACCTTCAGCTACTTGACCTGTTGTGGCATCTAAGCCAGCAGGTACATCAATAGCCCACAAATTAAAATTATATTGACTACGCATAGTATCAATAACGTGCAATATGTCTATTGTCGTATCTCGAAGACGTCCAGCTAACCCTGTTCCCATAATGCCTTCTACAACTATAGCTACATTTGACCAATCATTAAAATCATCATACATATCAATGATACAGCCCATTGCTTCACATCTCTTGAGTTGAACTGCAAAAAGTTCGCTACATTTGCTCGTATCACCTACTAGTGCAATTTGTACCGGTACACCTTGCTCTAAAAGATGACGAGCTGCTACAAAGCCATCTGCCCCATTGTTACCTGTACCACAGATAAATAGTACAAAACTATTGATAGAACGGGCATTATCTAAGGAAAACAAGTCATATTGTCCCCACAAAGCATCCACAATGCCACGTCCTGCATTTTCCATTAAAATTTCTAAAGAGACACCTAATTGCTTAGGTACTTCTTGATCTATATATCGAGCATCTTCAGTTGTTAATATTTGCATCTTATGCTCCTTCAAGTATAACTGTACTCATTGCATATGCTTTGCAATGACTAATCGATACATGTGTATCCGTATAGCCTAATGTTTCATAAATATCTTTAAAAGTATCTTGTAAACGAATTAAGGGAGCCCCTAATTCATCATGACCGATTTCTATATCTTGCCATGAACCATGACGCATTCCCGTACCTAATGCTTTAATGAAAGCCTCTTTAGCGGTATATATACCGGCATAAGACTCGTAACGCCCCTTATTTCGGCTTTCACAATAATCAATTTCATGAGGCGTATATACACGGTCGCGAAATGATTGAGATTTCTCTAAAGCTTGACGGATGCGGTCAATTTCTATAATATCATTCCCTAATTTCATAATAACTCCTAAATTATCCTAACATTTATATTATACACTCTTAAAGTGGATAAAAACATAGATAAAATCTAGGCATTTACAGAGAATGGCAATGTGGATAGACTGTAAATTTCTACCTTACCTTTACGGTTAACCGCCACGTACATCTGACCATTACGGTAATCCATATCCTCTACTTCCATTCCTGAAGTATAAGGGCTTATATTCTTTACTACGCCTTCATCATCGACGAAAACGAAGGTCGTTAAGGTTGTAAAAATAGTGTTACCATTAGCAGCATAAGCACCATTATTATTTAAGTCGGTATGCTCTGCATCAATCGTATACGTTTTTACCTTATTAAAATTTGAATCATAGTAGTTAATAGTACGATGAGAATTTGTTAAAGGCACAATCGACACATATTCATTACGGTCTTTATCAAAGGCAAAATTAAATACCTTTTCTTTCAATTTAATAGGCGCTTCAACAATCATACTATTAGCTTCAATAGGTGTAACAATATATCCATCTACAACAGCATTAGTAGTATAGTAACGATTGTTATTCGGATTATAGGTTAACGTATTCATATGACCTAATAAACGTTTTTGACTATACTCATACTTAGCAGCCACTTGCAACGTTGTGGGATTAATTTCATAAATAATTTGCTTTGTATTATCAGCATTTATACATGCGAGGACAAATACATCTTTTTTTGAGTTATAACAAAAGCCTTGGCACTGATTAACAGAATTATCTAATGGTATCTCCGCCAATCGTGTTAACGGTAAAGGCATTTGAACAGCACTTACAGGTTGTGCAAGCTTTGGTATATCAAAGACATTAGCAATATAATCAATCATACCTTGATCCATATTATCACCTCAAGCGAACAAAAATGTATATAATCGTATATTAATTCACAAATATAAATATATAAAAAATAGGCGGTAAGACAAAAGTCTTACCGCCTAAAGTTGGTGCCGGAGGTGGGACTTGAACCCACACGGTGTTACCCGCTTGATTTTGAGTCAAGTGCGTCTGCCATTCCGCCACTCCGGCGTCTTGGAACATTTGTTATTATACAGATATCCCAAAACAATGTCAACACATTTTTTATATTTTATCTAAAATATTTTTAACCGTTTCCATACCGATGTCACATTGTTGCTTCCACGTAAGAGCTACACCTGTTATATAGCCTTTACGAGCATATTCCACATCAGTGGGAACACTTTCAGCACCATAATCTAGCTCGCCTGCCAGCCAATAGTAATCCTGCCCTCTTGAATTAATGCGAGCATCAATAATATTGCTATAAGTTTGTAAACCTTGGCTAACCATTTTAAAATGATCCCAATCACATACGCCACGTAACGGAAAGTTCACATTTAATAGGCCATCAAAATTCCCTTTCACATAAATCTTTTCTATCAATTCATGGATAAAGGGATGCAGTTCATCCCCTCGTTCAGGAGAATATCGTTCCACAGATAATGCTAACCCTGGAATGCCGTAAAAACAACTTTCCATAGCAGCAGATACAGTACCAGAATATAGCACATCTGAGCCCAGATTAAAGCCATGGTTAATACCTGAAATCACAAGATCAGGCATATCATCACTCAATAAATAACTAAGGCCAAACTTCATGCAATCAGAAGGAGTTCCCGTTAGAGCATAAAGGCGAGGATTTTCATCCTCGCCATTGTACGCGTCTAATTTTAAAGGAATCTCAGTCGTCAATGCATGGGATTTAGCACTTTGCTCATTTGCAGGTGCTACAACGGTAATTCGATAATATTGACTTAAGTACGATGCAAGACGGCGTAAACCATCTGCTAAAATACCATCATCATTACACATTAAAATATGCATAGTCACTCCTACAGATTCTATTTTTTATTCTTATTCATATTGCCCATACGTGTTAATTTTACGTCATTCAAACCAACGGCTCGCGTATGAACTGTATGAGACCATTCCTTATTATGACGACGGAACCAACCTAAAATATTTACAGGAACCCAAGAGTATACAAAAATTGGATATAACAAATAGTAGAACCAAATTTTAGGTGGAACCTTAATTTTTAACAACACAATAAGTGGGAACAAATATTGACCAATACCGATAATTTGCCATACAGACATCGGCATAATTTGATACAAAATATTTGTATAAATTGGCACATATGCATTGATATATGAAAATACTAAATATATAGTTGTCAACAACAAGAAATAAGGCTGACTAACTTGTAAAATGCCATCTAGGATAACGATATTTCCTTGTTTAATGCCTGCGGCAAATAATTTAGGAATATATCGATCCGCACAGTCAAATTGACCTTGTGCCCAACGTAAACGTTGTTTACAAGAAGCCATCATAGTCGTAACTTTTTCATCATACACAATGGCATCGTGAGCCCAAGTAGTTTTAAGACCATGTGTTAATAGCTTCATAGAGAATTCCATATCCTCAGTTAAGCTATTACAATCCCAGCCATATTCACGGATGACAGATGTACGTATACACATACCAGTACCACCTAGTGCTGTGGACAAGCCAATGCGGTATTTTGCCAAATGCCACATATGATTAACCATCCAAAACATGATGGAAAATGTACCCGCAACCCAAGAGTCTGTTGGATTTTTAGAGTTCAAATAACCTTGAATTACAGACTCACCTTTTTCAAGATGATCATTCATTTCTAACATAAATTGTGGATGTACTAAATTATCGGCATCAAAGATAAGAAAGGCATCATATTTCCGATCCATTTTTTCCACACGATCAAACATCCATCCCATGGCATAGCCTTTGCCTACTTCTTCTTTATTGAATCGTTCATGTACATTGGCACCTGCAGCACTTGCTACCTCAGCAGTCTTATCTGTACAGTTATCGGCAACAACAAAGATATCGTACAACTCATCAGGGTAGTCCAAACTACGTAAGTTTTTTACTAACTCACCAACTACTGCTTCCTCATTATGAGCACATACAACGATAGCAAAGGAATTTTTAGGGGTATAGTTTTTATGTACTCGAGACCGCCACATACCAATTACGGCGAGCACAAAATAATAAACCGTATAAATTACGATTATTACCTGCATAGGGATCAATATCAGATCCAGTAGGTAATTCATACTATTATCCTCCACACACTTATTTACGCACTATATTTAACGCCCCATTAACAAGGCCAAATACTACATAACCAGCAAAAATCATCACTGCCCATGTATGCCAATCATATACGAGACAAGCTATGACAAAAATAGCAGTTAGTACAATGGAAAGTTTATTAATATTGATTGCAGTTTTACCTTTGAAGTCTGGGTATTTTACTTCACTAACCATTAAGAAGCCTACACCAATCATGCAAACTACTAATACAAATTGAGGAACCTCTACACCACACAATACGTAGGTAGCCGCCAAGCAACCTGCAGCTGGAATTGGCAACCCTTCAAAGTAACCATGAACTTCTTCAGTTTTAATGTTAAAGCGAGCAAGACGGAATGCGCCTAATACAGCAAATACTAATAATGGTACATAGGCAATCCATCCCAAACCATAAAGCTCTTTCATATATAACATATAAGCTGGTGCTACACCAAAGCCTACAACATCTGACAAAGAGTCTAATTCACGACCCATAGGTCCTGCCACACCTAAAGCTCTCGCTACACGACCATCTAAACCATCAGCAACTAAGGATAATAGTACGCAGATAGCAGCATAGAAGGTATTTCCTGTGGCAGAGAATGTGATACCTAGCACACCAAAAGCTAAATTAGCACTGGTAAACAAATTTGGAATAATAGATTTATTCATGACGCAACCTCCCGATAACAGTGTCTCCACCTGTAATATGTTGACCTTTTTCCACGAACAACTCTACATCCTTATCCATGTAGATTTCAGTACAAGAACCGAATTTAATCATCCCGTACAATTGGCCGCGTTCAAGCACGCTATCAAGGTCTGTCCAAGATACGATACGACGCGCTAAAAGGCCTGCAATTTGTGTTACCAATACGGAAGTACGATCATTTTCAATACAAATAGTATGACGTTCATTTTCAAAACCTACACTATCTTTAAAAGCAGGCAAAAAACTGCCCATTGTGTAGTGACGGTATGTAATTTTACCATCAATAGGCGCACGATTAGCATGTACGTCAAAAACAGATAGGAAAATAGTTACTTTTTTACACTCTTTATGTAAGTAAATATCTTCGTATACATCAGAAATATCCATAATTTTACCATCTGCTGGAGATAAAATTAAATCTGGATCTTGAGGGATTACACGTTTAGGATTTCTAAAGAAATTGACGAAAAATAATGCCAGAATAAATGAAATAATCGCAATTACATAATGTCCTAAAAATCCTAATACCACCGCGATAATGAGCATAGCCCCTATCAGTGGAAACCCTTCCTTAATTATTGGTCCTGTAGGCACGATTCAACACTCCTCTATTTATTTCTAATAACGGTCCACATAAACTTCGGAATAGCCAACATGCGGCCAATCCGTTGAGGTTCTAAATATAATCGATACAACCATTCGAGACGATTGCGTTGCATCCATTCTGGAGCCCGAGGAATATTACCTGCCAAGACATCAAAGGAACCACCTATGCCGATAGCAACAACGCCATCCAGGTGACTCAATTTTTCTGAAATCCATTGTTCTTGCTTTGGTACGCCTAAGGCAACAAAGACTAATTTTGCCTTAGACTCACTAATAGCTTTAACGATTTCTTGTTCCTCTGTGCTATCGAAGAATCCATCATGAATCCCTGCTATATTTAACGGTCCAACTTGGGCAGATAAATTATCAATTGCTCGTTGAGCAACACCAGGTGCTGCCCCTAAGCAGTATACAGGAATTTGCCGTTCAGCCGCAACTTTAAATAATCGTTTAGTTACGTCTACACCAGTTACGCGTTCAGGAACATGTTCACCTTGACGCTCTGCAGCCCACAAAATGCCAGCCCCGTCAGGAACGACGAGACTAGCATTATTCAATATGGTGTGCAATGTAGGGTTTTCATTTGCCAACATAACCATTTCTGCATTAGCCGTGGCTACTAAATGTAGTCCCGGCTCTTCAGTTAATTGTAAAATACGTTGAACAGCCTCATCCATTGTTACACAATCGATAGGCACAGATAAAACAGAAATACGTTTATTCAATGTAATACTCCATTATCAACCACTATAATTTGGTGCTTCAACGGTAATGCTTACATCATGCGGATGACTTTCTTTTAAACCAGCCGCTGTAATTTGAATGAATTGAGTATTCTCAATCATTTCTTGGATGTTATGACATCCGCAATACCCCATACTTGCACGCAAACCACCAACCATTTGGAAAATTGTATCAGCCAACATACCTTTATAAGGCACGCGACCCTCAATACCTTCAGGAACTAATTTCTTAGCTTCTGTTTGGAAATAACGATCTTTACTACCAAGTTTCATAGCACCTAGACTACCCATGCCACGGTATACTTTATAGGAACGACCTTGGTAAATCACTGTTTCTCCTGGACTTTCATCAGTACCAGCTAAAATATTCCCCATCATGACTACATTAGCACCAGCAGCAATAGCCTTAGCAATATCGCCAGAATATTTAATGCCCCCATCAGCGATGATAGGAATGCCATAACGACGACCTACTTGAGCAGACTCGTAAACAGCAGTAATTTGAGGTACACCAATACCTGCAATAACGCGAGTTGTACAAATAGAACCAGGTCCAATACCAACCTTAACAGCATCGGCACCAGCTTCAATAAGAGCCTCTGTACCAGCTGCAGTAGCAACATTGCCTGCAATAACAGGAATATGAGGATAAGCTTGTTTAATTTCTTTCAATGTACGTAGTACACCTGCAGAATGCCCATGTGCTGTATCTACAATGATTACATCAGCCTTTGCAGATACAAGTGCATCAAGACGATCATATAAATCTTTAGACACACCAACAGCAGCACCAACTAATAGGCGGCCACTACTATCTTTAGCTGAATTTGGATATTTTGTCGCTTTTTCAATATCTTTTATAGTAATTAATCCTTTTAAGTTTCCATCACCATCTACGAGAGGTAATTTTTCAATGCGATGTTCACTTAAAATTGCTTTCGCCTCTTCAAGAGAGGTGCCTTCTGGTGCAGTAACAAGGGAATCCTTTGTCATGCAGTCTCCGATTTGGCGAGTTAAATCAGTTTCAAAACGCATATCGCGATTTGTAATGATCCCTACTAGTTTACCATGTTCTGTGATAGGTACACCAGAAATTTTATATTTTTCCATAATTTCTGCTGCATCAGATAGTAAATTTTGAGGGCTTAAGAAAATAGGATCGACGATAACACCATGTTCAGAGCGTTTTACCTTATCAACTTCATGGGCTTGTTCTTCAATAGACATATTTTTATGGATAACACCAAGACCACCTTCACGAGCCATAGCAATAGCCATACGGGATTCAGTAACTGTATCCATCCCAGAACTAATCATAGGGATATTCAAAGTAATGTCACGAGTTAATTGAGTTTTTAACTCTACTTGATGTGGTAGCACATCAGAAGCCGCTGGTACTAATAAAACATCGTCAAAAGTTAGTCCACGCATACCGAATTTATCGTCTCTCATATTTAATTCCTTTCCGTATAATAAAACAAAACTACGACCCGCCTAGTCCATCTGGACTAGGCGGTCAGTCGTAGCTTAGCGTTCAGACCGCAAAATGCCGCCTTCCATATAATCATCTTTTTTCATATCTACGAAGATAATCTTTACTGCGTCAGCAGGTACATTAACGATATCAACCGCAGCTTTAGTGATAGCTTCACCTAATTGTTTTTTTTGTTCTTTTGTGCGCCCTTCAACGAGCTCTACATGAATAAGTGGCATATTGACCTCCATAGATGAAAAATGAAATAAATTTGTTTGTTCTATTATACGGTATGAGGAACAGATACACAAGGGAAAAACCCAGATAAAATCTAATATTATCGCTACTTATGTACTTATTATTCCTACCTCTTAATTATACAATATTCTAAGAAATTTTTCACCAAATCTTTTTTCTAATTCTTCTTTCATTACAGATTCAAGTTTTTCCATTCCATATTGACTTGCAAACTCTAGTACATCCTTGCGAGCCTGTACCAATATTTCAATATCTTTAATAATATTAGCAACCCGCAAATCAGGTAATCCTGATTGAGCTAATCCAAATAATTGGCCAGAACCGCGAAGCAGTAAATCTTGCTCTGCTAGTTCAAAGCCATCCTGAGTCTGTTCCATCAATTTTAATCGTTCTTGGCTCACATCATTTTTAGAATCACTCACAAGAATGCAATAAGATTGATGAGATCCACGACCTACACGGCCACGTAACTGATGCAATTGAGATAGGCCAAAACGTTCTGCCCCTTCAATACACATAATCGTCGCATTTGGCACATTAACTCCAACCTCGATAACGGTAGTAGAAACGAGCAATGAAATCTCACCCTTATGAAAGGCATTCATCACTTCATCCTTTTCACTTGGTTTCATGCGCCCGTGTACAAGACCAATTTCATAAGCCTTGTAAAAGTACTCTTTTAACTCCAGATATAATTCCTCAGCTGCTTGTAAATCTAACTTTTCAGATTCTTCAACAAGTGGACATACTACATAAACTTGACGACCTTCTGCCATCTCCTTGCCAAAGAATGTTCTTAATCGTTCCTTATACGAACTATCTACAGCATAGGTTTTGACAGGTTTACGTCCCGGTGGCATTTCTTTGATTAAGGATACTGCTAAATCACCATACACAGATAATGTCATGGTTCGTGGAATTGGTGTAGCCGTCATAATAAGTACGTGAGGATATGTCCCCTTCTGTTGCAACCGAGCCCGTTGTTCTACACCAAAGCGATGTTGTTCATCGATAATAACGAGTCCTAAGTTGTGGAAGTTAACGCCTTCTTGAATAAGAGCATGGGTGCCAATAATCATATGAATGGATCCATCAGCTAAGCCTTCATAGATTCGTTCTTTTTCTTTTTTTGTAGTAGAACCCGTTAATAGCTCTATGGTAATCCCCAAATTACCACATACTTCTGTTATACCTTCGTAATGTTGTGTCGCCAAAATCTCCGTTGGAGCCATTAACGCCCCTTGGTACCCATTTTCAATGGCTTTCAACAAACTCAAGGTAGCTACAACCGTTTTACCGGAACCTACATCACCTTGCAATAATCTTTGCATAGGCCGTTCATCTTCCATATCGATACGAATGTCCTCTAATGCACGCTGTTGATCACCTGTTAAGGAGAACGGTAAATTTTCTATACACTGAGCCATTAAGTCTCCATTGGGACCCATCTTAGGACCTTTATGACATTGTTCTTTATTTCGTAACAATGCCAATCCAGATTGCATGACAAATAACTCCTCATAAGCTAGTTGATGACGCGCCTCTTCATATCGCTCTGAAGACTCTGGGAAATGCATCATTTTAAATGCATCATAACGTGTCATATATTGATGTGCTTCACGAACTTCAGCAGGCAAAATCTCTAGCAACTCGTGATTAGCGGCAAACCAATTTCGTACCGATGAGCGCACTACAAACTGAGATACCCCATCTGCAAGAGCATAAATGGGAACGATACCTCGGTCAGGCTCTCCACCGTCTCCCAAATTTTCTATTTGGGGCGTATTCATTTGCATAGCGCCATATTGGAACTCTGCTTTACCATATGCATATAGACGCTGCCCTTTTTTATAAAAGTTCTTCTTATACCCTTGGTTAAATAGCACAATCTTTAACGGACCTGTACCATCTGCAATGACTACTTCTAAAATAGATAATCGGGGACGAGGGCGTTTTTCTTGTACAGCAATAACATTCCCAACCACGCCACCAGTCATGCCAGATTTTAAATCACCAATTCTATAAATCGTACGGCGGTCTTCATAGGTTCTTGGGAAATACGTTAACAAGGATGTTATATTGGTAATTCCCAACTTATGTAATTGTTTCTCTCGACCAGGACCTATCCCCTTTATGGTCGTCAACCGTTCATCCATAGAAACTCCTTTAAATATACGATAAACACATGAAATATATCCAATTTCTGTATATCCTTGTGTAAAAGCCCACTCATATCATAGAATATGATATATAGTATACCTTATATTGTAGTATATTTCATAAAAAGAGCAATATGTACGATAAAAACACTTGCTTTAAGCTACTCTTTATGATAATATACTTTTGTTATGTTATAGATTAAGCTTGGAGGTGGAAACTATGGCAAACCTTTGCGAAGTATGTGGCAAATCCACATCTAGCGGTATGAACGTGAGTCACTCTCACATTCGCACAAGAAAAACTTGGAAACCGAACATTCAAAGAGTACGGGCGGTTGTAGACGGTGCTACTAAAAAAGTAAACGTATGCACTCGCTGCCTTCGTTCTAATAAAATTACACGCGCGTAAAATAAAAAGTACATGTACTCTTTGGGGTTCTAGAGCCCCAAAAAAAGCAGTTAGTTCATTTGAACTAACTGCTTTTTTTGTTATCTATGTACCTATTACTAAAAGTTACAAGGTAATATTAGGAATGTAATACTGTTTAAATAGCTTAATAGCATATTGATCAGTTAAACCTGCTACATAATCCACCACATCACGGGTAGAATAAAACTCTCTTGTACTTTCACAACCCTCCATATCGTCAGGATGCTCCATAAAGTGAGTAAATAAGTTTTTCACCACATGAGATGCCTTATTTCGATCTGGAATTAAAGCCGGCGCCAAATAAACATTTTTAAACATAAATTGACGGAATAGATTCATGGTCATCTCTATATCACTAGACATAGAAATAACAGGTTTATCTAAAGACTCTCGCACCATATCTTCAACCATAGCGGTAATCATACTAGAAGGAGTCATTCCAAAGTGTTCACGCACTTCAAAAGGTAATTCCTCAGCCGTCAACATACCAGCGCGCTGTGCATCATCAAAATCGTGGCACAAATAGGCAATGCGGTCTACAATACGAATAATTTGACCTTCCAAAGTGATAGGGATATGTGCCCCTGTATGGCCTAAAATGCCATCACGTACAGCAGTGGTTAAATTAAGACCTTGGTGGTCACCATGCTTTTCTAAGACTTCTACCATTCGCAAGCTTTGCTCATTATGATTGAAGTGCCCCACCATGTCGCGCAATGCATATTCACCAACGTGACCAAAAGGCGTGTGGCCCACATCGTGGCCCATGGCAATAGCTTCTACTAAATCTTCATTTAGTCGCAACGCACGAGCCACTGTACGACCTATTTGTCCTACCTCAAGGGTATGGGTCATGCGCGTACGATAATGGTCACCTGGCGCAATATAAACTTGGGTCTTATGCTTTAGCCGCCTAAAACATTTACTGTGAATAATGCGGTCTCGATCACGTTGAAAGGCAGTTCTAAGTGGATCGGGTGCTTCCTCTAAATCACGGATGGCATCACGGCTTTTTGCAGCATAAGGAGAGAGGAGTAATGCCTCCCTCTCCTCTATTTGTTCCCGTATATTCATTTACCCTCCGATGCACGGTTTTTATCGATCAATTGCATAACTAGAGATGCTGTTTCTTCGATAGATTTATTAGAAACATCTAGCACTTGGCAATGTAAGCGACGCATAATAGCTTTTGCATATTCTAATTCAGATTGAATACGCTCAATAGAAGCATAATTTGCTTCGTCTTCAAGACCGATAGCACGCAAACGTTCACTACGAATATTGTTTAATTTGAATGGGTCAATAATAAGGCCCACAATTTTTTTTGCTGGAATTTTAAATAGTTCCTCTGGTAATGGTACCTCAGGTACTAATGGCAAATTGGCAGCTTTAATCTTTTTGTACGCCAAGAACATAGACAATGGTGTCTTACTTGTTCTAGATACACCAATAATAACTACATCCGCCTTTTCAAAGCCAGATGGATTTTTACCATCGTCATATTTTACGGCAAATTCAATGGCTTCTACCTTTTTGAAGTATTCTTGGTCAAGCTTATGAACCATACCTGCTGTCATACGAGGCTTTGTGGATGCAACAGTACCTACAGCAGCGAGAACTGGGCCCATAATATCTACAGCAGGAATATTGTATTCCGCCACTTTTTCATGAAGATATTTACGTAAAGTCTCAGATACGATGGTATGACAAATAACATGATTACCACGTTTTGCATCTTCTATAATTTCATCAATTTGGCTTTCACTATCAATATAAGGAATACGAACAATTTCAATTTGTTCCTTATCATATTGACTCGCCGTAGCTCTTGCTACAGCCTCTGCGGTCTCCCCAAGGGAGTCCGATATTGCATAAATAATTTTTTCTGCCATTCTATCAACCTCAATGTATGCTACATTCTAAAAATACTTTTGCCACCGTTGTTTTAGATACGCGGCCCACAACCTTTAGGCGCTTCTTATTCTCCACATCCTCGCGAACGACAACAGGTAAACAATCCACCTCATATTCTATCATCTTCTGTGCAGCCTCTACTAATGTATCTGTAGGCTCCACAGTTATTACCTTACTAACAGGGGTCATAATCATAGATATAGGCATTGTGTGCGAATCTGTTTGCCCCATAGATGCTCGTAATAAATCTTTGCGAGATACTACACCTACTAAATACGAGTCGTCACACACTAAAATTGTCCCTACGTCCTCTGTAAAGATAGTGACAATCGTATCATACAAACTTGTATCCCCATTGACTACGACTGCTTGGGATAATACATCACTTACCAGAAATGATTTTAATCGCTCCGCTGTTTGTGTTTCTTTTGAAAGCCCCACATAGTAATACCCTACATTTGGACGTGCATCGAGAACACCTAACATAGTTAAAACAGATAAATCTGAACGCAACGCAGATCGCGTAACCTCTAAATGCTCAGCAATAGCACTACCTGTCACAGGGCCTTCTTCACGAACAATTTGAGCAATTTGTTCTTGTCGTTTCGACAGTTTCACACGGTAACCCCCTTTCATCTCTGTTTGTATTATATCCTAACTTACCATT
This sequence comes from Veillonella sp. Ser01, assembly GCF_053850375.1. Classification (NCBI taxonomy): domain Bacteria; kingdom Bacillati; phylum Bacillota; class Negativicutes; order Veillonellales; family Veillonellaceae; genus Veillonella; species Veillonella sp. Ser01. The sequence continues at coordinate 354,335 of NZ_JBSPUA010000001.1, read as the reverse complement.
CAGAAAAAGAGGAGACCTACGGGCCTCCTCTTTCAATATTACTATATGATTACCAAGTTAAGTCATCAGTTTCTTGACGACCACGACCAGTCATAGCATCGAGCATAATTCTTTGTTCGATTTGAGCCACCATTTTCTTAGTGCTCACAACAGCATCTGGGTTAACAGAAATGGAGTCGATACCGCTCTTTACGAGGAATTCGCAAAGTTCAGGATATACACTTGGCGCTTGACCACAGATGGATACAGTTTTACCATCTTTGTGAGCCACTTCGATGAGATGGCGAATCGCTCTACGAACTGCTAGATTTCGTTCATCATAGATATGTTGAACTGTTTCATTATCACGGTCACAACCGAGAACGAGCATAGTCAAATCGTTAGAACCGATGGAGTAACCATCTACATATTTATTGAATTGATCAGCTAAGATAATATTTGCTGGAATTTCAGCCATGAGCCAGATTTTGAAATCTTTACCGCGCACAAGGCCTTCTTGAGCCATCAAATTAGTTACTAATTCAGCTTCCTCTACAGTACGGCAGAAAGGAATCATAACTTGCAAGTTTTTGAAACCAAATTCATTACGTACTTTTTTGATTGCTTCTAATTCTAATTTGAAAGCAGGTGTATATTTTGGATCATAGTAACGGGCTGCACCACGCCAGCCAAGTAATGCACTGGATTCATGTGGTTCATATTTATCGCCACCATTAAGGTCGCGGTATTCACTAGATTTAAAGTCGCTCAAACGAACTACTACTTGACGAGGAGCTAAAGCTTGACACACTTTACGCATACCTTCAGCCAATGTATTTAATGCAAAGTCACTGCGACCAGTTTCGATAAGGTGTAATGGATGTTCGTGAATGAAAGTAGTCCAAATAAACTCTTCACGCATGAGACCAATGCCATCACATGGCAACACACCATGTTTTTCAGCCAAATCAGGATTGCCTAAATTCATATAAATTTTAGTGCCTGTTACAGGAACATATTCAGTAGCAACACCTGCAGTAGCTTGTGCTTCTGGCTTTTTAACGATATCTTCCAATACGCCATCGTATACGATACCATTTGTAGCATCCACAGTAATCATTTGACCATCTTTAATAGATGTTGTCGCTTCATGACTACGGCTCTTAGTACCTACGATACAAGGAATACCAAGCTCACGGCTAACGATAGACGCATGACAAGTCATACCACCAGCATCTGTAACGATTGCTTTTGCTTTTTTCATCGCTGGTACCCAGTCAGGAGCAGTCATAGCAGTGACAAGGATTTCGCCTTCTTTGAATTCATCAATATCCTCAGGGTTGATGATAACATGAGCTTTACCTGCTGCATTACCAGGGGATGCTGGCAAACCTTTAACGATAATATCACGATTGCCTGCATCTAATGTGCTAGGTTTTTCAGTTGTTTTTGGCTTTTCTTTACGGGACCATACTGTTTCTGGACGAGCTTGTAAAATCCAAATCTTATCATTGCGTTCGTCTACGCCCCATTCCATATCCATGTAGCAACCATAATGTTTTTCGATTGCTTTAGCATATTCAGCAAGTTCCAATACTTGAGCATCTGTAATAACTTGCTTTTTAGCTTCATCTGGTGGTACAACTTCTTCAACACAGTCGCCATCAGCTTTACGAACTAAACGGATATGTTTGTCATTAATCATGCGATCAGTAATTTCCATTTTGGCTTTATCTACATGGAAATTATCTGGTGTAACTGTACCTTGTACAACGTACTCACCAAGACCCCAAGAACCTTCGATAAGGATGTTGTTATCGTTGCCTGTTACAAGGTCAACTGTGAACATTACGCCAGCAGCTTTAGAGAATACCATCATTTGAACGGCAGCACTCAATGCTACTGTCATATGATCGAAACCTTGTTTTACACGGTAGTATGTTGCGCGGTCGGTGAAAGTAGATGCATAACATTCTTTTACTTTTTCGATGATAACGTCAGCACCACGTACATTTAAATATGTATCTTGTTGGCCTGCGAAGCTTGCATCTGGCAAATCTTCTGCTGTTGCACTAGAACGAACTGCTACGAATGGATTTTCTTCGTTTACTTTTTTACCAAGTTCTTCATAAGCATGACGGATAGCATCTGCCAACTCTTTAGGCATTTCTTCTTCGCAAATCATACGGCGAATCTTAGCACATACTTCACGCAATAATGCAGAATTTTCTACATCATCTAACGCATCAAGTTCAGCGCGGATTTTATCTTCCAAACCTGTTGCTTTCATAAACTCACGATAACCATGAGCAGTTGTAGCAAAACCGTAAGGTACAGGTACATTAGTGGAGGACGTCAATTCCCCTAAAGAAGAAGACTTACCACCTACTAAATTAACATCTTCACGTTTTAATTCATCAAACCATAGTACGTATGCTGTTTCGCGATTCATGTGAGAACCTCCTAGTTAATTAGTGCAACACATTAAACCCTTTACACATAAATAGTATACCTTAATTTGTAATCTGTCAATTTATATGAGGATTATTATGCAAATAAATCTCCTTATATATATCTAAAAAGTTTTTCAGCACTCGTCCTGTTAGTCCCCATATGGTGTATTGTTCATAGGGATAGAAATAGACGGAGTAGTTTTGTCTAATTTTCCAGTCAATGTTATAGCCTTCTAGTAAATGGAATGGAAAGTCCTTTAATGGTCTTGTAGCGATGTCTAGATGACCTACGGTAGGTTCCATGTCTAGTAAATATTGTAAAGGTACGGTAAACACTTCTCCTACTTCATCAGGATTTGGTTTTAAGTCTTTTGTATGTAACCGTACTGCAACTGTATATAATTTTACCCCAATAGCAGATACTAAACAGTCTAAATTGCCAAGTAGTTCTATTTGGTCTAAATCTATACCTAATTCTTCAGAGCATTCACGCATGGCAGCATGAGCACCACTTTTATCATTAGGTTCACAATGACCTCCTGGAAAGCTAATCTCCCCTGGCTGACGGCGTAGCTTATTACTGCGCACAGTAAAGACTACGTGATCTTCTCCATCCACTTCTAATAATGGAACTGCTACTGCCGCAGTAATAACATCGATATCAGTGAGAACAGTATGTTTTCTTTGTTTTAAAAAGTTGCTTAATTTCTTATCCATATAAGGTCCTCTTACTTTATAGTAAATTTTATACGATATCTGTATAAATGTTTTATGTATCAAATTTGTATTTTATATTTATCCTTTATATTCATTATACATTAACTTGTAAGTCAATTTTTGGGGTTACTATTAGTAGATACAATAGCGATACAATAGAGAAAAAATCTTAACAATAAAATAGACAGAAAAAAACTGTGATGAGATTTCTATCTCATCACAGTTTTATATTAGTTAAATTTAATTTTTACAAATTTACGTTTACCTACTTGAACGATCATGCCCTCTTCAAGGGTAAGGTTTTCTTCTGTATATTTTTCACCATTTACTTTGAAAGCACCGGCTTTAATAGAGCGACGTGCTTCACCATTAGAGGCAGTCAAACCAGCATCTGTACAAAATTGTGGTACAAAGATTGGTTCTGTTGGCGCATCCATAGCGTATTCAGGAATATCTGTAGGCAACGCGCGTTGTTGGAATACGCGCTTGAATTCTTCTTCTGCCTCGAGAGCAGCTTCTTCACCATGGTACAAACGAACGATGGTGCGAGCTAATTGCATTTTAGCATCACGTGGATGTAGTTCACCACTTTCAAGACGTTTTTCCATGTCCTCTTGCTCTTCGATTGGCATATCTGTAACGAGCATAAAGTATCGCATCATCAATTCGTCTGGAATGGACATTGCTTTACCATACATTTCTTTAGGTTCTTCATCGATACCGATGTAGTTACCTAAAGATTTACTCATTTTTTGAACACCATCAAGGCCTTCAAGCAATGGCATTGTGATGACAACTTGTGGTTCTTGACCTTCTAATTCTTGTAAATGACGACCCATTAACAAGTTGAAAGTTTGGTCTGTACCACCAAATTCAACATCAGCATGTAAAGCAACGGAATCATGACCTTGCATCAATGGATACATAAATTCATGAACACCGATAGCTCGGCCTTCTTTGAAACGTTTATTGAAATCATCACGTTCCATCATACGTGCTACAGTGTAAGAACTTGCCAAGCGAAGCACATCAGCAAAATTCATAGATTCTAGCCATTCACTATTGTCGCGGACGATAGTTTTTTCAGGATCTAACACTTTAAAGATTTGTGTTTTATAGGTTTCAGCATTTTTCAATACTTCTTCTTTTGTAAGTGGTGGACGAGTTACACTTTTACCAGTAGGATCACCAATACGAGCAGTGAAACCGCCGATAACGATCACTACTTGATGACCAAATTCTTGGAACAAACGTAGTTTACGAAGTGGTACTGTATGGCCTAAATGAATATCTGGCGCTGTTGGGTCCAAACCCAATTTTACAACTAAAGGTTTATTTTCCTTAATGGATTTTTCTATTTTCTTTACAAGATCTTGTTCATTAATTAAATCTGCTACGCCGTGTTTAATTTGGCGCACTTGTTCTTGAGCACTAACCATGATAATCCTCCTCGAAATACTATTGTTTTAGTATACCATTATCTAAAAACTTTCACAATTATATATATAGTATTGGTTTTAACCCTTTTATGATATAATATTTATAACTGCGTAATAGAATTTACGTTATATTTACTAACAAAAGAAAAAAGAGGTGACTCTATGAGTAATAACTCAAATGCGAGAAGTAGCCGCCGTTCTAATGGTAGCGGCTCTACACCGAAGAAAACAAGTCCGAAGCGTCTATTTTGGATTTGTGCTCTTCTCCTTATACTCATCGTAGCCGGAGGTGGCTGTGGTTTCATCAGTGCTACACTGTCTAACCTACCAGATGTATCCAATGTACGTCCTTCTGCATCGTCTCAAATTTACGATGTCCATGGTAATCTTATCACAACGGTTCATTCCACAGAGAACAGATTACCTGTACCTTTAAAAGATGTACCAAAGGATTTACAAAATGCCTTTGTTGCTACTGAGGACTCTCGCTTCTATTCCCATCACGGTATCGACCCTGTTGGTATCTTGCGTGCTGTATGGGTTAACATTGTTCATAGTGGCGTATCTGAAGGTGGTTCTACAATCACTCAACAGTTAGCGCGTAATGCATTCTTATCTCAAGACAGAACATTTAAACGTAAAATTTCTGAAGCATTGCTAGCACTTAAAATTGAACAACATTACACTAAGGATGAAATCCTTGAAATGTACATGAACCAAATTTACTTTGGCCAAGGTGCATACGGTGTACAATCTGCAGCTCATGTATACTTTGGTAAGGATGCTAGCCAATTAACGCTAGCCCAAGCAGCACTTATTGCAGGCTTACCACAAAGTCCTAACTACTACTCTCCATTCAATGATTTGGAAGCTAGTAAAAAACGTCAAGCTGTTGTATTAGGCCAAATGGTTAAATACGGTTACATTACACAAGAGCAAGCTGATGAAGCACGTCAAGCAGATTTAGGCTTAGTGGCAAAACAAGAACAAACGCATGAAAAATCTAATGCATCTTACTTCATTAACTATGTTATTGCACAAGTTTCTGAAAAATATGGCGACGATGCAATCTATAAAGATGGTTTAAAAATCTATACAACTCTTGATATGGATGCACAAAATGCAGCTGTAGCAGCAATGCAAAACTTGCCTAATTACTACACTGATAGCAATGGTTTACATCAACCACAAGGTGCTATCGTAGCTATGAACCCTCATAATGGTTACATTATGGCTATGGTTGGTGGCCGCGGTGATGATGCATTTAACCGTGCTACACAAGCAGAACGTCAACCAGGTTCCGCTATGAAGCCATTTGTATATTTAGCAGCTATTCAATCTGGTAAAACTCCTGGTTCTATCGTAGATGATAGCCCTGTTACATTTGGTAACTGGAGCCCTAAAAACTATGAAAATGACTTCGTAGGTAATATTACATATCGCTATGCATTACAACATTCTCGTAACGTAGCTGCCGTAAAAGTTGCTGATGAAGTAGGCATGTCTAAGATTATTAAACTTGCCAAAGAAATGGGTATCACTACCCTTACAGATCAAGATAATAACTTGTCTACTGCACTTGGTGGTTTAACTCATGGTGTGACACCTCTTGAAATGGTTCAAGCTTATGGTGTACTCGCTAATGGTGGTATCAAGGTTCAACCTACGGCAATCGTTAAAATTGTAGACCGCAATGGTCAAGTTGTGGAAGAAAACTCTATTCAAGAAAAACGCGTTGTAGATGAAAAAGATGCAGCCATCATTACTAGCATGCTAGAATCTGTTATCAGTGGCGGTACTGGTGGTAATGCAGCAATCGGTCGCCCTGCAGCTGGTAAAACAGGTACAACAGATGATTCCAAAGATGCTTGGTTCATTGGTTATACACCTGATCTCGTAGCTGCCGTTTGGATTGGTGACGACTACGGTTCTGAAACATTACACGGTATGACAGGTGGTACTACACCAGCTGTTATGTGGGGTCAATTCATGGCTAATGCACTTGCCAACACCCCTGCATCTGACTTCTCCGTTCCTGCTAGCGCTCAATCAGCTGTTTCTGAAGGTTATTATAATCCTGTAAAAGCACAGCCTAAAAAAGAAGCTGCTAAGGACGAAAAAGCAGACAAAAAAGACGATAAAGACAAATCGAAAGATGAAGCTGTAAAAGATGACAGTGGCTCAAAAGATGATGCAACTGAACAAAAATCTAATTCATCGAAAAGTAAAAAGTCTAGTAAAAAAGATCGTTAATCACATACGCTAAAGGAGCGGAACATGTGTTCCGCTCCTTTCTTTTACGTAAAAAAAGTAGTAAGCTCTAAGAACTTACTACCTTTTTTATTTGCTTTATAACTACATAATTATCCGCAGCATACAGATACGCAATGATCAATTAGAGATCAATTAGAGAAAGTATACTCTTTTATTTCAGAACTACATTGGTAGCTCCTGCACCACCTTCGTCATAGCCTGCTGTTTCAAAATGAGCTACATGCGGTAAGGTACGCAAATATTGATGTACACCTTCTCGTAATGCGCCAGTCCCCTTACCGTGAATAATGCGCACTTGATTAACACCACCAAGTAAAGCTTGGTCAATAAATCTACCAACAGAAACTGTCGCTTCATCTACCGTTTGTCCAAGAATATTGATTTCAGTACGAACCTCTTTTTGGCGTTGTACGGCAGAGCCACCCATACGTTTTCTAGTCTTAGGCATAGCTGCCTTTTGTTCCCGTGCAAGCTTATTTCCTTCTTCACGTGTAGTAGATTGTAATTCGCTAACCTTTACAGTAGCTGTTAGTCCATTAATATCTACATTCACACGATTGCCATTGATAGCTAATACGGTACCTAATGAGCGTAAAGATGTAACATATACTGCTTGGCCTACCTTAATAGCATCTGCAGTCAAAGATTTACGATCATCATCTACTGGAGATTCTGGTATATGTACATTAGAGATACCCTTACGTGCTGCATTAATAGCAGATTGACGCTTATCCTTATTTGTTTCAGAGAATTGTGCTTTCAATTGCTTAATAATCGCTTCCCCTTCGACGCGTAAACTGCGCTTCATAGCTTCAGCATCAGCTTGAGCTTTGGATAAGATTTGTTTACGTTTTTCGTTAAACTGTTTCTTTTCCTTCTCTAACTGGCCACGCATACGACGTGTTTCATCAAGCTCTTTTTTTAAGGCTCTTTCACGTTCAGATGCCTTACGAAGTTGTTCATTCAAATCTGAAAGAACTTCTTCCATTTCATGGTTACCAAATTGAGACTTATATTCTGCCGCACGAGTTACGATATCTTTTGGCAAGCCTAGACGGGCCGCAATGCTCAATGCATGGCTACTACCAGCTACACCGATATGAAGTCGATATGTTGGTTTTAAGGTGCGCTCATCAAACTCTACATGGCCATTTTCAATACCTTCCGTATGGTATGCATAATTTTTAAGCTCATTATAATGAGTACTTACCATCATAAGAGCGCCCTTTTTACGGAAGAATTCAAGGATAGATACAGCAAGTGCACTACCTTCCTCTGGATCTGTACCAGATCCAAGCTCATCCAACAATACCAAGTCATTTGGGCCACAATGTTTAATGATGGAAATAACTTGTGTCATATGAGCAGAGAACGTACTAAGGCTAGCCTCAATACTTTGTTCATCTCCAATATCGGCAAAGATATTCTGGAATACTGGTAACATAGAACCGTGATCAGCAGGGATAAATAGACCACATTGGTTCATTAAACTCAATAACCCTAATGTTTTAAGGGATACTGTTTTACCACCTGTGTTAGAACCAGTAATTAACAGAATGCGATATGATGTGCCTAATAAAATATTCGTAGGCACCACCACATTCGGTGGAATTAATGGGTGCCGAGCTCTCATGAGATTAACTGTTCTATCAGTACTCAAGATGGCCGGTACACCCTTATAGGAAATAGCAAGGCTCGCCTTACCATATACAAATTCGATATGGGATACCTTTTCACAAGCATCCATCAAATCATTACTATGTTGTTTTACAAGGGCAGACAATTCACGGTAAATACGCAATACCTCTTGCTCTTCACCAATCAATGCCTCTTGTAATTCATTATTTAGATTCACCAAGCGCATCGGTTCAATATAGAGTGTTTGACCCGTTGCAGAACGGTCGTGAATAAGACCATCAAAATATTGGCGATATTCCTGTTTTACAGGGATTACATAGCGATTGTTACGCTGTGTAATGATTGCTTCTTGGAAATACTTCTGATTATCCTTGTCGTGTAAGATAGCTTGAATATCATTTTTAATCTTTTCACGAGTTTTAATAATCGTATTTCTAAGGCTCGCCAACTTAGGAGATGCAGTATCTAGCAATTCCCCTTTTTCATCAAAGACACGTTTAAAACGGTTTTCAATGCGATCTGTATTCGGCATATCCTGTACCCATAAGGATAGCAACGGATATTCCATATATTTAGTTCTAAAGAACTTTGTCATCCGCTTATAAGCACCAATGGTTAAGTAAATATCCCACAATGCTTCACGAGTAAGGACAAAGTCTTTACGACTCTTCTTACAGGACTCACGAATATCACGAGTTCCCCCTAACGGTTGTTCTACCTCAGTTTGCAAAGAACGCATGGCTTCTGCCGTTTCATCAAGGTTCTCTTGAATGGCTTTCGCATCTGTCATAGGTTCGATGTGCATAGCTAATTCTTTAGCAATGGTAGAACTACAATGTTGTTGTAATTGTTCTTTTATATGGTGAAAGTCTAATACATCTTCGTTAAACAATGTACTACCTCTTTTATAAAATACCTCTAAAATAGTGGCCCCTTGTAATAGGTGTATCATCTTTACCTACACTCTTAGGAGGAGCCTCTTTTGTTCCATTTTGAATGGATACATAATCTGCTACGATAGAATGCAAGCGATGTGGATCCATATGACGTCCATCGATGCGCAAAATATGTAGCCCTTTTCGATGTAACTCTGGCACGTAGGCACGCATGTCCATTTCATGACTATTCATGATGTGCATACGGCAATAAGGATCGGTACGCAATGGGAACACTTCCCCTTTACGGTCCTTTAATGCGTAATCTTCCTTTACACACGGCATAGGGCAATTTTCTTTTTTACCAGTCCCTACAAAGCTAGCGATGGCACAGTATTCAGAAATCATCATTTCCGTATAACCATGAACCATAACCTCTAATGGCAAATGAGTAGATTTTTGTAAGCTTACGAGTTGCGTTAATGTTAACTCTAAGGATGGTGCGATGCTACTCATATGTAAGTCCTCCCATACTTGTAAGGAAGAGCCATTAAATATGTTAAGACCTGTATCAGCTTCAATAGCACCTGTATACCCTAAGTCACGAAGCCACAATAACGCTTGTGGGACGTGAATAGAAATGCTATCTGGTTTCGCCTCAACTATGGCCTTAAGGGTATTCATATACGCCTTTACTTCATCATCTTTCACGACGCGAGGGGTAGCAAATACACAAAGTACATTATGGTCTTTGCAAAGTTTAGCTACCTGTCCGTAGATGCTAATTTCATAAGGCTTACGTTGTAAACGGTCACCACCGAAGATAATCTTCTTAGCGCCCCCGTCAATAGCTGCTTTCACGGCCTCTAGCTCATCAACACGAGCACTCACCATAGGCTCAGAATATAGAACCTTACCCTTAGCAACCATAGATGACATATCTTGAGGCTCTACAGCCAGCTCAGCCCAAGCCGTTTCATGGTCTGTAATCAACAAGTTTTCTAGCGCTTCTACAGCATCGCGGCGCAATGCATTTAACACACTAGCTGGCCACATATAAGGTCCATCAGGAATAGACATAGAGCCAAGCGTAAACAATGTATTCCCTAATCTACCTACTTGGTCTGTAACCTTCTCTAATGTAGTCGGTTTATTATTCGCATAAACAGGTTCAAATTCATTAGATACTATCACAGTACGCCCATCATTCAATACAAAGGTAAGTTCTGTACATGGCGTTTCTCGGTCTGTATTAATAGATAAGTATCCATGTACCTCTAATTTAGCACTAAAATCTTGTAAGCCTCGTTGCTTTTGGGATTTTGGCGTAGATGCTAAAAATACTTGCCCCGCTGCAAACCCTTCATCAGGTTTGCCTACAAAATGCTTTTCATCCATTAAGGACCAATTCTGATCAATTTGATAATACGTAATACTACCAGAAGCTTGCATTACCTTTAAAAGTGATCCTTTTTCAATTGATTCTGTTAGGAATAAATGAACTTGTCCCTTTTTGACCTCTGCTTTACCAATTAATTTACCTTGATTATTTGGAGCTACAACAGTCATCATAGATTTCCCTACATGGTCTGTTAAGTAATCTGTAGAGAAGCCACGATTAAACCCAGATGCCAATGCATCGGCATCAGCAGCATCCATATGAGCTGTATCTAAAATATGACGATAGGTCCCAATGACTTGTCGCACATAAGAAACCTTTTTCATACGCCCTTCTACCTTAAAGGACGTAACACCAGCAGCTACGAGCTCATTCATATGCTCACTATAGTTAAGATCCTTCGGACTTAATAGATAGGCTTCGTGTTTTGGCAACAAGCTAGTGCCAGATGAATCCAATAGTTCATAAGGCAAGCGGCAAGGTTGTGCGCAGGCACCACGATTACCACTGCGACCACCGATAAAGGAACTCATCAAGCATTGACCAGAATAACACACACATAAGGCACCATGTACAAAGACTTCGATTTCAGCTGTACAGTTTTTACAAATATGTTCAATTTCAGCTAGGCTCAATTCACGAGCCAATACAACACGGGTAAAACCGAGGCTTTCATAAAAACGAACAGCATCTAATGTAGCCGCCGTCATCTGCGTACTGCCATGCAAGTGAAGTTTAGGAGCCACTCGTTGTGCCAATTTAGCAACTGCTAAATCTTGAACGATAATAGCATCCACACCGATGCGCTCTAAGTCCTTCAAATACGCCTCGAGAGCCTTTAATTCAGAATCACCTATGAGGATATTTACGGTTACATATACGGACACATCTAGAATGTGGGCCAAACGAATAGCCTCAGCCAATTCTTCAATGCCAAAGTTTGCTGCATGAGCACGGGCATTAAAGCCTTTACCGCCCAGGTAAATCGCATCCGCGCCAGATTCTAAGGCGGCCATAAAGTTTTCCATCGTACCGGCAGGAGCCAATAATTCCATGGACAATCCTTTCTACCTAACTAAAGGTATAACTATAGTACTAAAAGGGTTTACCATACGGTAAACCCTTTCAATATACTGCTTGAGATTAACGTAATCTACAGTTAATTTCTGCTAATGCATCGATAATAGCTTGAATGTTACCATCAATATCTTCATCATTCAACGTGCCTTCCATAGAGCGGAATTGCAAGTTGTATGCAAGACTGCGGTAACCAGCTTCGATATGTTCACCTTCATAAACGTCGAAGATAGATGCACTTTCTAAATATTCACCACCATGCTCTTTAATGATGGATAAAATTTCACCACTAGATACGGACACAGGTGCTACAATAGCAAGGTCACGGCTAGTACCTGGGAATTTACTGAAGGATGTATAGCGGAATGCTGGAATCGTTAAGGATAATACTGCTTCCAAATCGATTTCAAACATGTATACTTTTCCTGGTAAATCAAAGTTTTTGCTCACTTGTGGATGTAATTCTCCGTATTGAGCAATCATTTTACCATCAACTACGTATTGAGCACTTACACCCGGGTGGAAGTAAGGTTCAGTGCCACGATTAATTTCATAGTCTGTAACGCCAAGTTCAGCCAACAACGCATCTACGATACCTTTTACATCATAGAAATCTGTAGTGCGTTCTGCTTGATTCCAGCCAGCTTGGTTTGCTTTGCCCATCAAGATACCACAAGCCATAGGGCGTTCATGAGGTACCTCTGTTAAAGGCAATGCTTTTGGTTCATATACATTTGCTGTTTCGAACAACCAAAGATCCTTATTTTGTTGCGCAATATTGCGTTTGGCAGCTTCGATAACAGCTGGCACCAATGTAGTACGCATATAAGGGAATTCTTCGGAAATAGGATTCAAAATTGGAATGGCTGTATAACGGCTATCTCCTTCAGGAAGCATCATATTGGAAAGGCCATCTTTATGCATAAAGCTAAATGTAATGATTTGAGTCATACCCAATTTAGCTAACCCGTGTGTTACCTCTTTCGTAAGAGCTTTCTTAGGCGTCATACCACCAGAGGACAATACGGCTACAGGAATTGTAGGAGCAATATTATCGTAGTTATAAATACGAGCTACCTCTTCAGCAATATCAGGCATTACTGTTACGTCACCGCGCCATGTTGGAACGAGGGCAGATAATTGGCCCCCTTCTTCAGTTACAACAAATTCAAGAGCAGTCAATATGCGAACCATTTCGTCTTTTTTGATATTTGTACCCAAGTAATCGTTGATTTGTTTTGCTGTGAAAGTAACTGTATGTTGCTCTACAGGGTTCTTGTACACATCGATAATGCCTACGTCAACTTTACAGGATGGGCAAATTTGTTGCAACAACTGTGCTGCTCTGTCGATAGCATAGGCAGTGTATTTATGGTTTACACCACGTTCAAAACGTCCAGATGCTTCAGAACGCATACCAAGTGCTTTTGCAGTGCGGCGAATAGATGGTCCATTAAACACAGCAGCTTCAAGCATAACAGTAGTAGTTTCATTTGTTACTTCGCTATCAAAGCCACCCATAATACCAGCTACACCTACTGGGCATTCTGCATCGGCAATAATAAGCATAGATTCATTTAATTCACGTTCAGAACCATCAAGTGTAACAAGAACTTCACCATTTTTAGCACGTCTTGCCACTAGTTGATGACCTTTTACATGGTCATAGTCATAGGCATGCATAGGTTGACCAAGTTCTAACATAACGTAGTTAGTAACGTCTACTACATTATTAATAGGACGAATGCCACTGTTACGCAAACGATTTTGCATCCACAATGGAGATGCTTCAACCTTTACATCTGTAACGATACGAGACATGAATCGTGTGCAAAGATCATCCGCTTCGATAGATACAGATGCTTTGCCTTCAATGGACTCACCATTTTCGTTAACCATGATAACAGGGAATAAAGCTTTTTGATTTGTCATCATGCCGAATTCACGGGATAAACCAACCATGGAGAAGCAATCCGCACGGTTTGCAGTCAATTCAAATTCATATACTGTGTCATTTAATCCTAATACATCTTTTACATCAAGGCCGATTGGTGTGCCTTCAGGAAAGATATAAATACCTTGTGCTTCTTCTGGCAATACTAAATCGCTGGAGATACCAAATTCTGCAACAGAACAGAACATACCTTCGGATACAACACCACGCAATTTACCTTTTTTAATTTCTGTTCCATCAGCTAAGCGAGATTTATGGTACGCTACAGGTACGATTTGACCTACCGCTACATTTGTTGCTGCTGTTACGATTTGTTTTGTAACAGGCTCACCTTCTTCAGTAAGGCATTCAACTTGACATACTTGTAATTTATCTGCATCTGGATGTTTCGTAATTTCTACGATTTTACCAGTATAAATTTTCTTAATGCCATTATCCATAGCAATGACATCTTCTACAGGAATCCCTGCTTGTGTTAATTCATCGGCCAATTCTTGAGCAGGACGATTCATATCCACAGGCACGTATTCGTTCATCCACTGTAAACTTGCTTTCATGAGTTCCTCCTAAAATTGTTCCAAGAATCGTACATCATCTTCAAAGAATAGACGTAAATCATTAATGCCATATAAAAGCATAGCAATACGTTCTACGCCCATACCAAAGGCAAAGCCTTTAACCTTTTCAGGATCGTACCCATTAATACGCAATACATCAGGATGAACCATACCGCATCCTAAGATTTCAAGCCAACCTGTATGAGAACATACACGGCAACCTTCACCACCACACATTACACAGGAAATATCTACTTCTGCAGATGGCTCTGTGAATGGGAAGAAGCTTGTACGGAAACGTACTTTTGTTTCATCCCCATACATGTGACGCAAGAAGGACTCTAATGTGCCTTTCAAATCAGCAAATGTAATATGCTCATCAATGATGAGACCTTCCACTTGATGGAATACTGGGGAATGTGTTGCATCATAATCCCAACGATAAACCTTACCCGGCGCAATCATACGGATTGGGCTGTTAGGCTCATGACGTTGCATTGTACGAGCTTGTACTGGAGATGTATGCGTACGTAATAAGAAGTTTTCTGTAATATAGAAGGAATCTTGCATATCACGTGCAGGATGATCTTTAGGCAAGTTTAAGCATTCAAAGTTAAAGTAATCCTGTTCAATTTCTGGACCCTCTTCAACGGTATACCCCATTTTCATGAAGAAGTCCTCAATCATTTCATTAACCTTAGTTAATGGATGGATATGACCAGATTTTTGTGCACGACCAGGCAATGTAATATCGATGCGTTCTTGTTCTAAGCGAGCATTTAACTCTGCCGTTTCCATACGAGTTTTTACAGCATCAATTTCAGCCTCTAATGCTTCACGAACCGCATTAACAAGAGCACCAGCCTTAGGGCGTTCTTCAGGAGATAATTTACCAAGACCTTTTAGTAATGCTGTTACCTCACCTTTTTTACCTAGATATTTTACACGTATATCTTGCAACGCTTGTTTGATAGCAGCGCCTTTAATAGCCTCAAGGGCTTCTGCCTTAAGACGTTGTAATTCTTGTTCCATTAAAGCATCCTCCTATATTTAAAAGTCTAAACTATATTATACCAAATCAGGGTTGTCTTCTTCAATAAAACGCCATGGTAATTCAGGTAATGACTTCTCTTCTAGTACAAAAAATGTACCACGTGCCAAGTGAACAAGTTCACCTAACTCATTATAGATACGTGCTGTAGCAACAATAGTTGTTTTACCATTATGCTCTACATTGGCTACACCACGCAATACAGTACCACCCTTAACAGCTTTCACATAGTTACCATTAAGATCAATAGTGCTAACAGATTTGCCCAATGTGAAACAAGCGGTCCCCATTACACTATCTGCTAAACCAATACAAACGGCACCATGTAAATCCCCTCGGAAATTACAATACTCTGTATCATTTGTTTGTAAGGTCATTTCTGCATGACCTGGTTCAACTGCTGTAATTTCAGAATCTTTTACCCAAGAAAATGGATTCTGATTTCGTAATTCGTTGAAATATTCTAACAATGTTGTAGCCATAAGGTTCTCCATTCAATATACTTACCTGTAGATTAGGTAATCTACATACCCCGTTTATTACAAATTGCTTGCATGAAATTTTCATAAGTATATAGCATAAATTACATACAAGCATATAAAAATGGTGCGTTACATCATACATATTGTATCATGCAACGCACCATATGCGAATAACTCTATCTATTTATTAGTATGTTCTTAAAAATACACACTTACAATTCAAGACTATTCATAATGTAATGCATCAATTGGATTAAGTTTTGCCGCCTTGCGAGCTGGATAAATACCGAAGATCAAACCAATTGCCATAGAGAAGGCAAAGGACATTACAATAGTTGGTATAGATATAACTGTACTCATGCCTGAAGCCATGCCAATCAGCTTAGATGAGCCTATGCCGAGTATAATCCCTATAATGCCCCCCATCAAACTGATAACAACAGCTTCGATAAGGAATTGTGTAACGATAACACTATAAGTAGCACCCAGCGCTTTACGTACTCCAATCTCTCTTGTCCGTTCTGTTACTGATACGAGCATAATATTCATAATGCCAATACCACCAACAACGAGCGAGATAGCAGCTACAGCGCCAAGGAATAATGTTAATGTTCCTGTAGTTTCCTCCATAGTTTCCATGATGGAGTTCATGTTCTGAATATTGAAATCATCAAGATTAGTATCCTTGATTCCATGACGTACGCGCAATAGGTTTTCAATATCAGATTGTAAACGATCGATACCGTTTTCATCCTTACCTGTTACGTAGATCATTCGAAGATAATCAACACCTTCTACCCGTTCCATGGCTGTAGTATACGGGATAATAACCATATCATCTTGGTCATTACCCATAGCACCACTACCCTTACTATTAAGGACACCAATGATACGGAACGGAATATTTTTAACACGAATTTCTGCACCTACTGGATCTTCATCACCAAATAGATTTTTAACAACTGTTTTACCTACTACTGCCACACGTTCACGATTCTGTACATTCTTTTCAGATAAGAAGCGCCCAGATTTCATAGACCAATTGTTTACATCTAAATAGTTATAACTAACACCAGATACAGAAGTAGTCCAATTCTTATTTTGATAAATTACTACATACGAACCGTTTGTCATTGGACTGGCAGCTTTCACACCATCCAATTTTGAAATAGCTTCGTAATCAGAAACCTTTAAAGACTTCATAGAGCCTGCAGAAGGTCGAACCCCTGGTGTGCGTGGAGCCCCAGGCATAACCATCAATAGATTAGATCCTAAGCTAGAGATGGAGTTTTGAATATCTTGCTTTACACCATTACCAATAGATACTAAGGCAATTACGGCAGCTACACCGATGATGATGCCTAACATGGTTAAAATGGAACGCATTTTATTAGCAATGAGGGATGCCCATGCCATTAAGAAACTCTCTTTATACATGTGGCACCTCCTGTACAGGCGTCATATTGAGATTTTGAGAATCCTCTACAATCAAACCATCGCGCAATACTACATTACGACTTGCATAGGTTGCAATTTCAGGTTCATGAGTAACGAGAATAATTGTACGCCCTTCATCATAGAGACCTCTAAAGATATTCATAACATCAATAGTCGACTTGGAGTCAAGGTTACCTGTCGGTTCATCGGCCATGATGATAGCCGGATTATTCGCTAACGCGCGAGCTATGGCTACACGTTGACGCTGACCACCAGATAACTCAGATGGCAAGTGATCCATACGATCCCCAAGGCCAACAGAGGATAACAATGCAGCAGCACGTTCATTACGTGACTTTTTATCCATCCCTGCATAAATCATAGGAAGCGCCACATTCTCTAAGGCTGTCAATTTTGTTAATAAGTTAAAACTTTGGAATACAAAGCCTATTTGTTTGTTTCGTACAAAGGCCAATTCATCGTCGGATAAGGTAGCAACCTCATCGCTATTTAGGCGGTATGAACCTGTTGTCGGTCTATCTAAACAACCAAGTATGTTCATAAAGGTAGATTTACCAGAACCAGATGGCCCCATAATAGACACAAATTCGCCTTTGTTGACCTGTAAATCGATACCATGCAGAACAGGCACCGATAATTTACCATTTACATAGGTCTTCGTAATCCCTTGTATATCGATTACTGCTTGATTCATATTCACCTACTATTAGAATGGTCCACGGCTATTATTCTTAGGTGCTGTTACATCACCACTTACGATGATTTCATCACCTTCAGATAAACCTTTTAGAATTTGTACATTAGTATCACCAGTCACACCTGTAGAAACAGCTGTACGTACTGGCTGACCATCTTTAATAACATATACATATTCCCCTTGCTTATCTGTACGCACTGCAGTAAGAGGTACTACCAATGTATTTTTAATATCTTCACCAAAGATAGTTGCACGAGCCGTCATAGATGGTAAGAAATTGTTAGAAATATTTTCAGGAATTTGAACTTTTACGGTATAGTACACAACGCTATTGCTTGTAGCGCCCATATTGCCTTTTGTACCTTTTGCAATTTCAGACACGTAACCTGTGAAAGTTTCACCTGGCTTAGAATCTACAGTAAATTCTACTTTAGCTCCTTGTTTAATACTACCAATATCTGTTTCATCTACAGTTAGGTAAATTTCTAAATCACTTAAATCTGCAATCGTAGCGATAATCATTTGTGTAGAAATACCAGTACTGATAGTTTGACCAGCTTTCAATGGTGTACCAATAACAGTACCAGACATTGGCGCCGTAATAGTAGCATCATTTAAATCTGCTGCTGCGCGGTCATACGTAGATTTTGCGCGTTCATAAGCTGTTACAGAATCATCATAGGTTTGTTGAGCAATGGCATTTTGATCGGCTAATGCTTTATAGCGATTCATATCAAGTTCTGCCTTAGCTAATGCAGCGCGAGCATCGTCTGCAGAGGCTTGTAATTGACGTGTATCAATATAGGCAATCACTTGACCAGCTGTAACTTGATCATTCTCTTTAACTAAAACTTTTTCAAGTTTACCAGCCACATTCGTAGAAACGTCTACATAATTAACAGGGTTAATAGTACCCGTAGCACTAATGCTCGTTTTTACATCACCCTTTTCTACCTTGCCAGTAGTATATAAGTTTTGTGTTTGCTTAGAACCTTCACTATGCATGTAGTAGTATGTACCACCACCAAGAACACAAAGAACAACAGCACCAGCAATAATGCGTTTACGATGCTTTTGTAAGAATTCTTTCATTATAATCTCCTTATAAAAAGATGAAGATATTGCCAATAAAGTATCTATTTATGATGATACTATTAGTATTTTTAAATTATACAGTACCAATTACTTTTATGCAATATAATTTCATTAATGAATAAATCATGATAAAAAGAAAATGACCCTTTCGGGTCACTTTTAAATCGTCTTAACTACTCAATATAGATAGTAGTGTATAGTCCTTTTCATTAATTGGGAATTCTAGACGTTCAGCCTCTTGATAGGATATAGAACGAATATGTCCATCTATATAGCCTACTAATCGATTATCCACACTACTCATCAAAAGATTGATACAAGCTTCACTCATACGAGCCGCTAAAATAGCATCAAACGCAGATGGACCGCCACCGCGTTGTAAATACCCCAATACGGTCAAGCTCGGATCAAATTCCGTATGATCCTTAATATAGGATTTAACTTCTCCACTATTATAAGCACCTTCTGCAACGAGCACCACACTATATTCTTTACCATGAATCTGTGTCTCCTTTAAATGGCGACATACCTCATGTAAAGGCATAGGATTTTCAGGAACGAGTACAATTTCAGCACCACACGCAAGTCCAGCTTTAAGCGCAATATGACCTGCCTTACGTCCCATTACTTCGACAATGGCTACTCGTTCATGTGAATTAGAAGTATCACGAATTCTACCAACCGCATCAACCACAGTATTGAGCGCCGTATCAAAGCCTATAGTATATTGAGTACCACCCATATCATTGTCAATGGTACAAGGAATAGTCATGGTGGACATACCAAGTTTTGCCAAACTTGTAGCACCACGCATGGAACCATCCCCACCGATAACGATGAGATGATCTATACCGTGAGCTTTTAAAATATTATAGGCCTTTTTCTGAACCTCTTCATTTTGGAATTCTGGAAAACGAGCTGTTTTTAGCATCGTTCCACCTTGAGTAATAATGCCTCCTACAGAGCGGTTTGATAATGGAATAAATTGCTCTTCCATAATGCCTAAATAGCCACGCTCAACGCCGAATACTTCAAAACCTTCATGGATTGCTTTTCTAGTTAGCGCTCTGATGGCGGCGTTCATGCCAGGTGCGTCTCCGCCGCTTGTTAGTATTGCGATTCTTCTCATATCCATTACCCCCTTGTGGTGCATGTTGTTTGGATATAGCTTCTGACTTACGTCCTTTACCTGACTGATTAGACGTCTTATGTTTACGACGTTTATCATAGCAAGATGTATTAGATACTACCTTATTAGAACCTAATGTATGAGAAGTTCGTTTATGAGCTTCTATTTTCTTAGGTATTCTTCTATCATTTGTATTTCTAGTAACAGAATTATTTAGTTTTAGTTCTTGAGATGATTCTTTATCATCTCCATTGTCCATATCATTGGGTTGACGTCTTGCTTTAAATTGCACACCTGAAGCAACTAATTCATCTTCAATACGTTGCATAAAATCATAGGTCCGACCATTTGTTGTATCTAGTACAAAATCACACTGCTTATATACTGGTTTCCAGGATTGTATCATAGCGTGTACAAAAGCATGTACATTATTGTAATCCATAGTTGGCCGCTTCCCAATTCGGCGATTTACACGGCTCACAATACGAAATTGTGCAGCGCGAATACCAATAATATATGAGTATTTTTTTAATACTTTTAACGTACGATGTTCAATCGGAAAATTACCACCTACAGATATAACCGCTTCATGGTATAAGCATACCTTTTTAAGTACATCCATTTCAGCACGACGGAATGCTTTTTCTCCAATTTTCTTGAATATTTCAGCAATAGGCAACCCAAAACGACCTTCTAATACGCGATCAGTATCTACAAATTGCCATCCCTTGCGTTCTGCAAGATTACGACCGAAATGACTTTTGCCACTTCCCATAGAACCGATGAGCATAATATTGCGTTTTATTATCATCTATTTATGTGCCCCTTATTATTTCATATCCTTCATTGTACTATAAAATGGTACAAAAACAAAGACAGACTATAGATTAACTCTCTATAATCTGTCTCTATTAGTATTACTAAAAATAATTTATATGTTAAGACCTCATAGTTGGTTTTACTGCACAATGTACATATACTACATTGCCTTTCCGTTCTATGTCCTCTATTTCTATACGGCGTGAAGGTTCTTTCTCATCAACAGTATTTATCCAGTTTATAAGTCGTTCTGTACTCCCTAATACAGTTAACTCTAATACACCTTCATGCTCATCAGTACTAACAATCATTAATGGTTCTCCTTGCAAAGAATCAAAAACACTTGTATTAGAACTCGTGTTAGATACCTTATTTTGCGTAAATGACTCTAACAATTTGGCTTCCTTAGATACAATATAATCTGACTCAGCATGCATTTTAATAACATAGTTTTCTTGTCGCACTTTTAATTGAGTAACTTTCTGATTTAAACTAATACATCCATATAGTGAACTACTAATGATGATGCTCCACACTATTACGATCATTAGTATCTTCTCTACTGGATGTGTTGTGCTCTCCTTTAGATCCTTCCACATGGAATGTATATATACCTTTATCTGCTTTAACTGTTCCATGACACTCCATTCCTATTAGTCTGTGTTGAAGACTAGCTATAAACTTACGACACGCGTCATCAGTAACACCTGCACCATCCACACTAATCTGCCCATCTTTTATATGGAGGTGCTGTAAACTAATACCTTGCTCCATAGCTATATCAATGACATATAGGACTACAGTATTTTGAATCACAGATGATGTATTATTTTTTGAACTATTCTTAAGAATTTGATCCTTAACGGCTATTATATCTGCATACTGTTTTTCTATAGACTGATACTGTGGATTTTCTAATAGACTCAATAGTTCTGATTTTTCAGCTTTATAATGTTCGTAACTAGTCCAGCAATAACCTAAAGATAATAATCCTACTATCCCGTATACAATACTCATTCCATATAGATAATATCGATATCTGTGCCATATACTATGCCAATGTAACGAACGAGGCATTAGATTAATGTGTCTATCCTTACCAGCCCAAGCCAATCCATTTAAGCCCCCTTGCTGCCATACCAATGGCCATATCCCAATCTAGTTGGCCTTGTTTACACCGATTACGACCACGACCTAAAAATAGTAGAGGAATATACTCCGTCTCTCCATATATAGAAATAATAGCTTCCATATCCTTTCGTTCCTCTTCAGTTAACTGTTCTAAACCATACAGCTTAATGCCTTGTATTTCATCTACGCCAAACTCCTGCAATCTAGCCTCAAGCTGTTCTATCCCTTCTGATACATCGGTACTAGTAATTGGAATTCTACATTCTTGAATACATATATCGTTCCACCATAGCCATAAGTGTAAATCACCCTTTTCAACAACGCCAGTTACAGTCCCACTACGCCGCATCAAACTGTAACAAATAGGGATAGGCCAAAAATCGATTACATCTACTGGAGCATAAGTGTCTCGTATTCCTTGTTTTAACAGTTCTAATGAATGACGCTCTACAGCTACCATAAACATATGATAATTATGTCTTGGATATTCTCGACGACACGCATCCATTTGGAAGCTATCTCCATCAAAGCTAAAGTAATCCTCTACATTCCACTTGATGAACTCTTTCATATCAAAATCGTGAGGATCATAAGGTGCCACATGCATTTGTGTATCAATATTTGCAACAATGCTGTAGGCACCATCATCTAAATCATACATTTCAATAAATTTTCGAATATCCTCATCAATAGGTGCACCGCGTTTCATTTCTAGTGCATCGGTAATGACCATAGTTTTATTTTCTACATGAGCTGTAACACATACAATACGTTCATCTGTAATACATACTCCAGTATGTATTTTCTTTTTTCGTTTCATAGATTCACCTCAATATGGTTTCACCTTTATAACATGCATATTATTATCCTTATCTACCGTCACATACATATGTATTCGACTGACAATTTTGTGACCCTTCAATTTCCCATAACTCATAACATGACGAGGGTTTTCTGATACTGGGTCAGCTTCAATCGTTATTTCCACGTCCGCATCATCAGCTACTATTAGCTTTTGCTGAAAGTCCCACGTATTACCCGCTCTACAATAGCCTACAAACCAATGTGCTCCACTTTGAGCTGCATAGTGTGCCTCTTCTAAATGCAATTCATCTATGGCATTACCTTCACAAATTTGACCAATACGCAGCCCCATAAAGGCTAACAATAATAAAAAAGACATTGTAAGTATTGCTACATATGTAATAAATCCAGCATTATGGGCTCCCATATTCATGACTCGGTTCTTCATGATATTTATACCAATCATATATACTACTTTGACCTATAGCAACTTCATATATAGCTAATCCTCCATATCCAGCAGTATATTGCTTATCACCAGTAAATCGATTAGTAATATACCAACGCATGTGGATAGTTTCACTTTCATCTATACTAAATGGATGCTCTTGTGTATACCCAACATTTCGCTTGTCTTTTGTACCTATAATGCGGCTACCACTAACCGGCTGCAAGCTACCATCCGTAAGTTTTCTATACAGCGCATGGCGTTGTACAGTTAGTGTAGTCCGTTTAGTATCGTGAACACATAAAGTCTTATTTCTATCCTCTACAGTTACCTGTACAGGATTCCATATAATTTGAGCTACAACCATACGCCTTGTATACCTGCCATCCTCCATCATCGCAACACTATCTATTAATTTTGCATTCCACATAACTCCGTAAAAAACTATCCCTAATAATAAGGTTAGAACGATAGTAGAAATAGTTATACTCATAAGTGTGGAATACAAAATAAAACCACTTTGTTTATCATGAGTACTCAACGTATTTCCTCCAAAACGAGAGATAAGCTATACACAATAGTTTCATTATCTATGGCCTGTACAGTTAATCGTTGTAGGGCAATGCCATTCTCTACGGTAGGTTCTATGTGTGTTTTATAAGTAATAGATTCCCTAGGGCTCATAATAAATTGAGAGTTATAAATCCCTTCTTGAATGTGACCTGTTTTGTAATACTGGGACTTACTTTCCTCTAAATATGTTACAGTGTCTTGTACTATATAATCCCAATAATAAGCCTTATAGATTGTCAAGGTAGCCATCCAAAATACAGATAATATAACAGGCAATATAAACATAATAATGGCTGTTGATACTAAGGCATCTCCATACATAAATCCCTTAGTGTACTTCTTCCCAACGAATACGTCCCGTCTGCACAGATATCCATATACGATTTCTCTCACCACTTTCTCGATCCCGTAAAATAAGTTCCGTTCCATCATAAGGCAATCCTAGAGAAGAAAAAGAGATAACCGTTAAAGGTTGTACGTTTTCAATCCCTGTAGGTAACGATATATCGACTGTATGATGATGCGCATCCTCCTCTAAGGTATAGCTATCTTTATTTAATATGAATAACATGCGCCCTTTCCCATTCGACTTATGACCAAGCATGGACCAAAGTTGAACCTTTTTTAACATATATACCACTTCTTGAGTACTTCCATTTAAGGTATAACGACTGGGCGTCGTAACAATAGGCAAAGACAGAGAAATCAAAAGTAAAAATAAACTAATAGCAATAATCCACTCGGCTAACAAAGAGCCAAACTGATGATGTATAGGTTGTGCCTTAACCATTGATATAACACCTCCATATAGGATCCGCCATGTAAGGCACACCAACCACCAAAGCATAGAAAGGGACCAAATGGAATATATCGATTACGATAGCTCGTTAGTAAGAGATAGAGAGAACCAACACAAAAGGCTACGTAAAAAAAGCATATAATCTCCCAAGGCGTAAGCCACACGGAAATAGCAGAAAACCATTTCACATCGCCTAGTCCAAAACCTTTATGACTAATAAGACGAAGTCCATATGTAATAGTACCTACAGTCATAACACTTATGATTGTTATAAGCATAGACTTATCATTTAGAAAGCTATACAAAATGCCACCTATAACAAGCACTAAGGCCCCTTCATCAGGTAATATATAGTAATGCATATCGATGGTAGCACCTGCTATGATGATGAGTGAAAACACAGCATACAAAGCAACGTGAATAAAGGATATTACCTGAGATGAAACTATAATAGGTAGTACTATGGATGCTATATACACGATCAGTGCTATAACATAATGAGTCCCTTTCATACCTTGTCCTTCCATACAATCAACTATAGATATGTAAATCTAACGATTGATATAACTACATATATATGAAAACCTGAATCTACATTCCTATCATTAATACATGCACATTAAATATTAAATATTGAATATTAAATATTAAATACTAAATACCAGTTACTTGATACTGATATTAGATGCTAGATACTAAATGCTAGATATAAGTTACATTAAGGTGCATCAGGTGCTTTAACTACAACTGCTTTTGCAGTACCGCCATTAACCACTTCATAAGTAATGGTATATTCCTTATCCTTTGCAGTCTTAACATGTTCTGTAAGATAACCTTCTTTATATAGATTTTCTACAGTTGGTGGTGTATCTACATTCTTATCAATCATATAGAGCTGCGTTGCATTTTTAATTATTTGAATATCTGCCGTTTCCTTCGCATTTCGTGCTCTATCAGCAGCCGATAAGAATTGTGGCATCGCAATAGCTGCCAATATAGCAATAACGGCTACCACAACCATTAACTCAACAAGGGTAAAGCCCCCTTTTCTCGACTTCTTGAGATTTTCCCGAACACGAGAAATATGTAAGTGGTCTAAAACCCATTGACCACATAATTCTAATCGAGAATTTAAACCATGAACCATATGTATAACAGAACTCATAATATCCTCCTTCTAATGATTAAATAACAGCTATCCATTTATATTGACCTCTATTGTTCTAACTATAAATAGCTATTGTGCTAACTATAAATAGCTATTGCCCTCCCAACTTAGCAATAGACGTAAATAATGGATACATAACAGATACAACTAAAACGGCTACACCAATTCCCATTACAGTTAGCAAAATTGGTTCTAAAAGTCTCTCTAGTCGGGCGATATATTTTGAAAGTATAGATTCATAGTAATGTCCACAATGATGTAGCATTTTAACGAGCTCTCCACTTTCCTCGCCAATAGAAATCATTTGCCATATAAAGGAATTTCCAATATTCTCAGTTCTAAGGCTTTCTTCAAAAGAATGTCCAGTTAATAACTTTGCCTCTACTTTTTCACTACATTCGGCTCCATACATATTACCCCATAAAGGTCTTGTGATATTCATAGTATGAATAATAGAAATTCCAGAATCTAACAAAAGGGCCCAAACCTTTAGCATACTTGTATAGTAAATGCAGGTCATCCATTGGTATCGGTGAGCCAACAGCCAAAGCCAACGATGTACTTTGTGTTTTATACTATGTTGATGGTATGCAAAGACTAAAGCACCTATCCCTACACACTGCATAATAAAGACCAATATAGGATGACTCTTTAACCCTTGTCCTAATGCAAAGAGGGCTCGTGTCATCAATGGTAATGTAATATGCATGGTAGTAAAAACCTTCTCAAAGGATGGAATGATAAACAGGATGGTAACGAGAAAGAATACGTTCATCATGAGAAGAAGAAATATAGGATAAGAAATAGCACTGATAACCTTTTGTCGCAATTGTCGCTCCCAGTCATAGTGACGTGAAATGTATTGTAAGCTTTCACCTAAAGTGCCTGCGGCCTCTCCACTTTCTAGTAGTGCTAAGGCTATCGCAGGGCAGCCTTCACTACGCAATGCTTGCGATAAGGTTTGGCCTCTTTCAATCGATTCATAGAGGGCTGTATATAAAAGCCCTCTCTTCCCATGACATAGTAACTGTAATGCCCTCCGTAAAGGCACACCAGACTCGATGAGTAGTCCTAATTGATAGGTTACATCTACCACCATGGTATGATTCCACTTATGCTTTTTCTTATTTACTTGTAAAGTAATTTTATAAATCTTGTATCCATCGCGCTTTAACCGTGTACCGACCTCCTGTTCTGAATCAGCCCACATCAAACCTTTTACTGTTTCATTATTCTCATTTTTTACGACATATTCATAAGCCTCCATATCTGCACCTACAATAATTGTTGATCTAATAGCGTATGAAGTTGATGCTGCGTTCCATATTGTGCTTTTACATCTCTTACGGCCATTTCTAGTGTTTTCATAGGCAGTTGTGTTTCTTGAATAGAGATAATTTGCGGTTCCTTACGGGTGCGTATTAAATTTGCCACTGCATGATTGTTTAACAAAATATCACGAATGGTAATAAATTTTTTATTCCACCTAAGGAGTCGTTGACATATAACAGCACGTAACACTTGAGATATTTGACTGCGAATCTCCTCTTGTTGTTCACCAGGAAATAGTGAAATCATGCGGTGAACAGCCATCACAGCCCTTTGCGTATGCATAGTGGCCATCACAAGATGCCCCGTTTCAGCCGCATGAAGAGCAGCCTCCAAGGTTTCTCTATCGCGCAGTTCCCCTACCATAATGACATCTGGGTCCTCCCGCAATGCATCTCGAATGCCGTCAGACATAGACTTAATATCGGCACCTAATTGACGTTGATGAATTAAAGATTTCTTAGGCTTAAACTCAAATTCTATGGGGTCTTCTAAGGTAATGATATGGCGCTCCATAGTTTGATTTATATAGTCAATACAACAGGCTAAGGTAAAACTTTTCCCACTACCTGTAGGTCCGCATACAAGCAATAGACCATCATGTGCTTCACATAGTTTTTGAAGTAAATGTCCTTCACTGTTATCCTCTAGCTTAAGTTGTTGATGGCACAATAACCGCAGTGTCCCACATATCGTTTGATTAGCCTTATATAGATGAACACGTATACGCACGCCACAACAGGAACAAGCCTCATCGAGAGATTGCCATTCATAAGAGGCTATACCACAACGTCGTAAAATATCTTCAATTAAGATAGTAGTACATATAAACGAAGTAGCCTTCAATCCATCACCATGTCGCAAATAGATAGGCTCACCACATTGTAGATGAATATCTGTGGATGATAATTGTATTGCTTGTTCAACAATGGTTTCTAAATTTCCACTATTACAGCATGAGTCCACAACGATGCACCTCCTCTATCGATGTAACATGCTGAGATACAGCTTCACGAGCGGAATCCTCTAGTGACAAAAGTAAATGTGATTCTAATTGATCCCAGTGTACTGAATTGGTTGGTATTTCTAAATATTCAAAGAGCGCAGTCCGTCCATGATACGTGGTGCCATCAAATTTTCGAACTAAACGTTGCGCTATTGCCCCCATTAAAGTAGCCCGTATTAAATACGGTTCTACCCCCATATCCATGAGACGCGTTACAACACCAATAGCTGTGTTAGTATGAATTGTAGATAACACTCGATGCCCTGTTAAAGCAGATTTAACGGCCAGCTCTGCAGTCTCCTTATCCCTGATTTCACCAATCATAATCGTATCTGGATCTTGCCGTAGCACTGATCTAAGCCCTTTGGCAAATGTAAAGCCAATCTTCTCATTAATGCCAATTTGTATGGCTCCTTTAATTTCAGCCTCTACGGGATCTTCAAGACATATGAGCTTTGTTTCCTCTAGATTTAACATGCGTAACATGGCATATAAAGTAGCCGTTTTACCACTACCTGTAGGTCCACAGATTAGAAGTAAGCCATAAGGACGTTTTAGTAATTGTTTAATATGCTCAAAAATATCTGCACGCATACCTAATGCTGTTAAGTCTTTGTGACTTCCTTCATTTCCCATAAGTCGGCAGACCAAAGTCTCACCATATAAGCTGGGCAAAGTAGATACGCGCATAGTTACGGCTTTGTCCTTATGGCTCCAAGCCCATCGACCATCTTGAGGCAATCTCTTTTCACTAATATCTAATGCACTACAAACCTTGATGCGGTTGATAATAAGTTCAGCCTCTTCAGAAGACACAGTCATATTTGTTCGTAGTAATCCATCTTGTCGTAACCGAACTTGGACACCCCTTTTTGTGGGATCAAAGTGAATATCGCTCACATGATGTTCTAAAGCATATAGGATAATGTCGTCTAATGTTACGTCTACATACATGGTCACCTCCTATACCTTGCGGTATGTTTTTACCTCACACTAGCGTATGGCGTTATAGGTTTCGACATCATCACCAAAATCCCTTTTTTATTTTTAAAAATCCACGAAGCGAAAACTTTTCTATTTTTAGGCATACAAAAAAGGCGCCCCGAAGGGCGCCCTTATTGGACTTTTAGCTAAGACAATTTTTATTTAAAGTTATAAAAAACGTCATTACCTTTATATTGTGCTGTTTCGTACAACATTTCTTCAATGCGAAGCAATTGATTGTATTTAGCTACACGTTCAGAGCGAGCTGGTGCACCAGTCTTAATTTGACCAGCATTTACAGCTACTGCAATATCAGCGATAAATGTATCTTCTGTTTCGCCAGAGCGGTGAGATACTACACATGTATAACCTGCGCGTTTAGCAAGTTCCATAGCGTCGAATGCTTCTGTTAAAGTACCGATTTGGTTTACTTTTACAAGAATAGAGTTACCTACACCAAGCTCAATACCGCGAGCCAAACGTTTTGTATTAGTTACGAATAAATCGTCACCAACGAGTTGTACGCGATCGCCAAGGCGTTCTGTCAACAATTTCCAACCATCCCAATCTTCTTCAGCAAGACCATCTTCGATGGATACGATTGGGTATTTACCTACTAAGTATTCGTAGAATTCCACCATTTCAGCAGCTGTTTTAACTTTGCCTTCGCCAGCTAAATTGTATTTGCCATCTTCATAGAATTCAGAAGATGCAGAATCAAGAGCTAATTTAAAGTCTTTACCAGGTTCATAACCTGCCGCTTTAATAGCTTCACAAATTACTTCTAATGCTTCTTCGTTGGATGCCAAGTTAGGAGCAAAACCACCTTCGTCACCTACGGCGGTGCTAAGACCTTTATCATGAAGTACAGATTTCAATGTATGATATACTTCTGCACAGCTACGAAGAGCTTCTGCGAAGGATGTAGCGCCTACAGGCATGATCATGAATTCTTGAATATCTACGTTATTATCCGCATGAGCACCACCATTTAAGATGTTCATCATAGGAACTGGCAATTCTTTTGCGTTGAAACCACCAAGGTATGCAAACAATGGCAAGTCTAAGGATTCAGCTGCTGCACGAGCTACTGCCATAGATACACCAAGGATTGCATTAGCACCTAAGTTAGATTTATTGTCTGTACCATCTAATTTCAACATCAAGTTATCGATGGCTACTTGTTCAGTCGCATCATAACCAATAATGGCAGGACCGATTTTAGCATTTACATTATCGATAGCTGTTAATACACCTTTACCGGAATAACGGGATTTATCACCATCACGTAATTCTACAGCTTCAAACTTACCTGTAGAAGCACCAGATGGAACTGCAGCTGTTGCAATAGTGCCATCTTCTAAACATACTTCAACTTCAACAGTTGGGTTACCGCGGGAATCTAAAATTTCTCTTGCAATGACTTGTTCAATTACTGCCATTTCTTCACCTCATAAAAATCTAATGGGATAACTGTCATGCGACAGATATTATATATTGAGCAAAACCATATAGGTTATAACTCTAGTTAACTACTAATATAGTAAAAGTTCTATATTATGCTTTTTGTACTAAACTATGACCTGTCATAGATTCTGGTTGTTCTATACCAGCCAAGTCTAATAACGTAGGAGCAATATCACATAATTTACCAGCCTCTAATGTAGCTGTTTTTAAGGTATCACTCATTAAAATTAAAGGAACCAAGTTTGTTGTATGCGCCGTATGAACTTTGCCAGTTTCATGATTAACCATAAGCTCAGCATTACCATGGTCTGCCGTAATTAACAAGTGACCATTCTTACTGCGTATAGCCTCAACGATACGACCTAAACAAGTATCTACAGCCTGAATTGCTTTAACAGCTGCTTCAAAACTACCTGTATGACCTACCATATCTGGATTTGCAAAGTTCAAGATAATCATATCATACGTTTCATCTTGAATGGCTTCTACAACCTTATCAGTTACTTCATAAGCACTCATTTCCGGTTGCAAATCATAGGTTGCCACTTGCGGAGATTTCACAAGTATGCGGTCCTCACCTTCAAATGGTTCCTCTTTACCACCGTTGAAGAAATACGTTACATGAGCGTATTTCTCTGTTTCAGCAATACGCAATTGACGATAGCCACCTACGCTTAGTACTTCGCCTAGTGTTTCAGATAAAATGTCCTTTTCATACACAATATGAACTGGTAAACCATCTTCATACTTAGTCATAGTCGCCATGTATAAAGATAATGGTTCACGGTTAAAGCCATCAAAGTCTGGCAACACTAAGGCTTTTGTAAGCTCACGACCACGGTCTGGACGGAAGTTACAGAAGATTACAGCGTCACCACTTTTGATCGTTCCTTCAGCATCAATTACTGTAGGAAGAACAAACTCATCTGCCGCATCTTTGTCATAAGATTGTTGCACCGCTTCACAGGCTGATGCGGCTCTTTCACCTTGACCATTTACAATCGCATTGTAAGCAAGTTCCACACGGTCCCAACGATTATCGCGGTCCATCGCATAGTATCGACCGCTCACAGTAGCAATCTTGCCACAGTTTAGCTCTGCCATATACTCTTCTAAGTCTTTTAAATAGCCTTGTGCACATTGAGGGGCTACGTCACGACCATCGAGCAAGGCATGTACATAAACGCGGTCAATACCATGATCATGAGCCCCTTTGACAACTGCCTTAATGTGCTCTAAGGAGCAATGTACATTGCCATCTGATACTAGACCAATAAGATGTAAGCTTTGTTTTTTACCGACTTCGTATAGTTCCTGTATAACAGAGCGATCATAAAACTCACCAGATTCAACGTCTTTAGTAATACGTGTCAAATCTTGGTATACAATGCGACCAGAACCAAGGTTTAAATGGCCAACCTCAGAATTCCCCATCTGTCCTTCTGGAAGTCCTACTGCAAGCCCTGAAGCTTCTAATTTTGTATGGGGATACATATCCCACAATTGATTAAAACAGTGCGGCTTCGCCTGTACTACAGCATTGGTTGTATCTGATTGATCTCCCATGCCAAAGCCATCTAGGATGACTAGCATTACGGGAGCCTTTAATTTAGCCATTTTTAACCTCATATTAAGCGCTTACTTGATTCGCCGCTTTAATAATATCAATAAATTCATCAACTACTAATGATGCACCACCTACAAGGGCACCATCAATATTTGGTTCCCCAAGGATTTCACGAGCATTTTCGGATTTAACACTACCACCATATTGGATGCGCACGGCATCAGCAGTCTCATCATCGTACAAAGAGCGAATATACTCGCGAATTTCTTTACATACCTCTTCTGCTTGATCAGCGGTTGCTGTTTTTCCAGTGCCTATAGCCCAAATTGGTTCGTACGCAATAATCAATTGGCTAACTTGTTCCTTAGGAACGTCAACCAAAGCCCCTTTAAGTTGAGACGTAATCCAGTCTAGAGTATGACCAGATTCACGTTGTTCTAAACTTTCACCAACACAGACAATAGGAGTCAAATTATGATGGAATGCACTTTTAATTTTTGCATTTACCGTCTCATCTGTTTCACCATAATATTCACGGCGTTCAGAGTGACCAATAATAACATAATTGACGCCTACCTCTGTAAGCATAAGCGGTGAAATTTCACCAGTGAATGCACCAGCATCATGATAATCCATGGTTTGTGCGCCTACTTCAATAGCTGTATCTCGTGTTAGTGCTACAGCACGTTCGATAGCTGTGAAAGGCGGACAAACAACTACATCACAGGATAATTCCATATCTTGTAACACGCTGTTAAACGCTTCGATCAGAATAGATCCAGACGCAATGGTGCCATTCATTTTCCAATTTCCTGCAATAATGGGTTTTCTCATATTATGCCTCAGACAATGCAGCAATACCTGGTAGAATTTTGCCTTCTAAGAATTCTAAAGATGCACCACCACCTGTAGAGATATGGCTAATTTTATCTGCTAAGCCACTTTTTTCAATAGCCGCTACAGAGTCGCCACCACCAACGATAGTCATCGCATCGGATTCAGCTACAGCTTTTGCTACTGCATTAGTACCAGCTGCAAAGTTTTCCATTTCAAATACGCCCATAGGACCATTCCAAATAATAGTCTTCATTGGCGCCAATGCTTCTACATAGAGCTCCCGTGTTTTAGGACCAATATCTAGAATCATCCAACCATCTTCAATATTTTCAACGTCAACGATTTTAGTGTTAGCGTCATTGCTGAAAGCATCTGCTACTACAGCATCGATAGGTGTTAATAATTTAGCTCCTGCTACACGAGCTTCCATAACAAGATCGGTAGCAATAGCTTCTTGACCTTCTTCAAATAAGGAGCTACCAATATTGCAACCTTGTGCTTTAATGAACGCATTAGCCATACCGCCACCGATGATCATTACATCAACTTTAGGCAAAAGGTTAGAAATAACAGAGATTTTATCCGTTACTTTTGCACCGCCAATGATTGCCGCCATAGGTGTTTTAGGATGTACAACAGCTGCACTTAATGCATCAATTTCTTTTTTGAGCAAGAAACCTGCTGCCATAGGGATATAGTCAGCAATACCAACTACGGATGCTGCATTTCGGTGAGATACACCGAATGCATCATTGATTGCTACATCAGCAAGAGATGCCAATTGTTTAGCAAATTCAGGGTCGTTTTTAGTTTCTTCATTATGGTAACGCAAGTTTTCAAGCATCAATACATCGCCTGGTTGTAATGCTTTTACAGCCTCTTCAACCTTAGGGCCAATGCAGTCATCTACGAATGCTACTGGCTTGTTGATAAGCTCAGATAAATGTTTTGCACATGGTGCCAAAGACATTTCAGGTTTGCGTTCCCCTTTTGGACGACCAAAGTGAGAAGCAAGAATTACCTTTGCCCCTTTTTCAATTAAATAATTGATAGTAGGTAATGCACTACGAATACGAGTGTCATCAGTGATGACACCGTCTTTCATAGGAACATTAAAATCAACACGAACAAATACTGTTTTATTATCTACTTGTAAACCTTCGATTGTTTGTTTCATCAAAGCCTCCCGATTATAAGCCTTTGCTTGCTACGAATGCTGCCATGTCGATAAGACGTTCAGAGTAACCCCATTCGTTATCATACCAAGAAACAACTTTTACCATGTTGCCATCCATGACCATTGTTAAATCAACGTCAACAATGGAGCTACGTGGATCGGAGCTGAAGTCACAAGATACTAATGGCACATCAGATACACCTAAGATACCTTTTAATTCGCCAGCAGCTGCTTTGCGGAATGCTTCATTGATTTCTTCTTTAGTTGCAGGTTTTTCAAGTTCGCAAACAAGATCTGTAGCAGATACGTCTGGAGTTGGAACGCGCAATGCAAAGCCATCTAATTTACCTTTTAATTGAGGCAATACTTTAGCAACAGCTTTTGCTGCACCAGTAGTTGTAGGAATGATAGACATAGCTGCTGCACGAGCACGACGAGGGTCTTTATGACGTGCATCAAGAATTTTTTGGTCATTTGTATAGGAATGAATTGTAGTCATCATACCGCGTTTGATACCGAATTCATCGCATAAAACTTTAGCAAATGGAGCCAAGCAGTTTGTTGTACAAGATGCATTGGAGATGATGTGGTGTTTTGCAGGATCATACATATCTTGGTTTACACCCATAACCATAGTTAAGTCTTCATTTTTACCAGGTGCAGAAATCAATACTTTTTTAACAGTAGGTTGATTCAAATGAACTTTTGCTTCCTCTGCATCGCGGTATTTACCTGTACATTCCATAACGATTTCTACGCCTTCTTCAGACCAAGGCAATTTAGAAGCATCGCGGTCATGGAATACGCGGATTTTTTTACCATCAACATAAATGTTGTCTTCATCGAATGTTACTTCGTTAGGAATTGTGCCATGAACAGAGTCGTATTTTAATAATAATGCAGTACCTTCATTATCGCCAGTAGCATTGATTGCTACAACTTCTACGTCAGGATTGTTAATCGCTGCGCGAACTACACATTTACCGATACGACCAAAACCGTTAATACCAACTTTTACTGCCATTGTTAGATCCTCCTAATAACAAAAATATTCTAACAAAATATTTAACTACTAACTTCACTTATAACGCTGAAATTTGTAACAATTGACGCATACCTTCTGCAGCTTGCTCATCAATGATAAGTATGCCTTTTTGACAAGCTCTCATAACACCAATAATGGCACTCGATTTGTCTTGGCCACCAGCCACAGCAATCACATTTGGAATTTTTGCAACATCCGGAAGTGATAACCCAATATTATTAGTGGAATAAATCAACTTGCCATCTATATCGCAATATTGACCAAGAGCTTCGCCAACAGCATGATTATCTACTAACTGCTTACGCACATCATCAGCTATATGGCGCTGATCCGCCATGCGCATAGCTGTACCAATACCAAACAATAATACGTCAGTCCTACTAATGAGATCCCCTATTTCCTTAATTTGAGGTTCGCAAGTCATGAGCATATGCAATGAGTCTTGTGAAAGCCCATCAGGTAAATGGAGCATTTTATAGGTCCCACGAAGTCGTTCAGCCAGCACTGAAGCAATTACGTTAGCTTGATATTCAACTACCTCACCAACGCCCCCACGGGCAGGTACAACAATAGGATTAAATGGTAATACAGGCATCTCTTCAGCTACTGCAGCCATTGTACTGCCACCACTGATAGCAACTACAGAGTCAGGTTCTAATAATTCCTGTAATAGCTTTGCTGCTGCAAAACCTAACTTTTTAACCATCAACGTTCCTTCTGTAGGCGTGATGATAACCCTATCGATATGAAGTGCTTCAGTCAATCGATGTTCTAGCTCGTTAATACGATCTAATTCATTTAAAAAATTTCGCAACTTTGGAACAATTGCATGTCCCTCATCAGTGAGAAAAATTCCTGGTTTATAAATGTCTACAAGACCATTAGCACGCATCAACTCAATATGACTTCGTACGGTTCGCTCTGGAAGGTCCGTTGCAGTAGCTAATGTCCTACGGCCTATAGGCTCTTCATAAACTAGGTGGTTTAATATTTTGTATCGCTCCTTTAATACACTAACGATTTCAGGAACAATACGTTCACATATCATTAGAAACTCGTTCATCGGGTCCCTCCTTTACCCGTTGGGATTGTATGAATCGTTTTTCGTCCCATGTGAACAAAATTCGTCCCACCTAAAATAAAAAAATACTTTTACACTTGTATTGTATACCCTATGTAGATTTTATTCAAGACTTTATAGTAGAAAACGACATAATTTAGATATTTTATACAACTTTGTACCTAAACTATGTCGTTTTATATGATTATATTATTTTGTACCGAAGATACGGTCACCAGCATCGCCTAAACCAGGCAAGATGTAACCATGATCATTAAGTTTTTCATCAAGGGCCGCTACATAAATAGGAACATCAGGATGTTCTTTATTTACTGCTTCCACACCTTCAGGAGCCGCAACAAGACACATTAACTTAATATTTTTAGCGCCTTTTTCCTTTAACAATGTAATAGCAGCTGCTGCACTACCACCAGTAGCGAGCATTGGATCTGTAACTATAAAGTCGCGTTCACCTACATCAGAAGGTAACTTGCAGTAGTATTCTACTGGTTTCAATGTTTCAGGATCACGATATAAACCGATATGACCAACCTTTGCAGTTGGAATCAAGTTAAGCATACCATTAACCATACCTAGGCCAGCACGAAGAATTGGGATAATACCCAATTTTTTACCTGCAATACGTTTGCCAGTCATTTTAGTTAAAGGTGTTTGTACTTCTACATCCTCTAATGGAAGGTTACGAGTGATTTCATAACCCATCAACATAGTAATCTCATCAAGTAATTCTCTAAAATCCTTAGAGCCTGTTTCTGCATCACGCATCAATGTAACTTTGTGTTGAATCAATGGATGTGTCATAACATTAACTTTCATGACTGTCCTCCTATAAATAATTTACATACCCTATTGGTATCCATTTAATATTCATATTTACTCTATCACAGATTGATAAATCATGCCATAAAAATATTAAAAGGGATATGCCTAGGCACACCCCTTTTATGCTACTTATAGGTTTATAGGACTACAAATATGTAATTGCTATAGTTAGTCTAATAGATTAGTATAAAGGATACGCTTCACAAAGTGCTGCCACACGTTTGCTTGCTTCTTCATGAATTGCTTTATCTTCAGGATTTTTAAGAACAGTTGCAATGATGTCTGCAATTTCTTCCATATCTTTTACTTGTAAACCACGTGTTGTAAGAGCTGGTGTACCAAGACGGATACCACTTGTTACAAATGGGCTAGCTGGATCAAATGGAATTGTATTCTTATTACATGTAATACCTACTTCATCAAGTAAGTGTTCTGCTTCTTTACCTGTTAAACCAGTATTGCGAACATCTACAAGCATAACGTGAGTATCTGTACCGCCAGAAACAATTGTTAAGCCTTTTTCTTGCAATGCAGCAGCCAATGCTTTTGCATTATCGATAACTTGTTGTGCATATACTTTAAACTCAGGTTGTAATGCTTCACCAAATGCTACAGCTTTAGCAGCGATAACATGCATCAAAGGACCACCTTGAATGCCAGGGAAGATAGCTTTGTCGATTGCTTTTGCATATTTTTCTTTGCAAAGAATCATACCACCACGAGGGCCACGCAATGTTTTATGAGTTGTTGTAGTAACGATATCAGCATATTCTACAGGATTTGGATGTAAACCTGCTGCTACAAGGCCTGCGAAGTGAGCCATATCTACCATGAAGATAGCATCAACTTCATGAGCTACATCAGCCATTTTTTTGAAGTCAATTTGGCGGCTATAAGCACTACCACCAGCGATAATCAATTTAGGTTTTGCTTCTAAAACGATTTTACGGAACTCATCATAATCGATTTGTTGTGTTTCTGCATCTACACCGTAAGGTACTACATTGAAATATGTACCAGATACGTTAACAGGAGAACCATGAGTTAAATGACCACCATGGGATAAATTCATACCCACAATAGTATCACCTGGTTGTAATAATGCGAAATACACACCAAAGTTTGCTTGAGACCCAGAGTGAGGTTGTACGTTAGCATGTTCTGCACCGAACAAGCGTTTTGCTCGTTCAATAGCTAATGTTTCGATAACATCAACATTTTCACAGCCGCCATAATAACGTTTACCAGGATACCCTTCTGCATATTTGTTAGTTAATACGCTACCTTGAGCTTCCATTACTGCTTGAGAAACAAAGTTTTCAGAAGCAATCATTTCTAATTTATCGCGTTGGCGTGCTAATTCTTGATTGATAACAGCTTGAATATTAGGGTCTTGTTTTTCTAAGAAACTCATGAGTATCCTCCTCGTGCAAAACGAATATATATAGGTAATGATGTATTACTTCTCTAATGTTTTAATTTTCTCTACACGGCGTGCGTGACGGCCACCTTCGAACTCTGTTTTCATAAAGATGGCAACAATATCATTAGCTAGGCCTGGACCAATAACGCGTTCCCCCATTGTGAGAATATTAGCGTCATTATGTTCACGACATGCATGAGCAGAGAATGTATCATGACAAAGAGCAGCGCGAATACCTGCAATCTTATTTGCTGCAATACCGATACCAATACCAGTACCACAAATCAAAATACCTCTGTCTGCTTGACCAGATACGACTGCATTTGCTACAGGTACAGCAATATCAGGATAGTCGCAAGAATCAGCTGTATGGCA
Source organism: Veillonella sp. Ser01 (assembly GCF_053850375.1). NCBI lineage: Bacteria > Bacillati > Bacillota > Negativicutes > Veillonellales > Veillonellaceae > Veillonella > Veillonella sp. Ser01. Next base: position 315,206 of record NZ_JBSPUA010000001.1, on the reverse strand, counting down.
GCCAAAATCCTCTACTTCATGTCCCAATGCATTTAACAATTCCTTAACGGATGCTTTTAAATTTAATCCGCCATGATCACAACCGATTGCAACTTTCATAATTTCATCTCCTACGCCTTCTGAGGCACTGATGTAAGACCAGCCTCTACTAAGTGATAAATTTGTTCCGCACATTGATTATATACGGTTTGATCAGACCCATATGGGTCCGTAACATCACCATCGTGACCACCCCACTCGGAAATCGTTTTGATTTTACTTTCCTCAAACGGGAATTGGCGAAGTAGTACAGATTTGTGATCTTTCGTCATACCAATGATAAGATCTGCTGCATTTACGAGCTCCATTGTCAATGGTCTCGATTCATGATCAGAAATATCTGCAATGGAACGGACGGCTTCCACGGCTTGTTCAGTTGGTTTTGCTCCATAGGCGGCAAATAGACCAGCTGATACAGTCGTCACATCCTTATGTTGCTCCGCTGCAAGGGCCCGTGTAATACCTTCAGCCATAGGGCTACGGCAAGTATTACCGGTACATACAAATAAAATATTCATAATAACATCCTTACTTAATCACATTTTGTGATTACTTTATACATTATAGCAAATTCATCCAATATGTAAAGACATATTTCTATTATCAGTGGACATTTTTATTTCAGTAAATTTACTTATAAATGATATGATGACTCGATGCCTTTTCCATGCGGTTCATAATGGCAACACCAAAACCGTCGTCATCAACACCTTCTGCCAAGATTAAGGTAACATGATTTTCGTTAAAATATAATAGGCTTTTATAAAAGTCATGGCCTAATGATAAGGCATCACCATAATTGCCAAAACAATGGAATATAAAGCGTGTATCCTCTTTCATAAGGTTATACGTTTCATGACTCACTAAACAACCTATAGGACCTTCTATCCCCTTTGATAGCTCTTTAAAAGTACTTGCCACCCGCTCTGGACTACCTACAACAACTGTCATAGGTGCATCAGGAGCATAATGGGTATACTTCATACCAGGTGCCTTAGGCTTAGTTTCAGTACTCACTAAGGCTGTGTCGTACTCTACAGTAGAAACAACAGTTTCTAGCTGTGCTTTTGTAATTCCACCTGGTCTCAATATAATGACCTTGTCATCATGTACTTCCACAACAGTAGACTCTACACCAATCATACATGGTCCTGCATCTAAAATATAGGAAATACGGCCCTTCATATCATGGTAAACATCTTGTGCCGTTGTCGGACTTGGACGTCCAGATATATTAGCACTAGGAGCTGCTACCGGTACACCGGTACGCTCTAATAAAACTCGACAAATCGCATGATCAGGACAACGTAAAGCAACACGAGATAAACCGCCTGTAGCACGATCTGGCACTAAATCTGATTTAGGCAATGTGATTGTCAATGGACCAGGCCAAAATGTATCCATTAATAATTGTGCCGTATTTGAAACCTCTGTTACTAAAGGTTTTATACTTTCACTATTAGGAACATGTAAAATAAGTGGATTATCGGATGGACGACCTTTAGCGGCGTAGATTTTATCCATTGCCTCCGGATCAAGCCCATTAGCGCCAAGTCCATATACAGTTTCTGTAGGAATGGACACTAATTCGCCATTACGCAAAGCGCGAGCAAGCATATCTAGTTCTTGATCTGATGGATTTGTAATAATTTGAGTATCCATATTATCCCTCATACACAGCTGTTACAACGCGGTCATTTCCGCCGAGGTCAGTAATACATCGAATATTAGAGTACTGCCCTGTTTCTTCTAATAAATCCTTTACAGCCTCAGCTTGATCAAAACCTATTTCAAAGGCAATATGGCCTTGCGATTTTAAATATGTGCCACATGTTTTAGCCAAAATACGATAGAAATCAAGTCCATCTTCACCACCAAACAAGGCAATATGGGGCTCATTTAATACGTCCTGAGACAATAATTTAGCATCCCCAGTACGGATATAAGGTGGATTTGATACGATGAGATCAAACTGTTCATTTTTACCATCTAGAGCAGAAAACATATCAGACTCTAACAATTGAACACGATCATTTAAGTTAAATCTTTCACTATTTACCTTAGCCAATGATAAAGCATCGGGAGATATTTCAATACCCATGCCACACGCATTCGGCAAATAGTGTAATAGACTTAATAATATCGTGCCAGGGCCCGTACATACATCAAGGATACGAATATTACTATCCTTTTGATACGTGCCTAGTACATGCTCAATCAACGTTTCTGTATCAGGTCGTGGAATCAATACCTTATCATTAACCTTAAAGGTCAATCCCATAAAGTCCTTTTCCCCAATAATAGCCGCTACACAATGCCCCTTAGCTCGTTCTTGAACGAGAGGTCTGAAAGCATCGAGTTCCTCTTGAATAAGCGGTTGGTCATAATGGGTATATAGATAAATACGATCCTTGCCTAAAACGTGAGAAAGCAGTACTTCCCCATCAAGTCGAGGTGTATCCATCTCCTTGCTTTGAAAGTACTGCTCTGTCCACTGGAGAATACGACCGATTGTCCAAATCTCCTTATACATTTGTATTAGCCTCCTGCATTTTTGCCGCTTGGTCAGCAGCATTTAAGGCTTGAATGATTTCATCTAGATCGCCATTTAAAATAGCATCTAATTTATACAATGTTAAGTTAATACGATGATCTGTTACGCGACCTTGTGGATAGTTATAGGTACGAATACGTTCACTACGGTCACCTGTACCAACTTGGCTCTTACGGTCTGCTGCCATGCTAGAAATAGCCTCTTGTTCAGCTTGGTCTTGCAATTTTGCACGCAATACACGCATAGCTTTTTCACGGTTTTGTAATTGAGAACGTTGGTCTTGACATGCTACAACGATACCAGATGGTAAGTGGGTAATACGAACAGCAGACTCCGTTTTATTGATATGCTGACCGCCCGCACCACTCGCACGATAGGTGTCGATTTTTAAGTCTTTTTCATTAACTTCAATATCAACATCTTCCATTTCTGGCAATACCGCTACTGTAACGGTAGACGTATGTACACGGCCTTGTGTTTCTGTAGCAGGCACACGTTGTACACGGTGTACACCAGATTCAAATTTCATCTTGGAGTATACATTTTCACCATCTACAGAGAAAATAACCTCTTTAAAGCCACCTAATTCAGGCTCATTGGCATCGATAATCTCGCAACGCCAACCTTGGCTTTCCGCATATTTTGTGTACATACGGAACAAATCGCCTGCAAATAGTGCTGCTTCATCACCACCGGCACCACCGCGAATTTCAATGATAATATTCTTATCATCATTAGGGTCCTTAGGCAATAAAAGGATTTGTAATTTCTCTTCTAATTCCTCTTTTTGAGGTTTTAGCTCTTTTAATTCCTCTTGTGCCATTTCACGGAATTCTTCATCCATGGATTTATCTTCAATAACTTCCATAGCTTCATCAATACCAGCTAATACTTTTTTATAAGTACGGAATGTTTCAACTGTTTCAGATAATTGAGCATGTTGACGTGTTAATTTACGCCATTCATCTTGGCGTGCAATCACTTCAGGGTCACTGATGCGCTGCTCCAGGTCCATAAATTTATCTTCAATAACTTGTAATTTATCTACTAACATGTTTATTCCTCTTCATATGCATCACTCTCAGGAGGGCGAACCTCTTCAAGAGCTCGTATAGCGACTTCAATTTGATCATCTTCTGGTTCACGTGTGGTCATGTACTGTAATGCAAGACCTGGTTTGATAAGAGCTTTCACAAAGGAATGCTCACTACGACCAGCAAGACGAATAACCTCGTACGCAATACCTGCTACTACGGGCATAAGCAGTACGCGGCTCAGAATACGTTCTAACAAATTAGGCCAACCTAAAAAGGCAAATACAAAGATACTTACTACCATAACGATGAGTAAGAAGTTTGTACCACATCGAGCATGTAAACGACTTTGTTGACGAACGTTTTCTACGGTAAGAGGCAAATCTAATTCATAGGTATGAATTGTTTTATGCTCTGCCCCATGATATTGGAAAACTCGTTGAATATCCTTCGTAAGACCAATACCCCAAATGTAGAGTAGAAAAAGAACTAAACGAATGACACCTTCAATGAGATTTAATACTACATGATTATCCTGTACACCAGGAATAAATTTTACGATAAATGTAGGCAATGCCAAAAATACAGCTATCGCAAATATGGTGGAAATAACCATCGTAATGGCAATTTCACTATTAGACATTTCTTCCTCTTCATCGCCAGCGGCTTTAGCGGAGAAGGACAATGCCTTCATGCCAATGACTAGAGATTCATAGAGGGCTACACAGCCACGAAGAAATGGTTTTTTCAAAATTGGATATGTGTCAGCAATAGATTTTGTAGGCTCTTTTTGAACTACAATGGTTCCTGATGGTTCTCGTACAGCTGTTGCTGTAACACCAGGCCCCCTCATCATGACACCTTCGATCACAGCTTGTCCACCGACAAACTTTTTAATACGTTCTGTGTTCACAAGAGCTCCTCTCATAAACAAATAGAGGCAGAGCCCATAGCCCTGCCAATAGATGCTACATTACATGACAAATTATTTGCCGTAACGTTTGTTAAATTGTTCAATACGACCACGAGCTTGAGCTGCGCGTTGTTGACCAGTGAAGAACGGATGGCATTTGGAGCAAACGTCTACACGAAGGTCTTCTTTTACAGAGCCAGTTTTGAATGTGTTGCCACAACCGCAAGTTACTGTAGCTTCTTTATAGTCTGGATGAATACCTTGTTTCATTCTATACACCTCTTTCCGACAATCAATATTATTCTTATAGATTATAGCATGACATATGCACAAATGCAAGTTGCCAATACTATTCCTTGGATGCTTGTTTTTCTTCAATAGACTCAGCTAGGATGGTCTCTAAGTCACTTTCATTAAGGATGTCACGCAATGCGATGAGCTCCTCTAAAGAAAGGGTAATACCCTTTTTCATGCTTGTATATTCACTATCCCAAGCACGAAGGTCAAACTTAGGATTATATTTGCCCCAGCTAGTGCATGTTAATTGTTTTTTCCAACCGTCTTTATCTTCAGATAAAGTACCAATAACTTTGAAGATTTCAAAATTAATAACAGCCATGAGTCCTCCTTTCTTACACATTCGTGTAGTATGTTTCATACCTACTATATTTAGTAGTTTATATTTTTTAGGATACGATATATTTTAAACTAAATATTAGACTTTTACAATTAATTTTTATAATCGCTATAATCTTCAATATCAATAGATGTTGTTGGTGGCATAACTTGAGCGCCTAATTCATCTACTGTAGATTTCCAATCCTCTGTCGCTTCTGTCACAGCCTTGATATACGCTTCATCAGCTGCTTGAACAGATGTGATTAGTTGAGCCTCGTCGTTAACATCTAACACGCGTCGACGTACGCTGCTAAGCATATAACCGAATGACTCATCTGTTTGAACGAGCATGGAAACTTCTTGAATCAATGTTTGACCAATAGTGCTACAGAAGTATGCATACCACATATAGGCTAATTCAGCATCTGGGAACATCCAATAGATGTCCTCTTTTGGTGCTTCTGTAGTAATATCTACATCTACATGGTCTGTATGACGTTTAAATGTAAGGAAATAAGCGCCATTTTCAACAAGAGCATTACGACCTAATTCAGAAACTCGGCTGTCGATACAGTAAATACCATCTTGTCCTAAGGCTACATCAGTTTGACCACCTGGTAGCAAAATAGAACGCAAAGACAAGCCATAATTTAATACGGTAAAGACGGGCAATTGAGCGAACACACCATGAGGCAATGGAATATAATTAATCGTTTTCCATTCTTCGCCAACGCGTTCACGAAGGCCAACACGCATCTTTTTAACATCATATTTGCCATATACAATTTCGTATGCTCCTAATGGAGTCCACTCACGGATAGCTTCCACACGTTTTTGGTTCAAGAAGAATTGTAATGCCATATTGTTCAAACCCAATTGATTTTGTGCCATCGTAGCCGGTAAGAACAATTGAGCCGTCCCTTCTGGTACCAAGTTATGTAAACCATTAGCCACTTCTTCCACAATATCTTCAGAGGATTGGAACATGCCAACCGTTCCTGTAAAGATATGATCAAAATAGCTGCGATGAGGCCATTGATTAATAATTTGCGCCATCGGATATAAACGTGTCAAAATGCTATAGCACACTGGAGATGCCGTATAAAGCACAACTTTTTTATCTTCATAAGATTGAAGGATTTCTTCAATCATACCTGCGTATTCTTCTACATAAGCATATAGAACGAGTTCTCCCGTTTTACTATGGGCTTCGATACTTTCACGAACAGGAGTCTCCCAGATAGTACCAACATCTAGACCATCTAAAATACCTGTATCGCTAATAAAATCAAATAATTCGACTCTAAAGGAAGGGCCATATAGAGCTTGGAATGTATTCAAATCATATGGAACAGGGCCAAAAGACTCTACTGTAGATTTTTCCGCTAACGCATATAAATCATCAGCCGTAACGCCCCACTCACGGGAGCTGGCATTACTAGAAATTAATTGATCTAACACTTTAAAACGCATTAACTCATTTACAATATCAATACCTTCAATGCCATGAGTAGCACAAAGGGCAATAAATTCTTCGTTATTTACTTTCATATTAAACCTTTCCAGCTGAAGGACATAAGTGATTTAAAAAACATTCTTCACATAAAGGCTTACGAGCCTTACATAGTTTACGTCCATGGTAAATTAACCAGTGATGGGCAGCAGCCCAATCCTCTTTAGGAATTGCCTTCTGCAACTTTAATTCCATCTCTTCTGGTGTTTTAGCAATTCCCAGTTTTAATCGGTTAGACACACGGAATACATGAGTATCTACAGCAATCGCTGGCGTACCAAACAATACAGATACTACCACATTTGCAGTCTTACGACCTACACCAGGTAATTCAACGAGTTGGTCAAATTCCCGTGGCACTTCCCCATGGTATTGTTCTACTAGAATCTGACAAGTTGCAATCAAATTTTTGGCTTTAGATTTATAAAGGCCACAGTCCTTAATAAGAGTTTCTAATTTGGTAACCCCAACTGCTAGCATCTTAGCCGGATGATTTAGTTCAGGAAATAACCGTTTAGTAACGATATTAACTCTCTCATCCGTACATTGTGCAGATAATACAACTGCCACTAATAATTCAAATTCATTTGTATACTCAAGGGCAGGTTTTGCATCAAAATAATGCTCTTCCAATAATTTCAATTGTTCTGCCTTTATTGCTTTTGTTACACGCATACAGCTCTCCTTTCTCACTTGTGAAAGTACAGACGCGTACAACTTATATCTTACCATACGTATTCATTTAGTTCTATGTTATAATAAATCAAGTTATTCTAATATAGAATACAGGAGGTCAATATGAGCAATATTAACGATACATTAAAACGTATAAATGAACTAGCAGCAAAGAAAAAATCTGGGCAACAACTCACACCAGAGGAATTAGCAGAAAAAAAAGAACTTTATGAGATTTACTTAAGCTTCATTCGAGGCCAAATCACAGATACATTGGATCGTGTTGAATTCGTGGATCCAGAAACAGGTGAACGTACAGCGCCTAAACGAGCACTTGAAAACTTGGCTAAAGAAGCTGACAAAGATATTAAAGAACATAAAGACATTCACTAATGTAAGAAAAGCCACTTGATCCATGTATCAAGTGGCTTTTCACATAAGTTTTACTTATCTATTATAATTTACCAAGGCGTTTCATGGCATTATAAATTTTTTCGGCAAGACCTGTCATTTGGAATTTAGGAATACCGCATGCTGCAACGCGAATACCATTTGCTAAGGCAATAACATAAATATGTTCTTTCTTCAATTCTTCACAGATAGCATTAGCAGAATCTGTAGGAATCGTAATAAAGAAACCACCGCGATATGGCAACATAGGAAGACCAACTTGTGCCGCCTCTTGTTTAAATATATCAGCACGATCGCGAATCAATTGATAATAGCTATTACGCTCATCTTCATAGGCCTTAAATTTAACAGGATCTGCTACAATATTAGCCATCGTGCGCATTGCAGGACGGCAAATATTAGACCACGTAGCACGACTTGTAGATTTATTAATTTCTAAGAATTCATCAGCAATTTCTTCGTCATCAGAGATACCAATCATAGCACCTACACGTTGACCATACATAGTGAAGCCTTTAGACAAGCTGTAACATACACATGTGAGGATTTCTTTTGGCAAATGACTGAATTTACTAAAGAATGCACGAACTTCTTCTTTTTCACCAGAATAATCAAGGTATGCAACATCAATGCCAATGATTACATTATTACGGCCTATAGCAACGAGTTCTTTTAAGAAATTTAGAATAGATTCCCAATCTTTGTCCTCTATAGAGTAACCTGTTGGGTTATTACCAGGTGTATTAAACAAAATTACAACATTTGTTTGTTTCGCAGCTAATTCATTTACACGATTTTGGAACGCTTCATGGTTAAAGTTATTATGTTCATCAAATAGAGAATAGGTAACAAGTGTACGACCTACATCGCTACAAAGTATACGATAGGCACCCCAGTACCAATCAGCAGTCAACACCTCATCACCAGGTTCTGTATAGTTATGAACTAAGTGATGAATACCGCCTGTACCACCTGTAGTAGCAATACTACGGATATGACCTTCTGGACGAGATTGTCCAAAGCATTCCGCCTCTGCAGCAGCAAGGAACTCAGGTACACCTGCAATCGGAGCATAACCAATATGTTCCATGTCAGAAAGCCCCAAATATTCTTCTTTAACAGTTTTGAGGAAAACTAAGTTACCTTCTTCATCATAAATAGCACCTAAAGTACCGTTTACAACATTCTCACGACCATTTTCTTTTGCATCAGCTATTGCTTGTCCAGCAGTAACAAAGATCACGTCCTTTAATTTTTTCCCTTTTGCATGCTTTGCAGCAACACTTGTCATAACTTGCACCATCCTATCTAAAATGAATATTACACACCTATCATACCTAAACTTATTTAATTATACAATGTGTATTTAAGAAATATATTGTATACATAAGAAAAAATACTAATTACAATCTGAATTGTAAAAAAGCTAAGGTATATAGTATATATACAATATCCTATACAAAATATTTTTATAAATCATATGCTAGTATTTATAAAAAAAAGACCACTCATTTGAGTGGTCTTTAGTATCCTTAGAAGGAGTAGCCTACACCAGCGTGTAAACCATTTACAGTTTTATCATTGTTGTTTACGCTATATTTATCATAGCCATAGTATACGTTCAAGTCTACATCAGGGCGAACTTCATATTGAGCACCTACTTGGTAAGTTTGTTTAATATCGTTACCCCAACCAGCTTTAGCAAAGCCGTTTACTTTTTCTGTCAATGGCACATGACCAATAACACCAGCTTGGAAACCTAATTCTGTATCATTTGTACGAATTGCAGTACCAGCACCATATACATTTACGTTTGGATGCACTTTATAAACTAATGCTAATTGATGATCTTTAATGTCGCCATTTTTTGCATTCAATTTATCATAAGAATATTGAACTGCAGTTTTATTGGAAAGATCGTGTTGCAAAGAAACACCGAAACCGTCGTTGCTATTGCCGCCACCTTTAGATACATGTTGTTTAAATGCATAATCAGCTTGTACTTTAGTGGAACCGTCGCTAATTTTTGTTACAGGTGCCGCTGCAAATGCACTACCTGCCACAACTGTAGCTGCTAGAGTTAATAATACTAATTTCTTCATTTGTACCTCCTATACACATATCTCAAGATATGTCTTACTAAGTTACTTATTTACGAATGTTTTTATTATACACTCTATAAATTAGCGTTTCATGAATACAGGGATATCTGGGATACCGCTGTTAGTTGTTGTTGTAGTGGATGCTGGACGAGATGTAGTAGTTGTTTTACCGAATTCTGGTACGCTTTTTGCATTAGAATTAAAGCCAGTAGCCACAACTGTAATTTGAACTTTATCGCCCAAGCTTTCATCGATAACAGAACCGAAGATGATATTTGCATCAGGGTCTGCTGCTTCAGAAATGATTTCAGCTGCTTCGTTGATTTCGAACAAGCTCAAGTTTGCACTACCAGAAATGTTGAGTAAGATGCCTTTAGCACCATCGATGGAAGTTTCCAACAATGGGCTATTGATAGCCATTTTTGCAGCATCTGCAGCGCGGTTTTCACCTTCGCCAATACCAATACCCATCAAAGCTTCGCCTTGTTCAGTCATGATAGTTTTTACGTCTGCAAAGTCAAGGTTGATTAAACCAGGAACTTGAATCAAATCAGAAATGCCTTTGATACCTTGACGAAGTACATCATCAGCTGTGCGGAATGCATCACTCAAAGAACATTTTTTATCTACAACTTGTAACAATTTATCATTAGGAATAACGATAATTGTATCAACTTTTTGAGTCAAGAACTCAATGCCTTTTTCTGCTTGTGCACGACGACGTTTACCTTCAAATGCGAAAGGTTTAGTTACAACGCCTACTGTTAATGCACCAATTTCTTTAGCACATTCAGCTACGATTGGAGCAGCACCAGTACCAGTACCACCGCCCATACCAGCAGTTACGAATACCATATCAGCACCTTCAAGAGCTTTAATGATTTCTTCACGGCTTTCTTGAGCTGCTTCTTCACCGATTTGTGGATTAGCACCAGCACCAAGGCCTTTAGTAACTTTTTCGCCGATTTGAATTGTTACATCCGCTTTAGACAATTCAAGCACTTGGCTTTCTGTATTAGCAGACAAGAATTGAACACCTTTAAGATCGCTATCTACCATGCGGTTAACAGCGTTATTACCGCCGCCACCAACACCGATAACTTTAATATTTGCAAAATCAGACATTGAACTTCCTCCTCTTATCGTTATCTATTGTATCAATATACGTCCCAATGTATCGATTTATATACTGACTATCTTATAACAATTACATTTATTTTACACTAAAATTTGAAAACTTTCCACTATATAGAATGGGATTTATTAGAACCGCTTAGTCATAATTATTTTGCGTATAGCGCCTACATTAATAAATACACGTAACCCAAATCCAATAAGAGCCACATAGTATAAGTTAATGCCTATTAAATCACCAACATATACAAGAATAACAGCTAATACCATATTTGAAAAGAACCCAATGACAAAGTTACTGAGATCAAAGGTTCTTTCCAATGCTGCTCGACTGCCACCAAATACTGCATCTAAAGCTGCTAGAACAGCTACAGAAGTATAATTCGAATAACTAGCAGGGATATGAAGTGGTGCTATCCATCCTAAGGTAGCCCCTATAATTAGGCCAATGATGGCAAAGATATAGATATTCATTCTTTACCTCCTAACTCATTAGGCTTCATATATTCTTCTCTAAAAGTACCTGTGAAAGCAGGAATCGCTACATCCTCTTCTTGCTTTATAGTTACCTTTATTCCCCAATGTTTAAGTGAATCTACTACACCACCGCGCATAGTGAGCGCAGAATTTAATGTCTTTGGATCTCCAATAGCTTTCACCGTAAAGGGAGCTCCAAAAACCTTTCCATTTACAGTAATAGTCGGGCCTGAACATCGTATTTCAGACGTTCCTATGAGGCGTTGATCATTAATAGCTATCGCTTCAGCCCCACCAGCCCGTAATTCATTAACAATTCTTAGAATATCTTCATCATGAATTACATACAAATTGGGATTTTCCCCACTTTGTACAGGCTTTAAGCTATCTTCAATCAATACACTAACGCCCGGCCCTTTAACATTAGTTAAAGCCGCTTTCATCATGAGCTGTTCATCAGCTTTACCACCGCCATTGGCACCAGATTTTTTTAGTGACTCAATTTGCTTTAACAAAGCATCACGTTCACTCTGGGCCTCTCTCAATTGTACCGCCAAATCGCCAGTCCGTTGTAAGCGAATATTTTCTTCTATATTATCTTGAGTCATCTTATATTGGGTAACAACCATGAACCCTAATATACAGCTGACTATGGCAATTGCCCACCGTTCGTGTCTCACGACAATCATCTACCTTTATATTCAACATGACCTTATCTATCTTGTTTTTTATCATCCTTCTTAGTAGATGAATTTTCTATAGTCGGTGCTCCATTCTGATGCTTTTTAACTTCAGGCATCACATCGGTTTTAATGTACGGCGATGAAACATTAACATCTATATACTGTACATTACCATGTGTCTTTTTAATATCTTGTAACATCGACTGAGTTAGCTCTGCTTTTTTAGCTAAGTCTTTGCCATCTCCCAGTCGAATCTGTATACCTGAAACAGTATATGCCATTATCGCATCAGGATCTCCAATATTAACCTCTGCAATATTCTTGAATGTCTCCTCATCGAGTGAGTTCAAATATTCAAGAGCCGCCAATATCGGTTTATCTACTACCGTATCACCTAATAGTATATTTCCAGCTTTCACACCAGAAATCATAGGAACGGATGTGTCTTGTATAGCTGGCTCAGATGCAATCACTTGTCCCTTACTATCAAGGGTTAAGTATCCAAACTGAGCCGGTACGACTGCAACTGCCTTGCGTTCTACAACATTTACCACCATTGTCAGTGGCAACTGATAGCTAATTTGAGCCTCTTCGACACGTAAATCTTTTGATAATCTAGTTTTTAATTTTTCTGTACTAATCTGCAATATATTAACAGGTTCATGAATATCACCAGCTACCATTACATCTTGTACAGTTACCTTATCCGATCCAGTAACTTTTAAGGATCCAAAAGGAATAGGTAGTGTAAACAACCCCACCAACACGAGAGTAACTGCACCACCGATTTTTAACACTCGTTTTCTAAATACAGCCCGTTCATCACGAACAGGTGTAGAAGACTGCATCTCCCCAGAGTTGGATGGATGGTTTTGCTTATCATCCATAGTTAACTCCTTATCTTCTATTAGCCCTTAAAATTTCCCTATACTAGCTGTTAATAGAATTTTTTCACATAATGTTGGGAAGTCAATTCCCATTTCTTTTGCTGCTTTTGGTACTAAAGATGTTGCTGTCATACCAGGCACAGTATTGTATTCAAGAACATACATATTATCTGCATGGTCTGTCATAACATCAACACGAATTACCCCACTGCCTTGTACTTCACGATACACAAGCTCCCCAATGCGTTGCATTTCAGCAGTCATTTCTGCACTAATAGGCGCTGGCACTAAATACTCAGTAGCACCTACAGTGTACTTACTCTTGTAATCATATTCACCAGAATGTGGACGGATTTCAATAACAGACAATGCTTTACCATCTAATACAGATACTGTAAATTCACGACCATCAAGAAATTGTTCTACCACAAGAATAGGATCATATTTTAGAGCTTCCGTTACAGCCTCTTCTAACTGAGCTTCATCGCGAACAATAGTAACCCCAATGCTAGAACCTTGCGTAGCAGACTTCACAACTACTGGAATTGTAAAATCCTTACGAATATGCTTAATAATAGCTTCTGCAGATTCAAGATTACCATTAAAGGACTCGGATGCTGCAGTAGGAATATTAGCACCTTTAAATACATCTTTACTTACTTTTTTATTCATACCTACTGCATGAGCCATAATACCTGACCCAGTGTATGGAATTTCAGCCATTTCTAATAGACCTTGCAACGCACCATCTTCGCCGTAACGACCATGAATTGCATTAAATACAACCTCGCCACCTAAGTCTTCAATATCTTTTAATACAGTGCGCGGATTGAGTTCTAAAGTTTGGGCATTATAACCTTTGCTTTCAAGTGCTTCTGCAATAGCAGCGCCAGTACGACGAGATACCTCAGCCTCTTTGGAAGGACCGCCCATTAATACGATTATTTTTTTATCTTTCATTGTAAGCCTTCCTCCAATATAGCTAATAATTTTGGTCCATATTGATTAATAGAACCTGCACCCATGGTGATAACTAGGTCGTTAGGTCTTACTATTTTCGCTAATACCTCAGGCAAATCGTCAACAGATGGTACATAATTTACGTCTTGACCTGTGGCCGCTTTAATAGCATTTGGGATCGTATTGCCATCAATACCAGGGATTGGATCTTCACCAGAGCTATAGATATCTGTCATATATACTTCATCAGCGCTTGTGAAAGCAGTAGCAAATTCATCCTTTAACAAGCTTGTGCGAGTAAAGCGATGTGGCTGGAATACACAGATAACACGATGTTTTTCCAACTCTTTTGCTGCTTTCAATGTTGCTTTAATTTCTGTAGGATGATGAGCGTAGTCATCAACAACCCATACACCTGCTACGTGACCTTTTGTTTCGAAACGACGTTTTGCACCGATAAACTTACCTAAACCTTTAGTAATGGTGCGCGTTTCTACACCACAGCAATCATGAGCAACAACAAAGGCAGCCAACGAATTCAATACATTATGTTCACCAGGAACTCGTAAGCGAATGCGCTCAACATTCACACCATTATGGTATACATCATAGACCAAAGTAGAGTCTACATAGTGAATATTTTTAGCTACATAGTCATTATTATCACTTAAGCCATATGTAATGAAATTACGATTTACACGGCTCATAACATAACGAATATTCTCATTATCTCCACATACGATTGCTTTGCCAGATTCTGGTAACGTTTCGACAAACTCACAAAATGCATTTAACAAATTATCCATTGTTTTGTAGTGATCCATGTGATCATCTTCAATGTTAGTAATAACAATAGTATGTGGTCGTAGTTTCAAGAAAGACCCATCACTTTCATCTGCTTCTACTACAGAGAAATGGCCTTTACCAAGGCAACTACTACCTTTTAAATAATCTACTTCACCACCGATAATAACTGTTGGATCAGCTTCTGCTTCTACTAAAATTTGACCAATCATGGATGTAGTAGAAGTTTTACCGTGAGCACCAGCTACTGCAATGCCATCTGTTACGTCTAACACAGCTTTTACAATATCGGAACGGTGTAAAATTGTAATACCTTGCTCTTTAGCAGCTAGAATTTCAGGGTTATCTTCGCGAATAGCCGTAGAACGAACTACAGCATCAACGCCTTTTACATAATCTTTATTATGGCCAATATGAACTGTAGCGCCCATATTTCTGAACTTTTCAATAACTGCAGAATCAGCTACATCTGAACCAGATACGTCATAACCTTTTTGAATTAAAATATTCGCTATAGCACGCATGCCAGACCCACCTATACCAATAAGATGAATCTTATGAATACCGTCTAACATAAAACCTCTCCTTGTTACTTTGCAATAGATAATGCTAATTTTGCAATATCATGAGCTGCATTAGGTTTACCTAACTGCAGCGCTCGTTCTCCCATTTGTGACAATAAATCACGATTGGCCATAAACATTTCAATTTCCCCTATCAAATCATGGGCACTTAACATTTGGTCAACAATCATATGCGCTGCCCCTTCTTGAACAAAAATACGGGCATTATAGGTTTGATGATCTTCCGCTGCATATGGATATGGTACCAATACAGACGGAATACCTCGAACTGCTAGTTCAGCAAGACCGATAGCACCAGACCTAAAGACCGCTAAATCAGCTGCCGCTAATGCTTTTGGCATATCGTGTAAATATGGCAAGATCAATGAGGAATTACCTAAACCATCACCATCGGTAATACCAAGCTGAGATAACACAGATTGATATTCCCCATCCCCTGTAATATGGATTAATTTAATTCCTTCTGTTCCTTGAAAATGCTTATGTACATCTATCATAGCATTATTGATAGTTCTCGCCCCACGAGAACCACCGGCTATAAGAACGGTGAACGTGTCATCACTTAAATTAAAATAATTACGTCCATCTTCCCTAGTATCTACTAATACATCAGGACGTACTGGATTACCAGTATATACTACGCGTTTTGCCTTTGAAAAAGATGATTCTGCATCCTTGTAGCCCATAGCGACTACATCAACAAAACGGCTTAGAATTTTATTTGTAATGCCTGCAATGACATTTTGTTCCTGTATCAACGTTGGAATATTGCGCAATGCTGCGGCCATAAGAATAGGACCACAAACATAACCACCCGTACCAATAACTACATCAGGCTTAAAGTTGGAAATGATTGCATTAGCTTTCACAAGAGAAAAAGCAGTCTTGCCTAACGTCACCAACGTACCAAAAGATAATTTACGTTGCAAACCTTGTACAGGTAACGTAGTAAATTCAATGCCTTCTTTAGGCACTAAGGTAGCCTCTAAGCCCCTTTCCGTTCCTACATATAAAACCTGTGCATCAGGGTTCTGTTTCATAATTTCCTTATATATAGTTATTGCTGGGTATATATGTCCACCAGTGCCACCACCTGAAATAATGATACGTTTCATTAATGGTGTCTCCCTTCTTGCAACATATGAACACAGTTTTTAAAATCATCGCCACGTTCTTCAAAACAGCTATACCAATCAAAACTTGAACAAGCTGGCGATAATAATACAATATCACCTTGGGCAGCCAATTTATACCCCTGTTCTACAGCATCTTTCATAGATGAAGCTCTATAAATAGGCTGAACACCAGCCTCTTTTGCAGCAGCTTCAAATCGATCCGCTGCTTCCCCCATAAAGATAACAGCTTTTGTATGCTCTTTAACAAGCTGCATAAAGTCTTCTAACGGAGTCATTTTATCATGACCACCAGCTAATAAAATAACGGATTGATCAAAGGATTCCAATGCTTTTACAACAGAATCTACATTAGTAGCTTTAGAATCATTATAGAATGTAATTCCATCAAGAGTTTTAACTCGCTCTAATCGGTGTTCAACACCATGGAACTCGCTTATAATACGATGAATGGTTTCTACCGGTACACCTAACGCATAAGCTAAAGCGATAACAGTTAAAATATTTTCAATATTATGGCTACCTGGAATGTGGATATCAGCACTACCAATAACAGGTGTTGCTGTACCATTCTTTGTTACATAACATTGTCCTTTATCATAGTAAGCACCATTTGAAACCACTTGATGTTGACTAATTTCAAGGATATGGCTAGGTGCACGATGTTTCATGTCTGCTACAATAGGATCATCAATATTAAGCACCATAAAATCTGTACTCAATTGATTTTCAAAGATGCGTTCCTTCGCAGCAATATAATTTTCCATCGTCTTATGACGAGCTAAATGATCTGGTGTAATATTGAGCATAATAGCACCAATCGGTCTAAAATGCTTAATTGTTTCTAGTTGATAGCTAGATAACTCAGCTACCAAAAAACCATCTGCTGGCATGGAATAAGCTACTTCACTAAGAGAATCGCCGATATTGCCACCAACGCGAACTGGCTTTCCAGTTCCTTCCAATACCTTAGTTAATAATGTTGTAGTAGTGGTCTTACCATTTGTACCTGTAACGGCTACAATTGGCGATTTAGATAACTCATAAGCCACTTCTACTTCACTAACCACATCAATACCACGAGCTTGAGCGGCTTTTACAATGGGAATATCTAGAGAAATACCTGGAGAAATAACAATGCGATCCACGCCATCAAGCAAGGATTCATCTTGTCGACCTGTAATAATATCTACACCTGCTGATACAAGTCTTTTTTCCTCATCTGCAGGCAGTGTAACAGGCTTATAATCATTTAACACTACATGGGCCCCAACTTGAGCTAATACCCAAGATGCGCCTATACCGCTGGCACCAGCGCCAAGAACAAGTATATGTTTATCTCCGTATTCCATCTATATCACCTAAATTATCAACAAAAATAATGTATTCCTATCTTATAAGCATACCATTATTTGCGTGTTCCGTTAAGTATTATCTTACAAAGTTATAGTCGCTAAAACGACGCCAATAACAGCTAATACAGCGCCACCAAACCAGAAGCGATTAACAACAGTTTGCTCAGCCCAACCAGACAACTCAAAATGATGGTGAATTGGGCTCATTTTAAATACGCGCACACCACGAGTTTTAAAGGATATAACTTGAATAATAACGGACAATGCTTCCATAACAAAAATGCCACCAATTACAACGAGTAGCAATTCTGTTTTAGTCAAAATAGCCATAGCCGCAAAAGCACCACCTAAAGCTAAGGATCCAGTATCCCCCATGAACACCTTCGCAGGGTTTACATTGTATACCAAGAAACCAAGGCAAACAGCGGCTACAATGGCGCCAAAGTAAGCAACGCTTTCAGCACCAGCAGAATTTGTTGTAGATGCAGCCATAAGACCAATCACGGAGAAAGCAATGGCAGCTACAGCAGAGGTACCACTAGCTAATCCATCAAGACCATCTGTAAGATTTACTGCGTTCGTAGCACCTACGATAATTAAAAACGCCAAAACATAATAAGCCCAACCTAATTGAAGATGTATATCTGCTACAGGAATCCACAATGTGGTAGGAATAACCATAATTTCAGTAATACAGTAACAGAATATGGCCGCCAAAATAAATTGACCTAGCAACTTTTGCTTAGCTGTTAAGCCAAGATTACGTTTTTTAACTGCTTTTACAAAATCATCAAAGAAGCCCAATAAACAATGGCCCAATGTTAAAAATAATAACATGCCTGTACCTACATTCCATGGTGCGAAAATAGCAACACCAAGAACAAGGGCAATCATCATGAAAGCACCACCCATTGTTGGCGTACCCGCTTTCGCTTGATGACTTTCTGGACCTTCTTCACGAATACTTTGTTGTGCGTGTAAAGAACGCAACATAGGAATAGCAATTTTACCTAGCACTACTGTAATGATAAAGGTCACTACAAAGGCTAATAGAATATGATATATCATATGAACCCTCTACTCATTAATAAACAGATGACGGCTAGATATAACTAGCCGCAACCTTTTATTCTCGATCTTTTAACTCTTCAACAACCCGTTCCATTCGCAAGCCTCGGGAACCTTTGACAAGGATAACATCCCCTTTTTCACGAATATCGCTATAGGCATTAGCCATTTCTAAATGGCTATTACAACGGAATGTAGTTAAACCTGCTTTTTTTGCTTCCTTAGCGATGAAGGCCGCAGCATCACCAAATGTGAATACTACACTATAACCTTCTTCAGCAAGCAATTGACCTATTTCACGATGCGCTTGTTCAGTATAATCACCAAGCTCAAGCATATCACCAAGCATAGCGATTTTACGTTTACCTTCTAGTTGACCTAATGCTTTAATCGCTTCAGCCATAGAGGAAGGATTTGCATTATATGCATCATTTAAGATAACAATATCTTCAAATGGTACGATTTCTTGGCGCATAGGAGTGCCGGTAAACTCGCTTAAGCCTTTGCGAATGGTGTTGGATTTAATCCCCAAAACACGACCAGCTACAATTGCTGCCAATGCATCATATACATTGTGTTCACCAATCATAGGTAAGAAGATATCGAAAACTTCGTCATAACATTTGCAAGTAAACTTAATACCGTCTTTTTTATAACGCAAATGGCTACCAATACATGTAGCATTGCGTTCGATACCATAAGTAATAGTTTTACCTTTAGCAAGGCTATCCATAGCCTTAACATATGGATCATCTTCATTGAGAATAGCCACACTATTTTCAGGCAAACAACGAATTAATTCACCTTTAGCTTGTGCAATGGCTTCACGAGAGCCTAACAACTCAATATGGCTAGTACCAACATTGGTAATAATGCCCATAGTTGGTTCCGCAATCAATGCAAGCTCTTCAATTTGACCAAGACCACGCATGCCCATCTCTACGACACATGCTTGATGTTCTGCAGTTAAGCGCAACAATGTTTTTGGCAAACCAATTTCATTATTAAAGTTTTTTTCAGTTTTCAAAACATTAAATTCTGTACCAAGTACAGCAGCCACCATTTCCTTTGTTGTAGTCTTACCAGAAGAACCAGTTATAGCCACTACAGGAATATCAAAGCGACGGCGATGATAGCGAGCCAAATTCTGATACGCTACCAAGGTATTTTCAACCTCGATACATGCGATACCTTTTACGGCACGACCTTTTTCTACGATTGCACCTGTAGCGCCCTTTTCAATGGCCGTGTTGATGAAATCATGACCATCAAAGGTATCACCTTTTAAGGCTACAAACAAAAAGCCTGATTCAATCGTTCTTGTATCAGTAGATAC
This sequence comes from Veillonella sp. Ser01, assembly GCF_053850375.1. Classification (NCBI taxonomy): domain Bacteria; kingdom Bacillati; phylum Bacillota; class Negativicutes; order Veillonellales; family Veillonellaceae; genus Veillonella; species Veillonella sp. Ser01. Next base: position 294,926 of record NZ_JBSPUA010000001.1, on the reverse strand, counting down.
ATCTAAGAACTTAATATTTTCGGTATGTGTACTCGTCCCTTCTGTGGCGTCTACCACTTGAGACAATGTAAATTCTGCCATATTAGATCTCCTTGAGGGCTGCTCGCGCCTCTTCACGATCATCAAAATGAATCGTTTTATCCTTTAAGATTTGGTAATCCTCATGCCCCTTACCAGCAATTAGTACAATATCCCCAGGTTTTGCATTTTGTATTGCATGTTGAATCGCTTCCCGACGATCAACGATTACTTCATAATGAGAGCCTTCACGAAGGCCTTCTTTAACGCCTACTTCTACATCTTTCACAATTTGTACAGGATCCTCTGTACGAGGATTATCAGATGTTACATATACTACATCACCATATTGTGCAGCAATACGACCCATGATAGGGCGTTTTGTCGCATCTCGGTCACCACCACAACCAAAGACTACGATAATGCGATTTTCTTGAATAGCCTTTGCAGTTTGTAAAATATTTTCTAAACCATCCGGTGTATGTGCATAGTCTACAACAACTGCAAATGATTGACCTTCTTCGATTAACTCAAAGCGACCAGGTACAGCGCTAAATGTTTTCAATGCTTTATCTATATCTTCCATAGATATGCCTTCTAATAGACAAGCACCAATAGCAGCCAAAGTATTATATACATTAAATAAACCTGTGGTATTCATAGCTACTGTATAGTCATGGCCATCATAAGAGACAGTGTAACGGCTAGACTTAGGTGTCATTTCTACATCATGAGCATTCAACGTACCTTTACCATCAATACTGTAAGTAATGATAGGTGCCGTTGTTTTCTCAATTACTCGATGACCATATTCGTCATCGATATTAATGATAGCCCCTTTACCAGATTTACTTTGATTAGGTGCGCTAACTTGTTCAAATAATTTACACTTAGCTGCCAAATAATTTTCAAAGGTCTTGTGAAAGTCCAAATGATCTTGTGTTAAGTTTGTAAATACCGCTGTATCATATTCAACACCAGAAACTCGCCCCAATGCCAATGCGTGTGAAGAAACCTCCATTACACAATGTGTAACACCTTCCTCTACCATTTGATGAAGAATATGTTGCAAATCCACTACATCAGGTGTCGTATTATGAATTGGATATGTTGTATCACCAATCATAATATGAACAGTACCAATAACGCCCACTTTATGACCTTGAGCTTTTAAAATATGACGAATCATATGTGTTGTAGTCGTTTTACCATTCGTACCAGTAACGCCAATCATACGCATGGAATTTGCTGGATAATCAAAGAAATACGGCACACATGCCATCATAGCTTTACGAGTGTCCTCTACAGTGATAACACAAACATCACCACTTACCTCTACTGGTTTAGATACAAGTACTGCTACTGCGCCAGCTTCTACGGCTTTATTTACATAATTATGACCATCTACAGTGGCACCATCTAAAGCAATAAATAAACTACCTACTTTTACAGCACGAGAATCAGCTGTAATATCTAATACTTTAACAGCTGTATTACCTTCTACATGCGTTGTTTGTAAGGTTTTTACTATATCTTGTAATTGTTTCATATACAATCTCCTTTACACGCAAAGGAAAGCAGCCCAATACGAGCTGCTTTGCCTGCTAGTCTATAATTTGCTGTTTCTCTTGTACAGTGCGTTCAGTAACAGCGCTTTTTGTGCTATAAACAAAAGAATCAGGCAAAACCATCCCTAGTTGTTGTTCTGCGATTTGTTGGATACGAACGGGCGACTTCAAGGAAGCCACTTCAACATCCAAAGCATCATTATCTTTTGTTAATTGTACTACAGCTTGCTGTGTTTTAACTACTTCGTAGCCCAATTTTGTGCTGTATGCATTCATAACCATCATAATAAGCAAAAATGCAACCAATGCAGCAATACCATATACAACTTGCCACATCATAGGACTCAAATCTAGAGCCACACTTGCACTACGTTTTCTCCCTTGTGAAGCGACCAACACATCGCTTTTTACTTGGCCCACAACAGCCTTTCTCGCTAACATAAACACTAACCCCTTCCAATTCTACAACTTGACGGCTACGCGCAACTTCGCGCTTCTAGCCCTCGGATTAACCTCAATCTCCCCTGCACTTGGCTCTATAGCCTTATTCTTCGCCTTCACAACAGCTTTGTGGTTACATACACACATCGGTAGTTCTGGAGGACATATACATGCTGTACTCAACTCTTTGAAAGTTTGTTTTGTAATTCGATCTTCCAAGGAGTGAAATGTGATAACCCCAATTTTCCCCTTTGGTTTCAACATGGATACAGCATCTACAAAACTATCATGCAAGATAGTTAATTCTCTATTTACTTCAATGCGAATGGCTTGGAACGTCCGTTTTGCCGGATGCGGTCCATCTTGACGCGCCTTCGCAGGTATTGCTTGTTTAATAATTCTAACTAAGTCACCAGTAGTGGTTATTCGTTTTTCTTGACGTGCATTAACGATGAATTCAACAATCCGCTTAGCCCATCGTTCTTCACCATAGTCACGGATAATTTGCAATAGTGCTTCAGCATCATATTCATTAACAACTTCCTCTGCTGTTAATGGTGCTTCCTTATCCATCCGCATATCAAGTGGACCATCATTCATATATGAAAAGCCACGTTCTGGTGTATCTAATTGATAACTTGATACGCCAAGATCAAAGATAAAACCATCTACTTCATAGATGCCCTCATTTTGAAGGGCTTCCTTTAAGTTAGAAAAGTTTGTCGGTATCGTTAACACCTGACACTTTAAATCAGATAGACGCTGTCGAGCTACGCTCAATGCATCTTCATCTTGATCTAAACCGATTATCATGCCTTCTGGGTCAAGCATTTCGCCCACTGCGTGCGCATGTCCTGCCCCACCAAGGGTACAGTCCACATAAATGCCTTTTGGATTAGTTACGACGGAGTCCACCGTTTCGCGTAAAAGTACGCTGGTATGATTAAATTCCATCATAGCCTCCTATAACATAATCCCTTCAAGCCCTTCGACTAATTCTTCCATACTTTCAGCCACTTGATCATCATAGTAATCATATTTTTCGCGGCTCCAAATTTCAACGTGATCCCCAGCACCAACAATAACGGCCTGTTTATCAAGGCTCGCATATTCACGTAGTGGTACAGGAATGAGGACACGACCTTGTTTATCATATTCAAGCTCAGCAGCACTACCGAAAACAAAACGTTTTAAGGCACGTACGCTAGCTTTAGTGGAGGATTGTGATTGTAAGGCATCAGAAATTTTCTTCCACGCCTCTTGGGTGTAAATAGCTAAGCAGTCATCTAAGCCCTTTGTGACTATGCACAAATCACCTAGTTGTTCACGTATTTTCGCGGGTATAATCATCCGCCCTTTTGTATCAATGGTGTGATTATATTCTCCCATGAACATACGTATCACCGCCCTTTACTATTCCTTATCCACCACTATATGGTAAATTCTACCACAATTCCCCACCATTCACAATAAAAAATCCATTTTTATCCCACTTTTTTATATTTTTCTTTCATAATCTCTATTTTTCTCGTTTTTTCTTCGATACATATGTTCGAAAATAAATAATAATTGGATCATAAAAAAACCGCGTAGCATTTCTGCTACGCGGTTTCTATACCTACGATAGATTATTATGTAATCCATCGGTTGGGAGGCATATTATTTAGTTGTTTTTACAGCTGCTTTTGGAGCTTGTTGTGGTTGTTGTGCAATCACTTTATCAAGAAGTTCACGAATTTCTTTGTTTTGTGCTTGCAAATCAGCCACTTTGTCTTCAAGAACTTTTACAGTTGCAGGAGATGCTTTAGGAGCTGTAGGAGCATTACCAATACCGATTGTTACACCAGCATTTGCCATTACGCTATGGTCACCACCATAAGCTGCACCAGCATGGATTAACAAATCAGGATTTGCATAATGAGCTACACCCAACGCAGTAGATGTTTTACCTTTGTAAGTACCAACAGCTGCCATAATTTGAGCTTTTTGACCTTCATGGTATTCGATAGGTTTCAATGCTGCCAAAGCTGCTGCATTAGCACCTACCACTTTAACATCACGTTCTACGCTGCTAATGCGACGAGAGTTTTCTGCAATTTGTGCATCATGTTGTACAAGTGTTGCATGATCTTGTAATGCAATGTTAGAAGCTTTCAAGCTATAATTTGCAGCTTCTGCTAATGTACTGATATCTTGAGTATTTTTATTTACTTGTAAGCCCAATACATTAACTTTTTCATTATTTTCTAATGCAATAGCACCAATGTTTTTAGTTAATGTAACGTTTTCATCAACTTTAGTGTTTACATTTGCAATTGCTGTTGCATTGTTAGAAATGTCTTCTGTATTTTTGTTTACTTGTAAACCTAATACACTAACTTTTTCATGATTTTCTAGTGCTAGAGTACCAACAGCTTTTGTTAATTGTGCATTTTCATTAACTTGGTTAGCTACTGCAGTTACACGATTATCTACCTTAGTAATATTAGTAACATTAGTATCTACTTTAGCATTTAGAGTATTGATGTTTGTAGTATTTGTATTAACTTGGCTAGATACTTTGCTAATATTGCTTGTGTTTGCATTAACTTGGTTAGTTACATTTGTAATATTAGTTGTATTTTGGTTAACAACATTATTAATATTAGCAATATTAGTTGTATTAGTATTAACTTGTTTAGATACATCGTTAATAACTTTACTATGTTCATCAACTTTGTTGATTACTTTTTGTACAGTTACATTAGTATTTTGAATTGCTTCAGCATTTTGTTTGATCGCTGCTTTGTTAATATTGATGTTTTCAGTGTTATGTTTGATCGCTTCAGTATTAACAGAAACTTGGCTTTGAACATTTTTAATGCGTTCTTCGTTAGCATTTGCTTTTTGAGTATTAACATTAACTTGTTCTTTCACTTTGTTTACATCAGCGCTTACATTTTGTAAGTTCTTAATTGCTTCAGTATTTTTGCCAACTTGATCTTTCAAACCAGATACATCAGTTTTGATATTGTTGATTACAGTATTTTGATTATTAACTTTTACATCAATATCATTTACCTTGCTATCGATATTAGTTACTTTATTGTTAATATTAGTAACTTTGTTATCAATATTTGTAACTTTAGCATCAATACTCTTCACATCGTTTTTAACGTTAGTAATGTTGTTGTTTACAATATTGATTTTTTGATCAACTTTAGCATTGATGTTTGTGATATCAGCTTTAACTACTGTCACATCAGCTTTAATATTGTTTACATTCTTTTCAACGTTAACAACATTAGCTTTGATGTTATTAATATTGGAAGTGTTATTTTGAATGTTTACAGTATTAGCTTGGATGTTACTATTTTGAGCGTTAATGTTTTGAGTAATATTTTCTACTTTTTGAGCTACATTAACGATTGTAGTATTGCCTTTACCAACTTGACCTTTCAAGGATTCAATAGCTTGAGAGTTAGCATCAACTTTACCAGTTAAGTTATTAATAGCTGTTGTATTAGATTCAATACGACCAGTATTAGCATTTACTTTAGCAGTTACATCTGTGATGTTAGCAGTGTTGCCAGCAACTTGTTTGCTAATGTTTGCAATAGCTGTTGCATTGTGAGCAATGTTAGTTGTATTATTTGTAACTTGTTTGCTTACATTAGCAATAGCTGCAGTGTTATTAGCAATATTTGTAGTGTTAGACTCTACTTTATTGTTAATATTAGCAACATTTGCTTTGACGTCAGTAATAGACTTGCTATTATTAGCAATTGCATTTGCATTAGCTTCAACTTTAACATTTACTTCATTAACTTTGTTATTAATTGTGTTATTAATTACTGTATTATTTTCAGCAATCTTAGCATCAATATTTTGATCTACTTTGTTAATGATTGTTTTGTTATTTTCGTTGATTGCAGTTTCAATGTTTTTGTTAATAACAGTGTTGTTATTAGTAATTGCAGTGTTGATATCGTTTCTAATTACTGTGTTGTTAGCTTCAATCTTAGCGTTGATTGTGTTTTCAACATTAGTAACTGTTGTACCAACTTGACCTTGTAATTTCTTAATAGCATCTTCATTAGCACTAATGCGTCCAGAGTGATCAACGATATTGCCTTGTAAGTAGTCTAAACGTTCATCATGACGATCTACACGACCTTTAAGGCCATCCAAATCACCTTTAACGCCATCAATCTTAACATTTACATCACCAATCTTAGTATTGATTGTATTGTTGATTTGTTTGTTGTTTTCATTGATTTTTACATCGATGTTTTTATCAACTTTGTTAATGATTGTTGTGTTATTAGCAGTAATCTTAGCATCGATATTTTGATCTACTTTGTTAAGAATTGTAGTATTGTTAGCTTCAATCTTGTTATTGATAGTAGATTCGATGTTAGTGATAGTAGTACCAACTTTGCCATTCAATGCTTCGATAGCTTTTGTATTCTTGTCGATAGCAGCTTTGTTATTGCCAATGAATGTACGGTTTTCGATAGCAATTGTACCAGCTACATTGATGTCTTTTTCATTTTGGTCAACACGTTTAGTAAGACCATCCAAGTCACCTTTAATGCCATCAACTTTAACATTTACCTTATTGATTGTATTGTCAATCGTTTTGTTGTTTTCAGCAATCTTAACATCTACAGATTTATCAACTTTGTTAATAATTGTTGTATTATTTTCATTGATTGCATTTGCAATGTTTTGCTTAATTACAGTGTTGTTAGCTTCAATCTTAGTATCGATGTTTTTATTAATAACTACATTGTTTTCAGTAATTTTGTTATTAATAGTAGTTTCGATATTTTGAACTGTTTTACCAACTTGACCTTTTAAATCATCAATAGCTTTCTTGTTATCGCCAATGAATTTACGGTTTTCAAGAGCAATAGTACCTACTGTATTGATATCTTTAGTATTAGCTTTAACACTATCTTCTACTGCTGTGATACGTGTAGAGTTATCTACGATGTTATCTTGTAAGTAGTCTAAACGTTGATCATGACGATCTACGCGACCTTTCAAGCCTTCTACATCACCTTTAACACCGTCAACTTTAACGTTTACATTGTTAATAGTTGTTGTGTTATTAGCAATGTTTGTAGTGTTGTTCGCGATGTTTGTAGAATTTTCAGAGATACGTTTGCTATTATCAGCGATTGCTACTACATTAGCTTGAATATTTGTAGCATTAGTAGCAATGTTAGTAGTATTATTTTCTACTTTACCATTGATATTAGTAATTTGGGTTTTAATATCGTTGATTACTGTAGAAGATTTACCTACTTGACCTTTTAATTCATCAATAGCTTTTGCATTAACATTGATATTTGTAGTGTTATTTGCAATAGCTACTTTGTTGTCGCCAATGAATTTACGGTTTTCAAGAGCAATTGTGCCAGCTACGTTGATGTCTTTTTCATTTTGTTCTACACGTTTAGTAAGGCCAGCTACATCACCTTTAACACCATCAACTTTAACGTTTACGTTGTTGATTGCAGTAGCATTGTTAGCAATGTTAGTAGTGTTAGCATCTACTTTTACATTAGTTGCATCAATACGTTTGCTATTGTCTACGATTGCTTTTGCATTAGCATCAACTTTAACGTTCACATTGTTAATGGCAGTTGTATTGTTAGCAATGTTAGTAGTGTTAGCCTCTACTTTCACATTAGTTGCATCGATACGTTTGCTATTGTCTACGATAGCGTTTGCATTAGCATCAACTTTAACGTTTACGTTGTTAATTGCTGTAGTATTTTTAGCAATATTAGTTGTGTTATTAGCAATACTTGTAGTGTTGTTTTCTACTTTACCGTTGATATTAGTAATTTGTTTCTTAATATCGTTGATAACTGTAGAGGATTGACCTACTTGACCTTTTAACTCATCGATAGCTTTAGCATTGATGTTGATATTTTTAGTATTGTTTGCAATAGCAACTTTATTATCGCCAATGAATTGACGGTTTTCCATTGCAATTGTACCAACTACATTAATATCTTTTGCATTAGCTTTCACACCATCTTCAACTATAGAGATACGTGTGGAGTGATCAGCAATGTTGTCTTGTAAGTAGTCTAAACGTTGATCATGACGATCTACTCGACCTTTAAGGCCATCTAAATCACCTTTAAGACCGTTCAAGTCACCTTTAACACCATCAATCTTAACATTTACATCACCAATCTTAGTATTGATTGTGTTGTTGATTTGTTTGTTATTTTCATTGATTTTTACATCGATATTTTTATCAACTTTATTAAGAATAGTAGTGTTATTTGCATTGATTTTAGCATCAATGTTTTGATCTACTTTATTAATGATTGTTGTGTTATTATTATTGATTTTTTGATCAATATTTTGATTAATAACAGTGTTATTAGCTTCAATCTTAGTATCGATATTTTTATTAATAGTTACATTGTTTTCTGTAATTTTGTTATTAATTGTAGTTTCGATATTTTTAATTGTAGTACCAACTTGACCTTTTAATGCATCAATAGCTTTAGTGTTTTTATCAATAGCAGCTTTGTTATTGCCGATGAATTGACGATTTTCCAAAGCAATATTGCCAACTACATTAATGTCTTTTGCATTAGCTTTCACACCATCTTCAACTACGGAAATACGTGTGGAATGATCTTCAATATTACCTTGTAAGTAGTCTAAACGTTGATCATGACGATCTACACGACCTTTAAGTCCATCCAAATCACCTTTAACACCATCAATCTTAACATTTACTTCACCAACTTTTTTGTTGATTGTATTGTTAATTTGTGTATTATTTTCGTTGATTTTCACATCAATGTTTTTATCAACTTTGTTAATGATTGTTGTGTTATTAGCATTGATTTTAGCATCAATATTATTATCTACTTTATTGATAATAGTAGTATTGTTAGCTTCAATCTTATTATCGATAGTTTTATTAATTACCGTATTGTTTTCATTGATTTTATTAGTAATTGTATTTTCGATATTTGTGATTTGATTACCAACATGACCTTTTAACTCATCAATAGCTTTTTTGTTAGCACCGATAAGTGTACGGTTTTCAATAGCAATTGTGCCAGCTACATTGATGTCTTTTTCATTTTGAGCTACACGTTTAGTAAGACCATCTAAGTCGCCTTTAACACCATCAATTTTTACATTTACATTGTTGATATTATTATTGATTACTTTATTATTTTCAGTAATCTTAGCATCAATGTTTTGGTCTACTTTATTAATAATTGTTGTGTTATTATTATTGATTTTTTTATCAATATTTTGGTTAATAACAGTGTTGTTAGCTTCAATCTTAGTATCGATATTTTTATTAATTACTGTATTGTTTTCATTGATCTTATTAGTAATTGTATTTTCGATATTGGTGATTTGTGTGCCAACATGACCTTTTAATGCATCGATAGCTTTTTGGTTAGCTTTTACACCATCTTCTACAACAGAGATGCGTGTAGAGTTATCAGTAATATTATCTTGTAAGTAGTCTAAACGTTGGTCATGACGATCTACACGGTCTTTAAGGCCATTTAAATCACCTTTAACACCGTCAACTTTTACATTAACGTTATTAATTGCAGTTACATTTGCGTCCACTTTGCTATTGATATTAGTGATATTGTTTTTAATATCTTTAATATCTACTTGAACATTACCGATGTTTTGACCAACTTTGCCTTTTAAGTCAGCAATATCTTTAGTATTGATATTAACTTGATTTTGAGTATTAGCTACGTCAGTTTTAATTGTTTCATTATCTTGTTCAAGCGCCTGGATGCGACCTTCATGATTGCTTAACGCTTCATTGTGATAGTCGAATCGTTTCATCAAGTCAGTATGATTTTTATCAACTTTAGTATTTAATTCAGTGATTGCAGTCGCATTTTTGTTGATATTCGTAGTGTTATTAGTGATGTTAGTAGTATTAGCATCTACTTTAGCACTTAAATCAGTTACAGAATTATTAATCTTAGTAATATCAGCTTTAACAGCATTAATTTTATTATCAACGTTAGTATTTACTTGATTGATAATAGTTGTGTTGTTAGCTTCAATTTGAGTATTAATATTTTTGTTAACTTCATTAATAATATTTGTTTTGCTATCGTTGATTTTTACATCTACATTCTTATTAACTTCATTGATAATCTTAGTGTTATTTTCACTAATTTTATTATCAATAGTTGTGTTAATATTATTAATTGTTGTGCCAACTTTACCTTTCAAATCATCAATGGCTTTTTTGTTATCGTTGATAGCTTTTTTGTTATCACCGATAAGTTTACGGTTTTCCATGATGAAAGTATTATTAGCGTCAATATTTTGTGTGTTATTTTTAACTTTAGCAGTTAAATCAGCAATAGATTTGCTATTATTATTAACATTTACAGTTAAGTTGTTAATAGCTTTTTTATTATCACTAACTTTAACATCTACATTATTGATATTTTGATTGAGTTCATTTTTAACATTAGAAATGTTAGTATTTAACTCATTTTTCGTATTATTGATAGTTGTTTTAATATCATTAATCTTAACATCTACATCTTTGTTCACATTGTTAATAATAGTAGTGTTATTATTTTCAATTTTTTGATCTACTTGATTAAGAATTGTAGTGTTATTGTTTTGTATTTCATTTTTAATATTTTGATTTACTTGATTAATAATATTAGTATTATTAGCTTCAATATGTTTTTTTACACTAGCATCAATGTTAGTATTTACATTATTAACAACATTATTTGTAATATTAGTGATTTTATTATCTATTTTTACATCAATATCGTTGTTAATTTTAGTAAATTTAGCATCAATATTATTGTTAATATTTGTGATGTCTTGCTTAATATTAGTGATTTGAGTGCCAATATGACCTTTTAATCCTTCAATATCTTTGCTATTTTTATCAACTTTAGCGTTGATATTAGTAATATTAGCATTGATTTTATTAATGTCAGTTTTTACACTCTCAACCTTATTATTAACAGTATTAATATTAGTAGTATTGATATCTACCTTTTTATTTACAACGTTAATGTTATGTGTATTTTTCTTAACATTTTCAACATCAGTAGTTACAACTGTATAGTAGTTATTAATTACGGTATTACCATTGGAACCGCCTTTTTTAGGGATTTGTTGTTGCTGCTGTTGTGGCACTTGTTGTTGCCATTGTTGCTGTTGTTGCGGCACTTGTGGACGTGGACGTCTTTGTTGCTGCTGTTGCTCTTGTTGCGGCACTTGTTGTTGCCATTGTTGTTGTTGCTGTTGTTGTTGCTGTTGTTGCTGTTGGTCTAATTGTTGTGGATCAACTTGATGTTGATCTTGCATATGACCCCAAGCATTTTGATCAGGTGTTAACCATCTTTGGCTACCAATAAGATCAGCTCTAGCCCAATCCTCAGGGCTGGATGCATTAGCAACACCTCCAGAAAAGCTAGCCGCCAAAATAACGGCTGCTACAATTGTAGTAGCAGATTTTTGGTGAGACTTAGCTAACTCAGACGTTACGACATAAGCGTGCTTCGTTGCACTCCATACAACTTTGAATACCTTATTCATATTAAGTTCCCTCCCAACATTTGTGGCTCTCACCCCACAATGAAGAAATAAATCAAATATTGCACTCTTTTCACTAAATATTCACAATATTTAACATAATACTACCATATATTATTTTAAATTTCCATTAAAAAATTAATAAGTTAAACTTATGCTTCATTTTTTACTCATTAAAAATCAAGGAATCACCCGCATAAACACTGTGTTATTAATAATATTGAATTATGTAAAATGAAAATTTATATTTTATTTTAATTTTATATTTATGCGATACTTTTTATTTACTTCTATAGAAATTATGAAAAAAACCTCATCAATGTATGTTTTATACATTGATGAGGTTTTTTTGCCTCTATTTATATAGTTTTATACCGATTATTAGAATTTAGATTCAATGGCACCTTGAAGGTCGCCTTTTGGCATGAAGCCAATTTTGCGATCTACTACTTCGCCATCTTTTAAAATAACGAATGTTGGCAATACTTCAACTTGTAAGTTACGTGCTAATTCAGGTTCTTCATCAGTGTTCACTTTTACAAAGTTAGCTTTACCTTCAAGCTCACCTGCGATTTCTTCGATGATTGGCATCATACGTACGCAGTAACCGCACCATGGAGCCCAGAAATCAATAACAGTAACGCCACCTTGATTTACTAAATCTTGATATTCAGCAGTTTTTAATTCTTTTAATTCGCTCATTGTACCCTCCTACGGTAGTTGAACTAATACACAATCTTGAATGACATGCAGGTTTAAAGCATGTGCTTTTTCAACAACAGATGGTTTATCCGCTCCCGGTTGTAACCACACAGTAGGAATGCCAAGTTCTTTACATTCATCTAATGAAGCTAAACCCGCTGTTTCTGGCACAACAAAATCTACCACAGCTGGTACAACAGGAAGTGCAGAAAGACTAGGGTAACATTTGTTACCATCTATCTCTGCAATATTAGGATTAACTGGATATACTTCATATCCGTGATCTTTAAGACATTTATAAATCTTATAGCCGAACTTTTCGGTTTTATGAGTGGCTCCAATAACGGCCCACACTTTTTGATTTAAAGCTTGTTGAATTGTCATTTTGACCACCTCTTGTATACTATTATAACAGGATATCGAATATTGTCAATATAGCATATCGAATTTTATAGTTAAAGAATTATACTCTTTTAGCAAATATTTCAGAACTAAAATCAATCTATTATCGCTTAATAACAATTGTTTTTTCTCTTAAACTAGAACACGATAGATCTAAATTCACTAACTCAGAAAGGTTTATTTCTCGATGAGTATATCTGTTTTCATCTATAAGACCACCAGCGACAGCTAATTCCCATAAAATTCTAGATGCTGACCATTGCTGTTCTCGTAGTTCACGGATTGTAATACTCTTTTGACGCTTAGAAAGTCTATTTCCATCTGTATCTACTAAAAGTGGTGCATGACCATACTTAGGAACTTCTATATCTTTATAAGAATAGCATTGTTGTAATGTATTATATAAATATAATTGTTGCCCTGTTGTATCAAGTAAATCATTACCGCGAATCACTTCAGTTATTCCCATAGCTATATCATCTAATACGACTGCCAAATTATATGCGTACATACCATCACCACGACGTAGTACATAATCATCTAATTCGCATTCTAAATGGATATGTTGAGCCCCCTGCCAGCGATCATAAAAATTTAAATCACAAGTATTCACAGCTAGGCGCAAGGATGGCTCTTTAGTATTACGTAAATCTTGTATTTCAAAATCACGTAAATGCCTACATTTACCATCGTAACGATGAACTACTTCTCCTGCATGAGGCGCTGATGCTATAGATTGTAGCCGTGCTCTATTACAAAAACAAGGATAAATTAGCTTTTCTAATGCTAGATGTTCTAATATGTCCGCATAATATGTTTGTCTTTCACTTTGCCAATAAGATACCTCAGGTCCACCTACACGAGGCCCTTCATCCCATTCAAAGCCAAGCCATTCTAAATCATCTAGTAAAGCTTCACCTAATTCTCGTTTTGACCGTTGCAGGTCTATATCCTCCATCCGTACAACATATTCTCCTTTTTGTTGGCGTGTAGAGATATATGATAAAAGTGCTATCCACACATTACCAAGATGAATATATCCTGTTGGACTAGGCGCAAATCTACCTTTCATGAGAACTCTCCTATAGCAGAAAACAAGTGGCATATTCATTATGAATATGCCACTTATCCATCTAAAGATATGTCAAACTAAAAATTAAAGCAATATCATTTATAGATATGAAATTATTTAGCCTAAAGACACAATGTTATCAAAAACATTACCAGCATCTTTAATTTTTTGTTCGTTACCCATTGTGCAAATATGATTATCATTCAATACAGGTTCTACTACATCTGCTAGTGCAACAATATCTTCTGGCTTACATGCAATCACTTGTTTACGGAACTCTACTTTGTCCTCTAGTTTAGCACCACTGAAGTACATACCCATTGCACGTGGTCCACGCAACGCTGGCGTCATTGGCAAGTCTAAAGAACTCATAGTACCAATAATATATTTACGCATTTCACGATCAGTCAATGTGAAGTCACGAAGATATTGAGGCAACTCTTTATATACATCTAAAGTTTCTAACAAGTTAGGATCACGATAACTACAGAAAATCATATTGCCATCATCATAGAAATTAGCAAATGCTCCGTAAGCACCACCTTGAACACGAATACGAATCCAAAGGTATTCATAACGTAATATCGTTTCTAACACGCTCATTGGACCAACATGTTTGAAACCATGATCGATGAAATTACCACCTTGAGCTACGTATTGAACCTTACCAGCTGTAACGATACCATCATTACCGGAAAGACGAGTGATTTGTAATACATCATTACTCAATTCAGTAGTATCCCAAGTCTCAACCAATGGCTTCATTAGGTTTTCAAAAGCTCCTAATTCGCCTTCTTCACCAACAAACATAATATCTACATTATTAGCACGGAAAATTTTACGAGCTACTTCAGCTAATTTTTCCGGTAATAATGGCAACGCTGCTGGATTAGATGCTAATTCGCTGATTTTTTGATAGTAACCTAAATTGCCATTATCTCTAAACTTACCAACTGCAGAAACTTGAGCCATAACACGTTGACTCACGATAGAATTACCGCGGCGGAATGCCTCATTATCCCAAATAGCTTTGCTTTCTTGAACAAGCTCAGTTAAACGGCTATCATCACTGTAATCTGCCTTTTGTACCACTTCATTAATCAAGCGACATAAATCAGGTAGTTTAGCATGTAATGCTTTTGCACGTACAATCATAAGAGGTGTAAACTCATCGCGCTTACCATCTTTACTAATGGCCGTAATGTCAGAACTCAATCCACCTAAATTCATATTGATATCTTTAGCTAGTGCTTCATAACCGCGCTCGGATGTGTCAACACGCCCGAGGATATCACTTAAAATATCAGCGTAGAATAAGTCCTCTTCTGTGAGGCAGTTCAATTTAAAGTACAAGCCTACATAATTGATACCTTTTGTGAAAGTAGGCACAAAATGTACTGTCGTATTACTAATTTTACTTTCACGGCGTTCTACAGCTTCCATATTAGGATTTAAATCAGATAACTCGAGCAATGGAATAGACGCTAGAGCTTCATCACTATCTGGAGTTTCTTGACGAATTTTAAGGCGTTTTGTTTGTTCTACAATCGCGTCAATCTCCTCTGTTGTCATATTCGCTTTTACAGCAGCTAAATGTTCTTTAACCTCTGCATCTTTACGCTCTTGAAGACCACGTTCAGGATAGATAGATACAAGAACTTTATGGTTATTATTCAAGATAGAATGACGAATTAAATCTTCGAAATATGTACCAGCTAAGCCGTTTCGAATATTCGTTAACGCCTCTTCATAGTGTAATAGTTCCAACGGGTCATTATCGTATAGCCAATTATCCATCATACGAATAATATACGCTAAACCGATAGGACGTCCACCGAAATCACTTTCACGAAGAGCAAATTCAATGCTATTCAAAGAAGCCTCTAATAATTCTTTATCTAAGCCTTTGTCACAAAGATCTTGTAAGGTAGATTCTACAATACGTTGCAAGTCAGCTTGTTTATCTAAATTAGAACCTGTAGCTTGTACAGTCCACATAGGTTGACGAATGCTATCTAAATAATAGCCGCTTACGTCAGAGCCGATACCAGCTTTTACCAAAGCTTGTTTCAAAGGCGCCGCTGGAGATGTCAACAAAGCATGTGTTAACACTTCAAATGCCAAGCTGTGTTCTGGTGTTACATCAGGCAATACATACGCAAAGGAGTGCAATGTACGATTGTCTGTTGGCTCCTCAGAACCTACACTATACGGATAGCTCACCACTTTACCTTCTGTAAATGGAGCTTGTAGAGCTACCTCAGTATGAACCTCAATAGCATCAAAATGGCTTAAATACTCATCATTCAAGAATGCTAATTGCTCTTCAATATTCATATCACCATACAAGAAGATATAGCTATTAGATGGATGATAGTGAACACGATAGAACTCTTGGAATTCTTCATACGTTAAATCTGTAATATAGTCAGGATCCCCACCAGAGTCAACACCATAAGTCGTATCTGGGAAAAGCTCGCGCATCATTTGGCGTTCCAATACAGAGTCAGGAGATGAATAAACACCTTTCATCTCATTAAATACAACGCCTTTGTAGGTGAGTTCATCATCTGCATTTTCTAGCTCATAATGCCAACCTTCTTGCATTACGATTTCTGCATCTTCGCGAACACGTGGGTAGAATACTGCATCAAGATATACGTCCATCAAATTATGGAAGTCTTTATCGTTCTTGCTGGCTACAGGATACATTGTTTTATCCGGATATGTCATAGCATTCAGGAACGTGTTTAAAGAACCTTTTACAAGTTCAACAAAGGGCTCTTTCAATGGGAATTTTCGAGAACCACATAGAACAGAATGCTCCATAATATGTGCCACACCTGTACTATTGTGAGGTGTTGTTCTAAACGCAATATTGAATACTTTATTAGAATCTGGTGAATCAATATAAATTAAACGAGCACCAGACTTTTCGTGCTTCATTTCATAAGCGGTACCATTGATCTCATCAATGCGCTCAATGCGGTCAAGGCGAAAGCCAGAATAAACCTTATTTATTTCCATGCTGTCCCTTCTTTCTATATAAATATAATTAATTTCTTCCTAACAATTCATTATAACACATCGACAACTCTATATATAGATGTTAAGAATAATTATCGAATATAGATGTTAAGAATAATTATCGAAACACAAAACCCCATAGGCATTACTACCTATGGGGTTCATTTTATTTATTATGTTGCATTTGCCACTTTTGATTGCGGCGCAAGGTTAATAAGCCTTCTAACACTGCTTGGAATTGTACAAAGCTTAACGTATACGGTGGGTACATATCAGGTACCACCTTATAAGAAATAGTAACTTCGGCCTTATCATAATCGTAGAAAATGCCATGTAAATTACTTACCGTAGTATAACCAGTTTGAGCTTGCTCCAATGTTGGAATAGGCTGATTTTTTAGATTTCCTAGTAGATCACTAATGAAACCTTCCTTACGACCTTGGTCATTGAGCATTTCATCCATAAAACTACGTAGACTATCCATAAATAGATTAACCTCTTTGGTCTAACAATAAGCCATTGTGAATTACACGAACAGCATCTTTAACGCGGTCTTCAGCAACAAGGCAAGAAATACTAATTTCAGAAGTAGAAATGATTTCAATATTGATGCCTTCTTGGCTCAAAATATCAAACATTTGCGCAGCTACGCCAGGTTGACCTAGCATACCAGCACCGATAATAGAAACTTTTGCCATGCGTTCGTCGATATTTACAGCTTCAATATCAACAGTTTTTTGTAATTCTGCCAATACTTCACGAGCTAGTACAACATCATCCATAGCTACAGTGAAGATGAGGTCAGTTTTAGGTTCACCTACGGCGCGGATAGATTGAACAATCATATCAACATCCACATTTTTTGCAGCCAATGCTTTGAACACAGTTGCTGCAACACCTGGTTTATTTTCAACGCCTACAAGGGCTACTTTTGCTGTATTAGTATCATCAGCTACGCCAGTAATTACGTGTTTATTTGCTTCCACAGTATAATCCTCCCGAATAATAGTACCTGTATTGTCACTAAATGTTGAACGTACGTGAATAGGTACACCATAACGGAAACCCATTTCTACGGCGCGAGGTTGCATTACACCTGCACCAAGACGTGCCATCTCAAGCATTTCGCCATATGTTACTTCTTCTAATTTGAAAGCCTCTTTTGCAACACGAGGGTCTGTAGAGTAAACGCCTTCAACATCTGTGAATATTTCACAAACATCAGCTTTCATAGCGCCTGCCAATGCAACAGCAGTTGTATCAGAACCACCGCGACCTAATGTAACCATATCACCATATTCAGTAATACCTTGGAAACCTGCAACTACTACGATATTGCCTTCATCCAAAGCTTCAAATACGCGATTGGGATCAACGCCTAAAATACGGCCTTTATTGAATGTATCACTACTTGTAATACCTGCTTGGTCACCTGTTAAGGACATAGCTTTATGACCACGTTCGTTGAAAGCCATCGCCATTAATGCAATCGTTACTTGCTCACCTGTAGATAACAAGCGGTCCATTTCACGACCATAAGGCTTAGATGTTACTTCTTTAGCCAATGCTACCAAGTCATCTGTTGTATCACCCATAGCGGATACAACAATAACGATTTTATCGTCTGCTTGCTTCTCACGAAGGACGCGATCAACAATATTAAATATTTTTTCTGGTGTAGCTACGGAACTACCACCAAATTTTTTAACGATTAAGGCCACAATAATCCCTCATTTAACTTATCTACTAAAAATCAATATGCATATACTTTACCACAAACAAATAGCACTGTAAAGGGATATAAGGTAATTTATCCATTGAGCAAAAACAAAACTCTTTTGAGTGCGGACATAACTTTAGTGTGATTATTTCTGTTATTATTAAAATTTACATACAAAAAGACCAGCCCTAAGGCTGGTCTTTATTAGTTGATTCAGTTAATTAAGCAACTGTGATTTCTTTTTCGGATTCCCACAAACCGTGGATGTTGCAGTAAGATACAGCAATCAATTTACCGGATTTTTTCAAAGATACTGCTAAAGTACCTTCGGAAACTGCAACTACAGGACCTTCGTTAGCAGTTGCACCGTCACCATGAACGTTGAATGCGATAGTACCAACTTCGTATGGCAATTGAGTGCCTTCAGCTACGAAGTACAATTTAATCCAATCAATGTGATGTTCTACAGTGTTTGGATGTGCAATGTCTTTACCAACGGACAAAGTTACGTGGAAAGTTTCACCTGCTTTTACAGTGTCAACAGTCTCGATAACAGGAACGTGTTTTTCAGTAGCGAAATCGCCGGATTTAATGTAATCATGTACAGCCATAGTTAACCTCCTGGTTATTGTTATATACATACTTAATGTCAAGAATATTTAGCACCTTGTGCTTATGACTATATTATACATTTTCGATATAGTTTTAGCAAGAACTTTTTCGAAAATTTTAGATTTATTTATATTCAAGCTCTGCGTATTAGAACTCAATCCCTTTAGCAGCCTTAATTCCTTTTTCATAGGCGTGTTTTACTACATTCATTTCTGTTACTGTATCAGCTATATCAATGATTTCAGGCTTCGCATAACGACCCGTTAAAATAACGTGTAAACGCTCAGGTTTATATTTAAGCATATCTACTACAGAATTTACATCAATAAGTTCATAATTAATGGCATTATTGATTTCATCCATAATGATAAGATCCCATCGGTCTGAATTTACCTCTTCAATCAGTGTACGCCAAGCCTCTTGGGCTGCCTCTTTGTGACGTGCCAATTCAGCGTCGCTAACCTCATCCCGTTTATAGTAAATAAAGCCTTTACCCATGGAACGAATTTCTACTTGGTCACCTAATTTGGCAAGCCCCGCTAGTTCGCCATAACCATTACCACTTTTAATAAATTGTAGTATGAGAACCTTAAAGCCTTGACCAACAGCACGCAATGCAACACCTAAAGCAGCCGTAGTTTTTCCTTTACCATTGCCAGTATTAACTAAAATTAAGCCTCGTTCACTCATATTTAGCTCCTTTTAGCTTTATAGTTAGCACATATATCAACAAAATGCTGTGCACCTTCATCAGAACCAGCAAAGTTCAAATGTAAATACGATGCTAATACATTATCAGTTGCATAGCCACCATCATAAGATTGAGGTCTTCGACCTCCTTCTAAGTGAAAGGCCCAAGGGAAATTCTCTACAGTTGGTTCCATCGTAGAGAAATGGAACTCATGCCCACGAAGAGATGTATCTGCGGCACCTAATAAGGTATCTCGCTTAGCTGTAGCCGTAACATACCCTACTTTTTGTAGCTTTTGTTGCATAATGCAATTAGCAGGTACAATACCTACTGTATCATATACGGCGCCCTCAAAATCATGGATACTTTCACATAAATACATGAGGCCCCCACATTCTGCATAAATAGGCATACCTTTTTCATTAGCTTCACGGATAGATTCCTTCATTGACTCGTTACTAGAGAGTTGGAACAAGAACATTTCAGGGAAGCCACCACCAAATACAAGGCCGTCTACTTCGGGAATCACTAAATCATTAAGAGGGCTAAAATAAACGAGCTCGGCCCCCTTCTCTTCTAAGGCAGATAAACTTGCAGGATAGTAGAAAGAGAACGCCTCATCATAGGCTACGCCAATTTTAACTCGCTTTTCAACGGATTTAGCATCTACAGCCTCTGGCAACTCAATAGCAGGTGCACTAAATGCAATATCCCACAATTGATCTAAATTTACCATTTTCTCAACGGCTTCGCGAATCGTGTTGATTGCCTCTGTTGGATCAATCTCAGTAATAGGTGTGAGTCCTAAATGGCGCTCCGGAGAGTGCATACGATCATCTCGATAAATAGCACCAATAACAGGTACACCTATCTTATCCATGCCTTCACGAACCATGCGCTCATGGTTAGCAGAACCTAAACGGTTCAAGATAACACCGCCAAAATTTACTTCTGGATCATAATCACGGAAACCTTTAGCAATAGCTGCCGCACTTTCACCCATAGCTTTGCAATCGATAACAAGCACCACCGGTGCATTCAATTGCTTAGCAATTTGAGCTGTAGAACTAACGCCTTCTCGACCACCATCATAAAGGCCCATAACACCTTCAATAATAGCAAGGTCTACTCCATGCGCCATAGTAGCAAAGAAAGGATTTAATTTGTGAGGTGGCACGAGCCACGTATCTAAATTGTAGCTGTCACGGCCGGATGCAATTTTATGAAAGCCCGGATCAATATAATCCGGGCCCACTTTAAAGGATTGCACCGTACGTCCACCATTTGCATAAGCAGCCAATAAGCCCGCTACGATAGTTGTTTTCCCTACACCAGAGTTAGTGCCAGCAATGACAACACGTGGAATCTGTACTGTGTTCATAGATATTACCTCGTAATACGACGTGTTTGTTAACGGTCCTTACGTTTTGCAAGGATTGTAGATAAGTAGTTGAGTTTAGTATCTTTTGGCATATTGTCTAGGCCTACATATACTTGCTCATCCGGCAAACCTACACGGCTAATCATAACCGCATCATCTGCCATATTGTGTTTAAGCAATGTTTCTTGTACTTCATCAAAGTTTTTGTACACTTTCATGATTACTGCATCATCAGCTACGGCTAATACAGCATCGATTTTTTCTTTAGGTGCTGTAGCAGGAACGATAGCTAATACTTCTTCCTTCTCTACGATTGGATAACCAAGGTGGGAACCAATAGCACAGAAAGCAGTAACGCCAGGAATTGTTTCGATTTCATGACCAGTATTTTCAATCAAGCGATATACATACATGTATGTGCTGTAGAACATAGGATCACCCAATGTTAAGAACACAACGCTTTTACCTTGATCTAAGTAGGACAAGATAATGCGTTTTGCTTCTTGCCAGCCTTCCTCTTGTGTAGCATCATCCAATACCATTGGGAATACTACAGGAACGATTTCTGTATGTTCTTGAATGTATGGGGAAGCAATATTAAGTGCTACAGAACCATCTTTCTTTTCTGTTTTAGGTGTGATAATAATATCTGCTTCACCTACAATACGAGCAGCTTTTACAGTCATTAATTCAGAATCGCCAGGGCCTACGCCAATGCCATATAATTTACCTTTCATGGGGTTCTCCTATTCTTATAGTTACATTCTATTTATAAATTTCATATCTTTTATTATAACTAATTTATGCAAGATATACAAAACTACTATTTAATATTTGGAATTGTTGGGCGATGTGGACTACGTTTGCCATACAAATCATCAATACAATCTTGCACATGTTGACGGAAGATATCTTGTATTGCTTCATATTCACCAAGTGCGCTATGGATTGGTTTAACTTCATAACCATAATCGGCAAGCTCATTAATAACGCTATCTTCTTCGTCACCAAAAAGATCGTTTTGTGCATGATCTCCAAGAACTAATAATAATGGGTGCACATAAATTGTATTTGGACGCTTCCCATCAAGCCATTCCCATGGCATAGCTACATCAGCCACATAAGGAGCATTCTCTAAAACGGCGATACGTACATTTGTAAGGCCATCACGAATTAATTTAAACTGTAAATTACCATACGAGGAGTTGCCAGAGCCTAGGCCACCATGACCAACAAGTAATAAACCGTCGTCCTTAGAAATATTGAGAGATTTAATGAAACGGTCAATTAAGATTTGGTAATCATCTGGATGCTCTTCTTGGCCCATATAGTATACAAGAGGTCTACCTACACGTAGCACTTCCAGCTGACCTTCCCCTTCATGAGCAAGGATATTATTTTTCAATTTATCAAACTCTTCACCGCCAGTGAAATGAAGTGGTTGTACATACACATGCGTATACCCTGCTTGGATAAGTTTTTCTAACGCCCCTTGTTCGGTAGGTACCTCAATACCACGTTCACGTAAACGCTTGACGATAATACGAGAAGAAAATGCTAATTCCACAGTATAATCTGGATAGGATTTACGGATATGCTCCACAACGGAGTCAATATTATGTTCACGAGCACTGTCAACAGTGGACCCAAAAGCAACAACTAAAATAGCTTGTTTCATGAAAGTCTCCTTATCTAATTAATAATGTATCTTAATCATACCATAGACGACACATTAGGGGCATACCATAGGACGTATAAAATGGATATTATAAATATTTTTCATAGTAAAAGTAAAAATCCTCCTCATTGGATTTCCAACAAGGAGGACTTTTACGTATATAAAGGAGTGTGGAGAGATGTATGTCTAATTATATGAGAGATCAAACTAAGAAATCATACCTTGTGCTTCCATACGAGAGTTTGTCATTACAGGTTTTACAGATTCACGAGGCATGGGACGCTTCCGATCAGACATGCGGATAGCTTGGCCTAAATGTTTCAAAAATAAATCTTGTACATAAGGGTTTTCACCAAGACCTTCATTCCAAATATCTACATTGTACCCTTCTTCAGCGAGCAATGCATAAATGGAGTCAGAACGCTCACCACCAAGGTAGTCCATTAAATGTGTAGAACCAATAAGAGCTAATGGTACTACTAACAAGTCTTTATGTCCCATACGATCTAATAATGTAAGTACTTGTTTAAATGTAGGGAACCCATTTGTAGTAAATACTACTACATTTGGTGCTGCGCCGTACATGGCTTTCAATTGTAATGTACTAAACTCTAATTGATTTTGACCATTTGCCATGAGCACTACAGATTTATTAAGTGCTTTTGTATTAACATGACGCACGATACTTTCTAATGTCGCTTCATAATCGTCAGCATAGTTTTTTACACCTAATGATGTAAGTAATGGTTTACCAATATTTACTTGATTAAAACCATATTCATTACTATGTAAAAACTTCAATGCTTGTTTACGCATTTGTTGGTAACACTGATCTGCTACTAATGTTACAGGTTGAATGTATACTTCATCGATGCCAAGACGAGCAAAATCTTGCATAGCTTCTGTGAAAGAAGAAATCTTATCGTCGTACTTCTCGTTCCACTTCTCTACTAATGCATCAGATAAGAATACACGGCGTACCTCCATATCGCTATACATGGAACGTACTTTTTTCTCTATACTGCCGATGGATTTCTCCACAGCATCTTGATAAATTGATCCAAAGGATGCAATAATTATGCCTTTCATATGTGACCTCCATATCGCTCATACATGATACAACCTTCATAACTGAAAATTGTTATCAACTACTATGTAATAATAGTACAAGATTAATGTATAGAAGTCAATGAGAAAAAATATCAAAATCAACCAAAACAATGTATAACTGATGCAACACCACATAAAAGAAGGAAAAATATAACAATAAACTTAATTCGACCTGTAAAGGTATCATACCTTCTCTTGTCTCCAGCTGTAATTTTGCCAGAGCGATTATGACGCCATAGATCAAAGACACAAGCAACACAAAGAATAATAATTAAAATATACTTCAAAGCAATCATATAACTTGGTAAAGCAATATAATCGCTAAATAATGAAGGTCCAAAGATACAATTCCCTAAGATACCAATTACAATTTTAACTATTCGTTACCTAGCCATAATGACGAGATAATTCACCATTAATAAGCCAAAGAGACCAATTAGAATATTCACAAATATATCTACCCTACTAATTTAAAACCATAGTACTCTAATCTATTTAATATATACATTACACTATTACTTCAAGATACACAAAATGGTGTTGAACGCAAAGGAGTCCAACACCATTTTTTAATTAAGAATCATATTAAAATCTAAAAGAATACTACCCAAACTATCACTAATCCATATAAAAATATGATTGCATGAATTGTTAGAATTGAATTAATTATACTTTTCTTTTTTCTCTCGTCGTCAGTATTTATATATCTATACCTATGTAACCATAATATACAACAATATATAATAACCGCTAATACCATACCTAAATAAAAATATGTATCTGATACAAAATAGTTAATTTCATACAGTTTATTTATTAAGTATCCAGCAATTAATACAGCAAACAATATAAACTCTATTAGGACTTGTGATTTATTCTTTACTTTATACATAAGAAAAATATCATACAATAACCATATGCTAATGCCTAAAATTAATAAATCATATATCATAAACTATTTCCTATTTCATAGAATATAAACCTAGAGGTCTTTTACAAATTGCCAAGAGCTCTTACCAAATAATAAATAAAAAAGCTTTTCCACCTATCCTAGTATTATGTAGTAGATCGTATACATTCTGTTTTAAAAGGATTTGTTCTCTCTCAAAAAACAAACATAGTCCTTCTCTCTTTTAAATGATAATTTTATTTTACTAAAATTTTATATTTATATTTATTATATATCATATTTTGATGGGACGCCTACATAACTACAGTAATAAAAATGATGCCCTGTACTTGTGTAGCGACATCAGGAACGAGGAGCAAACAAGTATAGGGCATCATTTTTAATATATTTGTAGTAATATTATGGGGCCCCATCAAAATATGCCTAAATAAAGATCAAATAAAATTACTCATGTATTCACATATTCATATCCTTATAACCAAAAAGAATGTAATTATAAAAGCTAATACTATACTATGTTCATCACATTAATTTCTTAAAAACACCTTATTTTTCCTATACTTCTAGGGGTATGGGGTTTATTGACACCCCTATTACCCTTTGTTACGATTGGCTTGAGGTTATATATGCAATTAATCTATAGTAGTCTATAAACCTATAAGGATTTATATTAATTTATCTACACTACTAAGATTATTGTATAGACTGTAGTTTAGTTATGGATAGGAGTATTAAAATGAAAAAACAATTAGCATTAGCATCCGCCATTTTAGGTTTAGCAGTATCCGTTGGTACACCTGTTGTATCTCATGCAGCATACCAATTAAATGAAGAAGTCAAAGATCCTACACCAGCATTAAAAGAGGCATCTACTATTGGTGTTCGCACACATGAAACTAAAGAGCTTCAAAATCTTCAAAACAAAGATGCTATCGTTGTTATGAGCTTTGGTACAACATACAAAGAAACTCGCGTTAAAACTATTGATGCAACTGTAGACGCTATTAAAGCAGCACATCCAAACACTAAAGTGGTAACTGCTTTCACTAGCC
This sequence comes from Veillonella sp. Ser01, assembly GCF_053850375.1. Taxonomy (NCBI): domain Bacteria; kingdom Bacillati; phylum Bacillota; class Negativicutes; order Veillonellales; family Veillonellaceae; genus Veillonella; species Veillonella sp. Ser01. Next base: position 268,963 of record NZ_JBSPUA010000001.1, on the reverse strand, counting down.
ATATCATCCGTGACCGTATCCAACAAAAAGAAGGTATTACCTATCCTACACCTGAAGAGGCATTAGATACATTAAAATCTGAAGGTTATTCTCGTGTAGCTTTAACATCTTTAGATGTTATTCCTGGTATGGAATATAACTATGATGTAGCAGTTTATAACCTTTACAAAAATAACTTCAAAAAAATGACCCTTGGTACTCCACTTATGTACTGGATGGGTCAAGAAGGCCAAACCGATGAAGTTGTACAAACAATTAAAGCCGTTCAATCTCAATTCCCTAAATTAGGTAAAGAAGATGCCCTTCTTATCATGGCTCATGGTACTCCAGATCCTTCCAATGCTTACTACTCTGTAATCCAAGATCGTATTCACTCCCTTGGGTTGAAAAACGTATACATCTACACAGTAGAAGGCACTCCAAATCTTGAACAAGTTGTACCTCAATTGAAAATGCATGGCATTAAACATGTTACATTGATGCCATTCATGATGGTAGCTGGTGACCATGCTAATAACGACATGGCAGGTAATGAACCAGATTCCCATAAATCCATTCTTGAAAAAGACGGTTTCAAAGTAGATACTTATCTTCACGGTCTAGGTGAAAACCAAAATATCCGTAATATCTTCGTGGAACGTGCTAATGAAGCTTGGGATGCATTACAAAAATAATTAGTTTTACAATTTAACTAGTATCGTTACATAACGTACATAGGAGTACATCATGAAAAAACTACTACTTGGTAGTATCGCTTTGGTTATGATTGTACTAGCACTAGCTGGGTGTGGTAAATCCACATCCAGCTCTTCTGCTACTACAAAAGAATTGACCTTTAATGGTCAAACTTATACAGTGCCAAAGGATCCTCAAAAAATTGCGGTCTTATCTAATTCTGTATTATCTATGCTCTATGCTGTAGATGGTAAAGCTATTAGTCGTGTGAGTACTACAGATAAATTGCCACCTGAAATTGAAGCTCTACCCGCTCTTGGGCAAACTGCAAACATTAACATGGAGCAATTACTAGGTCTGAATCCAGATGTAGTATTAGGTCTTGAAAACCAACATAAAAAGTATGAAGCGCAACTGCAATCTAGCAAAATTCCAACCGTTCTAATTGACTATGATGGTATTAAGGATAATGTGCCACTTTTAACATTCCTTGGCGAGTTAACTAATCATCAAGATAAAGCAAAAACTGTCATTGCCACCTATGAAAATAACATTGCCAAAGTAAAAGATGCCGTTAAAAGCCAACAACCAGCCCGCGTAGCTGTATTACGTGCTACTGGTAAAGGTGTAACAGCTGAAACCGATACTGCTATCACAGCCTCGATGGTTAAAGACTTAGGTATGACAAATGTTGTAACTAGTCATTTGGACAAAACAACAACAGATAAAACAGTACCTTACTCTTTAGAAACATTAGCAGCAGATAATCCTGACATTATCTTTGTTGTAACAATGGGTAAAGAAGAAGAAATCACTAAATCAATGAAAAAAGCCATGACAGATAATCCTGCATGGGCTAATTTGAAAGCAGTACAAAATAACCGCGTTATTTATTTACCTTCCAAACTATTCCTATTAAACCCAGGTCTACAAACACCTGAGGCTATGGCTCGTTTAGTAAAAGAAGCATACGGCATAGACGTAACGTTTTAAAAACAAAAAAGGGACTATAACAGAATGCATTTAGTACATTCTAGTTATAGCCCTTTTTTTCATATCTATTATTCAAACTTAATTATATTTTGATAACTACCATTTTATGCTTTTCATAATGTTTGTTACCACTATAATACTAGTTATCAAACAACAACTACAATAAGCCCTTCACACGTACATATGGTTTATTATCAAAGTTATCTACTTGCACGTCTACAGAGAACACCTCTTTAAAAAGTGAATCCGAGGTAATATCCTTTGTGTTTCCTGCTGCGATTAAGTGACCGGCTTTGATAACAGCCATATAGTCAGAGTATTGTACCGCCTGTGTTAAGTCGTGTAACACCATGAGAACTGTTAAACCTTGCTCTTTGTTAAGGCGTTTTAAAAGTTCCATAATTTCAAGTTGGTGATTGATGTCTAAATAGGTTGTTGGCTCATCTAATACAAGGAGTTTTGGCTCTTGTGCTAATGCCATAGCAATCCAAACTCGTTGCCGCTCACCACCAGATAGAGATGGTATGAGCTGATGACGAAGATGATCTGTTTTCGTAATAGACAATGCATAATCTACGATTTCTCTATCCTCTTTTGCCGTATTCTTCCACCAGTTTTGGTACGGATAACGACCACAGTACACCAGCTCCTCTACGGTCATATCCTTCGGCATATTCGGTACTTGTGGTAAGAATGCCATTTGACGAGCCAGTTTATTTTGTGAATAAGAGGATAATGGCTTATCAAAGATGGTTACACACTCACTAGGACTAGAAATATACCCAATCATAGTTCGTAAAAGCGTACTTTTACCACAACCATTAGGGCCTATTAAGGTCGTAACTTTCCCCATTGGAATCGATACTGAAATATCGTGTAAAATATGGCGATTTCCAAGCGTTACGGATAGCTGTTTTACAGCAATAGCAGAATTATTTGTACTCATCAGCTATCCCTCCTTAATAGATACAAGAAGAACGGTGCCCCAAAGAAGGCCATGATAATGCCTACAGGAATTTCAATAGGGCTCATGAGAACGCGCCCTACTGTATCGCTCACAACGAGAACAAAAGCACCTAATAGTGCAGACCCTGGCAATAGATACGCATAGTCGTTACCGATAATAAGCCGTAGCATATGAGGAATCACAAGGCCGACAAAGCCGATGAGGCCTGCAATACTAACGGCACCCGCCGCTAACAAAGCAGCTACAGCAGTCATCATAAAGCGTGTTTGTTCAACCTTAAGACCGAGACCTTTTGCAGTCTCATCGCCAAGGCTTAAAATGGTAAGTCGTTTTGCCCCTAAACAAGCTAGGAAAAGACCTATCATGGCGTACGGGAATATAACCTCAACCTGTGGCCAACTACGAGCCGATAAGCCCCCTACCATCCAGAGCAAAGCACCTTGTACACGGTCCCCGTAAAATACGAGAAGCGCTGAAATACCAGAGCCTAAGAAGGCAGCTACAGCCACACCAGCTAATATAATACGGCTAGGTCTAACCCCATTTTTCCAGGCCAGTGCGTATACCATAAGGGCCGCCCCCATGGCACCTAAAAAGGCTACTAAAGGAACAATATAATCGTAACCAGGGAATAATATGAGAACGATAACACCGGCAAGGCCCGCACCAGAGGATACTCCTACAATTTGTGGATCCGCCAGCGGATTTTTCATAACCGCTTGTAATATAGCCCCCGATACTGCAAGACAGGCCCCTACCAAAGCAGCCACAATATTACGGGGCAAGCGAATATTCCAAATAATCTGTGAAGCCGTATCTGTTAATTCATCAGACCATAACGTTCTCCATATCTCTGCTAGCGATACAGGTGTAGAACCCCAGATAAGAGATATAATCATACAAGCTATAACGGCTATAAGTAAGATAAAAATCACTGATAAACGAAAAGCTTTTCGTTCGTTAATAGATGCCATACGAACCCCCTCTCCATATCTTCATATACAAAATAAGTCATTTTGAAAATTCTATATTTTAGACCTAGTACCACCAATTATAGAGATACTACCAGTTAAAAATATTTATTTTTAACTGGTAGTATCTAAGAAAAGAGCACACTATTGCTAGTAAAAAATATTACTTTTAACTGGTAGTATCTAAAATATACAGTAAAACCCGAATCGCAGAACTACAAAAATACGATTCGGGTTTTGTATTATTTAGACTCTTTACCTTCTACGAAGAGCATGTCATTGCGTTTAACGTCTGTGTAAAGCAATGCATTACATACGGAAGCAGCAATTGGGCTACCACCTTTGTTACCTTTTACAGTGATGTAAGGAACTGGGGATACTTCCATCAAGTAATCTTTGGATTCTGCAGCGCCTACGAAGCCTACAGGGATACCAATGATAAGAGCTGGTTTAATGCCTTCTTCAAGAGCTAAGCGCAATACTTCGTACAATGCAGTAGGAGCATTGCCGATAGCAACGATTTGGCCTTCTAATTGTTTGCCAAATGTACGCATAGCCGCAATGGAACGAGTTACACCCAATTCTTTAGCCATTTTAGCTACGTTTTCATCTTTGATCAAGCAGTGTACTTCATTACCGCGAATTTTAAGAGCTGGTTTAGAGATACCTGTGCGCACCATTTCTACATCAGTGTAGATATTAGCACCATTTTCCAAGGCTTCGATACCTTTTTGAACAGCACCAGGGCTCATTCTTACGAGTTGAGCGTATTCAACGTCACCAGAAGCATGTACAGTACGGGATACTACACGTACTTCATCATCTGTTAAACCTAAATCTTTTACATAGTCGTAAATGATTTGCATACTTTTATCTTCAATCTCTTTAGGATTTTTAACGTAATCCATTAGTGTCCTCCCATAATTTGAAAAATTCATCATTCGATGATACCACGTGGCTTTCAATCTTAACACGTGGACGATCGATAACAATAACATGGATGCCAAGATCCATGGCTGCTTGTAATTTTGTATCAGCACCACCTACAAGGCCAGAGTTTTTCATAACTACAACGCTAGCCTTTGTATCGTGGAACATAATGCGGTTCATATCGTAAGAAAATGGACCTTGTACAGCAACGATGCGTTTTGGACTCACATTGAGGTCTTCCATCATTTGTAACACCTCTGCAGTTGGCAAAATGCGTGTCCATACTTCACAATCTTGCAAGGCTTCAGATTTAGCAAAGATGTGCATTGTCTTACTACCAGTAGTCAAATACACATGGTTATTATTTTCTTTTGCTAACTTGCCTGCCAAATTCGCTGCTTCAACTTCATCCACTACGATATGTAATTTATCATACTCTGGTAATGGTACCTCTTTACGTTCAAAGCGAACAAAAGGTATACCTTCGGCCTTTGCTGCATCTTGAGCCGTAGCTGTAACAATAGCAGCATACGGATGACTTGCATCAATTAAGAGTCGTACATTGTGCTCTTTAATCAAGTTTTGCATCGCCTCTTGGTCAAGACGGCCCGTATGTACGGTAATGCCTTTATGGGCAGCAAGCTCTGCCCCATATTGACTGACAACCGTAACAAGCACATCTTCACCAGTCCGTTTTTGGATTTCTACTGCTAAGGTACGACCATCCAAAGTACCGGCAATGACCCAAATCATAATTTGTAGCCTCGAGGTGTAATCATGCGACCATTTTCAACATAGGTTTGGCTGTTACCAATGATAACAAGTGTTTGCATATCTACTTCTTCTTTTGTGAAGTTTTCAAGGTCAGAAATTACCATATGTTGACCTGGACGACCTGCTTTTTGCACGATACCAACAGGTGTTTTAGGGTCGCGGTATTTAAGGACGATTTCGCGAACTTCATCTAAGTGAGTAACGCGTTTTTTACTGCGTGGGTTGTACAAGGAGATAACCATATCGCCTTGTGCACAAAGGTCAGCACGTTTTTTAATAAGATCCCATGGAGTCATCAAGTCGCTCAAGGAAATTACTGCAAAGTCATGCATCAAAGGTGCACCCAATACAGATGCTGCTACGTTTACAGCACTAAGGCCTGGCACGATATCTACGGAAGGGCGTTTTTCTGCTGGTACTTTGTTAGCAAGTTCCAATACGAGGCCTGCCATGCCGTATACGCCAGAGTCACCAGAGGATACTACAACTACTTGATGACCTTCTACCGCCAAATCAACAGCTTGTTGGCAACGATCAACTTCTTGCATCATTGCAGTACCTACAGTTTCTTTACCTTCGATAAGGTCTTTAATCAAGTCAAGGTATGTCAAATAACCTACAACGCGATCAGCCGCTAAGATAGCTTCGCGCGCTTGAGGTGTCATAAACTCTTCATCGCCAGGGCCGATGCCGATTACTTTGATGTTACCTGTGCAATGGCTACCGTTGTTTTGGGATAAATTGTTTTGTGCTGTATTAATGTTCGGCTCTTGGCCGCTAATAATGCCGTTGTCTCGCATACGTTTCCTACTCCTATAGTTCCTTTTACAAAATTAGATTCTTTTAATTCTTGTTCTTCAATGAGTGGTGCCATCTCGTCCTGTGTATAGAACACGATAGGCCACCCCATAATTTGCATAGCCTCTAAGAGGCCTACTTCGTCTTGTTTAACGATAACCGATGCTGCCGTTACAAGGCTCTTTGGTGAAAGCTTATGCGCTGCCAGAGACTGTTGTATGGCGTCAAGGATTAATTCCTTCGGTGTATCTCGACGACAGCCAATACCCATCGTATAGGTACGAGGGCGCAAAATCAATTGATGACCATACTCGGTTATTACTTTGTCCGTAATGACCACCCGAGAAGCACCCTCTTCAGAGCTTTCATTTTTACATGGCATAGACTCTAGTTGCTCCAAAGAAACAAGGTGAACCATGCCATGTTCACCAATATGAGCTTTTGTAACTTCCGCTAAATGCTCAGCATTCTCTAAGCTTGCATCGATATAATAATCAACCGGCTCTCCCCCTACGATGGCAGAGTTCACATTGATTAAGGTTTGAAAATCATCCACCAACAAATGCTCATGGCGCGCCAACACGTCAGGCGCTGGCAATCCGTTTACATCCGTAGCAGTTGTAATGACTGGGTCCGCATCGATAGCCAGCGAAATGGACTGCGTCCATTCGTTGGCGCCCCCAAGGTGACCAGATAATAAACTAATTACATGGTGTCCTACTTCGTCCATTACAACTACAGCAGGATCCTTGGATTTATGCTCAATATATGGTGCAATCATGCGCACTACGATACCGAGTGCCATAATACATAACACTTGGTCGTAATCTTTGAAAATCTGTCCAATATGGTTTTTAAGAGAGTCAAAGTAAATAGCCTCTCCACCAGAAGAACGGTTTTCTTTTTCAAAGCAATCCGCATGAGGTGCCACCAAAGACTTGATGCGTTGACCTAGCTTTGCGCCTCGTTCAGAAACGGAAAGAATAGCCGTTCTATTTTTCTTAGTTCCCGTCATAGGCGCACCAGTTTCTAGTTCTTTCATTATACTAGTCCTTAGCACTGCGGTACATGTGAGCAAACCCTTTGTCGTAAAGTTTAGATAATTCGTATTCACTATCTAATACATGGCTTACTACAATCATAGCTTGGCGCAATACGCCTTCTTTCGCTACGATTTCCGCAATGGTTTCCAATGTGCCGCGGATAATGCGTTGGTCTGGCCAAGACGCTTTTACCACGATAGCCACTGGAGTCGTTTTGTCATAACCACCCTCGATGAGTTCAGCTACAACCTTATCTAACATTTGAACGCTAAGGAAAATACACATAGTTGCTTCATGAGATGCTAACATGCGCAATTTTTCCTTTGGAGGCATCGGTGTACGGCCTTCCATGCGTGTAATGATAACTGTTTGAGATACATTAGGTAGTGTATATTCTTGTTTCAAAGCCGCTGCTGTAGCAAGGAAAGAACTTACACCTGGCACAACTTCATAAGAAATACCCATGCCAGCCAGTGCATCCATTTGCTCTTGAATCGCACCGTAAATTGCCGGGTCACCTGTGTGAAGGCGAACTACGCTTTTACCAGCCTCAACAGAAGCTTTCATAACAGCCAACACCTCATCAAGGTTCATAGTAGCACTGTTATGAATTTCACAGCTTGGTTTACAAGCCTCTAAAATGGCAGGGTTTACCAAGGAGCCAGCGTAGATAACAACGTCTGCCTCTTGCACTAAACGATACCCTTTGCGAGTAATTAACTCGGGATCCCCAGGGCCTGCGCCTACGATATGTACGTCAACCATATTACTCTCCTTCTGCGATACGCGTTGCAGATACAATGAAAATCGGACTCAATGGGTCTAACAAATGATATGGACCAGCCTTGCGGTAACGGCTGATGGACATTTGGTACCCTTCATAAGTGAAAGGACGACCTTTCAATTCTTTTAAGATGGTATAACCTGTTTCCATCGTTACCGCAGTAACTACTAAACGACCGCCTACTTTTAATAGACGTTGTGCTTCGTCCATGATGCCAGTCATACCACCAGCACTACCACCGATGATAACCGCATCAAGGTCAGGCAATTCTTCCATGCCTTCTGGAGCTTTGGACTTTATGACTGTCATATTATTTACATTGAATTTCTTCATATTTTCATTGATAAGGTCGATGCCTTTATCAAAGCGTTCAATCGCATATACATGCCCTTTAGGAGCTGCCAAGGCTGCTTCGATAGAAATCGATCCAGTACCAGCACCTACGTCAAGGACAATGCTATCCTCTTCGATACGCGCCTCATTCATAACGGCTTTGCGAATCTCGCATTTCGTCATCGGCACGTCGCCGCGGATAAATTCCTCATCAGGAATTCCGAAAAAATGTCTCATCCTAGTACCACCATTACAGAATGACCAAAGCCTTCAAGCTCAGTTAACACCTCTAGCGTGGAGTCTACGATTTTTTCGTCATCATAGCTTAAGCGCTCAAGGGCTGCTGCTCTCGTTTCTTTTGGCCAACCTGCATCTATTAAAATACGCGCAATATGCGCCGGATTATATTCAGGATCCGTTAAGAACCCCATCTTTTTACCTGCTTCATATACGAGTTTCTCTGGTGCCGGTTGGCGACCGTGAAAGCTCATTAAATCCGCATCATGCCATACCTCATTGAGTCGTGCGAAGGCAAAGGTCATAGAACTAATGCCTGGTACCACCTCAATAGGGTTAGCGGTAATTTTCTTTTTCAAATACGGTAACAAGCTATAATAGCCTGTATCACCGCTTACCATAACTACAACATCATGGTCGTTGAGCTCACGCTCAATTTGCTCAGCCAGTAGGCTAAGCTTACCTGTTACAGGGTATGTAATTTGGCCAGGCTCTTGAAAGTCCTCTAGGGCCCGTTCGCTACCGACCAATATAGTGGCATGTTTAATTAAATTAAGGCCTCTAGGCACCACATAATCAGGATTGCCCGGACCAATGCCTACGATATACAAGGTATGTGCCATTGTTCAAGCTCTCCTATCTCTTTTGCATGCTTATCCATTGCCAAAATCTCACCTTTTAAGGTGGTAATAATGATACCTACCTCCGCTTCGTTAGCAATATATCGCTCACTACGTAATGATGCACGATCTACAACACGTTGGTATACGCCAGTCAGTCCTTCTCGTTCTAAAATAGGGAACGTAGACTCTGTGGTTTGGCAATTAAATAGCTCTTCACACACCGCTTGGGATGCCCCTTCTAAAGCGGCATAGGCTACGATGCTTTCCATACGGCCATCACTCATGCGATTGTGGGTATGGAAACTACCACTAGCTAATTTTATGAGCTTACCAATATGACCGATGATCAAGATACGCTTGAAACCAATTTCAACGGCTTTTTCAAGCATAAAGCCAATAAAGTTACTCGTTTCGGCCATTTGGTTCTTATGAATACCTAATACTTGTTCAGCTAAATCTTGACCAATACGGCCCGGCACAAGAACAGCCGTTTCACAACCATTAGCTTTCATAACCTTTAGCTGAGGTACTAAAGAGTTCTTGAACCCTTCTTCACTCATAGGCTTAACGATACCCGTAGTACCGATAATGGAAATACCACCTTCGATACCTAGGGTATGATTTAACGTTTTCTTAGCTAAAACCATACCGTTTGGTACGCTCACCGTTACCGTTACACCTTGACCATGTACACAATGCTCTTCAAAGACGATGTTCATCATCGCCCTAGGCCCTGGATTGATAGCCGGTTCTCCTGGCGGCATCGCAAGGCCCGGTTTAGTTACCGTTCCAACGCCAAATCCCGCTCGGAATCGTAGTTCACCAGTATTATCAAGAGTCACCGTCGTTTCCACATCATTGCCATGAGTTACATCAGGATCGTCGCCGCCGTCTTTCATAACGGTCACCTTAGCCTCTGTATCGGATATAACCTCTACGGCTTTAATAGGCACTTCAATATACTGACCTTGAGGATTTTCAATGACCACTTGGTCCACGATGTTCTTATCTAAGAGGGCCAATAAACCAGCTTTCATACCTGCCGTAGCACATGAACCTGTGGTATAGCCACCCTTCATGTCCTCTACTCTCATAAGGCCTCCTACACCAATAGGGTTAGCAACTCATGCGAATTTAACTAACCCTATCTTATAGACATATGTTATTAGGAACGGAAGTTAACGAATTGCAATTCTACAGGGATATCCAATTGTTTTAACATTTGGATTACTGCTTGCAAATCATCTTTATCCTTACCAGATACGCGCACTTGATCCTCTTGGATAGATGCTTGTACCTTAATTTTCATGTTTTTAATTGCTTTTACTACTTCTTTAGCATTTTCTTTTGTAATGCCTTTTTTAATAGTAATGATTTGGCGAACTGTAGCACCAGCAGCTGGTTCAACTTTGCCGTAGTCAAGATTTTTAATCGCTACGTTACGTTTAACCATTTTGCCTTTTAATACATCGATAATGGTATTCAATTTATATTCATCATCACCGATGATTTTAATAGTGTCACCTTCAAGACTAATTTCCGCTTTAGAACCACGGAAATCATAACGCGTACCAATCTCTTTCTTAGCTTGGTTTACCGCATTATCTACCTCTTGCATATCCACTTCGGACACAACGTCAAAGGAACAATCTTTAGCCATTTTATACCTCCTACACCTGAACCCGTTGGGCATGGGGTTCATAGCATTACTTTCATCATCCTCATATCCCAAGTGAAAGTGTAAATGTACACCAAATCGGAATATATCTCTATAATTATACCTTATAACAGGCTTATTTTCTAGGTAAATCGATATTTTTAATTATAACTATTATTAATCATAAGAGGATTGTCCATTGAATATCTATTGAATAAATATATAGATAAATACAAAAAATTTATACATATAATCAATATAGTCAAGAAATAGAAAAAGACTGCACTCTTACAAGTACAGTCTTAACATAATCATTATAAAATTGTAATTTCATCGTAAGAAGGTTGAACTACTAACTCGCCTTTAGAATTAATAACCCCCCATTTACCTTTAATTTTTACTGGGCTGTAACCATGAGAGAAGCTACCAGTACCAGAAATATCTTTCATAACTGGAGTTTCTGTCACTGTACCATCAAGGGATAGAATCTTATAATTGCCGTCTTTGTTATATACCCATGTATACGTATCACCAAGGAAGGTTTTTACGTTCATAGATTTATCACCTTTATAGATAACGCGACCAGTAGCCATATCTACTACATAACGATTTGTATCGTTAGTGACAGACATTTCATGTTCACCTACAAACTCAATAGTATCGTATTTAAACGGTACCTCTTGTTTGCCTGTTTCCATATCGAAAATACCATATTTATTAGTATCTTTATTTTTTAATGTTAACAACACGTTGTTTACATCGATTGTACCAGCTTCATAGTTGCCAGGTTGAATTACATATTGACCTTGACGATTCATAAAGCCTAATTTGCCTTCATTACGAACCAAGGTACCATGTTCTTCCATAGGGTACACATAATCGTTTTTGCTATCGATTACAACAGCACCATTACGATCAATATAACCGCGCTTCATGCCGTCATCTACAAGACCGCCAAGGCCATCAAGATATACACCACCATGATTATACAAGTAGCCCATACCTACAAGACCTAGAATACCACCAAGGCCAAAGTGACTAACCTTACGGCGGAATTCAGCTAAGCCATTTTTATATGGGTATACTTCATTAGATGGAGCGTTAAACAATACAGTACCTTTACCATCGATAGCTACCACTTTACCATTAGCTTTTACAAAGGCGCGATCCTCACTAAATTTAGTTTCTACATCGGATAATGCTTTAAATTGAGGCTGAATTACTACATTGCCATTAGCATCTTTAAATCCTAATTTACCTTTTTCTGTGAAAGCTACATAAGAATCACTTGGATAGTTTTGACTAACAGTTTTAGGATCAAAATCATTCAACTCTTTAACAGCTGTATTCTTCTCATTAAGGCTGCTATATAAAGCTTCTTGCGCTTCTTTGCCGGATTCTAATACAGTACCATCGCCTTTAATGTGAGAAATTTTATTTTTACCTTCCTCAACAAAGAAAGTACCATCCTTTTTACTAGATGCGTCTAAAGATTTATAGGCTGGCGCAAGTACGACTTGACCATTAGTACCTACGATACCCCATTTTCCTTTTTCTTTAACAAGGCCTAAATATCCTTGTTGTAATAAGGAGTCATCTTTCAATACCTTCATAGCCTTTTTTACACCTGCTGGTGGCTCTTTAACAGCGCCAGAAATAGGTACGAAGGTATCAAGTCGACCAATACCAACACCTACGCCCACAGAGGTACTACTAGAACGGTTTGAAGATTTTTCTGTAGTTGTTGTTGTAGATGTAGATAGAGTCGAAGTATGTTGTTCACGTGTAACTTTTGTACTAGTAGATGTTGGTGTATCTTGATTCATCACTGTTGTACTAGTAGTAGATGTTGTAGTAGATGCTGCGAAAGCACTTGTAGACATAGCCGCCAACACACAAGCGACTAATAAGGATTTCTTGTTAAGATTCATAAACCTCTCCTTTTACAAAGTAAACCATATTGACTCTCTATATGGTTCTAAGAAATTGAACTGCTAAAACAAAATTGCAGTACCATAAAAAGCTTACATGCTTACATATAAAAAATATATAAAATACATTAATAAAGATTATACTATACGAGACTATATAAATACAACAAATAATGAAAAATTCTTCATTTACTATTTATTTGATATAATAAAAGCCATGAAAACAGCAACCATAATCGACTTGATTGTAGATTCTGACGTACATACGCAATCTATGAATCATATTATAAAACAACAGCATATTTCACAACGTATGAGGCGGCGATTGCGAAATGACGGTATCATAACAGTCAATGGCAATGCTTCTACGTGGAACACCCTAGTACATGGTGGTGATCATCTCGTTATGGAATTAACACCTGAGCAAGAATTTAGTGTAAGCCCTATGAATCTAGATATTGTCTACGAAGATGAGTATATTCTAGTTATCAACAAGGAGGCTGGTGTACTCATGCATCCCACCTCTACGGTACGAGATCATACCTTAGCAAATGGTGTTCTACATTACTACCAAGAGACAAATCAGCATTATGATTTTCATCCTGTTCATCGATTGGATAAGGATACCTCTGGCATTGTTATCATTGCAAAAACCTCTGTAGTACAACATGCGTTTGATAAAAAGCTAACTCATTTTCATAAAAACTACGATGCTATTGTAGAAGGTCAATTACCTGCTAATTCTATAAGCATTCATTGGCCTATCGGACGCAAACCAGGTAGTATTATCGAGCGTTGTTGTACGAGCGAAGGTAAACCAGCTCACACAGATATAACGGTTCTTGGTAGTAATGTCATTAGTCAAAATATGGGAGACCAATACTTCACTCATGTTCAATGTTTGTTACATACAGGGCGAACCCATCAAATTCGTGTCCATCTATCTCAACTGGGATATCCCCTAGCGGGAGATGATTTATATGGTGGTCATTTAAACTATATTGGACGCCAAGCACTCCATGCATCACGAGTTAGCTTTTACCATCCCATGACAGATGAATGGTTAGAACTACAGGCACCAATACCATCGGATATGAAGGCATTACTGACCTACTAAGGTAATCATTATTTACAAAATAAACACTAATACATAAAAATTAGCCCACATGGGCCATAAAATTTAACGAATTTTATGCATAAGTTATACAAAAAATATTGGCCCTTTATAGTGTTTCTTGATATACTTAACTTGAATTGATATATGATTGCAATAACACTAGTTTTTTATCTAGCTCATATGCGCTAGAAATACTAGCAGTCACAGTATTAATAACATGATATGACAGGCCCTATGGCCAAGGAGGACAACATGCCATTAGTTACTACTACAGAAATGTTCAAAAAAGCCTATGAAGGCGGCTATGCTGTTGGCGCTTTCAATGTAAACAACATGGAAATCGTACAAGGTATCGTAGATGCTGCAAAAGAGGAACAATCCCCTCTTATCTTGCAAGTATCTGCAGGTGCTCGTAAATATGCTAAGCATATTTACCTTGTAAAACTCGTAGAAGCAGCTCTTGAAGACAGCAACTTACCTATCGCTCTTCACCTTGATCACGGCGATTCCTTCGAAATCTGTAAAGATTGTGTAGATGGCGGTTTTACATCTGTTATGATTGACGCATCTCACCATGATTTCGATGAAAACGTAAAAATCACTAAACAAGTTGTTGAATATGCTCATGCTCATGGCGTTGTAGTAGAAGCAGAATTGGGCCGTTTAGCTGGTGTTGAAGATGATGTAAATGTATCCGATGCAGATGCTCGCTTCACTGACCCAGAACAAGCTGCTGAATTCGTACATCTTACAGGTGTAGACTCCTTAGCAATTGCTATTGGTACTAGCCACGGCGCTTATAAATTCAAAGGCGACCCTTACCTCGACTTTGATCGTTTGAAAAAAGTTGGCGAATTGTTGCCTAACTTCCCTATCGTATTGCATGGTGCATCCTCCGTATTGCCTGAATTCGTAGCTAAATGTAACGAATTCGGTGGCAACATTCCTGGTGCACAAGGCGTACCTGAAGAAATGCTTCGACAAGCAGCTCAAATGGCAGTTTGCAAAATCAACATCGATACAGACCTTCGTCTTGCTATGACTGCATCTGTACGTGAATACTTGGCTCAAAATCCATCCGAATTTGACCCTCGTAAATACTTAGGACCTGCTCGTGATGCTATTAAAGGCATGGTAGCTCACAAAATCAAAAATGTATTAGGTTCTTCCAACAAACTATAATCAATGGCTAGTGGATTTTTAAAAGGAACCTTAATTTTAACCATTGCCGGTTTCGTAGTGAAAGCCATCGGTAGTATTAACTGGATTCTTCTATCCCGCATTTTGGGTGGTGAAGGCATCGGTATCTACCAGATGGCCTTTCCTATCTATTTGTTACTATTACAAATTTCGAGCGCAGGTGTGCCGATTGCCATCTCTATTTTGACGGCAGAACGATTAGCCTTACACGACTTTGGTGGTGCTAAGAGAGTATTCAATATATCTTTTACAATGTTAACCATTACAGGCTTTATCGCCAGTCTTGCCATGTACTTTGGTGCAGATTGGCTAATCTCTAGTGGTCTCATTGCTGAAAGCCGTGCCTACTACTCTATCATCGCGCTCGCTCCGGCAGTATTCTTTGTAACGTGGATTTCCTGCTTCCGCGGGTATATCCAAGGCTATGAAATGATGACGCCAACGGCGGTCAGCCAAATCGTAGAACAACTGTTACGTGTTATCGTCATGCTCGGTGCCGCAGCTATCTTGTTACCTTATGGTCTACCAGCTGCTGCAGGTGGTGCTAGCTTAGGTGCTGGTGTCGGTGCCTTTGGTGCCTTTTTAGTGCTCTTGTACTATTACTACAAATTGCCTAAGGCAAGTAGCACTGGTGAAAGCTACGATGGTCCCCGTGAGTCAGCTAAAGAAATTTTGTCACGACTCTTAACATTGTCTATTCCAATTTCCTTAGCAAGTATCATGTTGCCACTGACGGCTAACCTCGATTTGCTCATCGTACCACGTCGACTCTTAGATGCTGGTTTTCCGATGAATGAAGTAACAGAACTGTTCGGTTATCTTACAGGTATGGCAGTGCCGCTCATCAACTTGGCAACCATTATTACAGCGGCTCTTGCAACAAGCATTGTTCCAGCTATCTCTCATGCCTTTGCCAAACGCGATCATCAAGGTATTTATGAACGTACCTCTGGCTCCATGAGATTGACATTTATGGCTACTGTACCATTTACGGTACTATTATATGTCTTAGCTGCCCCAACAGTAACCTTGATTTATAATGCACCTAAGGCAGAATTAGCAACGCAAATTACAGCGTTCTCTATCTTCTTCCTCGGTGTACACCAAGTAACAACAGGTATCTTACAAGGTCTTAACAAACCGCGTATTCCTGTAATTAATATGGGTATTGCGTTAGTAATCAAAGTCATCTTGAACTGGACATTAACGGCCATCCCATGGCTTGGTATCGGCGGTGCTGCTTGGGCAACAGTTGCTGATATTGGCTTTGCTGCATTGCTAAACTTGATTTATATCAAAAAATATACAGGCTACTTCCTCGATATTTCCCTTCTATGGAAAAATGTGGTCAGTGCCGGTGTCATGGGTATACTCATCTTTATGAGTTACCACTACTTAACAGATATCTTACCAATGTGGGTTAACTTCATACTCACAGGTATCGAAGGCTTATTGCTCTATGTTATTATCATGGTTCTTCTAAAAGGACTTAATAAAAATGATGGTGCAAGCATGCCACTCATTGGTAGATTCTTTAGATAATCATAACAAAAGAGGTTTAACACTTAAGTGTTAAACCTCTTTTTTACGCTAACTATTACATTATTTTTTATTGCTACTTATTTTTTATCATTAACAACTTTTTTATTATCTGGACGTACTTCCATAAATTGGATTCGATTCGGAGTAAAACCAATCCCTACAGTAGCCTTGTCAAATAACCCTTTACTAGATTTAATATCTACATATTGAATCACATCACGCAATTTATAATTACTTACATGAACATCATGTGGTTTATATAAATAATACGTATATATATTTTGATTATCATATAATACCATACCAAAGAGTGTTGAATTTTCTTTAACCGCTTCAAAGTATAATGCAGGTACACTATTATTCCAAACTGTGGCATATTGTAATCGTTTATGCCCTTTTAATCCATGATTTTCAACAATCATTCTTAAATAACTATATAGAATATTCTTTTTCTCAACACTAAGACCTTCTGCTAAAGGTTGCTTACCCAATACAGCCTTAATACGTCCTGCTTGATAGATATCATAATCCGCTTTACCTATAACTTCATGCTCCTTAAATTTACTATTTTTTAATACTCTGAATGTATAAGGTCCAAGACGTACTGGATCAGTATATTCCAACACATCACTAGCAGACTTAATCGAAGGTAACACAAAATTAGCCAATGGTCCCATTGTGTCCGAGATGGAACGTTGCGTATCGTCTTTAATAATATTTTTTATAATATCATTATTGAGAGATTGCCCTATATGATAAGAAAGAGTCGGTGTTTTCGGTAACGTAAAATTAATTGTCCCCTCTACATGATGATTATCTAAGCCTATTACATCCCAAGTTGCTTTCTCTAGACCAGGATATGTAAAAACACCTCCATCTACAAACCGAGGAACTATCTTTTCTTTTTCTAAATTCTTTCTAATCACATCCTGTATGATAGATTTATTTACGTCTGCATACTCAACATTTGTATTTTCCCACTTAGAACCTTTAGGTTGTGGTCTTGTTTCATAGCCATAATCAGCTACTCCTGACAAAGTTATGCCACCATTCTTAATAGGATATTTAGAAAAATGTTTAGGATCAATAGACCATCCTAATATACTTTCTTTTGGACTAGTATATTTAATATCTGCCCCATTATCTGTAATAATATATACAGTTTTAGACTGATAAATCGCCCTCACTAATTCTTGTGATCTATAAATATCATCAGCTAATTTTTCATTATTATAATTTGGTTGATTTTGTGCCCATTTTTTTACTTCCCTTGCTTGACGGTCATCAATTTTTTTTGCCACGTCCCCCTGAATACGATATTCTTGATAGGCCTCTTTAGGAATATCTGGATGCGCTCCCGGAATATTAACCTCAATGGCTTGAGAAATGCCCATTGCACCTATAACACCAATACAACTTAATATTAGTAAACGCCTTAACTTCATAATTCTCTCCTCAAACGCAATAGGATATTTTATACTTTTAACACTTATTTTATAGTTTATCATTTTTACATATTTAGGTAAATCAGAACCACCCGTAAAACGGGTGGTTTGCTCACGGGCTATAAGCCCGTAGTACTAGGCCAGCGTCTAAAGGCGCTGGCTTTCACTACGTTCAAGCCGCATAGCCATTGACTCGTAACGTTCCCCTTAAAGGGGATGTGTATTACTTGCTACCCTTAAAAGGGTCCTCATATTCTTTTACACTAAGTTTATCTTTCATTTGGTCATGTAACTCTTGCTCACGTATATATTTCTTTACTGTAGCCTCATTTAAACCTACTGTACTAACATAATAACCCTCGGACCAAAAGTGTCTATTTCCAAATTTATACTTTAAGTTTGCGTGTTTATCGAACATCATTAATGCACTTTTCCCTTTTAAGTATCCCATAAAAGATGATACTGATATTTTAGGTGGGATTAATACTAGCATATGCACATGATCAGCCATAAGCTCCCCCTCTATAATCTTGACGCCCTTATATTCACATAAACGTCTCAGTATTTCACGTAAACTATTTCTGTATTGATTATATATAACTTTACGTCTATACTTAGGTGTAAATACTATGTGGTATTTGCATAACCATTTTGTGTGCGCAAGGCTCTGTGTCTTTGTTGCCATATAAAATCACCTTTCTTTTGCATATAATGCGGCTTGAACACCTACATTATACTTAAGCAAGGTGATTTTTTTGTATAACTTTCGTTGCCGCACCCGCATAGCGGGTGGTTTAATAATTCGCGACTACGTCGCGAACCAGTCTAAAGACAATAATAAGAAAGGTCCGACATTATAGTCAGACCTTTTTATTGTTTATGCTGTTATGCCTATCATAGTTAGGATTTCCATAATAATTGGTATAGCTACTACAAATAATATAGTACTAATCATGACAAGCCCTGTAGCAAATGGCAAGTCAGATTTCGATTCATTGGCTACAATTGGTAATACTGCAATAACGGGCCCTGCCGATTGTACAACAAAGGTAATGATTGCTATTGGTTCTAGGACGATACCTGCGCCATATTGCAAACCCAGAATGACACAGAACATAATAATCGGTGAAATTACAAAACGACCGATAATACCACCAATAGAATCTTTATTAAGACTCATACTTTTTAGCCCCGCATCATGAAGTACGATACCAATATAAATCAAAGATAATGGGGTTACCATATCACCTAAGTAATTCAATGTAGTATGTAAAATTGGTGCTAAAGGAATTTCAAAGAATAAGAATATCAATGCTACAAAGAACCCTAACAATGGTGGAGGTAATAACTTCTTTAAATCAAATTTAAACTTCTTACGCTTTGTTTCTGTATCTACTGTGCTATTACTTATACCATCCGTTTTACTATTATCAAAACCTAATTCGACATTAGGTAGTGGATCTAATTCTATAAGGAATACCCCTACCATCCATACTGAAATGGTATTACCGATGTAATATAACAAGAAATATGGTAGCGCATCTTGACCAAAGAGGGCGATTTGCACTGGCAATCCAATAAATAAGCAGTTATCATTAACTACCATATTTATAAAAATACCACGCCTACCTCGAGGTACTTTCAGTACTTTCATCATGATAAAAGCAACGATATACGCAATTACATAGGTTAATGTAACGGCTAGCATCCCATATCGAAGATTCCATAAATCCGATGTATGTAGATGATGCAATACAGATACGAATACACCGGCTGGTAACGCAACAGACATGATAAATCTAGATAGGTTACCACTAAATATAGGGTGAAACATCCCTCGCCCTTTTAATATATACCCTAGCGAGATTAGCAATACAATAGGTATGATGCTCTGTAAGGATGTAAGAAAAACCATAGTAAACCTCCCGTACAGTTTATTCGTAATCTATCATACCATGTTTTTAACAAAACATATATGTATATGATTTTCCTACAAAAGCAATATGAATTTTAGAAAATGTATCATTCTTAACATATTTTAGTACGTATAAGTTTTATAATTAATTACAATAGTAGTATTATTTATTCACGAATATTTGATATACTAAAATTATACTAATTGTACAATATTTTACACATATGAGGTGATATTATGACAAAACCATTTATTGGTGTATCTGGTAATATCTTACGAGATACTAGTGGTGCCTATGTAGATTTGTTACGTTCTTATGTAAACCATGATTATCCACGCTCCATTGAAGAGGCTGGTGGCATTCCAGTTATCATTCCATTTACAAAAAATCTCGACGTAGCCCGTGAAACAGTGGCAAAACTCGACGCCTTATTATTATCTGGCGGTCACGATGTATCCCCACTTAATTATGGTGAAGAACCATTGCAAGGTCTAGGCGATGTATTCCCTGAACGAGATCAATTTGATTTTGCATTATTGAAAGCAGCGGAAGAAAAACAGATTCCTATCTTTTGTATTTGCCGAGGCATTCAAATTTTAAATGTATATCGTGGAGGTTCTCTATACCAAGATTTAAAGTATGACGAAAACTGTACGATAAAACATTCACAAAACCAAACACCTTCTCTTGGCACTCATACAGTAGATATTGAATTTGAATCAAAACTAGCCAGTGCAATTGGTCGCTCCACATGGATTACTAACTCTCACCATCATCAAACAGTAAAACATGTTGGTAAAGGTTTACAAGTAGTAGCAAGAGCTAAGGATGGTACTGTAGAAGGTTTAGAAGACTCCTCCTATCCTTGGTTAGTAGCCTGCCAATTCCATCCAGAAATGATGTCTGAAACAGATGAGAATGCAAAACGTTTATTTACTGCCTTTGTAACAGCAGCTCGAGAAAATATAACTAAATAGTAGGAAGGTTTTAGTATGAAAGAAACAGGAAAATTTGGCTTTTGGAGTATTGTACTCCTAGGCATCAATGGTATTGTAGGGACTGGTATCTTCCTACTACCAAACAAAGCGTATTCTATCATTGGTTCCGCTAGTTTAGGCGTCCTACTATTTGACGCCGTTATTGCAGGTTGTATCGCCCTTTGCTTTGCAGAAGCAGCTAGCCTATTCACACGTAATGGCGGTCCTTATCTATATGCAAAGCACGCATTAGGTGACTTTTGGGCCTTTGAAGTGGGCGTTCTCAAATGGATTGTAACTGTTATTGCTTGGGCGGCCATGGCCGTTGGCTTTGCTACCGCACTCGGCGCAGCAGTACCAGCATTAAGTAATGATTTTGCAAAAGATGTCATTTCAGGTATCTTAATCATAGGTCTTACGATTGTAAATATCTTTGGTGTTAATGTATCTAAATTCGTTAATAACTTAATTACCATTTCTAAACTTGTTCCTCTTGCTCTATTTATTGCCATTGGTATCTTCTTTATAAATGGTGCTAACTTTACACCACTCTTTCCTCAAGACATCTATGTAGATGGATCATTTGCACAAGCAGCAGTTCTTCTATTCTTTGCCTATACAGGATTTGAAGTTATTGCCATTGCTGCAGAGGATATGAAAAACCCTAAAAAGAATTTGCCTCGTGCTATTATCATGTGCATGCTTCTTGTATCTGTCCTATATATGGCTATCCTTGCCGTATCAATTGGTGTACTTGGTACTGACTTAGCAAATACAAAAGCTCCAGTACAAGATGCGTTTAATGCAATCGTTGGTCCTGTTGGTATGTATATCGTATTAATAGGTACCTTAATCTCTATGGGTGGTATCAACTTTGCAGAAGCTTACTATGCACCTCGTGTAGCAACATCCATGGCAGAAGATGGTATGTTGCCAAGTGCTCTAGCCAAACGCAATCGTTACAATGCACCATATGTCGCAGCTATTGTTACAGCCATTGCTAGTGTATTACTCGCATGGTCTGGTTCCTTTACTACACTAGCAGCTATTAGTGCAGTATCTCGTTTTACACAATACCTACCAACATGTTTGGCCGTTATTATCTTCCGTCGCAAATGGGCAGATAAAGCTCGGTCCTACACCATCCCTGGTGGCTACTTAATCCCAGTCATCGCTATTGGCACATCCCTTTGGATGCTCGCCCAAGCACAAACTAACCAATTACTATGGGGTCTAGGTGGCTGTATCGTAATCTTGCCATTCTACTACTCCTATTGGAAAAAGAAAAAAGCTGGTCTCATTAAAGACCATGATGAAATGTAGATACTACCAGTTAAAAATAATTATTTCTAATTAAATTTAAAACTACCAGTTAGTCATGTTGTTTTGTAAACCGATCTTCAATAACAGGAGGGCGATCTACTACAACGTGAAATTAACTGGTAGTTTTTTACATTTCTAGACTAAATATAATACTTTTAACTGGTAGTATCACACTAACCATATATATTTAGACTAAGTCTAGTACATGTTACTGATAGAGTTAATTAAAATAAATCTTCTTCAGTAGTTGTTGTTTTGGTTAGTTCTTCTTCGATATAGCCAACTTCATCAGTGGCTTCATCTTCGTCGCGTGTGTCAATATAGATACTAATAAGCGCTAGTGCGCCTTCTTCATTGAGGGTTGCAATGGCACTCATAGGACCATAGGTTAAAATAAGGGCATCTTCTTCATCGCGAATGATATGAGGTACCGCATCAAAGTGTTGGTTCATGAGCTGATCAAAGTAATCTTCTACATCAAGGCCGCTTTCAAGGGTAATCGATTCAGCATCCCCCTTTTGGAATACAACACGTGTGTCTTCATCTATATATTGGTAGAAATCGTCTACATCAACATTCCCGGTTTCAAGCCACATGCTGAGGGCTGTAATCCAATCTTTCACAGTAGTTGGTGCAGAAATGAATGCATACTCGCTTTCATCATCGCCAAAGCGAAGATCATCATACTCAATACTATAGTTTTCCTGACTAGATACGATGCGGTCTACGAGCCCTTCATCATTTACATCTACAAAAATCATGTACACATAATTATCGCCGCTTTCATAAGAAACAGTCAAACCATGACGGCCCTCATGGAATAACGCATCCTCCTCGTACACATCGGTAATATGCATGACCTTGCACGTAACAGGCACATTATCTGCCTTGATAGACTCAGCCATGGAGGATAAGAACTCAATCGTTTCATTGCGATTGCGGCCAATAATACCACGACCAGTGGACATGTATTCGCAATCCTCTGCCAAGAAAGATTCGACACCATGAATATCTGCGGATTCGAGAATCGATTTTATCAATAAAAGAGCTTGTATTTCAGTCATACTACGCCTCCAATACACTGTAATAATTACTGCTACTATTGTAACATAATTATAGTAACTAATACGGCTATTCTCTTGATTTTCTCCATATTTATCATATACTTATAAAGTACATATTGATTTAACATCGGAGGTTCCCATGAAATATACAACCATCGTTTTTGATTGCGACGGCACATTGCTCGATACGGCTACAGATTTAGCGAATGCTGTAAATTATGTACTACGTACACATAACTTTCCTGAAAAGTCTCTAGCAGAGGTAAAGGCAGCACTTGGTAATGCAGTAACGTACTTGATGCGTCAATGCTTGCCTAGTACAGTAGGAGATCATGAATTAGAACCATATATTGAGGAGTTCAAAACCTACTATGGAGAACATCTAAAAGATACTACAGCACCGTATCCTGGCATCTTAGATATGCTAGATGCATTGCGTGAAAAAGGCTATAAATTGGCTATCGTATCTAACAAAATCCAAGAAGGTGTAACACCTCTCAACAAAGAATACTTTGGCGATCGCTTACCTGTTGCCATCGGTGAAAGACCTGGCTTACAACGTAAACCTGCTCCAGACATGGTACTCCAAGCCTTAAAAGAACTAGGCTCTACACCAGAAGAATCTATTTATGTAGGTGATTCTGAAGTTGACGTAGCTACTGCAAAAAACTCTGGTCTACTCTGTATCGGTGTTACCTGGGGCTTTAGAGAAGAATCTCTCCACCAAGAACTAGGCGTAACACACATTGCTCGTAAAGCAGAAGATATTCTAAGCATTGTGGAAAACTTAAATAAATAACATCCTAAATTATAATCATTAATCCATAACAAATTCATATAAAATAAACGATTTACATCTTAAAACCGCTCAAAAACGGGAATTAAAATATTTGATCTCTCATTTTTCGCGGTTTTTCTTTTATTTTCTCTAATTTATTTTAACTTTTACATTATATTTTTTACGCATAGATACTATCTCCAATCTATTGCCTAAAAAATGTGATATATGTTACATTTATGAGGCAGTACTTTCACATGGACACGCCGTCAATTCAATAGTTAGTGTATTGAACTTAAGGTCTATAAATGGGTCCATTCTTAGCTAATCTTATAGAGATTGGCGGTGAGGTTTCCATCACCTGAATCATTAGTATGATATAATATTATTTTGTATACTAAGTTATGTATTTGGAAGGAGGAAAATATAATGCAACAATCATGGAAAATTGCATTTGCCTACATAGGTGTTATTGTAGGTGCAGGACTCTCGAGTGGACAAGATCTTCTACAATATTTCATAAGTTTTGGCCAAATAGGTCTCATTGGTGTTCTATTACTAGGTCTATTAAATGCCGCATTTGGTAAAATCATGCTTTCTTTGGGGAGTTACTATCGTGCAGACAATCATGAAGAAGTTTTTACACAGATTTCCCATCCTATTATTACAAGAATACTTGATTTTGTACTAATCTCTGGTAGCTTTATTATGGGATTTGTTATGATTGCTGGCGCAGGCTCAAACTTAGAACAACAATTTGGATTCCCTTTTTGGGTTGGTGGATTAATTTGCTCACTTTTAATCATAACCGTATCATTTATGAACTTTGACAAAATAACTAATGTTTTAGGTGTTTTTACTCCTATCATGATTGTTATGATATTCATCATTACAGGCTACTCTTTTATTGGTAAAAGTCATGATTGGACTACATTAGAGGCTTTAGCCCACACAATCAAACCAGCCACAAGCAATGTATGGTTTTCTGTCATTAATTATTATTCTCTATGTGCTATGACAGCTGTTTCTATGGCCTTTATTTTAGGTGGTTCTG
This sequence comes from Veillonella sp. Ser01, assembly GCF_053850375.1. Lineage (NCBI taxonomy): Bacteria > Bacillati > Bacillota > Negativicutes > Veillonellales > Veillonellaceae > Veillonella > Veillonella sp. Ser01. The sequence goes on along the minus strand of NZ_JBSPUA010000001.1, from coordinate 243,831 downwards.
TTGTTCGTATTGGTATTGCTGAAAAAGGTGGCACTCGTGGCGGCCTATTAGTCGGATTAGTTGTTTTTATAGCTGCTATCTCTATTTTTGCAAATCTAGATACCGTAAAAGATGCAGATTTGCCGATTCTTGCTATTGCCAATCAAATTCATCCTTGGCTAGCATATATATATGCAATCACAGTCTTTTCACTTATTTTTAATACAGCATTCTCTCTTTTTTATTCTATTGCTAGACGTTTTGCCAACGGCAGCACAAAAAGAATGAGAATTATTATTATTTCTGTAGTAATCATAGGATATATATGTAGTTTCTTTGGTTTTAAAGATTTGATTAGTATCCTCTACCCAATTCTCGGTTATATGGGACTATTGCTCCTAATTATTCTTATTTATGGCTGGCTCCGTGATCGTAAAGATATCATTATGGAAAAACTCTTCCGAAGAAAGATGCTCCATTTATCATTAAAAAAACATAGTCCTCACAAAAATCTTTCAGAAAAAGAACGTGAACTATTCCATACATTAGGTGATATTAGTCAAGCAGATACAAAATCTCTTAAAGAAGATATTCATAATGAAGCAAAAGAAATACTTTCAAATACGGAAACAGTTCAAGAGCTAAAAGACTATGTGGAAGAGCATCTCTCAATAGACGAAGAAGTTATACATCAAAATATCAATATTCTACAAGAACAACAGGAAGAATCAAAATCAACTGAATCTTCTAAAGATAGACCTATCAAAAAGTCCAATATAAATAACAATGAAGTAAAATGAATAACGAGGAAATAATGACAGGTGTGGAATTAGAAATTATACTAAAAGCTGGAAAAATACTACTTAGCAGTGGCGCCGAAATCAGTCGTACAGAGGATACTATGAACTACATAGCACGAGCTATGAATTTTAAAGATTTAGAAGCCTACGTATCCAATAGAGGTATTTTTGCAACTGCTAAGAAAGCTGATGGAACTGAAATTACTCGTATTTATAACGTTCCTGAAGTCGATATTAACCTCAGTAAAATTGAATCTGTTAATGCTCTCTCCCGACGTATCACACAAAAAAATATTACTATTGAGGAGATTGAAAGTGAACTTAATCAAATTGATACCATGTCAGACTATTCTTTTTTTTGGAGATTAGTAGCTTATACGTTAGGAGCTTCGGGCTTTAGCTATGCAATTGGTAGTTCTATAACAGACTCTATAATTGCCGGTATTATAGGCTTAATATTAGGCGTCTATATGTGTACCATCAAACGCATACTTAGCTCTGATGTATTGATTACCATTTTAGGTAGTATTCTAATAGCCTTATTGGGTAATCTCTTTATCCACTTTGAATTAGGCTCCAACCTATCAGTTATATTACTAGGAGCCATGATTGACATTGTTCCCGGAGTTCCTTTCGTCAATGCTATTAGAGAGTATAGCCAGAATAACTATAATACAGGAATAACCCTTATGATGGGCGCGTTACTCACCTGTATTTCAATGGCTGTAGGGGTCGCAGTAGTACAATCACTACTCTTCAACACACAAATGATTCCTCTTTATACCTCTAATTTAGATACTAATTCCTTAACCTCTATGTTTATGCGTAGTATAATGGCTGGTATTGGTACGACAGCATTTGCAATCTTATTCCGTGTAGCTAAACAACATTTTATCGATTGTACAATATTAGGATTCATCTCATGGTTCTTGTTCTTAACATTATCTTCACTACAGTCTAATGTTATGCTCTCCATATTCATCAGTGGTTTTATCATCGCCATAGCATCAAGAATATTGGCTGTTAAACGGAAATGCCCTGCTATAGTTTTCCTAATGACTAGCTTATTCCCTTTACTACCAGGGCTCAGCTTTTATCGATCCATTTATTATATGCTAATGGGACAAGAAACTATTGCCATTAGCTTCGCAAAAGAATCCTTTTTGATAGCTTTTACAATTGCTATATCTATCGCAATTGTAAAATATATAAAACCACCACTAATCAAAAAAAAACACTTATAAATAATATACCCCTATAACAAATTTATATAAATTACTTGCCCGATAAAAGAGGTTCCTATGAGTCACTACTGTGACCATTAGGAACCTCTTTTATTTATAACTATATTGTGCTAATTAGATATCACTTATTTATAACTGAACTGCGCATCCATAATCATTTGGCGTAACTGTTCCATACGAATACCTTCAGGTAACTTATGTCGATAAAACTGTAAATTATAGTAGTATCGAGTGTCTTCATAATCCGTCACTAATACCATATCCGTGCGATACTCTAATGGCCACCCATACATAAATTCAACTAGTAAACTACGCACGCCATCATTGTTGACCTCTATTACATCATGCTTAACAGGCAATATCATCTTAACTGTAGGTTCAGGAATCGTCCTATCTTTAACAAGCTCATTAACCTCAGCATCTAACGTGGAACTCGTACTATCGATAGATCTAGCCTTTACATGCATAAATACCCCATCAGAGGTTCTAAACACCCTACCATCAATGTCCTTTGTTTCGCCCTGCGTTTCAATAGCATCCTTTAATACTCGGAATTGATACGGTCCATAAAACTTTGTATCTGTAATAGCATCTAATGCCGCATCATATTGACCATTATGTACATTCGTAACATGCATAACAGTCTTTGTATCGCTGGCTTGTGAAAGCATCGGTGCTACTAAACACAAGCCTAGACTAAGTAGTGTAATATAACGCTTCATACAAATATCCCTCATTGAACTCTAATATTAACTGTATTGTAACATGATTTATTTTAATGAATCTAATCATTATAAAAAAGGAACCTAAAAGCTCATTTATCTTAGGCTCCTCTTCATATATTACCCATTTTCTACAATATTAAATATATCAATAGAATCAGAGTTTTTATTATATTGTTTAGATATAGTTACATCAATTAACATTTCACGTAGCTGTTGCTTTGTGAGATTTCCATCTAGTTTTTTATAGTAAATAGTATTAACAAACCTATCCTTTCCATTTTGTGTTATAAATTGCATTACACCACTACCATCAAAATTCTCCTGTTCTAGAAAAATACCTGGAGTACCATCATTCCAGACTAAATTATAATCATATTTTTTAATAAGATTCGATTTTACTGCACTCTCTCGTCCCAAAGAAAGTATATCATGAACATAGCCATATGGGTCTTCATTGTTACTTTCTAATTTTCTAACATAATCTACATATTGAAAAATCACATCGTTATAATTATAAGATTTAATATAACGACCATTAAATTCTCTATATCCAACTGAACTATTATTTAACACCCTATAAGTAAATATACTATTATCTTTTGATCCTATCTGTTTAGAATATCCATTCATATTAGCTAATGGTTTGATAGATGGTAACATATAATTAACCAATAAACTATTAGCTTTATCAATAGAAGGGTTATTATCTGCTTTTGGTTCTATAATAAAGCCAATGTGGTATTGAACATTTGGCTCATTTTCAAGAGAAAAATTAACTGAATTTCCCCAGAACACATCTTTTTCTTTTATATCATTAAATGCAGATATTTCCCAGTAGGAGTCTCTCAAACCTGAATATGTGAAAGGGCCACCTTTTAAAGAATCTTCAACTAAGCGTACATCAGATTTATTAGCTTGTTGAATTGCACGTTTAATGGCTTTTCTAATGTCAGAGACAGTTATAAACTCAGCTGGTTTTCCCATATAATCTCGACTTTTTTCATATGGATAATCTTCAATTTCTACAACTAATGGTATATATCTAGTATCCCAAGAATATATAATAGAATCATATGGATTATTAATTTTAGCTTTATAATCTAATACCAATGGCACTGTAAATCGTATCCCACCATCCTTAGAATGTAAAATTACATCAGTTTTTCCTTCAACTACACCTTGTAACCTTAGAGCATGATCTTCTATCACCTTTTGTAATTGTTGGTCAGATATAGAATGTTCTTTTCTAAAATCTACCATTCGTGGGTCATCTTTAATAGTCCGATAAGATTCACTTACTATTTTATGCTTATCCATTTGTATATACTTATCGGTATATACATAACTTTGATACGCATCATGTGGAATACTTGGATCTGCCCCTGATATATTCACATCAATAGCGAAACTAGAACCAGAAACAACGCCTACTACAATTGTACTTAATAATAATCGTTTTAACATATACTTCTCTCCACAAAATAATGATATTAACTGTATTGTAACATAGTTAATATATTTTTATGAAAATAATTACCAAATGAAAGAGGTTCCTATTGGTCACCTAGGTGACTATTAGGAACCTCTAATCTATTTACTTTTATAATTGACAACACTATATTGAACTTGAGGCCTCTAAATGGGTCCAGCCTTTGCTAATCTTCTAGAGATTGGCGGTGATCAATATGAGTACATTCAAAGTGTTATCGTTGATGATTTCCTTTGGCATACTTGTAGCGACCATTATCATGGCAGCAAAGTGATTGATCTCTAGCTGAAAGCTAGCATTCTAATCGTGGTATGAAAAAAGGCCCGACATAGAAGTCAGACCGTTTCTTCAATTTTTCTTATTAGAAGCGAAGTCTGGCGACCAAACCATTTATACCTCGCTTTGATATAAATTATATCATATCTAAATAGGGAAAGAAATCTTATGATTTCTTTTTTGTTTTAAAGCATAATGAACCTATACAAGAAATAATATGCAAACTAATCTCCAGTGTCGTCAATATAAATATGTATAGAATTTGCTGGTCCCGCTAAACTACGACCGATTTCAATCGTCATAGGTCCATACTTTATAAAGGATCTATTATTCTTATCATTAATTATATGTGGCATAGTATAGAAAAATAAATTCATCATCTTATCAAAGTCATTTATAATTTCTTCCTTACCTAACAACAAAATAGGTTCTTGATTTTTTCTTTGAAAATGTACACAGCACTCATCAGCAAGTGAATCATAAAAAGAATGCTTATCTACATATCCAGTTTCTAACCAAATACTAATGGCTGTAAGCCAATCCAAAAAATCAACAGGCTCCTTATAAAAAATGTAATCTATAGGAGGGGAATTATTTTCAGCACGATGTTTATCAAGTCTAAAACTCGGAATATTATTACTAACAATAATTTTGTTAATAAAATTATTTGAATCTAACTCAATAAACATACCTATAGCATAATTGTCCATTTCATTGTATGCAATAGCGAGTCCTCTTTGACCTTTATAAAACAACTCTTTTTTGTTGGTTCCCTCACTAAGTGTCATCATATGTGCATACACAGCTAAATTATCATCTCTGGTCCTTTTTGCCATTGAATTTAGAAAATCATATACTTCTATCTTTCCATTTTTTAATATATTCCTCTCAACATTAATATACTGACAATTATCTGCTAACAAATTATTAATCCCCTTAAAATCAGCATATTCTAATGCAGATTTAAATATTAATAATACATGATTTACATTCATCTAGGACACCGCCTTCAATAAAAGAAAAACTAATCATTAGCTCCTTAATAACTGAATTGACTACAATAAAATAAATCATACAACGTGCAGCTCATAATAATTTCATTATATAGTAAAAATTTATTGAAATAAATCTATAAAACCCAAAATTCAGAACGATAGATAAGACTCTTTTTACTATAAGATGAATTCTAAAATATATTGCGACAAATAAAAAGATATTGATTAAAATAATTACAAAACGAAAGAGGTTCCTATTGGTCACCTAGGTGACTATTAGGAACCTCTAATCTATTTACTTTTATAATTAACGGCACTATATTGAACTTGAGGCCTCTAAATGGGTCCAGCCTTTGCTAATCTTCTAGAGATTGGCGGTGAGAGAACACATGAAAAAAGGCCCGACAGTGGAGTCAGACCGTTTCTTCAATTTCATTTTCGAGAAGCGAGAGCTGGCGACCAAACCATTTATGCCTCACTTTGATATAAATTATATCATATCTAAACAGGGAAAGGAATCCAAGGATTTCTTTCTCTGTTTTCACTTATAAATGTTCATGGTGCATACGATAGTGAATTATATCACCGACAAGATATCCTCTCAATTGCTATATTAGTAATATATTCCTACTGGGCTGACGGATAAGTAGAATTGACTACATGCACAGTAGCACACATCGTGTGATAGCCGACCGTCTGGGCAAAATTTTGTTCAGACGGTCTTTTTTTGTTCTCTCATAGCAAATATGTTGGAGAAATCATTAATTATTTCACCTATATGAAAGGAGTTTTCTTATGAGAAATCGTTGGCTTATTGCACTAGCAGCTATTGGTCTACATATATCCATCGGTAGTGTGTACGCGTGGAGCGTGCTTACACGACCTATCATGGCTGATATGGGCTTCACCATGTCACAAACAACATGGACCTTCTCCTTAGCTATTCTGATGCTTGGATTATCTGCAGGCTTTTTAGGATCTTTTGCAGAAAAAATAGGTCCCAAGAAAAGCGGACTTCTTTCCATGGTGTTCTGGGTAGCAGGCCTATTTGGTACGGCCTATGCTCTTAGCATTCATAATCTTACCTTACTCTATCTCTTCTATGGTATCATCGGCGGTATCGGACTAGGTATTGGTTATATAACACCGGTATCTACGCTCGTAAAATATTTTCCTAAGCGCCCAGGATTTGCTACGGGATTAGCTATTATGGGGTTTGGATTTGCTTCACTCATTGCAGGACCGCTTATGCAATTCCTTGTAGCTCAGGTAGGCTTAGTGAATAACTTCATTATTCTCGGCATAATTTACCTCATAGTTATGGGTACCTCTTCGCTTTATTTAAAAGCACCGCAACCAAAACAACCGCCTCGAACTACGAAAGATAAATCCACTATGTATGTCCATAACCATGGCATGCTAGCCAATGATGCTATGAAAACTTGGCAATTCGGTGCCCTTTGGTGGATCTTCTTTATTAATATTACCTGTGGTATAGGTCTTCTATCCTTAGCGTCCCCTATGGCACAAGAAACCATTGGTATGACACCTGCAGCAGCTGCATCACTAGTTGGTATCATCGGCATATTCAATGGTGGAGGTCGCATTGCATGGTCTACTATCTCCGATTACTTTGGCCGTGCACAAACTTACATACTATTCTTTATTATACAAATCATCGCATTCTACGTACTTGCCGAAACCAATAATGCTCTTACATTCCAAGTTTTAATTCTTCTCATTATCACCTGCTATGGCGGCGGATTCGCCTGTATGCCAGCATATCTCGCAGACCTCTATGGCATACGCCAACTCTCCACTATTCACGGCCGCATTTTAACTGCTTGGGGATTAGCAGGCATCGTTGGGCCCATGCTCGTTTCATACTTTCACGAAGCAGGATATGGATATACTACAGCCTTAATATGCTTTGCGCTTCTATTCGTATTAAATACAATAATTGCTATAATCTTAAAAATATACGGCAAACGAGGGCTCCATAACTGATACTTAATTCTAGTAATATAAAAATTGTAAGTGAATAATCACAACCAAAATTTCCCCAATTAATTACAAATCGAAAGAGGTTCCCATTAGTCACCTAGGTGACTATTAGGAACCTCTTATCTATTTACTTTTATTATCTACAGCACTATATTGAACTTGAGGCCTCTAAATGGGTCCAGCCTTTGCTAATCTTCTAGAGATTGGCGGTGAGTGGACGCATGAAAAAAGGCCCGACATAGAAGTCAGACCGTTTCTTCAATATTAAACCTTAGAAGCGAAGTCTGGCGTCGAAACCCTTTATGCCTCACTTTGATATAAATTATATCATATCTAAACAGGGAAAGAAATCGTATGATTTCTTTCCCTGTTATCATTGTGCGCCCAATAGGCATATATATGTTTATTAGGCTCTACTATTTTATTACTTATTGCAATTCAAAATAAGCTAAGACTTTGATCTTAGATTAAATAAGTCAATATCTCTATTATACATATCTCCAGTATTTAACAACTTTACATCTAACAACATATTTTTTAGTTGCTCCAAAGTATAATAGCCATTTACTTGATATGAAGCAATATGACGATATTCATAGTCTTTATCGCGTGTAATAAATTCTAATCTCCCCTCTCCATTAGATAATTCATAATCCAATAATAACCCCGGAATACCATCAAACCAGACGAAACTTTTACTAATCCGAGACAATCTAATCTCTTTATTTAAGGTATGACCATATAAAGAATTAATATACTCAATATGGGTCTCAAAGTTATATGGATCATCTGGTTTGGCATTCAATAAAAAATGCTGTTGCTTATCATGTAGTGGAATCATCTGAAGGACTTGATTTACTCCATGTGGTCCTTTATGCGTTATAGTATAAGATTTAGATCCATATATACTGTCCTTATCTGTCGATTCTGTACGAGTTGAACCATTTAGTACCCGATACTGTAAATTCTTCGACATCGTAATAGTAGAAAATTCGTTAAGTCTATTCAACGAACGTACCGAAGGCAACACATAATTGGCAAGAATTCTATTCGCTTTTATATTACGTTCTGACTCTGATTCAGATCCTGCAACATACGTACCAATACTATGACTAGTATTAGGATTATCTTTGCTTGTAAAAGTAATGCCTACAATAGTACCTTGATTTGATTTATCTAAATTAGTAACGTTTAGATTCCAATATTTTGTATTATCTAATTTTTTATAAATAAATGTTCTTTCAGAACCACCTTTTTCAACAACATTATAATCTCTAGCGACATATGTACTGCCAGTAAGACCTTCTAAGGTATAGTTATGTTCACTATTTTGAATCTTAAATACACTTGAAAATGGAACTGTGAGCTGTATCCCACTATTTTCTGTATGTTCTATTATTTCTGTTTGTCCATCTATTGGCGTCATAAACTGCTTAAAATCATGGCGTAACGTTTTCTCCAATTCAGCATCATCAGATATCTTACGCCATTCTTTTAATTTTTCAAAAGTACCATCAGCTTTAATTTGATTAATCATAGCCTGTGTACTAGCAATTTGCTCCAATGCGATTTGAGGACTAAGATATACATAATCTTTATACTCATCTTCAGGTATTTTGGAGTTTGCACCAGGTAGGTCTACATCTATAGCATGACAAGATACACAAATTGAACTCAATACAATAGCACTTAATAATAATCGTTTTAACATATACATCTCTCCACAAATAGTAATTTTAACTGTATTGTAACATAATAAGAACACAATTATGAATACGATTACAAAACGAAAAGGGTTCCTATTGCTCACCTAGGTGACTATTAGGAACCTCTAATCTATTTACTTTTATTTTTGACCGAACTATATTAAACTTGAGGCCTCTAAATGGGTCCAGCCTTTGCTAATCTTCTAGAGATTGGCGGTGATCAATATGAGTACATACAAAGTGTTATCGTTGATGATTTCCTTTGGCATACTTATAGCGACCATTATCATGGCAGCAAAGTGATTGACCTCTAGCTAAAAGCTAGCTTTCTAATCGTGGCATGAAAAAAGGCCCGACATAGAAGTCAGACCGTTTCTTCAATTAAATCAATATAGAAGCGAAGTCTGGCGTCCAAACCATTTATGCCTCACTTTGATATAATTATATCATATCTAAACAGGGAAAGAAATCGTATGATTTCTTTCCTTGTTTCATTTATAGATAGTTTTAACTAAATAATCCAAACATCACCTTCATACAGATTACCAGTAGATGATAATTTTACATCAGTAATTAATCTACGTAATTGTGCTTTACTATATACACCAGTATCTAGCGGGTATTGGATTGTGTTTACATACTTATAGTTTTCATCATAAGTAATAAACATCAATATTCCCTGTTGATTATCTAGTTCAAGATCTAGTAATAACCCTGGTATACCATCATTCCAAACATAAGTATGGAATCCCTTTGTTATCATTTTTGCTCCAGGGATACCAAAAAGCTCTGCTGACTTATTATCAATCTTATTTAATATACTAATCTCATCAACTGTACTAAATAATCCTTTTTCAGATTCATTATTAGGTTCAATACGAATCCGTTGATTTATATCTTTGTCTATTGTAAAGGTTACACCGTCTACTCTTTCATTTATCTTTTTATCTTTTACTGCTGTTTTAGGTACTCTAAAAGAGTAATTCTTATAGTTTTCTACTCGGCTATAGTCATCTAAATCTTTAAGAGAATGAATTGAAGGCAATATATAATTTGCCATTATTGTATTAATATCATTAGATGTAACCAGCTTCGTTGCACGCGGATAAAGGATAACATTATACTCCTGATTTGGATGTTTACTTAGTTCAAATTTTAAACCAATAATCTCCATCTCAACAGCCCCTCTAAGCGTGGTCTTTCTCAAAGAACTTTTACTTAAGCCATCATAGTTAAAAATGATATCAGTTTTTTCAGTAGTATTTGGTGTTTTATTTTCAATAATACCTGCAACAATCATAGGTGATTCTACTAAATAATGAGCATTTGAATTAGGGAAATCAGTTATAGCCTCTTTCTGTATTGCGCTAAATGGAAGTGTAACCGATAGTCCACCATCATTATTATGTAAATTCACAATTGTATTGCCGTCAAATTGACGACGCTTAATAGAATATAACTCATTTTTAAAGCTTTCAGCTTCAGCATCATTAACATTAGTACCAAACTCTTTAGGCATTCCCTCTTTTAAAATAATCGAGTCTATTATCTTTCGAGTTTCTACATCATAAGCACTCTTAATTGTCTCAGTCCTATAAATTTCTTGTTCATACGCATTCTTAGGAATAGTTAGATCTGCACCGGGAATATTTACATCAACAGCATAACTAGATACACTAACAGTACTCAATACAATAGCACTTAATAATAATCGTTTTAACATATACATCTCTCCACAAAAAGTAATTTTAACTGTATTGTAACATAATAAGAACACAATTATGAATACGATTACAAAACGAAAAAGGTTCCTATTGGTCACCTAGGTGACTATTAGGAACCTCTAATCTAATTACTTTTATAATTAACAGCACTATATTGAACTTGAGGCCTCTAAATGGGTCCAGTCTTTGCTAATCAACTCGAGGATTGGCGGTGATCAATATGAGTACATTCAAAGTGTTATCGTTAATGATTTCCTTTGGCATACTTGTGGCGACCATTATCATGGCAGCAAAGTGATTGACCTCTAGCTAAAAGCTAGCTTTCTAATCGTGGCATGAAAAAAGGCCCGACATAGAAGTCAGACCGTTTCTTCAAATTTTTACTTTAGAAGCGAAGTCTGACGTCGAAACCATTTATGCCTCACTTTGATATAATTATATCATATCTAAACAGGGAAAGAAATCATATGATTTCTTTCCCTATTTTATTGTTATAACTTAAAACTTTTCCAATCAAAAGCTTCAATAACTTCTCTTAGTTTACTATCAATACGTCTAATTAAATCTATAAAAGGTTGTCCATTGTTATCATCCTAGCAATCTAATACTAAATCAGTAAGAAAAAAATTTGATTATATAATATATTTAAACTATATTTGCCTTTAAAATACCGCATACAATAATTTAGCTTGATGAAACTTATATCAAAAGTCAATTTCTAATGAATTTCTCAACAAAGAAACCAAAGAATCATTTAACAGTGAAGCTTCTTCTACCATACTTTGAATATCTCGATTTAAATCACGATTATCAAAACTTAAACCTCTAATTTCATCTAAAAGTGTTTCTGTATGTATTAAAATACTATCTAGTTTATGTGTAAATTCAAATAAAGATTTAAAATCATCTTCCTTTATATATAAGCGAACATATAATATATGTCTTTTTAATTTATTAACTAATTTGGTAGCTTTTTTACATCTATATCTATTATACCAATATAATACTTCTTTAATCGCATATTCTTTATTTAAATCCCAATGACTCATTATATGGTCTTTCTCGTTTTCTCCTAAAGATATCTTATCTAAAAAGTTAGAAATTTGAATCATAGTATATCTAGAGAAGTCTGGGTATGTTTGAAAAGATGAAGATATATTCATAACCGCACTATATGCCTCGATCATGCATTGATTAACTTTTATAATTCTCTTGTGTTTTAACTCTATATAAATCTTATAACTTGTCAAATTATGTTCAAATGTATATTTTAACTTTTCAAGTTCAGAATTCCATTTTTTCTGTTTTTGAAACTTATATACAGTAAAAATTAACGTACATAAAGAAATAAATATTGATATTACTGTAATTAAATCACTCTTCATGCCATACTCCCCTTTACTAAGAATAATTAAAATATTATATAAATTCACTAATCATCATATAACCTTTATACTTCATAAAAAATTATTGATTAAATACTCCTACCTATATTCATAATAAATAAATTTATAGAATATTGTAATCATATAATTCAAGTTTATATTTATAAGGATCTACTTTACTTTCAGCAAAATATATATCATATAGTCTAGGTAACTCATCAATTTTAGACTCACGTTTCCAGCTTTCTAATATTCTTATAACTTTAATTTTATCCTCTGTGCTACAATTTGCTCCGAAAATTATTCCTTTCAAACAGCGGGGATTATAAAAAATCTTTATTCCACTTTCAATAGTCTCACTTAGAATTAATAATCTAGATTCAGCTTCATGCATCCAATACGAAGATTTTTTAATAGAATTCTTAATCCAAAAATCATTAAAAGAATCTTGATTTCTATACATAGAAGTATCAATTTTAGGATAAAATAATTTATCTTGAATCTCGTCTAATAGTAATTGAAAAAACTCCCCATAACTTCCATCATCACTATAATTCACATCTTGTAAAGAAGTACCCTTATAATCAAATAAATCTGAGACTAAATCAGCTTCTTCAAAAATTAAACATATTCCTTTATGATTACCAGCATAATAGGCCCACATAGCACTATTGTCATATGTTTTTGAAAAACAAGTAATATAAATATTGGGTGTTACAACATTAAGAAGTGCGTCAATATAATGATATGGAAACTCATATCTTAACCAATTTAATTTATACTCATATTCTGATATATCATTACTAAGTAATTTTTTTAATCCAATTGATCTTGCTTCATTATAATAAGGTTTATTATTTTCGCTTAAACGAAACTCATAAGGTATTCGCCAATCTTCAGGTAAATCTACGATTTCTTCATTAGGTAAAATATTAGATTCAGAAAGTTTATTATAATATTGTTTTAAAAAATAGATTAATGTTGGATATAAAAAACCAAAATAACGTGCCATCTGATTTCTTAATAAAGGTGATTTACCAAATGTTCCTCTAAGTTTAATCACCGGTTTACATCTAAAAAAGTCATCAAATAAAGATTTTATCAATTCTATATTTATATATTGGTCATATTTAGCACACTTATTGTTGAAAATAACAATATCAATACTTTCAAACGCTTTAGGCTGATTTTCTTGATTATGAATCTCCGTTGTGTAGAACCATATAAACGATGCAAAATAGTTAAATAAAAGCCCTTTCCAATTGTCACTTATATCAGTATTCCACTCCAATGATAGATTACCTTCCCACGGATCATTTAATTTGTCTATTTTAGAAAAATAAAGGTAATGATTTTCTAACTCTTTATAATCTAAGAAAGTTTTTATATTTCTAAATTTATAAATCATACTCATAGTATTTACTCCAGAAAAACAAATGCTTCAAAACGTCATATATAAAAAAATATGTGTTAATAATATTATATATATTAAAAAATTTGATTTACATTATTTCTAAGAATACCAAAAGAGGTAGAAAAGTCCTATTTGGTCTTTTCCACCTCTTTTCCTTACATTTTTACGCCTAATAGGGCTAATTGTTCGGCTATTTCTTTTTCGAGTTGTGCAATTTCTTGGTTATCTTGTTCAATCATACGATTGATTTCATCAAGATTAAGTTCTTCTTCTTCCTCAAATGTATCTACATATCGAGGAATATTTAAATTATAGTCATTTTCTTTAATTTCTTCGATAGATGCAACATGTGCATATTTATCAACGTCTTGTCTATTTCGATATATTTCAATAATTTTAGTGATATTTTCATCGCTCAAATTATTTTGATTTTTACCTTTTTCAAACTCATTGCTAGCATCGATAAATAGTACATCGCGTGTCGTGCGGTTTTTCTTAAATACAAGGATTGTTGTAGGGATACTTGTGCCATAGAACAAGTTCGCAGGCAAACCAATCACCGCATCAAGATAATTCTTTTCTATAATAGTTTGGCGAATCTTACCTTCAGCCGCACCACGGAATAAAACTCCATGAGGCAAAACAATTGCCATTGTACCTTCATTATTTAGATGATATAAGCTATGTAATATAAAAGCATAATCTGCTTTAGAGGCTGGTGCTAATTTACCATATTCACTAAAGCGTGGATCTTTAAGTTTACTTTCATTATTATCCCATTTAGCAGAGTATGGAGGATTCGCAACAACCGCATCAAAGGAACGTGGTCTATCGATACCATCACGGTCAGGCCCATCTGGCCAATCACTTTCAAGAGTATCAGCATTATTCAGTGTCATATTATTATACGTAACACCATGCATCATCAAGTTCATACGAGCCAAGTTATATGTTACCGTATTTAGTTCTTGCCCATAAAAGCTAACCGCACCTTGACGAGATCCATCAGGCAATTCATTACGAACCGTCAATAGTAATGATCCAGAACCCATTGTTGGGTCATAGACTGTAAAAGTATCAGTTTGAGATTCTATATTGCCAGTAACAATTTTAGCCAAGATTTGACTAACTTCATGAGGTGTATAGAACTCTCCACCTTTTTTACCAGCATTAGCTGCAAATTTACCAATTAAATACTCATAGATTTCACCCAGTATGTCTTTACCACTTTCATCTTTATACTCGATTTCATCGATTTTAGTAACAACTGCATTCAAAGTCTTAGTTCTACCTGCTGTCGTTGATCCAAGCCCAGAATCACCAAGATTGATATAGTTAAAAATACCTCTAAAATCTGCTGCAGCTTCTTTATTAATTTCAGCATTCTTATTAAAGTTTTCAAATAATCGTTGATAATCACTAGGAATAACGGAACCATTATGAATGCTTTCAGTTAAAGAAGCCCATGTATCCTCAGGATTAATAGCATATCCTAATGTACCTGCAATATCAATTAAACAAGCCTCTAAACCTGCGTCTTCAACAAGCTCCTTATATGCCTCATTAACAGATTTTCCATCTGAAATATCAACCAAGTCATTATTAACTAGGTACTCTTCTTGATGAATGGAAAGATATTTATAGAATAAAAATGGAAGAATGTAATCTTTGAAAGAACTTGCATCCATTGTGCCACGCAAATCGTTGGCAATAGCCCACAATTGGCTTGAAATATTCTGTGCTTTTGATTCTGCCATACAAAATCTCCTTTATTAATTTATTACTTTTGTAGTACTAGCAATCATTTTATCGTCTGTTAATGGATTAATATAATAACGACCCAATGCTAACCTAAGGAATTGCGACAAATCAGATTCAGTAAGAATTATAAATCTATTATTATCAACTTGGAGAGTAATCGATTCGAAAGAGTTAGCCTGATTGATCATACTACTAATATAATCAGAATCATCTAGTCTAATTTTGGGATTATCTTTTATTAATGCAATCATTTTTAAATTGCGGGATCCAATATCACTTGTATAACCTGATAAATCTAAACAAGTATTATTTTTGAATTCTTCTACTTCTTCTTTATTTGCTTCACGATAAAATATATCAAGCCCCTTAAAGATTTTATGTATCTTACTAAAATCCTTAAAATATAGTTTCCCTTCCCCATCATAGTAAGCATCAATAGTACCATCTAATTGAATCCCATTAGGAATATTAAGTACTTTTAATTTTCTCGGACCTACTTGATTACCATTAATCTGTAAAATTGACATATTCTCAACACGTTTAGAATTTGTAATTTTTTTCAAAATAAGCTCATTAGTTTCATTTGGTTTACTGAGTAAAAACTCCACAGTTTTAAAGCTATCATTATCAAATATATTTAAATTTGCTGTTGAATCAAATATCCTTAATAGAGGAGTAATGATTTCATCTTTATGATTTGAAAGATTGATAAACAACCATTCATCATTTTCACATTTTGATTCTGAATTAAATTCAATTAAGTTCATTTCATTTGTTATAGGCGAAATATATAAATGATCAATATCTGATTTTTTTAAATTTAATACTTTATATTCCCTCTTACATTTAGCTATTATCATACTACTCCTCAATTTCTATAAACGAAAAATTATTAATACGAATTAAATTAAAATTCTCCTCAGATTTGACCCTTGTGAGCTTTAAATCTTTTCTTTTCGTATAAATACTATAGATATTTCCTTCTAAATCTTTAACTTTATATAATCTATACTTAGTTAACCAAAAAATATTAAAATAGTAAGACTGTTCTAAAAGTTTCCACCAAATAGTAAATAAAATCAAAATCAATAAAATTTGTAAGTCAATTGAAAGATTTCCAATATTAAGCATTATAACAAATAAGCCTATATAAATTGGTATAATATCTTGCTCCATTGGTTGAACTTCTTGGACAATTAATGTGTCATTCTCACCTTGATAAAAGTTACGATAACAATACTCTAACCCAAGTGCACCAAAAAGGAATATAAAAAATGCTACTAATACTATCAACCAATAATATTCCAATGATAAATGTAATGGATTGGTAAATAGATACAATATACCTCCAGCAGCAAAGGAGCTTAAACTAAGTAAGAATCGATACATCTAGTCACTCCTAAATTTAAATAAATAATTGCTGTAATAAAGCTTTCTTCTGAAGTTGTAAGTGTTCTAACTTACGCTGATGAAGGGTAATAAGTTCTTCGATACTAAGAATTAATTGTGTTATTTTAGTACGTTCATCTACTGATGGTATCAATACAGATATATCAAGAAAATCTGTTTCATGAATTCTCCATTGCCCATATACAACTCCTTGCCTAAATCGAATCATCTTAGCAATAAATCTTGGTAATAATGACATTATGCCAATAAATTGACTATCACCAATAGATACACCTTGAAAAATACTATATACAGGTGATATTACAGCTTTGCCAGTTTTATTTATTCCTATGGATCCTGTTTCCAAATTGTTAGAGCTATATATAAAATCACCTAATTCAGTTCTTTTATATTTTTTCGATTGATCTAACACCAAAAAACTTCTATCATACCTTTCACCTTTGGGAGTTACACCAAGGCCTTGAACAAATGACATTAATGGATATTCACTTGTTTCTACTTGTTGTTCATTACGTTCAACTAATACATCTGATAACTTACGCTGTTCCCAAGCATCAGTAAATCCTGGAAAACGAAGTTCAGGATATCGTTCTCCATTTTTCGGAAAAAGTTTCTGAAGTAACGCTTTTTTCTTTAATTTAAGATTATCTAACTTACGCTGATGAAGGGTAATAACGTCATCTATTTGCTTTATAAAAGTACTTATCCTGTTTTGTTCTTCCAATGATGGAATGACAATATTCCACTTCTTTAACTCATCCATTGGAACTAAGTTTGTCATAGCAGAGCCAGGATTTGCTTGTGTTAACTGTTTCTGCATCATATCTGACTGCATAAACTTAAGAAAGTAAAGCGGATCAACAAAATCCTTATTTACTTTGAATCTAATTAACGCTTGATTGAAAACACCTTTTTTTATGCCATCTGGAACCATTGAGATTCTACCTATAGTGCCTGCACCACTCATAATAAAATCGCCTGGTTGTATATTAAACCGAATTAACTCATTATATTTCTCTCTTGAAATAAAATAACGAGTTTCATAATTATCATATATAGCATTTTGTTGTTCATATACTACATAATCAGATTTTTTTACAAAAGAATCTTTTTTTAGCGAACTACCAAATGGACCTCTTCTAATTCCATTTTGTAGGTCTAACAGATCCACAAACTTACGCTGTTCCCAATCTTCAGTAAATCCCGGAAATCGTAATTTAGGTACTCTCCGTTTTTCTTTACTCATCATAACCTCGCTTTCCTTTTATCATAACAACACTACCTTTCATTAACATAAAAATCTGCAAATTTATATAAAGCTGCCACAAGTTCATTACCATATTTAATTTTATTAAGGCTTACAATATCCGCATCTTGTGCTTTTGCTTGATATTCTGCACGCGCCTCTTTTTTTAGCTTACTAATTCTACCGGTACTATCTAAATCCTGTTTACCGGCTGTATGTCGAGAAAATAGATCTAATATTTCGTCATTACTAATAACATCAATAATTCCCCATTTTAAGCGGAAATCGAAAATATCATCTTTCATAATCATTGTATTTACATCTTCAATGACTTCCAAACTAGTTAACTTTACAGGATATTGGATATCTTTTCCTTCTGGTGGATACGTACCTTTATAGATTGCATCAACCGCATTATTAATTCGTTTTGCATATTGACGATCATCTAAAGCCATTGCAAAATCATTAATTTTTTCACAATAATCCGCAGCTACATCCATACGTTTTTCATGAACAGCATTCATTAACGCTTCAATTAATTCAGTGAGATAGTCATAGTTAACACTAATTTGCTTTACATGTATCATACGTAGTTCAATTTGAGCAACTGGTACATCATGATTTTCAGCAATACGTTCTTTCAAGTCGTTATATAGAGACGTGGTTAACATTTCTTCTTGTTCAGGTGTCATTCCCAGCAATGTAACAAGTTCATCTGGATTGTCATAATCAAATCCGATGTCTTCTCCATTAACAACCTCTGGATCATATTGTTTTAGCTTTGACATTCCATTGCTATATGCACGCATAAGATTAAACATTTCTTCTTGCTTAGCTTCACTAGCAGGAACTTCTGTAAAGTTATCGGTCATATCTGCAAGACGATCTATCACTTGTTTTACTTCTTCAAATTGTTCTTTGAAAGGTTTAGCTAAAACACCACTATCAACTAACACTTTTGTATCTACTAATGTATCTTGTACATCTGCAGAGTGCTTATTGGCATAAATACTTAGGGCTCGATTCATGAGCTCTTCGTTCTTAGTTGGCCATCTATAATTGACTATACGGCCCCATGGCTTTCCTTGATTATCGGCAATACGATTTGTTCTTGAGTAAGCTTGAATTAGCATTGCATCCTTTAAGGTACGGTCTACGTAAAGTGTATTTAGTTGCGGTGCATCAAAACCAGTCAATAATTGATCCACAACAATAACAATATCTAAATATTGTCCATCTTGCGCTGTACGATTTAAGCGTGTTGTTAGATCTTGTGTATAACCTGATACATCATCTAGGCCAAAACTAGTACCAAACATTTTATTATAATGTTTCATAGCACGTAATAGACCATCATTTGTAGCTAACTGGTTATCACTATTGTTAGTACTCATGCTAAAAGTAATACCAACTTTTAATGTAGGAAGTCCTTGCTCTTGGCGTTCTTGATTCACTCGTTCAAATTCTTCAAAGTACATTAGTGCCATTGGTGTACTTGGTCTATTTCCACCTACATGTGTAGTAAGCATAGCGTTATAAGCACCATCATTAGAACGATTTCTCCAGTTTTTAAAGATATCTTCTACAACCAATTTTACGTGATCTTGATTATTATCATAGAAACTAGGCTCTATCATATCATCCATATCATCATCAGTAAGATTAGCAATCTTTCGTTCAATATCGAGTTCATTCCAATTAGGATATTTCTTTGCATAGAACTTCGGTAAGTATTCAAGTTTCATTTTGTCTTCTGCAATTGTAGTTTCGAAATCTACCTTGAAACCTAATACATTTTTATCTGCAATAGCTTCACGAATTGTATACGCATGTAACAACTTACCAAAAACCTCATGTGTCTTAGTACCTTTTTTACCGACCACCTTATCAAACATAGGTGTTCCTGTATAGCCAACCCAAGCAGCACCTTTGAATACTTTTTGTAAATCTTCAAAGCTTTCACCACCGGTAGACCTATGTGCCTCATCAACAATAAACACAAAGTTCTTATTAGGTACCACAAAGTCTTTACGATTAATGAGAGTATTTAGTTTTTGTACAGAGGTAACAATGATGCCATACCCTTTTTCATTTAATTTTTTCTTTAAGGCTGAAGTATTCTCTGTTCCACCAACGGTATCGAATTGTTTACCATCAATATCAATAGAACCTTCAGGGTCATACGCCTTATAATTTGCTTCAGTTTGTTTCGTTAACGCGATACGGTCAACGACGAATACCACCTTATCTACATTTGGCATGCGACTTGCCAGCCACGCAGTTTTGAAACTAGTAATCGTTTTACCAGAACCTGTAGTATGCCAAACATAGCCCAGTTTATTAATTGGTAAATCAAAATCAGCACGTTTTAATTCATTTAAAACTGCTTTTGTGGCATACACTTGGTAAGGGCGCATAACCTTAAGCATTTGTTTATTCTTGGTACCATCAAGAATGGTAAATAATGTAGACATTTGATGCGCCATGGGTATGCTAAGGAACATATCTGCAAAGGTAGTCCAATTACGAACAACCTTATTATCATTAGGATTTTGCCATTCAAACGCAAAATCTTTATTAAATAAATCAGCGGTAGTATTCGCCATATATTTAATTCGATTTGGAGTCATCGCGACTAGAATTTGAACTGTTGAGAAAATATCACTGTACTGTTTTTCCTGAATATATTGATGCATTTGATTTAATGCTTCATCTACAGAATGTTTTACAGATTTTTCCTCAATTTGGATAATTGGCAAGCCATTAATGAGTAGTGTTGTATCAAAACGACGTTCTGGGCGACCTGCTATTTGTGGTTCTCTCTTAACTTGGCTAACCACTTGGTAAACAGTATTACCTGCCCCAATTTGTTTTTGATCAAATACTGTTAAAAATACATGGCGGCCATCATCTAGGTCGACCTCTACTTGGGATACACCATTGATACCATATAGGAACTGTCCTGCTTGATATGGAGTGTATAGTTCATTAATTACCTTTTGAACTTGTTTAAATTCCATATCACTTAATGGTTGTGTCAATTGATTTTGATTCAATTGATATAAAATCTTGCGGAAATTCTCCCAAAGAGCCTCTGTTGTTTTTATAGTTGGCTCATATTTCCAAAGTTTACTTTTATAAACCTTCATATTACCATAAGCATCTATTGTATCGCCTGTTTGTTTTGTATTAGCTGTATTAATAACAATCCCAGTTGATAATTGCTCAATTAATTTATTTTCAAATTCTAGCTCTGTCATATTAATTTACTCCCTGTAACATAATAATTGCTTTCCGATATGTGTTATCTGCCACACGCTGTTTTAATGATCTTAGTCGTAATTGTTTAAAATAAATATCCCCCATAATCCGTTGCACTTCTATTGACGGTAGTTTTGGTAACTGTATATCTTTTAACAAGCTTAGACTATATCGTACAACCTGACTTCCCTGTAAGTTTTGTTTGAACTGCTTTCTAATTTTAGGATTCTCATTAATCAAATAAGCCATAAATTTTTTGTCTATTGGTGTATTTAACGGTTCCATCCGAACATAGTTTTGAGTAAAAAGATACTCTTCATGATCTGCAGTAACAATTGTAGCCATGCCAGATATTGTACTAAATATTAAATCACCTGTTTTAAGAGTAGCACCTTTGTATTCTGTACGAATTTGTTTTCTATCACTCATAGGTCCAGGTACACCAGTCAAATCTTCATACAATTCATTCTGGCCATACAATGTATATAACACTGCTTTTTCACTAGTACTTTCCTCTAGTCGATACTGTGATACCCCTGTATTACTATGAAATATATCTTTAATATACACTAGATCACCTCTTCCTTAAAGATAATTTTCATTTTATTTTTATTTTTGCATGTAAAAAAATTACACTGTATAACTTTTAATTAAACTATACAGTGTAATTTATGTAAAATCAAATATAATTTTGTAATTTTTAAAAATGCAATTTTAATTTAGATATTATTGTTTCTATTACGTATTTCTTTTAAATTCACGCCTTCCTTATTTTTCCAAAGAAGTAATCCATTAGCGGTTTGACCGATCAAAAACATAGCAGCTGTAGAAGGGCTATTAAACAAAATATCTTCGATAATACAATTATTATTATCTTTATTTGCAAGTTTACGTCTTAGTTTAAGTGACTCAGATATAGTTTGAGCAGTCTTATGAGAAACTTTACTTCCTTTTAAAAGTAAAAAACCTTCATTAGTTTCTTTAGCATAACCAGTAATCACTTCATTACCAACTTTTTGAGTCATAGTATAAATAATCTCACCCTCGCTACGACCTGAGTCAGCCAACTCATCAATTGGTGTTAAAACTTTCTTACCTAATAATCCTATTGGTAACTTTGAGAACTCTACATACGCTAATAACTCACTAACTTTTTCTTCAGTTACATTTCCTAGAGTGGGTTCATTTTCATTAAAGACCCTATACCGATTGATTTCTTTAATCAATTTATAGTAACGATTCTCCAAAAAATTTAAATCTGTAGGACCAAAGCTATCGTTCGAAGTTGTTAGCACTACAGCCTCTGTCCAAAAGTCCTTACTGCCATCCGTATCATGTTCTTTTAATCGCTGTAATACACCATCATCATTTTTACGAATTCCAGCCTGACCAATATATACTAATGGTTCATTATTATCATCCATACCAAATAACATATAGATTGCACTTTGATGTAATGCACTAATCTCTTTAGATTCATCTAATAAGGATCTAGGTATTTTATAAACTAAACCGGTCCAATTCGCTAAAGTACATTTAATACGACCAGTAACCTCTCCGTCTAATAAAAATAAATTTACATTCTGTCCCTTAAGCATTTATACGCTCCCCTATGTATTGTGTTTAATATCTATAAATATCTATTCGAACTTAAAACATCTGATTTTTATATAATATATCTAGTATGACATATTCTTGAAATACTGTACAATCAAGTATCAAAAAGAATATAGAGCAAAATGTCCCTTAACAATTGCGTTTTTGCTTCATTCTTTCAAGTCATTCATCAAGCACTTTTCATCAATAAAATAATATTCTAAAGTCAGATACTTACACTCTACTTCTTTAGCATTTGTTGATATTTATCAAATTCAGCCTTAGCCACATTAATTATTTTTCTATATAAATCCTGATTAACTTCCATATCTGTATAACGAATAAACTCACCAGTTTTATCAAATGGTTTCGATTTCGCAGCAAATGGATTAACATGAGAAGCCACGCCAGCTTCTCTCCCAATAATTAATGAATCATGGTATGGATTTACATAAAATATATAGTAAGTGCCTAAATGGCTTCCACCAGATGCACAATAAGCCACAGGAACTAGTCCATAATCCTTAAATGTACGCATAGAATATGCTGCTACTTCAGATACAACACCATCATTTATAGACATATCCGCAACAACCCAACCATTGTAAGGACCGTAGCCCTCACCTTTACCAACTAACTCAGATGTTCTTGCCTGACAACTAAAAGCAATTGTGCTAACAGCTAGTAATGCTAATAATAACTTTTTCATTTAATTATTTCCCTCCTAAATTCTCTCAAATACTATATATATAGAATATCATATTTCATTTGACTTATAGTAGTATAATATATTTATAGGAACAAGGAGATGATATTTATGAAATTTACAAAACGTATACTCATCATGACTGCTTTAGCCGTAACCGCAGCTGTATCTACAGGATTTGCTTACGATTATGTATGCAATAACTCTCAGTACAATTGCAATACTAACACACAATACAACTGCAATAACAATGCAAACAATACTAACTATGCACCATGTAACAATAACAATCAAAACTATTGCGGTTCAAACTCTAATACTAGAGGATGTGGCGGATACAGAAGATAATAATATAAACACGATAAAGCCTATAGTACGATATATGTACTATAGGCTTTTGTCATATACTTTCAGAAGATAAGAAAAATATTAAAATAGTACCTATTAATAAATTTGGCTATTTATGCCCCACCAACTGATAGCTCATATCCACTAGCATTTTAAGTTTCTCTATATCTTCATATCCTTCAATATCCACCGATATCCAGTGTTGTTTATTCATATGATAGGCAGGATAGATTTCATTTTCATGGATCAGATTAGGAATCAAGTCGGGTTCGCATTTTAGATTGACTATATCCATAGGTTCATTTGTATCTTGACCTACTTGATGGCCTTTAACATCAAAAATTCCAGCAAACCATTTTTGATTATCTCTACGTCGGATTACTATATAGTCAGGGTATCTTTCCCATGAATAATCAATATCACAGACATATTCTTGTTGTATGTATTGAAGTAATTCATTACGATTCATAATTTCCTACCGCGTTTTAATAAAGTCCATATCAAACATATCTTTTGGTATAGCTGCCATACCTGGTAGACTTCTTGAGTATTTATCTGCATCATTTGCATTATCTACATATTGAACTATGTCACGTAGATCTTTTGCTGGCGTCTCATACTCAGAGTTCGCCATTATAAAGTGTGTATATAAATATTTATCGTCATACAGCGATTGAATGTACATTCTAGATGTAGAACGATCTACCTCCATATAGATGGCCGGAGTAGCATCATTCCATACAGTAGCGTATTGGATTGGTTTATAATCAGAGTAAGGCTTATACATAATGAAATGTTGTATTAATTTAGAGTTAATTTTATGGCGATTTGCTAACTCCTCTGGCTTTAATTCTCTTACCATAATACCTTCACGATAACTTTTACCATCATAAATATAAATTGCATCATTATCAGGACCATGGTATTCCAAATTGCTTGATTTTAGTGTTTGGAATGTAAATCCATTTATAGTTATCGGTTTAGTTTTGGAAAGTAATTGTTTAGCTGGTTCAATAGATGGTAAAACATAATTAACTAAAGGAGACATTAATTCTTTATACACATATTCCTGATCATGTTTCTTTAACAGTTCTACTTCTCTTTTTTTAGATAAATCATAACTTATACGATAGTACATCGAAGGCTCTGATTTAATGCTAAAGTTAATTGCCCCTTCTAAAGCACCAGTTTGAGTTGGACTAATCTCCCATGTAGCATGTTTAATAGTAGGATATGAAAAGGAGTTTTCTTTTATGGAATTTACATTATCCCTACGAATGGTATAATGTAAATTTCCATCAATCAAAAGAATATTTCCCTTTTTAACATCTGTAGTTAATGGGTCCCCTTTCACAGTTTTACCAAACTGACTACTCACAGGCATCGTAAATTTTATATTTGCGCCATTATCTTTAAGAATAAAAACAGAGGACGAGAAATTAACGGAATGATTCAGTTCCTCAGTAATGTATACTAACTCATCCATTGACCATTTTCCAGGCATATTGTTAGTATATTTTGCCTTAATTTGACTACCTACATCTACTTCCATATCCCTAGCAGTTTTATCAGTTTTACGATAGTTTTGGTATGCATCCTTTGAAATTGATGGATCTGCACCGGGAATATTCACATCAACAGCATAACTAGATACACCCACAGCACTTAATATTGCAGCACTTAGTAATAATCGTTTTAACATATACAGCTCTCCATAAAATAGTAATCTATAAAACAATTTTCTTTAATTTAGTTCTTAACTGGTATCATATTTTCAAAACTTCTGCCATATGCTTCTTTAAAAATATAATTTCCTACTACATATTTAGGATCATGTAAAGCTACATCAACGTATTGTTCTTCCCTATTATTAGAGTTAGCAAAAGCGATACCTTCATAATTAAAGTCTTCTATACTATTCATAGTCAATCTCATGCCAGAACTAGCTTGTTTAGCATAAATAAGTAAAGAATAATCTTGTGAATACTGTGGTATACGCAATATGCTAGCTACTGTATATCTTATATCATATCGATATGTAACTAAAACCTTATGAATATATGGATTAAATCTATGACTATTTTTATTTTCAACCTCATATACAACTGCTTGAACTTTATAAATAGATTGATCTTCTTCAATACTTTTAATAGAACTCTTATCTACAAAATATGTGATAGAGTTCTTACCTGTAATAATAGAAATATTATTTTTATTAATCTTTATATCTTGCATAGATATAGCCTGAATTTGTAATGGTAATACTATACAAGACAATAATAAAATAATAAGTATTTTTTTCATTATATTTCCTTCTCTCTTACCTATTTATATAGACTTTTATAACTTTATAACTCTAGAATATCGCATAATGAACTATTTCTTTCATTATATGAAAGCCTGTAATACTCATCTAAGTATTACAGGCTTTTTTATGACTATTTCAAATTTCTAATTAGAACTCAATCTACCAATTACTATTCTCTAACCATTCATACGGTTAAAGTATTCAATGGCATTTGGTGAGAATTCAACGAATGTATTCCCATAAGAGTATGGTCCCAATTCATATGGTTGGTATACAAGACCTATAGCGCCTTTACCTTTTAAGTAGTAGTTGTCAGAAACATATTCTACATTCCAATTAGGTAATAGATCTGCTTTTTTATGATCTTCACGGTAGAAGCGCAATATACCAGAATTAATGCCCCGTTCTATTTGTTGTGGATTAGCAATTTTCACATAGTTATATAACGGAATTCTTTGGCCAGTTATCTTGTTATATACTAAGCCTTTAGTGTTATACATTCCATGTGCGGCACCAGCATGATAGTGATATGTAGTTAACAAGATAGATACTACTTGAGCATCTTCATAGGTAACTTTATAATTTTGTTTTACTTGGTACGCATGTTGATCGTAATAAACTGATTTCGCATATAAAACATAGTTAGCAATGTCTGTATTAATTGCTTTTTGTGCAAACATATTATTGGTATATACCAATGGATATTTTAATTCCATGTTTACATCAGATTGACTACCTGTAACAACAGTTGCATATGTAGGCACAGCAATCATAACACCTAGCATAGAGGTCATACATAGCTTTTTAAAGATTCCCATAATAATGTCTCCTTTTACAAGCACCTTAAATAGGTTTATTACTGTGTTACTTCTACAGGCTATGATAAAACTCCTCTTTTTCTATTTCACTTTTCTCATAATTTATTCATTATATAAAATAGCTAAAACTATCTACTATTTCACACTAAAGTGTTAGGAAGAACTCCGCCTAATACAGCAATAATAAGTCCAAGTACAATCATCCAAATTGATATAAACCTTAAAACAAAGGAAGTATGTGTATAGATTTGTATAGTAAATTGATTATAATCAACCGCTCCTTTAATCACCTTATCGCCTACTTTTTTCATAACTGTATCTAGTACAAAAGGATCTTCTGTAATGGACAGTCTATAGGTGCCTGGACCCGCATCAAAGGTATATAGTTCCATTCTTGAGTGAGTTAAACTATTAACCCGGGCACGCATAAAAGATAGAAATAAAGGAATGGTCCTTCCCGTTGTTTCATCAACTAAGTTAAACCCAAATTCACCAATAGGCGCCTTTGTAAACATTTTTCCACTAAGCCACACCCCATACGTTCCTGCTCGCTCTAAAGTAAAAGTGCCTTCTTTATTTACATAAGGCATCTCATAGAGCATCTTAGCTCTACCAAAGCGAATCGTGTATTTAATACCCAAATAGAACAAACAAAGTCCTAACGGTATCAACAGATAAAATAACTGTTCCATTACCTACTCCTCCTCTATTCTCCCGCTTTTACACAACACGATTGTATTTTCACTATAGCATACTTTCACCATGCAAAAAAGGACCCTCCAAAGAGAGTCCTTAGTCTGTATTGTTATGCTATTAAGCGTTTTTAGCTACTTCAACAAGTTTAGCGAATGCTGCTGCATCGTTAACTGCCAAGTCAGCCAACATTTTACGGTTAACTTCAACGCCTGCTTTAGTCAAACCAGCGATGAAACGGCTGTAAGTTGTGCCATTGATGCGAGCCGCTGCGTTGATACGAGCGATCCACAATTGACGGAATTCGCGTTTTTTCGCACGACGGTCACGACGAGCGTAGTACAACGCTTTCATTACTGTTTCGTTAGCTTTTTTGAACAAACGAGAACGTGTACCGCGGTAACCTTTAGCTAATTTTAAAATCTTTTTATGACGTGCATGAGCTGTAACGCCTTTTTTCACTCTTGCCATTGTATATTCCTCCTAAATTACGATATATCGATCTAATAGTTAACGATTAAGCGTATGGTAAGCATTTAGCTACGCGTTTGTGGTCAGCTTTTGCAACCAATGTAGCTTTACGCAAATTACGTTTACGAGCTGGAGATTTTTTCTCAAGAATGTGGCTTTTGAAAGCTTTTGCACGCTTGAATTCACCAGTACCAGTTACTGCGAAACGTTTAGCCGCTGCGCGACGAGTTTTAATTTTTGGCATAATTATAATCCTCCCAAAACATTATTTACTTACTAAAATCATGGTCATGTT
Organism: Veillonella sp. Ser01; assembly: GCF_053850375.1. Classification (NCBI taxonomy): domain Bacteria; kingdom Bacillati; phylum Bacillota; class Negativicutes; order Veillonellales; family Veillonellaceae; genus Veillonella; species Veillonella sp. Ser01. The sequence goes on along the minus strand of NZ_JBSPUA010000001.1, from coordinate 215,177 downwards.
ACGACCTTCTAATTTAGCTGCTTTTTCAATAGACGCTGTTTCTTTGAGTTCTTCAGCGAAACGTGTCAATACTGCCATGCCTAGTTCTGGATGTGAAAGTTCACGACCGCGGAACATGATAGTTACTTTTACTTTGTTACCTTCACCCAAGAATTTGGATGCGTTTTTCATTTTTACGTAAAAGTCATGGTCTTCAATATGTGGACGTAACTTAACTTCTTTTAAAGTTACGATTTTTTGTTTCTTCTTCGCTTCTTTCTCGCGTTTTTGTTGTTCATAACGATATTTACCGTAGTTCATAATGCGAGCTACTGGTGGTTTAGCGTTAGGTGCAATTTCCACAAGATCAAGATGCTTTTCTTCAGCTAATGCCAACGCCTCACGGCCAGACATGATACCGATTTGTTCGTTTTCAGGACCTACGACACGAAGTTCACGAGCACGAATCTCTTCATTAATGCGTGGTGTATCCTTGCTAATAGCGTTCACCTCCAAGAGAATAAAAAAAACGGACGGCAAACACCATCCGAATAGAGTTCTCTATATTAACCTCATACTTCATGGTATTAGGTGAGTGGCGGATGGCCTCTGCTTCATAAATTACTTAATTATAATAACAAATTGACTGGTGAAAGTCAACAAAAAATATTGAGCTTTTAACAATGAATTTGTTATTACAACTCTTATAGTATAACAGACATTATAAGTTCTGTATATAGGTATACTTACTGACACCGTTCTCTCTTTATGTATACAATATTCTTATAAATTATACAACTAATTCTATAGAAAATACGATACAATAATATTTATAGAATAGTCTAGCTTATATAGTTTACTTTATAGAATAATGTACTTTATAGGATACTAAACTTTATAGGATAGTCTAGTTTATATAGTTTACCTTATTTATTATTATACAGTAATAGGTATTACACAAATTGAAAGGAGTTTTATTATGAGTGTAACAACCACTGCCCCTCCTCAAAAGGCGCGTACAACTGCTCAAAATATTGGACTTATTTTATCCTTTATTGTTTTAGGCGGTATTTTATTATTGCCTACACCGGAAACATTATCTACCGGCGGTCATCGTATGATTGGTGTACTAGCCTTTGCCATTATCTTATGGATGACCTCAGCTGTTTCCTATCCAGTAAGTGCCACCATGATTACTGCACTTACCGCTTTACTATTAGGATTCTCACCGAATCCCGAAGCACCTGCTAAGGCGATGGGCACAGCCAATGCCTTGAAGCTTATCATTTCTGGTTATTCTTCACCAGCCATGATTCTTGTAGGTGCTGCTATGTTTATCTCTGTAGCTATGCGCAAAACAGGTCTCGATCGTCGTATTGCCATGTTAGTACTGTCTAGCGTTGGTACTAAGGTAAGTCGTATTTATTTAGGTGTTATTATTACAGGACTTATCCTCGCCTTCTTCGTACCCAGTGCAACAGCGCGTATTGCCTGCTTAGCACCGATTATCATCGGTATTGTTGAAAACTTAGGTATTGAACGTAAAAGCCGCGTAGCCGCTCTACTCATGGTAGGTGCCGTACAGGCCGATACGTTCTGGAATATTATGATTCAAACAGCTGCAGCTCAAAATCTTGTAGCAGTAGGTTTTATGCAAACACAGATGAATACATCTATTAGCTGGATAGATTGGCTCACAGCAGCGGCTCCATTCTCCATCATTATGGTTATCATCGCCTATTTCTTAACACAAGCATTAATTAAGCCAGAGTTCAAAGAACTTGTAGGTGGCGATGTACAGCTTGCTAAAATGCGCCAAGAAATCGGTCCTATGAGCATGGATGAAAAGAAACTGTTATGTATCTCTATCGGTCTTCTCGCATTGTGGGCTACTGGTGGCAAGCTACATTCTATCGATACAACAACTACAACAATTGTAGCTATCGCATTGTTCTTCTTCCCTAAGATTGGCATTATGGATTGGAAATTTGCACAGCCAAACATCGACTGGGGTTCCATCGTTATGTTTGGTGCTGGTATCGGCCTTGGATCTGTATTACTGAAAACAAAGGCAGCCACTTGGCTTGCTCAAGTATTCGTAAACGCCTTCTCCCTTGAAAGTGCCAGCGTATTCATCTTAATTGCTGTAATGGCGGCCTTCCTCATTGTTATCCACCTAGGCTTTGCATCTGCTACAGCTCTCTCCTCTGCCATGATTCCTATTGTAATTTCTATTGTAGTTGGACATAACGCAGAAGGTCTTAACCCAATCGGCGTAACCATGCTTATGCAATATTCTATCTGCTTCGGTCTAGTATTACCAGTAAACTCTCCACAAGGTATGGTAGCTTACGGTACCGACACATTCGACGTAAAAACATTTATGACTACAGGCATTCCATTGACTATTATTGGCTATGTAATGATGCTCGTATTTGCTCTTACATACTGGCACTGGATTGGTATAGCTTAAAACTAACTAACAAAACATCAAAATCCTGCAATTTCTTATTAACAAAAATTGTAGGATTTTTTGTTTTAACTGGTTAACTTACTCCATATCCCCACTTTATCTATTATGCTCACTCACTCTATCGCTTACTTCAATACTTACTCTATTTCTTACTCTATTTTTTCTGGACTAAAATGTCTAAGTATAAATGTTAGATCAGATTTAATATCACTCTTCTTATTTTTGCGCATAGCTGAAAACATATTACCTAATACTTTATCATGCACAACTTGTACTTCTTCAAATAAAAGCTTTCCTTCATAAGTTAAAGCAAGACTTTTAGATCGTCTATCAATTGAACACACACTACAAGTCAATAAACCTTTCTTTGTTAAATTTTTTACAACTGCAAATAAATTTCCATACGACACTCGTAACTCATCCACTATAAAGCCCAATGTTGGTTTACACGACGAAACATAGACAAACTCCAACACATTATATTGCATCGGTGTCAACCCAAAACATCTTAATACAGCAACCTCCTTATCATGAATCACCGTATATATACGCTCAAATAAAAACCATAACTTCTTATCCTCTGGCATAAATACATCTCTAGGAACTCTTTTGGCTAACTTTAACCGTTTACCGTATCGCATAGCTCGCTCTAATCGATTAAAACCTTCTTCACTCTCACTAACCTCACGTAATCGTAATCGCGCCAATAGACTCACTCCTTTACCATTTTACAAATTTTCCATACATAACCTATTTTCCAGATACTACCAGTTAAAAATATTTATTTTTAACTGGTAGTATCTCTAAATCAGCTTATATCTCCGCTTAGTAGAATTACTTTTAACTGATAGTATCTCTAAATCAGCTTATATCTCCACTTAGCAAAATTACTTTTAACTGGTAGTATCTCTAAGTCAGCTTATATCTCTACTTAGCAAAATTACTTTTAACTGGTAGTATCTCTAAAATGACTTATATCTGTCCTTAAAAATTATTTTTAAATGGTAGTACCAGCAAAATAATATAATTAATTAAAGCTTGCATTGTGTTTTTACATCAAAGTATGAATAACCAAAATAATATTCGACAAAGATTCTAAAACTCCTGCAAAATAACAGTATTATTCCGAATTACTAGAAATATAATTACAAATTAAAATACAAACAAAATTTAAATACAAGCACAAAAAAGCGCCGTCCGAAGACAGCGCTTAATGTAGTTAAATTATTTACTACTCTTATTTACTAGTTTTGTTTATTAATCTTATTTACTCGTTTTCTTATTCTAATTCCTTACCTTTAAGTTCAGGAATCAAGAATAGGGTTGCAAGAATATCAAGTACATAGATAATAGCTAGAAATGCAATTGCTACTTGGTAGGAGTACATAGAGATGATCATGCCTACTACCATTGGGCTAAAGCCGCCTACAGCACGACCGATATTAAATAGTACATTTTGAGCTGTTGCACGGGCAGTTGTTGGGTATGCTTCTGCCATCAAAGCACCATAGCCACCCATCATACCATTTACAGCAGCACCTAAGATAGCACCAGCAAATAGCATGGCAGTTGGATCAGATAGTTGAGAGTAGATTAAAATAGATGCTACAGCACATACTTGGAATAGAATGAATGTAGGTTTACGACCTATTTTATCAGCCAAGCGACCAAATACCCAAATACCGACCATCATGCCACATACAGTAACAGCAGTCCATAAACCGGATTTTGTGAGGGAGAAACCTAATTGCTTACTTAAGAAATTAGGTAACCAAATCATAATACCGTAATAACCAAAGTTTTGAACAGATGTTAAAATAGCAACACCAATGGATGTCTTTGTAGTTCTTACATCTTTTACTAATAACTTGAAAGAGTTTGTATGTGAATGCTCTTTATCTTCTTTACTTTGTACAAAGATTTCTGGTTCATGTAGTTTCGCACGGAATACCCAAGCAATTAAAGCTGGAATAATGCCAACCATAAACATACCACGCCATCCAATAATAGGAATGAGTAATGGTGTTAACAAAGCAGCAGCCAACACGCCTAATTGCCAACCTAAGGCAACGTAGCTTGTTGCTTTTGCACGATGTTGAGCAGGCCAAGCTTCAGCAGCGAGCGCCATACCAATACCAAATTCACCACCTAAACCAATACCTGCTATTGTACGGTAGATAAGAAGATCCCAATAGCCTTGAGCAAAAGCACAGAGGCCAGTAAATATAGCAAATAAAACAATCGTCCAAGTTAAAACGCGAACGCGACCAAATTTATCTGACAAGGTACCGAAGATGAAACCACCAAGTACGGCACCAACCAAGGTCCACGTCACAAGAGACCCCGCTTGACCTGTGGTCAAACCTAAATCTCCAGAAATTAGTGTCAGCATAAAGCCAAGAATTAAGAGGTCAAAACCATCCATAGCATAACCAATGGAGGAACCAATAACGGCTTTCCAGCCATATGAATTTACTTCTTTCATAGTATTTCCTTTCGCTACTCACAGGTAACAATTAAAGAGATAGCCCCCACTATACAAATGGCCAACGCCTAGACTTAAGTCTAATGAAAGGCTTTAGTATATGGGGGCTAAATATTTAGTTACGTTCTTTGATTTCGATTTTAATAGAATTGAAGAATTCTTCGAATGGTACAGAACCTAATTCGTCACCGCCGTGTTTACGAACGTTAACTGTGCCTTCTTCAACTTCTTTATCGCCTACCACAAGCATGTATGGAACTTTTGCCATTTGTGCTTGGCGGATTTTGTAGCCAATTTTTTCGCTACGATCATCCACTTCTACACGTACATAGTCGCGGTGCATTTGTTTTGCCAATTCTTTAGCATATTCAACATGTTTTTCAGAGATAGGTAAGATTTTAACTTGTACAGGAGCCATCCAAGTTGGGAATGCGCCTGCATAGTGTTCAGTTAAAATACCGATGAAACGTTCCATGGAACCGAAGCATGCACGGTGAATCATGATAGGACGATGTTTTTGACCATCTTCACCAATGTATTCGATTTGGAAACGTTCAGGCAAGTTCATATCCAATTGAATAGTACCACATTGCCATGTACGGCCTAAGGAATCTTCAATATGGTAGTCAAGTTTAGGGCCGTAGAATGCGCCATCACCAGGGTTAATTACGTAAGGAATACCTTTCGCTTCAATCGCATTACGCAATGCTTCTGTAGCCGCTTCCCAAATTGCATCATCACCCATTGCATTGTCTGGTTTAGTAGACAATTCTACATGGTATTTCAAACCAAATTGGCTATAAATGCGGTCGAACAATTCGATAACTTTCATCAATTCAGATTGCATTTGATTTGGCAACATGAATACATGCGCATCGTCTTGTGTGAATGCACGTACACGGAATAAGCCGTGTAAAGCACCGGACAATTCATGACGATGAACTAAACCAAGTTCAGCATAACGTAATGGGAAGTCGCGATAGGAATGCATTTCGTTTTGGTAAACCAAGATACCGCCTGGGCAGTTCATTGGTTTAATTGCATATTCTTCATCATCGATGATTGTAGTGTACATGTTTTCACGGTAATGGAACCAGTGACCAGATGTTTCCCATAATTGTTTATTTAAGATGATTGGTGTACGAATTTCTTCGTAATCGAATTCATGGTGAACTTCACGCCAGAAGTTTTCCAATTCGTTGCGAAGAGCCATACCTTTTGGTAAGAAGAATGGGAAGCCAGGACCTTCTTCTTTGATAACGAACAAACCAAGTTCTTTACCAAGTTTACGATGGTCGCGTTTAGCTGCTTCTTCAAGCAAGTGAAGGTATGCATCAAGTTCTTCTTTCTTTTCAAATGCTGTACCGTAAATACGTTGCAACATTTTGTTCTTTTCATCACCGCGCCAGTATGCACCTGCAATGCTTTGCAATTTGAAAGCTTTTACCTTACCAGTGGATGCTACGTGAGGACCTGCACAAAGATCGATGAAGTCGCCTTGCGCGTAGCAAGAGATAACAGCATCTTCAGGAAGATCTTCAATCAATTCTACCTTGTAGTCTTCGTTTTTAGATTTGAAGAACTCAATAGCTTCTTGACGAGACATTACAGATTTAGTGATAGGCAAGTTTTCTTTTACAATACGGCTCATTTCCTTTTCGATTTTGCCTAAATCTTCAGGAGTTAAAGTATGTTCCATATCGATATCATAGTAGAAACCTTTATCGATAGCAGGACCGATAGCCAATTTAGCTTCAGGCCATAAGCGTTTAACCGCTTGTGCCAAAATATGAGAAGCTGTATGGCGCAAAGTATGTTTACCACCATCTTCTTCGAATGTTAAGAAAGCTACTTCAGAACCATCTACGAGTTCTTCGCGAAGGTCTGTTAATTCGCCATTTACATTAGCAGCTAGGACTTTTTTAGCCAAGCTGTTAGATAATTGTTTTACTGCTTCCCCAAGAGTAGTGCCAGCAGCGTATTCCTTTGCACTACCATCAGGTAAAATGATTTTTACATCTGCCATTTTTCTTTCCTCCAATTTATTATCTAGGATAGACTGGATTTTTGTAATAAAAAAAGACCCTCTATCCCTACAAAACAAGGGACGAAGATCATTCGCGGTTCCACCCTAGTTAACTACCTATACAAATATATATGTATAGTTAATTCACTTCATTAAGCCCGATAACGGTGGCGGCCGTATTTGCCTACTTAGGTTCGACAAATCAGTTTAAAGGGGGTAACTCTGATATATGTGTAAGGCATTTCCAGCATCTGCCTCTCTCTGGTACACAGGGATATGAGAATCATGTCCTTTGCATAACTTTTACTAGATTATAGTATCACAGGGAATTAAAAAATTCAATACAGTTCAATAGTAAATTTCACAAAATCTATAAATTAAAGAAACGCCTTTAAACACACCATATAAAAACGGCCCGATATAACTGATATGTACCCCTTTACGGGTTGTCCATTAAAAGGGGTACATATCAAACTCGAGCCGTTTATTAAGATTATCATATATACGCTAAGCAATGTAGCTATACTACAGCTCACTGTACATGAGCTAGATTATTAGCGTTTGAAGTTTGTAGATAACATAGCGCCAATTACTTTTTCCAATTTGCTATTGGAAAGGTCTGGGCCTTTGTAGAGTGTTAAAAGTACATCATTAGAGTTATCTTGTTTGGATACCATCATAACGCCACTACCACGAGCACCGTTATCGTCGTAATCTTTTGCTACGATAACGAGGTTCAAGTAATGGTCCTTCATGTATGTGTACACTTTACTTGTACGGGCAGAAGAACCGATCATTTTTGCCATGCTCATACCACGGTTGAATACGATTGTATTTGCATTATGTGGGTTTGCCGCTAATTGTTGTTTTTCCTCTTCATTTAAAGGCATGAGATTCACCATGAGGGAATCACCCATTTTACCACGGAACATAGCTGGCATTGTTTCGCGCACGTCTTCAGGAATACCTGTGTCAGCAGTCAATTTTAATTCTTTAGGAACAGTCATGTATAGAACGCCCTTGCTATTGCGACCTACCTCTGTTGTACTGAGGTCTACAGCGCTAAGCATAATAGAATCTTTAATGGTTGCTACTTGATTTGCCAATGGCTTTTCAGGAATGCCACGGCTTGCCAATTGTACGTCACCAGATTTAGTTTTTTTCAAGGTTTCTACATTCCAGTTAGCACCTTTTTTGTCAGCATCGCTAGCCTCTGTGAAAGCATTCACCCCATCTTTTGTGCCTACATACACGTAAGTTTGAGCTGGAATAATTGTATCTGGCGCACCAGTTTTATTGAACGCTGCACCATATACAACATTAGGGATTACAGTGGAGCCAACTTGTAAATTATTGTTAGTTTGGCTTTCCACATCAAAGTTGATATTACCAGTGAAGGTCATATCAGGACTATGATTGATGACTACTACATCCCCTGCTTGAGGAATAATAACAGGACCTACAGGACCTGCCATAGCTACGCCTGCCATAGATACACTTAGACAAGCTGTTAATAATGCACGTTTCAACATAGATTGTTTCATAGATATACTCTCATTTCTCTACTAGGTCTAAACATTTTGATGTAATTATAAAAATATGATATTAATCCTCGATAGTGACATAGTCCGATAGACTACTTAATAATTCAATAGCCAAGGGCCGTGTTGAAGGTGTACACCTTAGCATACATCGTCCATTTACATCAATAGATGTCATAACCCCTAAGTATTCATAGCCTTCAATGATGCGATTGATATAGTTCGTATGCTTCGGTTCAAGATGAAAGTACACATACGCTTCTTCCCCAGAGGTTGCTAAATCTGGTACATCAGTAAATGCACCGATAGATTTACTCGGTTCTAAAGATGTACCACTCATAAGTCCTCCTACACATCATTACTATAAAATGTAAATGCTATACATGTCGCTAGTATAGGCATCCATTAGATATGTTTGTCGTTAATATACTACGTACTAAGCTTCTTTTGGTTTGCACTCACGGCGCATCATAGAGTACGGTTCAAGTGGTGTATCCATGTAGATGCGTACCTTCATTTGCGCATGAGGCGCTACGTCGATTGGGTTACCATCTTCGTCTGTCATTTTTTCAATTACAGTTTCAACGAGTTCACCTTTAGGTTGGCAGAATTCTACTTTATCCCCAACCTTGAAGTTATTACGTTGTTCAAGATCAACGTATTTTTCTTCTTCGTTGTAGCCCATAACTAAACCGATGAAGTCATGGCTTTGTGTATTAGTAGATTTACCATAGTTTTGAGCTGTTTCATCAGGACGGCCTTCTGCAAAACCATCTGTATATGGACGGTGAGAAATCTTTTCTAATTCTGCAATCCATTCTGGACGAACATACCAGTCTTTACCTTCTTTAAGATATGTATCGATAGCTGTACGGTATACCTTTGCTACTGTTGCACAATAGTGAACGGATTTCATACGACCTTCAATTTTAAGGCTATCGATACCAGCTTCATATAAATCAGGAATGCGGTGAATCAAACACAAGTCTTTAGAGTTAAAGATATATGTGCCATGTTCATCTTCTTCAATTGGATAATATTCACCAGGTCGGTTAGATTCCACAAGGGAGTATTTCCAACGACAAGATTGAGAGCATTGACCGCGGTTCGCATCGCGATTGCCTGTCATATAGTTAGACAATAGGCAACGACCAGAATAAGAAATACACATGGAGCCATGTACGAAGGATTCGATTTCAATATCTACATTGTCCTTCATTTCTTTAAGATCTGCTAAGGATACTTCACGAGCTGCTACTACGCGTGTAGCACCCAGTTCTTTCCACATTTGAACTGTATGCCAGTTTGTAGTGGAAGCTTGTGTACTTACGTGAAGTTCAAGTCCTGGAGCCACTCGTTTAGCAAGGCTAAAAATACCCATATCAGCAACGATAATTGCATCAACGCCGATACTTTCAAGGAATTTCAAATAATCCTCTAAGCCTTCAAAGTCCTCGTTATGGGGAATGATATTACATGTTACATGGATTTTCTTGCCATGAGCATGTACAAATTCTACCGCTTCCTTTAATTCCTCGTCGGAGAAATTAGAGTTACCTGCGCGCAAGCCAAAACGTTTGCCTGCACAATATACGGCATCCGCACCGTAGCGAATAGCCATTTTAAGCTTGTCCATATTACCAGCTGGACAAAGCAATTCCATAAAATGTTCTGCCATTATTTGTTGTGCCCTTTCCACACACTCACACTCATACCATCACCCATTGGGTAAATGGTGGTGTTAAACAATTCTTTATTTTCAACATACGTTAAGTATTCTTTTAACCGTTTTACGATAGTCTTAAACCGCTTTGGCGGCTCCTTATCGCCTCTTACATAGCCTCTAAAAAGTACATTATCCGCCAGGATAACGCCACCTTCTTTCACATGAGGCAAAATAAGTTCTAACTGTTTTAGGTATTGCCCTTTTGGCCCATCTAAAAACACTAGATCATATTCACCAGTGAGTTCCGTTAAGACTTGAGACGCATCACCTTTCAGTAATGTAATTTTATCGGCATAATCGGATTGGTTAATATAATATTTCGCCATTTCGTGACGCACATCATCTAATTCAATAGATGTAATGTGTCCCTCCTCTTTATCGAGTAGCGGAGCCATCAACAAAGCAGAGTAACCAATGGCGGTGCCCACCTCTAACACAGAGGTGGGCCGGTACAAACCTATTAATTCTTCAAAGAGATGAACCTCAGATTCTCGTAGAATCGGTACATCATTAATCATCGCGTAAATACGCTGTTCATTTAAAATATCATTTAATGTCATGAAAGTAGATTCAATCTCCTACATTATTTATTGCTATTACCACTAGGAATTACCAACGTAGAACGATCCACAGATTCAGCTGGCTTTACTTCAATATGAGGTACTTGTTGTGTACTTGGTACAACATTTTGCATAGATTCTGGAGCAGGTGTTGTAGTTGGTACATAAGAGTTAGAACTAGATGATTGAGTTGCTGGTGCAGATTGAGCTGGTGCTTGTGGAGCTGGTGTTGGTGCTGGAATTTCAGCAGCTGGAACCGTTGTTGGTGTATATTTGTACGTAGGTTCCACATTAACATATTGAGAATCTGCTTCCACCGCTTCTTCAGAGCTGTAATTGTAGTTAGGCTCTGTCGTTGCCACAGCCACGTCATAGTTAGGACCAGCTTGTACTGCGGCCCCTGTATTAGAGGATGTAGCCGTATCATTACCATAGATTTTATGAACTTCCGCTAAATGTTCTTCATATGTTTTAGAGAAGTGGTTATGTCCATCTTTATCTGCTACAAAGTATAAATAATCTGTATCTTCGGAATGCAAGACTGCATCTAATGCTTTTTTACCAGGATTTGCAATTGGACCAGGTGGCAAGCCTTTAGATACGTATGTATTATACGGGCTTTGTAATTGCGTATCACCAATAGTTACATCTTCTTTTGCATAACCAAGTACATAGGAAATTGTCGCATCAGATTGCAATGGAATACCATGGGCTAACCGTTTTTTAAATACCCCTGCAATTGTTGGACGATCTGCATCAAATAAAGATTCACGTTCAACAATGGATGCCAATGTTACAAAGTCATGAATACTCATGTGTTGAGCTTGAATTTGTTTCTTCACAGCCGGTGTGAGGTAACGATTCATTTCGTCAGCCATCATTTGAATCACTTCACGTGGCGTTGCACCTACTGGAATTTCATAAGTACTTGGGAATAAGAAGCCCTCTACCGGATATGTAGCAGGTCTTGTACCTTTCATATAAGGATATGGTACAAAGGTCTTCGCTTCTGCTAAGAAATCCTTTGCCTTCATAATTTGATTTTTTTCAAGAACGATAGCAATATCACCAACTGTGTATCCTTCAGGAATTGTAACACGAATAGATTCTACATGACCTTCTTGTAATAAAGAAATGAGTTCGCGCACAGTTACCTTGTTAGGAATTTGGTAGTGACCAGTTTGAAGTTTATCATTGGTGCCGCTCAAATATAACCAAAGCTTAAAGCCTTGTGTGGAACGAATAAGACCTCGTTCATAGAGCATGTCTGCAATTTCAGTGCCAGTCTGCCCTTTTTCGATGACAAGTACTTGTGTACCATCATCTTGAGCAAAGGTGTTTGGCACTAAATAAATCACTCCCAAACCACCGGCGATGATTAATACGCCTACAATAATAAGGATTAAAATATATCTTAAGGCTTTTCTCACGACGTTGAGTTCCTTTCTGTAACATAACAGTATTTATCATCTTATTATACCATAAAGTCCATATTTCCCCTATATAAAAGGACATTATCATATTATAGGCCCCTTAATAAATAGCAAATAAAAATAGCGTATTGCCCAAAGACAATACGCTATTTTTATAAAGAACACGACTATTCGCCATCTTCCATTTCTTCATACAATTTTACTAGAGTTTCAAAGTTTTCATCATCTTCATCTAAAGGTACGTATTCTTCTACGCCTTCTTCATTTTTTTCGATGCGAGCCAAGATCATGTATGTATCATCTTGACCTTCATGGTCAGCCTCTTCATCTTGTACATGTACAAGAACAGCATATTCTTGGCCTTCATGACTTAAAATAATGTCCTCTGTGAAGTACTGTTTGTTACCATTTTCATCTTCGAATTCCAAGTAATATACTTCGCCTTCAAAATTTTGGTCAACCATCGGAAACCCTCCTTAATAAAAAATACTTATTTATTAATCTGCAAGCGATCTAAATATCCTTGCAAAATTACAACCGCTGCCATTTTATCAATAACGGACTTACGTTTTTTACGACTCACGTCAGCTGCAATGAGTTGGCGTTCAGCCATAACGGTAGATAACCGCTCATCCCAATATGTAACAGGTAAATCGATGACTTCCTTCATCTTTTCAACAAATTCTTCGGTCTTTTCAGCCCGTTCACCTTTTGTACCATTCATATTTTTCGGCATACCTACTACAAGTTCATGTACTTCATATTCAGTAATGAGTTCTTGCAAACGGTTAAAGTCTTTTTCAAGAGATGTTCTACGAATGGTTTCAATACCTTGTGCTGTCATGAGCAGTGCATCACTACAGGCAATACCGATAGTACGGCTACCCACATCTAATGACATAATTCTCATTATAGTTGTTTTGCCTTTGCGTATTCTTTCAACAATTCCTCAATCAAGTCATCCCGTTCTAAACGACGGATATCAGAACGTGCATTATTATAACTTGTAATGTACGCTGGATCTCCAGAAATAAGATACCCTAAGATTTGATTGATTGGATTGTAACCTTTTTCTTGAATAGATTGATAAACACGAGTAAGAACCTCTTCAGCTGTCATCGGTTCATCGTCTACTTTACGGAATAACATAGTTTCATCAGAAACCTTCATCGTATCCCTCCTTTTTATTACATTGGCAGGTTTCACTGTAAAAGTGAAACCTCGCCTACTATTATACTTGAATTAAAGCTACAAAGTCAGTAACTTTTTATGCATTATAAGATTTTTCTATAACAGATACAAGTATAATTATAAAATTATATGCCTATTGTAACATAGATGTTAAAGCTTCACCACCAGCTTTTAATGCTTCTGCCAATTTAGCTGGTTCTTTACCACCTGCTTGAGCCATATCTGGACGGCCACCGCCATTACCACCAGCTACTTGAGCTGCTGCTTTTACGATATTACCAGCTTTAGCGCCTTTAGCCACTACATCTTTGGATACTTTACATACAAAGTTAACCTTGTCATCGCCCATAGCAGAGCCTACAAGCACTACACCAGAACCAGCCAATTTATCAAGGCCCATATCAGCCATATCACGTAACTCATCGATAGAGGAAGCTTTTACAGCAGCCGCTACAAATGCAACGTCACCAATCATTACCTTACCAGCAATGATATCTGCCGCACCAGCTGCAGAAACCTCTTTGCGAATTTGTTCTAATTCTTTAGCAGTTTCTTTTGCTTCAGCCAATACTTGGTGCAAACGTTCTTCTACTTGAGGTGCTTTAGTTTTAAGTTCGCCTGCCATGCGTTCGATAGTCAAGCGATCATGTTTTGCTGCATCTAGAGCTGCGCGACCTGTAATTGCTTCAATACGACGTACACCAGAGCCGATACCAGCTTCAGATGTTAAGCGGAAGGAACTAATGAAAGCTGTATTACCTACATGAGAACCACCACATAATTCAACGGAGAAACCAGGAACCTCTACAACGCGAACTACATCACCATATTTATCACCAAAGAGTGCCATCGCACCTTTAGCTTTTGCTTCGTCCATAGACATTTCAGCAATAGCTAAATCTGTAGCTTTTAAAATCTCTTCATTTACAAGAGCTTCAATTTGATCAAGTTCTTCTTGTGTTACAGGAGAGAAGTGAGTGAAGTCGAAACGCAAGTAATCTGGAGTTACTAAGGAACCAGCTTGGTTAACATGCTCGCCTAGAACCTTTTTCAATGCTGCATGTAACAAATGTGTTGCTGTATGATTACGAGCCATAGCAGCACGGCGATTTGTATCTACTTCAAGTGTTACATCATCGCCTTCGGAAATGGAGCCTTCCACAACAGTACCAATATGGTATACAGTGCCTTCAGGTAAACGTTTCGTATTATGAACCTCTACCTTACCCATTGGACCAACGATAAAGCCTGTATCACCTAATTGACCGCCCCCTTCAGCGTGGAATGGTGTGGTGCGTACGATAACAGTAATTTCATCGCCATCAGCAGCTGTTTGCAAACGTTCAGAGCCTTTGCCGATCATTAATACGGAAGAAGCAGTTACAGCTTCATCTTCAAGAAGCTCTTCGTCTTTCAAGAAGGTAATGTCAGGTGTTGCTACCTTAGCATCTTCTTTTACACGAGCTTCACGAGCGCGTTCACGTTGTTCCTTCATAGCTGCTTCAAAACCTTCATGGTCGATTGTAAAGCCGCGTTCAGAAGCGATTTCTTCTGTTAATTCCCAAGGAAATCCGTATGTATCATATAGTTTGAATACTTCTGTACCAGGAACTACTGTTGCTTTTTCAGCAGCAAGTGTATCAATCAAAGAATTCAACAATTCAAGACCTTGTTCCAAGGTTTGGTTGAATCGTTCTTCTTCGTTTTGTACAACCCGTTTAACGAAGTCTTGTTTCTCAGCAATGGATTTAATACCAGGGCCAAGAATATCTACCACTACATCAATAAGTGGTGTTAAGAAGATACCTTCAATACCAAGTAAACGGCCATGACGTACAGCACGACGTAAAATACGACGCAGTACGTAACCACGACCTTCGTTAGATGGCAATACGCCATCGGAAATTAATGCAGTTACAGCGCGAGCATGGTCAGCGATAACCTTTAAAGAAACATCAGTATTTGGATTTTCGTTATATGTAACACCAGCACGTTTAGCTGTAGCTTCAATAATTGGGAAAATCAAATCTGTTTCAAAGTTTGTTTTACAACCTTGTAATACGGAAGCCAATCGTTCAAGACCAGCGCCGGTATCGATGTTTTTATGTTGCAATGGTTCATAAGAACCATCTGGCATTTTATTAAATTGAGTGAATACTAAGTTCCAGATTTCAAGATAGCGATCACAGTCACAACCTGGTGCACAGTTAGGATCATCACAACCATGTTCAGGACCTTGGTCGAAGAAGATTTCACTATCAGGACCACATGGGCCTTCACCGATTTCCCAGAAGTTATCTTCAAGGCGTGTAATATGACTTTCTTCTACGCCACAATCATTGTGCCATGTATCATATGCTTCTTGGTCATCTGGATATACAGTAACATACAATCTATTTTTATCGAGTTTAATAACTTCAGTTAAGAACTCCCACGCCCAGTGAATTGCTTCTTTTTTGAAGTAGTCACCAAAGGAGAAGTTGCCAAGCATTTCAAAGAATGTATGGTGACGAGCTGTGCGACCTACGTTTTCAAGGTCACCTGTACGCATACATTTTTGGCTTGTTGTAATACGATGACAAGGAGGTACCAATTTACCTGTAAAGAAAGGCTTTAATGGCGCCATACCTGCCCCAATCAATAATAGAGATGGATCGTTTTCTGGTATAAGAGAAAAACTATCTAATTTTAAATGTCCTTTGCTTTCAAAAAACTGCAAGTATGCTTGACGCAGTTCATTACCCTTCATGTGTATATTCCTCCTAAAATTATTTACTCTTCATTATATCGTAAAAATGACATAAAATCTATTAAAAACATTGAGATTATGCGGAATTTACCGACTTTCACAATAGCAAATACAAGGATAAAATTCAATATTTCTAGAAATGAGAAAAAGAGGTTATACAAATCAACAGAACATAATTGATTCGTATAGCCTCTTTTAAAGCTAATATGTATTGGTTTATATAACGCGTTTTGCGCCGATATAGCGTTCACCCCAATAGCCAGTATCAAGATCTGCTACTGCTACACCACGACTGGAAGTGGCGCTGATGAACTTGCCATCACCAATGTAAATACCGGAGTGAGATGGACCTGGTTCATATGTTTCAAAGAATACCAAATCCCCTGCTTTTAAGTTTGCACGAGAAACCTCAACACCTACGTTATATTGTTCATCTGCTAAACGTGGCAAAGAAATACCTTGTTTTGCAAATACATATTTAACGTAACCAGAGCAGTCGAAACCACTTGGTGTAGTACCACCAAATACATACGGTACACCGCGGTATTTGTCTGCTTCCGCCAAAATAGCATGAATGCTATTTGGTGTTTCGTTTTTCGTAATATTATTTAATTTAATATTTTTGCCAGTAATGGATTGACCAGCAACACGACGAGATGTCGCATTGTTGTTTGTGAAAGCGGATTTTGTTGCTACTGCTTTAGTCGCAGCATTTTGAGTCAATACTGCCTTCGTAGAACGAGGAGCACTCATCAATGCATTATACGTAGCAGGACCTACAATACCGTCCACTGGTAAGCCACGATCTTGTTGGAACAGACGAACTGCCCATTTCGTTTCTTTACCATATACACCATTTTTATCTGTAGCATTATAACCGTGTTTAATTAGTTGTTGTTGAACCGCTGTAACACTTTTGCCCTTATCACCATATTGTAATGTTGTTGCACCTACCATGGCTGTTGTGGCACACACAAAAGTTAATGTTAATGCCGTTATTTTAACCTTACTATATTTTGACTTCATATGCTTCCTTTCCAAAAACTTTTAAAGTAAGTTATTTATTCAAAATATACTAACCGTCTATTTATTTGCATCTACAAATACAGCTAGTCTTCTTTGCTTTTGTTAGTATAAGTCTCAGGTGCCATAAACACATCTGCACTACTCGGTCCAAGTAATGGAGCCTCTTCATGCTCATCAAAGTTTATAGCTGACTTAACCCAATACAAAGGCCGTTGCTTCACCTCTTCAAAAATACGACCTACATACTCGCCAATAATTCCCAGTCCGACGAGTTGAATTCCACCAATGAACAAAATTGATACGCCCAAGGTAGTCCATCCATTCAAGGCTTGTCCCGTAAGATATACATACAAGAGGTGTAATATAAGCAAGAAGCTTAACCCACCACATAGTACACCGACGTATAAAGCAGCCCGTAAAGGAACTCTTGAAAAGGCGGTTACCCCATCGAGAGCAAATCGTATCATTTTACGCACACTAAACTTTGAGACACCTGCAAAACGAGGTGGCGCCACAAAGTGCAACTCAGCTTGTCTATACCCCAAGGCACCGACAATACCGCGCAAGAAACGACCATGTTCTCTAAACCGTTTCAATGTGCCCAATGCTTTACTATTCATGAGACGGAAATCAGATCCACCTTCAACAATAGGAACATCGGCCATTTTGTTCATTAGTTTGTAATAATACTTAGACGTGAAAGATTTAGCCCAACTAGCATCTTCAGTTGAATCGCGTATGGTGCGCACCACATCATAGCCTGACTCCCACAACCTAACAAGTTCAGGAATCAAAGCCGGTGGATGCTGCATGTCACCGTCCATTGTAATAACTGCATCTCCATGAGCATAATCAAGACCACAAGTAAGCGCAGTCTGATGCCCAAAATTACGAGCAAGCAATAACACTTTGACATGTTTATCATTGTAAGCAATTTCACGCAATATCATAGCTGACGAATCACTAGAACCGTCGTCTACGAAGATTAGTTCATAATCGTACGTGAGTCCTGACATAACATCAGTTACAGCTTTATAAAAATTCGCTATGTTCTCTTCTTCGTTATATACAGGCACTACAATAGAAAGTAACATAAATCCTCCAAAGTATTTTACTCACATATTTTAAGTTAATTAGTAAATTAAGGCAAATTATCAAGGTTAACAATAGGAAAAATAACATCTATAACCCCAGTAAACATGCGATTTCTACAAACTCTATCGATATTTCTCTTCATTTATCCTATATATAAGTATGATGAATAAGTAATTATTTTACTTATCTTACCAACTACTCAATAAACCATACTATAAAATAAATTTATATTACTAAAAATCTATGAAATACTGTTAATTACTGATTTAATTGCTAATTAATTAAAATATCAAATATATTTTTTACTATAAATATAAGAGTTTCAACTAATTTCATCTTAAATTCATGAAAATTGAAATAATTTCACTAATCACACTGTGCATAAACCAATTATATATGCCCAAAATATGCATAAAATACTAATAATATAAAAAACTAATATTATGGTATTAACAAAATAGATTTACTAGAATCTTTTCATCAATAGAGAAGAAAGAGACCCTTATTAGGGTCTCTTTTATTATAGGCCAGCAGCATCAATCCAAGATTGTAAATCATCCTCTGCAAGCTCTATATCCTCTTCATATGCACCAGCCACTACAGGATACTTTGAAACCTCTACGGTGTGCAAAATCGAATCATCTCGGCCATTTTTAAAAGTTCCAATCCAAATTCCAGAGAATTGAGATTCATACCACTCTACAGGCTGATCAGTTTCATTGAAGTTAATCGTAATATGACCACGGCCAAGTGTTTCTAATACTTCCACTTGTTCTTCCTCTGTGAGCCCTGTTTTCTCAATATAAATTGAATATGTCTCACCCGTTTCTCGCAAGTTTTTAAGAGCTAAACGCAACTCATTTAAAACAGCGCGAATATTACTATAATTCTCAATCATAAATACTCCTATTAGAGATACTCTTTATATCCTATAAACGCATTATTTTAAGTATTAAGCTCTGCAGTTACGCCCCATTCTTGTAGAACATGTAATACACGCTCTTTTACCTCTGGTAATGCTCGTTGTACAGGCGCACTAGGTTCAAAGCCAATTTCTAATGATTCTGGTTCTACGCCAATAACCACTGCATCCTCTAATGGATCCTCTTGAATAGCACGAATACGTAAAATATCTTGCATCCCTACTTCATGTACAGAAATATGCTCTGTAAAATATTGTTCTAATTCCTTATGAGGAAACTCATATATAGTTCCTGGTGCTTCTCCACCATTGATAGCATCTACAAGAAGAATTTTCTTCATTCCACGCATATACGTAAGTAGCTCCATCCCCATTGTGCCACCATCAATAATGGAAATGGCTGGTGTGAATGTGAAAGATTCTTTCAACTCTTTCACTACATGAACACCTAATCCCTCATCAGTAAGTAATATATTCCCTACGCCAAGTAGAACAATTTCATTATTCCCATCATCATAAAGGCTATTTAAATCAATACGCGGACCCTCAGAGTCCGCGTATTGTTCCAAGCCGCTGATGATATCAGTACTTGTATTAGTCATTATCTTGTAATTCTCTTTCTCTAGGATCGTTAGGATCACTTGGACGATATGTAGTACCAGATGGTTTATCGATACGTTCACCACGACGGCGTTTACCGTTTAGATCTTCAATATCGATTGGATCATGCGCATAATACTTCATACCGGAAACCATAGCAGATACTTCGCCGGATTCCTCCATAACGTCTTCACGGAATGCCATGTACACGTGAACGATAGTAAAGAACAAGAATCCCCACGCAATATAGTGATGAATAATGTGAACCTTATATTCACCACCAAATAATGTAACAACTGGTGCGAATAGGGTTCCTAGAATACCATTAGGATTCACCATAGAAAACATTGCAAAACCCGTTAAGATTTCAAAGAAAAACATTACATATACCATCATATATGCAGTTCTTGCTAAGGAGTTACGAAGCCAATGATGTTCATGTTTTTGTGGAATCATCAAATAGTGCAATGTAGTTTCTTTAAGACCATACCAATACCGTTTTTGGCGGAATTTAGGTAATAATCTATCTCCTCGATTCCAAAGCGCACCTGCAAAACGGAAAATAAAGGAGAATGTTAAGATAACCCCTGCAATGAAATGGATACGACGCATAGTTTCCATAGAGAACCAGCCATCAATAGCAAAGGTTGGCTCTGGATTACCTGTGATAGCCGCAAATCCTGGATCACCAATATATAGACCTGTCCAGAATAATGCAGTTACGCTTAGCACCATAGTCCAGTGGAATATGCGCAGCCATAGACTAAATACGACATACGCCTTTTTGTCAGTATGTATTAACATAAGCCCACCACCCTTTATTTACACAATGCATCTGTATTGACGGAAACAATTTTTTCGCCTTGTTTATTGTATAAATGGGTTGCACATGCGAGACATGGGTCAAAGGAGTGTATTACCTTCAAAATTTCAAGTGGTTTATCTGCAATTTTTACATGTGTATCAATCATGGAGTCTTCATAGGCACCATGTTCATTTGCTGCAGTCTTAGGACATGCATTCCATGTAGATGGTACGATACATTGATAGTTTGCAGAGCGGCCATCTTTAATGTGAATCCAGTGGCCCAAACCACCACGAGGTGCATCTACAAGGCCAACGCCTTTAGCATCTTTATCCCATGTATTTGGCTCAAACTTAGTTGTATCAGCCACTGTAGTATCACCATTTTTAATGTTCGCTACAAGTTTATTGAAGAAGTATTGGCTCATATTTGCTGCTACTTGTGCATCAAGGCCACGACATGCTGTACGACCTACCATAGTTGTCATCCATACATGTGCAGGTACGCCCAATACTTGGGATACTGTATCAATTTGACGAACAATCATAGACTCTGCCCAAGTTGGGTCTTTAATGATACCTTGTTTTACTTTTGTATATACAACGATATATTTCGCTAATGGGCCAACCTCTGCAGTTTTACCTTTGAATGTTGGGGATTTAATCCAAGAGTATTTTTTATCTTCATCAAGGAATTCCCATTTTTCTTTTGTACCAGATTTAGGACCTGTAAACTTAGGATCTGTAACACCTTCGATAGGATGAAGAGAGCTTTTACCATCTGGATATGTGAACCAGGAGTGATCAACCTCTTCACTAAGGTATTGAGGGTCCATGAAGTCTTTACCTTCTAATGGAATAAATGTAGCTTTATCTACGCCTAAAGCAAAGTTTTCAACTACACCATTGGAGCGAACCACACATTTCTTATGGTAATCGCCATTAGAAATGCCAGAATATGTATCATCTGGGTAATCACCGTAAGACATAACACGTTTTTTCGCTAGTCCACCACCATCGATCATGCCCTTTTCTACATACATTTTGCCAATAGCCAATAAATCTGGAACATAGAAATTATCCACTAGATCTTTAGCCAATGCAATAGATTGTTCTACCGCAGCAAGACGTTGTGTATTAATAGGTGCATTCATGTCATTCATTGAAATGGAGCATGGCATCCCGCCAACAATGTAATGTGGATGAGGGTTTTTACCACCAAATACAACGTGTGGAATAACGATATCACGTTGACGGTCAAGAATATTCAAATAATGGGATACGGCCATCAAATGAACCTCTGGTGGCAATAAATTATAATCAGGATGATCCCACCATTGAGCGGAGAAGATGCCTAATTGACCAGATTCTACGATTTTCTTAACCTTTTGTTGTACCGCTGCAAAATAGGCAGTGGTAGCTTTAGGGAACTCTTTAGGATATGCAGAGTCTTTAGACGCAGTTTCAGCTGGCGCCAAACCACTTACATTATAAGTAGCTAATACATCATTTTGTAATTGTGCAGTTTTAGCTGGATCTGCACTAAGAGCTGCTACTGGGCTAACCCAGTCAAGAGCATGTAAGTGATAGAAATGTACGATATGGTCATGTACATCTAAAGAGCTATGCATGATATTACGAATATAGTTTGCATTTTTAGGAATGGTAATACCAAGTGCATCTTCTACAGCACGTAATGCTGCCAATGCATGTGTTGTAGTACATACGCCACAAATACGTTGTACGAAAGCCCAAAGGTCACGAGGATCGCGATCTTTAGCAACAAGTTCGATACCGCGCCAAGCAGTACCAGAAGACAATGCGTCCTCTACCTTACCACTGGCTTCATCAACTTTTATTTCTACCCGTAAATGACCTTCAATACGGGAAATCGGATCTACTACTACGCGTTTCATTAGTGACCTCCTCCATTATTATGTTTCTTTTCATCCCATAAGCCTTCTTCTTTTAAGCGTTTTTCTTCTTTCATATCAAGAATTTTATTACGCGTAAGAGTTGCAGCACCATGAACAATAACAGCTGCAGTGGCACCAACAGCAGCTACTGTACCGATTGTATCAGCAGTTGTGATGGTATTAGCCAATGGAATATCCGGTAAACGTTTATAGAATACGTCATTATCCCAGAAGCCCTTTTCAGAGCAACCAATACAGCCGTGACCGGATTGAATTGGGTAGGATAAACCATTCCACCAACGCAAATTACCACAAGAATTATATGTTTGAGGTCCACGACAACCTACCTTGTACAAGCACCAACCAGATTTGGATGCATCATCGTCAAATTTTTCAACGAATAGACCAGAGTCAAAGAAGGCACGACGATAGCATGTATCGTGAATACGATTGCCATAAAATTGTTTAGGACGACCTTGAGAATCAAGAGGTGGGATTTGGCCGAATAATGCATAATGCATAATTACACCAGTCATAACCTCTGGAATTGGAGGACATCCAGGAACTTTGATAATAGGCTTACCAGATACAACAGAAGATACAGATACTGTATTTGTTGGATTTGGTTTAGCCGCTTGAATACCACCCCAAGATGCGCAAGAACCATATTCAATGATTGCTGCTGCACCTTTAGCGGCTTCTATTAAGGACTCTTTAAATGTACGTCCACCTACTGTACAGTAAACACCATCTTCATCAAGTGGTACGCCACCTTCAACAGCCAAAATATATTTGCCTGCTTTTTCTTTAATGATTTTCTCTAAATGTTCTTCTAATGGTGCACCAGATGCAGCCGACAAAGTATCATCATATTCAAGGGAAATCATGTTCAAAATTACATCGGATGTAAACGGAGAAGATGAACGAATGAATGATTCACTGCAACCAGTACATTCATGACCATGTAACCAAATTACCGTAGGCAATTCAGTTGTCTCAGCTGCCTTAACAACGGTATCTAACATCGTTGGTGGCAAACCGAGAATAGCGGTGAGTGCTACACAGGATTTCATAAATGTGCGTCGACTCAAACGTCGCTCTTGGAAGAGTGTCCATAAACTGTTTATACGATTCTTCACGGAATATAGCCTCCTTACAACAACTTTGCGCAATATATCAATATTACTTAATAAACTACAACTATTATGATAATAATCATACTATGATAATTAATTTTAACATTCAATATATCATAGCTATTATGATAACAATCATATTCTTACAACTTTATTATATCACTTAATAAATGTTAAAACTACAGATTTTAAACAAAAAAACTGTATACAAGAAAATTTATTTAACTTGTATACAGCCTTGTATTATATGATATTGTAAAAAATTTCAATTATTACTAAATTAGATAACTTCCTTGATTAGAGACTCAAGCACATCAGCTTTCTTGTAACCTACAAGGGAATCAAGCATTTTGCCATCGCGATAGAATACCATGGATGGAATACCATCGATGTCTTCTTTCAACAAAACGCCACGAAGATTTTTATCTTCTGCATCAACACTAAAGAACGTTACTTGTCCTTTCAAACGTTCTGCTACAGCTTCTACCTCTGGACGCATAACAGTGCAAGGTTCGCACCAGGCAGCCCAGAAATCAACAATAGCTAAACCTTTAGAGCCAAGTACTTTTTCATCAAATTCTTGTACACTAGTAATCGCTGTAATTGCCATGAAGTTCTCCTAACAAAGATCTACAATCTTATATACTATAAATTATATCTTAAATATGGAAGCAAGCAATCAATAAGCCGAGTTCTGTTCCGCTTGCGCGGTGACGATTATCTTTCTAGGCGTACAGTCGCCTGCACGCTCGAGCGACACAACCCGGAAGGTAGGCGGGACCACCCTTAACCCTTCCCTATTCGGTCTTGCTCCGGATGGGGTTTACCGAGCCAGCCTGTTACCAGACTGCTGGTGAGCTCTTACCTCACCTTTCCACCCTTACCACTGACGTGGCGGTTTCCTTTTCTATGGCACTTTCCCTAAGGTTACCCTCGCCAGACGTTATCTGGCATCCTGCCCTATGGAGCTCGGACTTTCCTCGAGTCCTATGGACTCGCAACCGTCTTTCATACTTGCTTCAATTCAGTTTATCATAGCTAGCCCATTTGTTGCAAGAAAATGCAATATTATAAGAAAAAGAAATCATTCTGTTCTGTAAAAGCTTTCACAGGAACAGATATATCTTTACTAAGTAAATAGTCACGTAAACCGCTAGCAACAATAGATTCTGTACCAAAATGTCCTGCATCAACTACAAGCAATCCAAGCTCTTTAGCTAATTGTGCATCATGATATTTCACATCACCTGTAACATATGCGTCTACATGCAAGCGAGCTGCATCCTTAATAAATTCAGCACCGGCACCAGAACATAGTGCTATGGATTGAATTTCTTCAGGAACTACGCCAGCAAAACGAATATTAGCCTCTGGTAATGCTTCCTGTACCCATTCACGGAATGTATCTAAATTTAAGACATTTGGTAAGCGGCCAACTCTACCTAAATACTGAGTAGAAGCTGTAGGCTCTACTAAAGACACAACTTCATAAGCCACTTCTTCATAAGGATGTGCTGCTTTCATAGACTCAATCACTTGTCTTAAATGAGCACCATCTACGATAGCATTCACTTGTACCTCAGATGCCACCGTTAAAGTACCTGCTTCACCGACGACCGGATGAGATTCTTCATTGCCAATGAAGCGACCTTCACCATAAAGACTAAAGCTACAGTGTTCATAGTTGCCAATTTTTCCTGCCCCTGCTGTTCCCATAGCATAACGAACCTCATCAGCAGAGCTTTCAGGTACAAAGGTAGTCACCTTATATAGCGCGTCTTCACCAGTTTTAACAAAACCTTTTATGTCTATAAGACCTAATTGATTTGCCAACATATCATTCAAGCCACCAGGTGCAATATCAAGATTTGTATGCGCACTGTAAACGGCAATATTATGTTGAATTAGCTGATTAATCATTCGCCCTTGCGCCGTATCACAAGACAATTGTTTTAATCCCTTAAAAATCAACGGGTGATGACTAACAATTAGATTACAGTCATGCTCAATAGCATATGAAATGGCCTCCTCTGTTACATCTAATGTAGTTAACACGCCTGTAACGATAGCATTTCTATCACCCACCATGAGGCCCACATTATCCCAAGATTCTGCATAAGAACGAGGGGCCAATTGTTCCATTAAGGTAATAACTTGTTGAACTGTTGTCATAAAGCTCACTTCTTTCTATCTTCTAAAAGTCCGTGCAGAAATTCTACTTCACGCTCTAAATCCTTATATTTATCTGTATGGCTCAATTGCTCAGTCATACCGTCTAGTGCACATTGCCGTTGATATATTAAGTACTCAATATATTTCGGCCAAAGTGATGGTCGTTCCTGTTCTAAAAGAGCACCTACAGACCATAATAATGAATCCTCTGGTAATGATTGATAAACATCTACGTATTCAGTCATGCCCGTATACGCTTCTACGCGATCATTACGCACTGCTAAAAATGCAGTGTATAACTTTCCTGCATCTTCAACGATGATTTCAAGGACGATAACATAGCCCTTTTGTACCATATATTGACGTAATTCTTTTTGTCCATTCTGTGGTTGTAATACGTAGAACTCTAAAGACTCTGGACCAGCGTCTACAATATCGCGCATGAGGTATCCACCCATACCACAGCAAATGGCACCATTTAATTCGCCCTTCTCTGTTACCTTTAGACCATCCCCTAATCGACAATCTACTTTAGAAGTTAATCCACAAGATTGAACATATTCTTTTGCAGATTCTAAAGGTCCTTTATGCACGTCGCCAGCAATAACAAATTCAGCACGATTACGGTTGATAAGTTCTACTGCTAAATATCCATGATCAGTACCAATATCAGCTATAGCATGAGCTTTTGGTACAATTGAAAACACCGCCTCTAAGCGATCCATCATAGGTCTAGGTTCCATAATTCCTCTATTATCGTATATAAAAATAACCGCCCTTGAATCCTCAAGGACGGTAGATATCAACATAATTGGTGGGCCCACCTGGGATCGAACCAGGGACCGACCGGTTATGAGCCGGTTGCTCTACCCCTGAGCTATAGGCCCACAGTTAGTTTCTAGCTCATTAATTATACCGAATAGGCTAGTACTAAGTCAAGGCACACCGTATTTCTATGACTGTTTCATGAGCTATATTTTGCCATATTTTCTGCAGTAGAGAACGGGCATAGACAGTAATATAACACAAAAGGGCTGTAACACAGTGCTAGAGAACACTGCATTACAACCCTTACGAGTTTCTTTATCTTATAAGAAATCTTTGATTTTATCGCGTTTACCACGATTGCGCAATTTAGTGAGCGCTTTGCCTTCTATTTGACGAATACGTTCACGAGTTACATTGAAATGTTGACCTACTTCTTCCAATGTACGAGGTTTACCGTCCTTCAAACCAAAGCGCAAGATCAATACTTGTTGCTCACGGTCAGTTAAGCATGTAAATACATCTTCAATTTGTTCTTGTAATAAGATGTAGCTAGCTGCATCGTCTGGAGCAATAGCATCTTGGTCTTCAATAAAGTCTCCCAAGTGAGAGTCTTCCTCTTCACCAATTGGAGTTTCCAACGATACTGGCTCTTGTGCGATTTTTTGAATTTCACGCACGCGCTCTACCGTAATACCCATACCTTCTGCAATTTCTTCAGGTAATGGTTCACGTCCTTTATCTTGCAATAATTGTCGGGAAATACGAATCAATTTATTGATTGTTTCTACCATATGTACAGGAATACGAATCGTACGAGCTTGGTCCGCAATAGCACGAGTAATAGCTTGACGAATCCACCATGTAGCATATGTGGAGAATTTATAACCCTTTGTATAATCGAACTTATCTACAGCTTTAATAAGGCCCAAGTTACCTTCTTGAATCAAATCCAAGAATAACATGCCGCGACCTACATAACGTTTTGCAATACTTACAACTAGACGCAAGTTCGCATCTACCAATTTTTTCTTAGCCTTTTTGGCAAGTTGAATATCTTTATATGTAGCATCTTCTGCTGCGCCAGCCTCAATTTGCTTTGCTAAAACGATTTCTTCATCTGCAGAAAGCAATGGGACACGACCAATTTCCTTGAGGTACATACGTACAGGATCATCAATGTTAACACCAGAGTCTACACTTAAATCGATGGAGATATTCTTTTCATTAGAAGTATCTTCTTCATCCTCTTCTTCTGGTTCTATTGGATGAGCGTCCGCATCCTCACTGTCGATATCAGCCACTACTTCAATATTTAATTTACCAAATGTAGTATAAATATCGTCTAATTGTTCCGCAGTAAGTTCAGTCTGCTCATGAAGAGCATCTGAAATCTCTGATTGTGTCAACACGCCGGTTTTTCGGCCTTTTTCAAGAAGTTGTTCTACAATCTCCTCTATTTGACTTTTTTGTACTTTCTTAGCCACAGCGCTCTCCTTCTTACATCATATTACTTAGACCATTCTCTAATTAAGTTCTGTATTTCCTGACACTTATGTAATTCGCTAATAAATGTCGAATCTCCTGCCCGTTTTAATTGATCCGCCATAATTGAATGCGCTTTATACTGTTCACGCAATGAATGAAGCCTTATCTTGCGGATTAATCCAGGCACTTGTACCTTATATTCATCGTCACTCATAACAACCAATCTAGAGTAAATATCATACTCCGATGGGGATAAAATAGATTGAATGGCAGTATCATCTAGACGACCTTCTTGTTTAAATAAGGTGAATATCTTTTCTATTATACCTCGATATTCACTTTTTTGAAAGTCTTCTATCGGCAAATAACTCATCATATGAGATAATATTTCCCCATCAGTGAAAGCTAAGGACAATAATTTTTCCGCATCCCCCTTAGGTAAATCCTGTGTCGGCAAAGGTGCTGATGCAGTATCAACCAATTCAATTTGTCCTTTTTTCACATAATCTCGGAAGTATCTAAATATGCTACTATTATCAAGCCATAGTGGCAGTGCCAATGTTTTTAATGCGTCATCTCGTTGTGTTTGACTATCTATATTAGCAATATATGGGAATACATCAGCCATTACAGCTTGCTTCCCTTCCGTATCATTTGTGTCGTGTTTAATTAAGGACTCACTTAATAAATAATCAAGAGGCTTAACCGCTTTAGCCACTAAATCTTTAAATGCTTGTCCTCCATGATTACGTACATAATCATCTGGATCCTTACCATCTGGCATAGCCAGAACACGCACCTTAAAGTCCGTATTTTGTAATAATTCTATAGCCCTAGCTGCTGCTTGACGACCTGCTCCATCCATATCATAGGCCAACACAATTTCATCAGCCTGTCTCATTAAGATATGACCATGATCTCGTGTATAAGCCGTCCCCAAGGATGCTACTACATTAGTAACACCATGGTTATGAGCAGATATAACGTCCATATACCCTTCCACAAGGATAGCCTGTCGCTCTTGACGAATAGATTTATAAGCCTTATCAAAGGCAAATAATAGTTTTCCCTTTTCAAAGATGGCTGATTCTGGTGAGTTTAAATATTTTGGCGTGCTGTCATCCATAACACGACCACCAAAGGCAACTACACGACCTTTACCATCCATAATAGGAAACATAATTCGGTTTCTAAAGAAATCGTAAAACTGACCCTTTTGGTTTTTACGGACCAGATTCAACTCCAAAAGAATAGAATCATCAATACCACGTTCGTGAAAGGCGCGATACAACTTATCCCAACCATCTGGAGCAAAGCCTAATTTGAATTTTTCAATCGTATCTTTTGTAAGGCCCCGTTTTTTTAAGTAATCAAGGCCCACCTTACCCATCGATGTTTGAGTAAGGCAGTTATGGAAAAATGTAGCCGCTAATTCTGAAGCTTCATATAGTTTTTTTCGTCGTTCATCTCGAGCTCGTTGTTCTGGTGATAGTTTTGCCTCTGGCAAGGGAATATTAGCGCGATTAGCAAGCCGCTCTAGAACCTCTACAAAGCTTAAATGCTCTAGTTCCATGAGGAATTTAATGACATTCCCCGATGCATGACAGCCAAAACAATAATAAAAGCCCTTTTCAGGGGCAACACTAAAGGACGGCGTCTTTTCATTATGAAATGGACAACAACCCCAATAGTTCTTGCCCCGTTTCTTTAAAGCTACATGCTCGGATATTACAGATACAATATCATTTGCATCTTTGATTTGCTCAATCAATTCATTTTCAAAATATCTGCTCATAGCCAACGCCTCCTTCCCTTATATATATTAATTCGATATATAAATAAAAAATCCTCTATTTGTAAAGTAATTTAATCAATTATCGAGTCAACCGGTTTAACAACCGATACGAATCATAGGAATCCTTATCTATTAAAGATCAATACATAAGGATTCCTATACTCCGTATCTTTAAATTATATGCAAATGAAATTTGATAATAATAGGCTGCAATGAAATCATTGCAGCCTATACTTATCACTTATAGCATATTATTTTGCGTAATCCACAACGCGAGTTTCACGAATAATTACGACCTTAATTTGGCCTGGATATTCGAGTTCAGACTCGATGCGTTTTACGATATTCCGAACAAGTAATGTAGACTCAGCTTCATCAATCTTATCCGGTTTTACTACAACGCGAATCTCACGACCTGCTTGAATAGCAAAGCATTTTTCAACGCCTTCGAAGGATTCAGCGATTTCTTCCAATTTAGATAAACGTTTTAAGTAGTTTTCTAATGTTTCTCGACGTGCTCCTGGACGAGCCGCAGAGATAGCATCAGCAGCTGCTACTAATACAGCTTCTACAGATTGGAACTCTTCATCACCATGATGAGCGCCAATGCAGTTAATTACTGCTGCGCTTTCACGATATTTACGAGCCACATCAACACCGATTTGAACATGAGAACCTTCAAGTTCACGGTCTAATGCTTTACCAATATCATGAATCAAACCACCTCGTTTAGCCAATGTTACATCACAGCCTAGTTCAGCTGCCATTAAACCTGCTAAATGAGATACTTCAATAGAATGTTTCAAAACGTTTTGACCGTAACTAGTACGATATTTCAAACGACCTAAAATTTTAACAATTTCAGGATGTAAGCCATGAACATCAGCTTCAAATGTTGCTTGTTCACCAGCTTCTTTAATAGTTTGGTCAACCTCTTTACGAGCTTTACCAACCATTTCTTCAATACGAGCTGGATGAATACGACCATCTACAATCAATTTTTCTAAAGCAATACGAGCCACTTCACGACGAATTGGATCGAAGCCAGAAAGAATAACTGCTTCTGGTGTGTCATCGATAATCAAGTCAATACCTGTTAATGTTTCGAGTGCGCGAATATTACGGCCCTCACGACCAATAATGCGGCCTTTCATTTCATCATTAGGCAATGCCACTACGGATACGGTAGTCTCCGCCACATGGTCAGCTGCGCAACGTTGGATTGCAGAGGAGATAATTTCTTTTGCTTTTTTCTCCGCATCATCCTTAGCTTGCTGCTCCATTTCCTTAACCATAATTGCCGTTTCATGACGAATTTCTTGTTCTACATTTGTTAACAAGATATTCTTAGCTTCTTCAAATGTCATGCCAGAAATACGTTCTAACTCTGCCATTTGTTTTTCATACAAAGCTTCAATTTTTTCACGGCTTTGGGCTAAGTCAGCTTCTTTGCGATGTAAAGCTTCCTCTTTGTGTTCAATATTGTCTAATTTTTTATCCAAAGATTCTTCTTTTTGAAGAATACGACGTTCCATACGTTGAAGTTCAGAACGGCGATCTTTATTTTCTCGTTCTACATCAGAACGGAGCTTATGAATTTCTTCTTTCGCTTCTAATAAAGCTTCTTTCTTTTTAGACTCAGCTGTGCGCTCACCATTTGCGATGATGCGTGCAGCCTCTTGTTCAGCTTGATTCAGTTTTCCTTCAGCAATATTTTTTCGTAAAAAATAGCCTACCCCTAGTCCAATCAGTACCATTACCACTGCAATTAGACTATACTCTAAAATCAGTCTCACCTCCTCTTAAATTCTCAAAATTGAGCTTTCATGCTCCTTTTATGCCCTTCATGCATTAAATTATCATTTAGCCATATCATCATATAAATAAATAAGGCTATTATTAATTTTAGACTTGAAAGCCCTTTCTGTCAAGATTTTACAAGCCTGGTAAGGCCTCAGAAAAAGTACTATCTATTCATAAAAATCATTGCACACAACTTGGATAGTACTCGTTGAAAACCCTCTATATTTGAGAAAATTAAAGACTTTTACACGAGGAGTGCAGTCCTCATTGAGAATGGAACCAAATTTTTTCTCCACTACACGATAAGCAGCTTTCACTTCATCATAATCAGAGATTTCCGGAGGCACCGTAAGACCTCTAAGTTTCATCTTTTGCTTAATCATGTAGGCACCGTATTTTTGTTCTTTCATCAAATAGTCTAATACTTGTTCAGACAGGCGCTCATCATTGATATAATCATAGTCTCTAAGACGTTCGAGGACCCGCGCAATGATTGGGTCCTCGATTTGTTTACGTCTCATTTTTTGTGTCAGTTCATAGGAACTAAGAAATCGTTGAGCTAGGAAGCGATACGCTTGATCCATAGCAGCTTGCATCGTTTCTTCACTCATGATTATACTTCTTCAGCTACTTCTTCACCGATTACATCGATTTCTTCTGTACCAACCGCTAATGTATCGCGAATAATACGATCAATCTCATCAGCGATTTGTGGATTGTCGAGTAAGTATTGTTTTGCCGCCTCTTTACCTTGGCCCATACGTTCCCCATTGTAGGAATACCATGCACCAGATTTATTGATGATTTCCATATTTGTACCGATATCGATAAGAGTACCTGCTTTAGAAATACCTTCACCATACATCAAGTCAAATTCTGCTGTTTTGAACGGAGGTGCTACTTTGTTTTTAACTACTTTAACTTTAGTGCGAGCACCAACATTTTCGTTGTTAGCTTTAATAAGTTCACCCTTACGAACATCAAGGCGTACAGAAGAATAGAATTTCAATGCACGACCACCTGTTGTAGTTTCAGGGTTACCAAACATTACGCCTACTTTTTCACGCAATTGGTTGATAAAAATAACAACAGTTTTAGACTTGCTGATAATACCAGTTAATTTACGCAATGCTTTACTCATCAAACGAGCTTGTAAACCTACATGAGCATCGCCCATTTCGCCTTCGATTTCAGCTTTAGGAACTAAAGCGGCAACGGAGTCAACTACGACGATATCTACAGCGCCACTGCGAACAAGAGCTTCCGTAATTTCAAGAGCTTGCTCACCATTATCTGGTTGAGAAATCAATAAGTTATTAATATCTACGCCCAAGTTACGCGCATATACTGGATCCATCGCATGTTCCGCATCAATAAAAGCCGCAATACCACCTTGTTTTTGTGCTTCTGCTACAGCGTGAAGTGCTACTGTTGTTTTACCAGAGGATTCTGGGCCGTAGATTTCAATAACACGACCACGAGGGAAACCACCTACACCAACAGCGATATCGATAGCAAGAGAACCGGAGGAGATAACCTCTACGTTCATGCGATCAGCCGCTTCACCAAGACGCATAATAGCGCCTTTACCAAAGTCTTTTTCAATTTGTTTTAACGCGTTATCCAACGCTGCTTGTCTGCCATCTACAGCCATTATTTTATTTCCCCTTTTCTGTTATATAAGTATACACATAATATAGTGCTAGCTCTGCTGCACTTTGACGAATATCTTCGCGATTACCAATTAAATTAGCCTTGTGAGCTACTGTCCCATGAGGCCCAGTAACACCAAACCACACGAGACCAACTGGCTTTTCAGGACTACCACCACCAGGACCGGCTATGCCCGTCGTAGAAACGGCATAGGTCGTTTGTCCAATAGATTTAGCCCCTTCCGCCATAGCCTTAGCGACTTGTTCACTTACGGCACCATACGTATCGAGCATATCTTGAGGCACCCCTAATACCCGATGCTTTATATCATTGCTATAAGAAATGACGCCACCCATATAGTATTCACTACTACCGCTGACATTAGTCAACAACTTACCAACTAATCCAGAAGTACAGGATTCAGCAGTACTAATAGTGCTATGTTCTTCAAGCAATACATGACCAAGTGTTTCCTCCATAGAAACAGTCAAGTCACGGCCTACACGAGAGCCTAATCGTTCTCGAATGATAGCATCCCAAGGATTGAGAAGCTTTTGTGCTACCTCTAAAGTATCTGCCTTAGCGGTGATACGAACCTCGATATACCCCTTTTTAATGAGCAACGCAATGGTTGGATTCGATTGGTTCTTAATGAGATCCATTAAGGTATTTTCTAAATCAATTTCGCGAATATCATATACACCATAGCGATAAGAAGTAACAACACCTTGCGAACCGAAGCGATTATCTAAATAAGGTACTACGCTCTCTTGGAACATCCCCTTCATCTCACCAGGAGGTCCCGGCAAAAGTATATATGTAGTATCGCCATCTTCTACGACAACACCTGGTGCTACACCTACAGGATTATGTAATACGTTTGCACCTTCAGGCAACTCAGCTTCTCGACGACTTGCATCTGGCACGGTACGTTTTACACGGTCAAAGAATTTTTTAACCTCATCCATAGCCTCTTGATTAAATACAATAGGTCGTCCAATAGAATCGGCTAATACATTACGCGTAATATCTCCTTGCGTTGGTCCTAATCCGCCAGTACTAATAACGATGTCCGCTCTAGTGCTAGCTAATTGAAAGACCTCTGCCATTCGCTTAGGATTATCCCCCACTACAGATTGATGAGCAATAGTATAGCCTAATTTATTTAACTCTTGTGCTAGCCAAGATACATTTGTATTGACTGTATCACCTAGCAATAATTCTGAGCCTGTAGAAATAAGTTCTACAATCATCAGATCACCTCCACAATCGAAAGAATCGAGCTGTGTTTTATTCTGCAACCGTAGCTACTACATCGTAAGCAAAGCCTTGTTCTACTTGTACCTTGAGAATGTCACCAGGTTTAATATCTTCACCGCAGTCTTCGATGTACATATTGCCGTCTACATCAGGAGCTTGAGATTTTAAACGACCTTTTGCAAGCAATGTATTATTATCGCCTTCTTCGATTTCTTCCACCATCGCATAATCAATGGTACCTTCTAAGTCGCGATTATTCTCTTCAGAGATCGCAGCTTGAATGGACATAAGAACGTGGTAACGTTCTTCTTTAATCTCTTCTGGGACTTGGTCTTCACGAGCACCTGCAGGAGTACCTTCCTCTTGAGAGTAGGTAAACACACCCATATTATCGAATTTGATTTCTTTTACAAAGTCACAAAGTTCCTCAAATTGCTCGTCTGTTTCACCAGGGAAACCAACGATAATAGATGTACGCAATGTGATATGTGTAGGAGCATTTCTAATCTTCTTAAGCAAACGCTCAATATCACTACGATCATCGCGACGATTCATTTGCTTCAAAATATCGTTATTAACATGCTGCAACGGAATATCTACATATTTGCAAAGTTTTGGCTCATTAACGATAATATCTAACAATTCATCAGAGAAGAATGTTGGATATAAGTAAAGCATACGAATCCATTCGATGCCTTCCACAGTAGTTAATTCTTTTAACAACGTAGTCAACAATGGTTTACCATCATTGAGGTCAATACCATAGCTAGTCGTATCTTGAGCAATAAGAACAACCTCTTTAACACCGGATGCAGCCAATCGTTCTACTTCGGCCTTAATAGACTCGATTGTACGACTGCGGAATGCACCACGCACTTTTGGAATAATACAGAAGGTACAACCATTGTTACAGCCTTCCGCAATTTTTACATATGCACTGTACCGAGGCGTTGTTTGAATACGCGGCATACGCTCATCATAAATATTTGTAATATTTTCCATGATACAACTTCGATTGCCATGCTCAATAGCATCAACGGCTACCATAATTTGGTCCCATGCACCTGTACCAATTAAAGCATCAATTTCAGGAATTTCTTGGAATAATTCATCCTGATATTGTTGGCTAAGGCAACCTGCTACAATAAGGCCCTTACAACGGCCATCTTCCTTATATTGAGCAACCTCAAGAATAGTATTAATAGACTCAGCCTTGGCTTTCTCAATAAAAGTACAGGTATTTACAACGATAAGATCTGCTTCGCTTAGGTCCTCTGTAATCGTATAGCCATTATCTTTCAATAAGCCTAACATTACCTCTGTATCTACTAAGTTTTTAGCACAACCTAGGCTAACATACCCTAATTTCTTACCCATTCTATATCCTTTCATAACTAGTTTATTTCTCAATTTACTTCCTGTAATAGGATCTATATAACTGAGTTACTCCTTGCGGAAACGCACTTGGCTAACCCAGTGATTTAACAATAACTTTTTACCATCTATAGTGTAACCACCATTAACAGGCCATAAAATTAACTCGTGCCCCAATGAGTCTTTTGGCTCATCCATTTCTGGATTCGTAAATATATAGGTGAAATTATTTTCAACCATATATTTTGCAGTCTTTGTAGATAACAACCAATTAATAAATTCAACGCTATCTGCTTTATGCTTTGAATTTTTTAATACAGCAGCGCCAGTTACATAATAAGATGTTCCATCTGTTGGGTATATAACCTTAATCGGATATCCATGACGAGTATATTGGGCCGCATCAGACAAATTACCAATGCCGATATTAGACTCTCCTAATGCAGTTAAGCGAACTGGAGTAGACAAGAACTTGGCATGTTGTATTATATGTGGCTTTAAGCTATATAAATAGTTCAGTGCCTCAGGCTCGCCTCTATATTCCACCATGTTATATAACAAATTAGCTGCATTTTGGGATGCTACAAAATCGGTCATCACAATAGACCAATCGCCTTGTTTTCCCAATGTATCCCAAGTAGTAATATATTTACCTATCCCATTGTAGAAGGTGTCATTTTGAACAAATACAATAGGATCATACCAAAGACCTACCCAATACCCATTTATATCTTTTAGATTATCACGTACTTCATCAATTCTCTCATTAACGATAGGTGCATATTTCCCTACATTTGCCCCTACAACGAGATTATCTTCAGAGGTAAGTACCAGATCACCAGATGTATCAGCTACATTTGAAGCCGACCGTTGGGTCATTTGCTCTTCTGTAAGAGGCATAACTGTAACTTTTACATTTTTCTCCTCTTCATATCGATCGGCAAGCAATGTAGTTATATTGTTCGGCAAGTCTGTATAAACTGTAATCTCACCACGAACAGGTTCTTTTGCATGTTCTAACTGTTCTTGATGGTAAAAGTTTACACCATAGGTTAACATTCCTATAACAAATAGGGCTAAAACGCCCGGAGCAATCCACCGTTTCATATATGCCTCCTATAAGACATAAAGTATTCCCAAACCAGAATAGACAAAGCTATTCTCCATTATTAACGACTACCACGTCCTCGATTACTATTAGATGGACGACTTTTGGTCATGCCATTACGAGAGGGTCTACCCTTATTACTTCTCTCACTAGACTGACGTCCGTTTCGACGATCATTATTCTTCCCACTATTACGAGAACCATTAGATTGACTAGTACAATTAGTCCGACCAATTGGGCGTGGTGGAATCAAACATTCAGGTCCAAACCCTATTAAGTCACGTCGATTAGCCTCAATGAGCGCCTCTTTTACAAGGTCATAATTTTCAATATTTTTATATTGCATTAAAGCCCGCTGCTTAGCTTTATCTCTACCTTTTTTGGCAACATATACAGGTTTTCCATCCAGTGGGTTAATGCCCGTATAGTACATGCATGTCGATAAGCTTCCTGGCGTAGGAATAAAGTCTTGCACTTGTTCTGGATACATATGTTGATCACGTAAGAACTCGGCTAATTCAATAGCATCTTCCAAGGCACAACCTGGATGAGAGCTCATAAAATATGGTACTAAATATTGCTTCTTACCAAGCTTTTTATTGGCCTCCTCAAACCAAGATTTGAAGGTGAGGAACTCTTCCTTACCAGCTTTGCCCATCATATTGGTAACGCGTTTAGAAACATGTTCTGGCGCTACTTTTAGTTGTCCACTTACATGAAATTCACAAAGCTCGCGGACAAAATCTTTATTGTTATCCGCTAGAACATAGTCATAACGCAAGCCAGAACGAACAAATACTTTTTTTACGCCTTTTAGCTTACGTAATTTACGGAGTAAAGCAATATAGTCATCATGGTTTGTATTTAGATTTTCACAAGGCTCTGGAGCCGCACAAGTACGACCTTTACAAGCACCATATACAGCTTGTTTGTCACAAGCTAAATGACGGAAGTTCGCCGTAGGTCCACCAACATCATGGATATAGCCCTTAAAGTTATCCATATTAATCATAGTTTGAGCTTCATCAAGTAAAGACTCATGACTACGATTTTGAATGATACGACCTTGATGATTTGTTATTGCACAGAATGAACAGCTACCAAAGCAGCCACGTTGACTTACAAGGCTAAACTGTACTTCGCTTAATGCTGGTACACCACCCTTATCATCATATTTAGGATGCCACTTGCGAGTATACGGCAAGTTATATACGCCATCCATTTCCTCCTGCGTAAGTGGCAATGCAGGTGTGTTTTGAACAAGATATCTATCACCATGTTTTTGTACTACTATACGACCATAGAAAGGGTCTTGTTCATCATACTGCATACGGAATGCATCGGCAAAAGCCATCTTATCCGCTTTAATTTCCTCAAAAGATGGACACTCAACATAGTCTATGGTAGGGATTTCCTTGGCCATATAACAAATACCACGAATAGATGGCAAGGACTCTTTAAATCTACCTTGATCTAACGCATCAGCTAATTCTACAATTTGAAATTCACCCATACCATAAATGAGTACATCCGCCTTTGAATCAACTAAAATAGAACGACGCACAGTATCTGACCAA
This sequence comes from Veillonella sp. Ser01, assembly GCF_053850375.1. Classification (NCBI taxonomy): domain Bacteria; kingdom Bacillati; phylum Bacillota; class Negativicutes; order Veillonellales; family Veillonellaceae; genus Veillonella; species Veillonella sp. Ser01. Next base: position 176,520 of record NZ_JBSPUA010000001.1, on the reverse strand, counting down.
TAATCATAATGACCAAATCGGCGTAAGGACGCCTCTATGCCACCGATAATAAGAGGCACATCACTGTAAGCCTCCTTCATGCGATTCGCATATACCAAGGTAGCTCGATCTGGGCGATGGCCCGCTTCTCCACCTGGAGAATAGTCATCTTGTCGACGAATTTTCTTTGCCGCCGTAAATTTATTGAGCATTGAATCTAGATTCCCTGCCGTAACAAGGGATGCTAGACGTGGTTTACCAAGTTTTTTGAAAGCCTCTACATCATTCCAATCTGGTTGATCTATAATACCTACACGATACCCTTTGGATTCTAAGTATCTGCCGATAACTGCAGGTGCAAAGGAAGGATGGTCCACATAGGCGTCCCCACTAATGAGGACAAAATCTAATTCGGCCCAACCACGTTTCTTCATATCCGAAGGTTCTGTTACTAAAAATCTATCCATTGATTGAGTAAATGCCTTTCTATCATTCCTAATCAACTATTAGAAAAGGAATAACCATAGTAAAAATAATGCCATACAGAATAAAATAATTCCTAAAATAATACGTTCCTGAACGATAGAACGTTGACGTTTACGTTGACGCGTTTCTAAGGACATACGCTTTTTGGATGTTTGGTATTCAACGAATTCACTTTGCACCAAATTTGGCGCAGCTTGTGCCTTCTGACGCGTCACAGAACGCAAAGAAAACGTATCTATATCACCTACTTGACTTTGGTAGGCTTTTACCAAACGATCACCATCAAGATCTAAATAATTACCGTAATTACGAATAAAGCCTTTTACGTAGACCTGACCAGGAATGATGTCATACTTACCATCTTCGATAGCTTCCAAATAGGTTGTTTTAATGTGCAGTACTTGCTCCACATCTTTAAAGGTTAAATTACGTCTTACTCGTTCACGTCGTAATTCTTCGCCTAATTCAGCCATTTTCGTTCCTCTCTTAATCTACATAATACTCATATCGTAATCATTTAATTATTGCTCATCATTGGAGTCTGAGAAATATCGCGCCTTAGCTTGTTCAGGGCTCATCAAAATTTCTCGAGCCTTACTGCCCATACTAGGACCAACAATTTTAAGATCTTCCATCGTATCAACAAGGCGAGCCGCACGAGTATATCCAATGCGGAATCGACGCTGTAACATAGACACAGAAGCTTGACCAGATTCCATAACGAGATTAACAGCACGTTCTAATAATTCATCGCGGTAAATATCATTTTCTTCAGATGATTCTTTTTCGGTTTCCTTTTCAGCCTCTTGTGTAACAGTATCGTCATATTCTGGTTCACGTTGAGCTTTTACAAATTCCACAAGATGTTCTACCTCATCATCAGAGATAAACGCACCTTGTACACGAATTGGTTTATTAGCACCAATTGGAGCAAATAACATATCCCCTTTACCGAGCAATTTCTCAGCACCCGCCATATCGAGAATAGTACGGGAGTCAATTTGAGAACCTACTGCAAAGGAAATACGGCTCGGCACATTAGCCTTAATAGAACCAGTAATAACGTTGACAGAAGGACGTTGCGTAGCAAGTACCATGTGAATACCTGCAGCACGCGCCATTTGTGCTAAGCGACTAATAGATTCTTCAATATCATCAGGAGCAGTCATCATAAGGTCAGCTAACTCATCGATAATTAATACAATCAAAGGCATAGCCGCCTTAGGGTGCGCTTCGTTATAACTCTTAATATCGCGTTTGCCAGATGCTGCAAAGGCTTTATAACGAGCCTCCATCTCACGAACAGCCCAACGCAATACAGCGGCTGCTTTTTTCATATCTGTTACAACTGGCGCCATCAAATGAGGAATGCCATTGTAGATAGACAATTCAACCATCTTAGGGTCGATTAATAAAAGCTTAACCTCTTCTGGTTTACGACTAAATAGAATACTTGAAATCAAAGTATTTACACATACAGATTTACCTGAACCAGTAGTACCTGCTACGAGCAAGTGAGGCATCTTCGCAAGGTCAGTAATAACAGGCTTACCTGCAATATCCTTGCCAAGACCTACCGGAATACCCCCACGAGCGTCCTTGAAGTCACTACAATCAAGAACATCACGCAAATGAACGGCCTCTGTTGTCTTATTAGGAACCTCGATACCGATGGCGGATTTACCAGGGATTGGAGCCTCCATCCGAATATGTTGAGCCGCTAAGTTTAAGGCAATATCATCAGTTAAATTGACGATACGGCTAACCTTTACACCAGGCGCAGGTTCAATTTCGTAGCGTGTAACAGTTGGACCTTGTGTAGCATTAACCACCTTAGCAGTAATACCAAAGTTACTCAATACATTTTCAAGCATCATTGCATTTTGCGCTACTTCTTCACCATTGCTTTGACTCCCCTTCCCTTTCGCCAAAATATCAAGGCTTGGGAAATGATACGGCCTATCATAGGTACGATGAATTTGACCATCTTTAGATACTGCTACTTGTGCTGTATCTTCTGTAGTACTAATAGTAGATGGTACTTGTAAACTCATACCAGACATACCGGCACCAGCACTTACAGAACTTGCTGCAGCACCTGTACCAGGTACAGCAGAAGCTATGGCAGCGTGATTAGTTTCCAATGGGCCGATCGTTGTATTTTGATATGTAAACTCTGGTTGTTCCTCATGGTTATTCTCTACTGATTCAGATTCATCTGTATATCCTTCGTCTGGAGTATATGTATAATCCTCATCTGGAGTATATACATAGTCATCACCTGTAGATCTACTAGCATCAGAGAATTGATCAAAATCATCTGCATCATAAGACTTCGCATCACCAGCATCTTCAGAAATATTCGCCAATTGTTCTGCTGCACGGTTGCGCGCTTCTATTTCAGCTAATTCTTTCCAAGATGTAGGAGCCTTTGGAGATTCTACAGTCGTTACTGTATCCACCATAGGTTCATTATCTACAACCGCACTCGTTTCAAAGTTATCTCGGTCAGTAGTGATACCTCGTTTTTCAAGTGTATCTAACGCTTGGTCTGCAGCATCAGCAAAGCGTGTATCCTTTTCCCTGTTATACGCTTTACGTTGTTCTGCAGCTTCTTTACGTTGTTCATTCCAATCTTCAAAGACCTCTTTAGCTACAGCCACCTTCTCAGCAGCCACTTCTTTAGCTACATCTAAGCCTACTTGTGTTTTATCCGCTGCCTTTTGCAAGCCACTACGCAAAGATAAACGCGTAATTAGAATACCAAAGGCTAATAATAAGAACACATCTAAAATGATGGCCCCTAGCTCACCTAACAGTGTACGAAGGAATGTAGCGATAGCTCCACCTACAACACCGCCTTGATTAGCCAATTGTGTGGTGATTAGTTCCTGCCCCTCAGGAACGCGCCACAATGGAACAAGAGCTAGCAAGAACAGGAAGAACAAAGTCATTACAACGCCCCGTTTAGTAAGGGAAATAAATGTTCCTTTATACAATAATCGCCAGCCAATCCAGAACACACCAAGGCAAGGAATAATACCGCCTAGGCCAAAACCATAACGGAATATACCTGTTAAAATCTGTCCTACAAGACCGAGTTCAAACCCAAAGAATCCGAGCAGGGAAATAACTGCAAAGGCAATTACAATTAAGCCTTTAACTTCGCTGCGCAAGGAAAACCCTTGAGACTTAGTTTGCTGTTTTGTACTTGTTCGCTTTCGTCGTGTATTGCGTTTTTTGGTGGAAGTTTTTTCTTCTGCCATAAATCTATACAAACCCCTTACTTATATAACACTACTGTAAATTAACTTATCATTATATTATAGCATATATCGAAGTATTTAGTTAGCTTTTACGCCGTTTCTCCCAGTCACAAAGTAACTGTTCTTCCTTGCCTCTTTTAATACCATTGTAGTACGAAGCATCCATAAGAGGTGTTGGTAGATACTGCTGTTTTACATAGCCATTTGGATAGTTGTGGGCATACTTATAGGTGTTCCCATGACCTAGCTTGCTAGCCCCACTATAATGACTATCTTTTAAATGATCTGGCACCTGTCCACAATCCTTGTGACGCACATCGGCAATTGCTGCATCGATAGCCAAATAAGCAGAATTACTTTTCGGTGCTAATGCTACATAACAAGCCGCCTCAGACAATATGATGCGAGCCTCTGGAAATCCTACCATATGAGCTGCTTGAGCCGCTGCATTGGCTAGAATCAAAGCTTGCGGATCTGCAAGGCCTACATCCTCAGCTGCACATATTACGATACGACGAGCAATAAAATTAGGATCCTCTCCTGCTTCAATCATACGTGCCAAATAATGCACAGTCGCTTGTACATCAGAGCCACGCATACTTTTAATAAAAGCAGAGATTGTATCGTAGTGGCTGTCGCCTTTTTTATCATATGTGTAAATTCGACGTCCCACAACTTTTTCAAGAACCTCTATGGTTATAGTTCCTTCATCCTGTACCATAGCTGCAGCCTGTTCTAAAATATTCAAAGCCATACGACCGTCGCCATTAACGAAAATTCCTACATCCTCTAGCACTTCATCGGTTACTTGTAAACGGCGTTTACCAAGACCTACCTCTTCATCTGTAATAGCACGACGCAAAATTTGACCAATCGCCTTTGGTGTCAAAGCCTCCAATGTTATGAGTCGCAAACGGGATAAAAGCGGTCTATTAACCTCAAAAAACGGATTTTCTGTGGTGGCACCAATGAGGATAATCGTACCATCTTCTACACAAGGTAATAACACATCTTGTTGGCTTTTATTGAAACGATGGATTTCATCGAGGAATAATATAGTTCTTTGTTGTAATGACCGTACGCGCTTACGAGCATCCTCTATGATGTTACGCAACTCACCTATACCAGCATTGGTAGCATTTAAATTTACAAAATGACTATTACTTACCTTAGCAATGATACCTGCTAGTGTAGTTTTCCCGGTTCCACAAGGACCATAAAAAAGCATAGATGGTATGGTATCCTTTTCTACCATAGCACGTAAGAAGGTCCCCTTCCCTACGGCCTTCTCTTGACCGTATAAATGATCCAACTTGGTAGGACGCATACGCACAGGAAGTGGCTCATATGCATTTGTAGGCTCTAAATCAAACAAACTATCCATTCTATCACCTCAATTCACAGTATCTAAACTATTAATATCCACATTTCTAAACCATTGATGTTCTCATTTTAGAAATCAGATATGTTAGACCATCAAACTGTATTGCTCTCAAATATGAATACCTATGACAAGCATCATACATCGATATACCTTATTGTATTTCCATATATAGTATATGACATTATATGCCATTTTTACACGCAAAAAAGCCCCACCATGCCGTAATGTACCGCGTTTTGATCCTGCTTAGGGCAGGTGGGTGTCCTCCTCATCCTGCAGTTGTCCCGTAAGGGCATAACGTTCAGACGAGAGTTCGGACTCCCGAAGTAAATGTGTTGGCTCAAAACTGCGATATCACACGCACATGGCAGGGATATCTTATACATAAATAGTATCAGAAAGATTCGTAATAAACAAGTCTTGACATTTGAATTTTAATCAATTCTTGCCTATGTTTTTACACCAAAGATTGCTCTTCTTCTTCCTCGATATCTGGTTTAATATGCAACTCTTTTAATTGTTTAGGTTCTACTTCAGATGGCGCTTGGCTCATAACATCAGAAGCAGATTGAGTTTTAGGGAATGCGATTACGTCGCGGATAGATTGACGTTTTGCCATCAACATAACAAGACGATCAAGGCCGAATGCACAGCCTGCATGAGGAGGTGCACCATATTGGAATGCATCAAGCATGAAGCCGAATTTAGATTTTGCTTCTTCTTCAGACAAGCCAATAGCTTTGAATACTTTTTCTTGTACATCAGATTGGTAAATACGCAAGGAACCGCCACCGATTTCAACACCGTTCAATACCATATCATAAGCGATTGCTTTTACGCTGCCAGGATCGGATTCCAATTTATCAAGGTCTTCATGACGAGGCATTGTAAACGGATGATGCATTGCAACATAACGTTTTTCATCTTCGTTATATTCGAACATAGGGAAATCAGTTACCCATGTGAATGCCAATTTATCTGGATCAATCATGTTCATACGACGTGCCATTTCAAGGCGCAATTCGCCCAAGGCACGTGCTACAGTTGCTGGTTTATCAGCAATCATCAATACGAGGTCGCCACCTTTAGCGCCCATTTTTTCACCGATGTTGCGGATTGTATCTTCACCTAAGAACTTCATGATTTGAGACTTGATAGAACCATCTTCGTTGAAGCAAGCCCATGCAAGACCTTTCGCACCATAACGGTTTACATATTCAACGAGGTCATCAAGTTCACGACGAGGAATACCTGCATCACCAGGTACTACGATGCCTTTAACTACGCCACCATTGTCGATAACAGAACGGAATACTTTAAATTCTGTATCTTTTACAAGATCAGTTACATCAGTAAAGGCCATGTCGAAACGAAGGTCTGGTTTATCAGAACCATATTTATCCATTGCTTCATCCCATGTAATGCGAGGCATAGGCAATGTGATTTCTTTGCCCAATGTAGTTTTAAATACATGAGCAACCATTTCTTCAAGCATGGAGTAAATGTCTTCTTCATCTACGAAGGACATTTCCAAGTCGAGCTGAGTGAACTCTGGTTGACGGTCTGCACGCAAATCTTCATCGCGGAAGCAACGAACAATTTGGAAATATTTTTCATAACCAGCTACCATCAAGATTTGTTTGAAAATTTGTGGAGATTGTGGCAATGCATAGAATGTACCAGCATTTACACGAGAAGGTACTAGATAGTCACGAGCGCCTTCTGGTGTAGATTTAGTAAGCATTGGAGTTTCAATTTCCAAGAAATCGCGGCTATCGAAGAAGTCGCGCATTGCTTTCGTTACTTTGTGACGTAAAATCAAGTTACGTTGCATTTCTGGACGACGTAAGTCAAGGTAACGATATTTTAAACGAATATTTTCATCTACATCAATATCATCTTGGATATAGAATGGAGGTGTTTTAGCAGAGTTCAATACGCGCAACTCTTCACAGTACATTTCATATGCACCAGTTGGAAGATTTGGATTGATAGCAGCTTCATCACGTTTTGTAATTTTACCACGTACACAAAGTACATATTCGTTACGAACATCCTCTGCTTTGTGGAAAGATTCCACGTTATGATCTGGAGATGCCACTACTTGTACTACGCCAGAACGATCACGCAAATCCAAGAAGATCAAACCACCATGATCACGACGGCGTTCAACCCAACCACATAATACGACCTCTTTACCTACCTCTTGTTCAGAGATGGTGCCACAACCGTGCGTACGGTGTAAGCCTTGCATTGTTTCCATTCTAATTGTCATCCTTTCACCAAAGAAGTTATACGTTCAGAAACTGTATCGAGTGGTACAGTTTCTTGTTCACTAGTTTCCATGAATCGGATAATGGCTTCCCCACGAGCCAATTCATCATCACCCAATATGATAACATATTTTGCATTAATTTTGTTAGCATATTTTAATTGTGCCTTCATACTCTTGCCCTGTCCGTCCATTTCAACGGATACATATGCATCATGCAATGCTTGGCAAATTTTGAAGGCCTCTACCTTAGCCGTATCACCAAGAGCTACGACGAAAGCAGATGGTTCTACAGCAGGTTCAGGCAATAAGTTTTGTTTTTCAAGAGCCAAGAGCAAGCGTTCCATGCCCATCGCAAAACCGATAGCTGGTGTATGAGGACCATCGAGTTCCTCTACAAGGCCATCGTAACGACCACCACCGGCTACTGCACTTTGAGCCCCCAATGGAGTATATTGCACCTCAAATGCCGTTTTTGTGTAATAATCAAGGCCACGTACTAAACGAGGATTTAATGTATATTGCACATTAGCAGCCATTAAATAAGTTTTTAATTCTTCGAAGTGATCATGACATTCTTCACATAAATGTTCGTGAATTTCAGGAGCACCTACGGACAAGGATTTACATGTTTCATTTTTGCAATCCAAGATACGTAAAGGATTTTTATACAAACGTTCTTGGCAGTCACTACATAATTGTTCTTTTTTAGGCTCAAAGAACTCAATTAATTTTTCACGATATACAGGGCGGCATGTTGGACAGCCTACAGAGTTCACCTCTACGTTGAGGTCTTTAAGGCCAAAGTCTTTCAACAATTGTACGACCATGCAGATAACTTCGCTATCTACCACTGGAGATTGAGAGCCTAATACCTCTGCTCCGAATTGGTGGAATTGGCGGTAACGGCCAGCTTGTGGTTTATCATGTCGGAACATAGGCCCCATGTAATACCATTTTGTAAGGCCTTCTTTACCATATACTTTATTTTCTAAGTATGCGCGCACAGCGGACGCTGTATTTTCTGGACGCAATGTGAAGCTAGAACCACCTTCATCACCCGTAGTAAAGGTGTACATTTCCTTTTGTACTACATCTGTAGTTTCACCGATGCCGCGCAAAAATAATTTAGTATCTTCAAAGGCAGGTGTGCGAATTTCGTTGAACCCGTATACCTTACAAATTTCACGCATACGCTGTTCAATATAGTGCCAATTTATCATTTGCTCTGGCAAAAAGTCTTGTGTACCTCTTGGTTTTCTAATAGCCATTACACAACCTCCCAAAATTTTTTACAAATTCTATGTCGTTTCTCTAATAGTGCATCTATCGTTCCGTGGTAAACATCTACATCCTTTGGCATATGCTGTTTCAATTGACGATATTCAGGGGCCCGCATCCACTTAGATGAACTACCAGGCCCCATGGAAAGAATACTTTGTCGTTCCTCCATAATCTGAATATTATATTCGCACGCTTTGCCGGGCAAGGTATAGCCGATATTCTCTAACTGTCCTCTCATATATTGTTGGCGATATAGATAATATGGCACATAGCCAGCCGCTTCCAGACGCTCTTTACCATATTGTACCATTTCTGCTACGAGATGTTCCTCTGGAATATCATCTTGCATATTTAAATCGTACAACGGGCTACCACGTTTTAATGCTAACGTATGAATTGTAACATTTTCCGGCAAATTTTGACATACATAATCCATATTCTCTATCATGTTTTGCATCGTTTGATTTGGTAAACCGGCAATAAAATCCATATTTACCGCTAACGACGTATTATGTTTGACATATTGTAACAACTCATCAATATCACGTGCACTATGTCCACGCCCTATGCGGCGTAAAATATCATCTTGCATGGTTTGTGGATTAATACTGATACGATTCACACCTAGTTCTAGCATGGATTGTAGTTTTACAGGATTAACAGAATCTGGTCGCCCCGCTTCTACAGTAAACTCATGACCTTCAGGAACAAGTATAGACAGCTGTTTCAAAACTTGGTGAAAGTCTTCGTCCCCTAACACCGTCGGTGTACCGCCCCCCATATAGAGGGTATCTACCGTTAAGCCATAAGATTCAACAATAGTTTTCATATCCTCTATATCTCGGCCTAAGGCAGTTAAAAATTGGCTTTTACCATCATAGTCCTGATAGAGTCCATACGGAAAGGAGCAGTAAACACAGCGGGTATCACAAAAGGGAATGCCACAATAGAGACTGACCTTTTTATCGTCTGTATCAGCTAAAAATGGACGTTGGTATTCACCTATAGAGCCTAAAGTGGCAAGTTTTTCCATAGACACAGAAAACTCGTCCCTAATGTGACGAGTTGCTGCGTGGACAGAGCCATATGTATCTATATATTTATGTAGTAGCTTTGTAGGGCGTACACCGACCATAGTCCCCCATGGTGCATCAACTGGCAAGCCTTGATATTCACGCAAATAGCTTAACAAAGCTTGCCCTATTTGACGTCGTCCCATAGAGGAGACGGGGCCTTCAAAATTCTGAACCGTGTCACCAATGGTAACTGTTAAGGTATACAATCCATCGACTTCGTGAGCTTCAAGGATAACATCTGGATGCACCTTGTCAGAAAACAGGCCTGCAGCACCACAATTATGGGCCACTACAGAACCAAGCGGTAATGGTCCCGTATATAGATATCCATTAAGCATGGTGATGAGCCATACGTTCTAATTTTTCAAGCTCTGCTTCAGTCATATGATTTTGGCAATCACTGCAATAACCATATACTTTCAATTGATGGTCGATAGTGCGGAAGTTTAATTTTTTAGCAATGATGGATTCTAGTGTTTCAAGCATATCATCTTCAAACTCGGATACTTTGCCACATTTTACGCAGATCAAATGATGGTGGAAATGAGCAAACTCTTCGTCGTTCAATTCGTAACGGTTACGACCATCGCCGAAATCAAGACGTTTCAACAAATCAAGTTCAGTGAAGAGATCAAGTGTTCTGTAAATAGTAGCCAAGCCGATATCAGGAGCCACTTCTTTTACAAGTACATATACGTCTTCTGCACTTAAATGATTTTCATCAGCATCGATGAAGGCTTGTAAAATTGTTTGACGTTGTGTAGTCAATTTGTATTTTTTGTCTTTAATGCGTTCTTTTAATTTTTCTAATGTTGTATTCATGATAACTATCCCCTTTACTTCTTATAAAATTTTATAAAACCTACGCTCCAACGAATGGATTGTATTGTTTTTCATAACCTATATTTGTTTCCGGCCCATGACCAGGATACACCATTGTACTATCAGGCAACTTATAGAGCTGTGTTTTAATGGATTCCATCAAGGTCTCATAAGAGCCGTTTGGAAAATCTGTACGCCCTACGGAATCTCTAAATAGAGTATCCCCTACAAATACAAGCCCTTCCATGTAGTAACACACACCACCTGGCGTATGACCTGGCGTTTCAAGTACTTCCAAATCGATATCCCCACATGTAATATGGTCACCTTGTTTAACCTCGATGATATCTGCCTTTACCTTAATCGGTGTAGGATTGCTATACGCACTAAGGTTAAGTTCAGGATCAGATAAATACGGGATATCACCCTTTTGAATATATACAGGCACATGATATGTATCTACAATCTCTTGAACACCACCAATATGATCTCCGTGACCATGAGTTAGCAAAACAGCCTTTGGTTTTAAGTCATGCTTCTTAAGAGACTCTAATACTTCCGCTGTAGCAGGATCAATAATAAACGCTTCTCCTACCGCTTTATCGCCTATGACATAGCAATTTGTTCCTAGTGGCCCCAAGGGCATACGCATAAGTACTAGTTGTTGCTCGCTCATTAAGCCCCTCCTTTACTACGCTGTACCGTATACACTTCACGAATACGGCGCAACTTAGTCATAACAAAATCTAATTGTGAAATATCGCGAATATCGACAACCACATTAATACTTACAGTTTTAGTATCTTCTTGAACCTTTGCATTAATGTTTGTAATAGTAATTTTCAACTCTGAAAGGACAGCCATAACCTCCATGAGCAAGCCATTTCGATCGTATGCTTGAATATCGATACCTACATGGAAGGATTCGCCAGAGGAACCATCCCAAGAGACCTCAATCATGCGCTCTAAATCTTCAGGCGTATGGCCTAGGCTCGTACAATCGGAACGATGGACAGAGACCCCACGACCACGAGTAATGTAACCAATGATATCATCACCAGGTACAGGACTACAGCATTTCGCCATACGAACCATAACACCGGCCTCGCCTTTTACAAGGACGCCCGTACCATTCTTAGTAGTTTTTGGTCCTTGGGATTTTAACTTCGCAATAATTTGTTCTGTACTGCGTTTAGATTCTTCTGCCTCTTTAGACTTCTTATACAGTTCAATTAAGCGTAAGAGCACTGTGCTTACAGGAATGCCGCCATAGCCACAAGCGGCAAACATTTCCTCTTCAGTACCGGCTTTCAATTGTTTAGTTACTTGTTGAAGTCGATTATCTGCAATCAATTCTTTCCAGTTATAATTTAATCGTTTTGCTTCTTTTTCAAGAGCTTCTAAGCCTTTTTCAATATTTTCAGCTTTATTTTCACGCTTGAACCAGTTGCGTATTTTACTCTTACTTTCAGAAGAACCTACAATATTAAGCCAATCAAGGCTCGGACGACCTGTTTTAGATGTAATGATATCTACGATATCACCATTTTGTAAGGTGTAATCAAGAGGTACAATTTTACCGTTTACCTTGGCACCTACGCATCTATGCCCTACATCGGTATGAACACGATATGCAAAATCTAGTGGAACAGAACCTATCGGCAATTTAACAACATCGCCTTTTGGTGTAAATACGAATACTTCACCGGAGAATACGTCTAATTTTAAAGCGTTTACAAGCTCTGTTGGATTACTTGTATCTTGCCATTCCAATACTTGGCGCAACCACGCAACCTTTTGGTCGAAATCCTTATCGCCATTTTTATTGCCTTCTTTATAACGCCAATGGGCTGCAACACCGTATTCAGATACGCGGTGCATTTCCCATGTACGGATTTGAATTTCTACAGGTTGCCCCATGGTACCGATAACCGTAGTATGTAACGATTGATACATATTAGATTTCGGCATGGAAATATAATCTTTGAAACGATATGGCAATGGTTTCCACAAACTATGAGCAATGCCTAGTACCGCGTAACAATCAGGAATTGTATCAACGATAACACGAACTGCAAGCAAGTCATAGATTTGAGATAAATCGCGATTGTCCTTTTTCATCTTCTTGTAAATACTGTAGAAGTGTTTTGGACGACCTTTGATATCCGCCTTAATATGAGCTTCGCCTAAAGCCTTAGTGAGTTGACTCATCGTATCATTTACAATGTCTTCACGAGCTTGGCGTTTTTGTTTCATTTGATCTACAAGATCATAGTATTTTTCTGGTTCTAAATACCGGAATGATAAATCTTCCAACTCCCATTTCACATTGAAGATACCAAGGCGATGTGCTAAAGGAGCAAAGATTTCTAATGTTTCCTTTGCAATGCGCTTTTGTTTGTCGCTACGCATATGCTTTAAGGTACGCATATTATGTAGGCGGTCACCTAGTTTAATAACAACGACGCGCACATCCTTCGCCATGGCTAAAATCATCTTCCGATAATTTTCCATTTGCCGATCTTCTTTTGTTTCATATTGGAATTGATTTAATTTTGTTACCCCATCAACAAGGAATGCTACTTCAGAGCCAAACATTTCCTCTAAATCTTCCTTGGAGTAGGATGTATCTTCAACCACATCATGCATGAGTGCTGCCATAAGTGTGATATGGTCAATTTGTAAGTGTGCCAAAATATCAGCTACAGCTAGTGGATGCATGATATACGGTTCACCAGAAGCTCTAAGCTGACCTTCGTGAGCCTTATCTGCAAGCTCAAAAGCCTTTAATACTTGGTTACACTCATCATCTGTTAAATAGGTATGGATATACTCCATAAATTCAGCTAAAGCTTTTCCTTTATCAAAAGTGCTTTGTTCTACTAAAGCTTTGCCTTCTTCATTTACAGTTGTCATGGTGTCACCTCCTATACACTATAGGTAAGAAATGTTACGGATGTGACAAGATCTAATTTTCCTTCAATGGCATTCCATCTTAGCATTAATTGACCATCATCACTGGTATATTCTTCTATGATGCCCAACTCCTTAAATACATCTAAGGATGTAAGGGCACTGCGATTATTTTGATCTGCCGGCTTACGGCGCAAAATTTCTTGTTCCACATTATAAACCGATTGACTACGACCACGCATAGCTTGTTTTACTATGACATACATTTGTCTAAGACCTTCCGTGGAAAGTGTAATCGGCTCTTCAGTGAGCGGTTCAATAGCTTGTATCATAAGCTGTGGAGAAACCATCCCTTGCCATTCATTCTTTTGCAATGAAAATGCTACTTTCACCACAGTTCCAATGAATATAGTTTTAAATAAATCAGGACGATTCCAAGCAATGGCATCCAATGTGCCACTAGAGGTTTTTAAAATCACCTTGCAGTGATTTTTCAATTGTCCCATAAGCATTATATCTTGTACGGTTGCTTCCATAACCGCAAAGACCGGCGTACTATTGGCCATACCATATGGCTCAAGGGCTGATACACGGTCAATAATATCTACATCGATATCATCAACGGGTAGTTCCGCATCAATAGCAACAACAGGAATGTATTCCTCTGCTGTTACATGCTCCTTACAATACGCAGTCAAACGGTCTCGCAATTCATCTATACGATTTGCATCAATACTGAAGCCTGCTGCTGCAGCATGGCCACCGAATTGTAATAACACATCTTCGCAAGACTTCAGTGCATCGTAGATATTAAAACCATCGATACTACGGCAAGAGCCTTTGCCAATGCCATCGTGGATACTAATAACCAGGGTCGGCTTATAAAACTCCTCAACTAAGCGAGAAGCCACAATACCGATAACACCAGGGTGCCAGTCTTCACCGGCTACAACGGTTACATAGTCGGCCTTATGGCCTTGGTTAGCCACATCGATACGAGCTAGTTCGTGAATATTTCTCTCTAGTTCTTGACGCTCACGATTTGTTTCGTTTAATTCTTCAGCAATCGCTTCAGCCATGTCAGCATTATCAGTAACTAGTAACTCAACAGCACGTGTTGCATGGGTTACGCGACCTGCTGCATTGAGTCGTGGAGCTAAGGTAAAACCAATATGTCCAGATGTTATAGTTCGTTCATGGAGACCGGCTACATCGATTAGCTTTTTAATCCCTAGATTTGGATGACTATTCATCTTTTCAAGGCCTGCTTTTACGATGATGCGGTTCTCACCGACTAACGGCACAACGTCCGCCACAGTGCCTAATGCAACGATATCTAAATCATCTAAATACCATTCACCAGTCTTTGTAAGCCACAATGCTTGGCATAATTTAAAAGCAACCCCAACACCGGATAAGTTCTTATCCTTGTAGTGACAATCCTTTTGTTTGTGGTTAATAACAGCCTTTGCTCGTGGAATCATATCTGGTGCCGTATGATGATCCGTAATAATCATATCGATACGGTCACGTACAGCCTCAACAATATCGTAAGAGCTAATACCACAATCCACGGTAATTACTAAAGCTGTCCCCTGCTCTATAAGATGCTCTAAAGCCTCTAAATTGAGGCCATACCCTTCACTTTGACGCTCTGGTATGTAATAGGTAACATCAGCACCTAGTTTCTTTAAAAAGCGATATAGAACAGATGTGGCAGTAATGCCATCTACATCATAATCACCATAAATAACGATTGGTTCATGTTTTTCAATTGTCTCCTGAACTAGCGAAACAGCTACATCCATATCTTTTAATGCGAATGGATCTAACAAATCAGACAAAGAGCCTTGTAAAAACCGACGCCCTTCATCAACATCTATGTGGCGATTAACCATTAATTTGGCCACAATAGGATTCACACCAAGTTCACGGATTAAGATATTCTCTTGTTCTTTGTCGCTTGTGGAAATGCGCCAACGTTTTTTCTTAATCATCATATCCCTCAGTAGTTTATAATCAATATTAGTATAAAACTTCAACGTATTATCATTATCATTTTTATTTATTATACATCAAAAAGTGAATAAAATAAACTATTTTATATACTTTATTCTCATTTAAACTTTGTGTTTTTCTCAACAAAAAAGAACCTCCCATTATCAATAGGAGGTTCTCGATCAGTGAATTACTTAGAACCGGAAGTCTCGTTCGCCGTCTTTCATCTGTGCAATATAAGCTTTAGCTTTATCTTTAACTAAATCATTTTTGATATTTTCTAACTGTTGTTCAATAACCTTAGCGCCATGAGATTTAGTTTTTTCGTCACCATAATCCATGATGTATTCGTTTAATGTCATCAATGCATTAGGTTGGCAACAGTTATGGATTTGGCCGGATTTAGCGAGGGCCATAAATCTGTCCCCTGTTCTACCTGCTCGATAGCATGCAGTACAGAAACTAGGCACATATCCAAGATCTAGTAACCAATCTACGATTTCATCTAATGTACGTGTGTCACTGCGATCAAATTGAGCCGAATTATCCTCTGGTTTCTCTTCTTCTTTGTAACCACCTACGCTAGTACGAGAGCCACCACTAATTTGGGAGATACCTAATGCCAAACCGCGTTCACGCATGGATTGACTTTCACGGGTAGACATAATCATACCTGTATACGGTGTGGATACACGAATAAGAGCAACGATTTTCTCAAATATATCGTCAGGTACAGCATTACTGAAATCATCTACATCGATATCATCAGCTGGACAAATACGAGGTACAGAAATAGTATGTGGACCTACACCAAATACAGCCTCTAAATGCTCTGCATGCATCAATAAACCTACAAAATCATATTTATAATGTTCTAAGCCATAAAGAACACCGATGCCAACATCATCAATGCCACCTTGCATAGCGCGGTCCATCGCCTCTGTATGGTAGGCGTAGTCGCTCTTAGGGCCTGTTGGATGAAGTGCTTCGTAGTTTTCTTTATTGTACGTTTCTTGGAATAATGTATATGTACCAATACCAGCTTCATGTAATTTCTTGTAATCCTCAACGGAACAAGCTGCAATATTTACGTTTACACGGCGAATTTCGCCATTTTTATTTTTAATACCGTAAATAGTCTTGATAGATTCCAAAATATATTCAAGAGGATTATTAAGAGGATCTTCACCAGACTCAATAACAATGCGCTTATGCCCCATTGCTTCTAAGGCAATAACCTCTTCTCTAATTTGGTCTTGAGTCAACTTTTTACGTTTAATATCGCGATTTTTAGAATGGTACGGACAGTATACACAACCATTAATACAATAGTTAGACAAATATAATGGTGCAAATAGAACGATTCGATCCCCATAAATAGCTTTCTTGATTTCTTTAGCTAACGCATAAAGCTTTTCCTTATATTCAGGCAACGGACATTCTAATAGAACAGCTGCTTCTCTATGGTTTAACCCCTTAAATGTAGCAGCTTTTGCTAAAATAGCATCTAACAACTCCCGATTTTCCTTGTTTTCCTCTGCATAGGCAAGGGTGTCAAGGATTTCCTGATGGGAAATAAATTCCTCCGCCTTTGGAGATTTTACATCATACATAGTACTTACCTCAAATCTTTCTAGTGGCAACGCCACCCCTCTTTAGGTATATGAAAGTATATGACAACCAGTCTTCTGGTATTTCACTGATACTGTACATAGTATACCACTATTCCTACTAAAAAACATAGGAATTTGACACACAATAATAAAAGGTTACTTCCTCATAAGAGGAAGCAACCTTTATAGTATGGGAATTTCTAATTTATATCGATTATCTATATCGAATATGACTAAAATGTATGTAATTAAATTAATTCCTTATTTACTATTAAGATTTTAATAAAAATTACTTATATAATTGATTTCTAGTATTAAAAAATGTCCTATACGACAACTGGCACGTAATAAAACAAGCAATTGATATAGTGGATAACGACATAAATGTAACGATCATCTGATATTTTACAGCTTCTAATGGAGGCATGCCTGCTAGGATAAGACCAGTCATCATACCAGGCAAAGCTACTATTCCCAATGTTTTTGCACTATCTACAGTAGGTTGTAGGCCCGTCTTTATAACATCACGAACTATTGCTTTCGAAGCTTGTTTAGGTGTACTACCCAAGGCTAATTTAATTTCCACCTCTTGTTTACGCAATTCAAAATTTGATAGCATTTGACGATAACAAAGCCCAATGGCTACCATAGCACCACTAATGACCATACCACCAACAGGAATCAATTGGTACGCAGTAAAACTAAGTACACCAGTTACCAATAAAACAGATAAGGTTATCCATGCACCAATGGTGATAGCAAACCAAGAAATCCATAACGCATGCGGAATCCCTTGCCCTCGTTTAGCTGAGTTATAAGCCGCATTAAAAGCCATAAATCCAAGTAAGCCAATAATAAATATTGGACTTTCCGTACTAAAAATATACGATAAAATAAACCCGATGACTAATAGTTGAACTGTAGCACGTACAGCACTGATGAAAATATCTTTCTCTAACTTCAACTCCTGCCGATAGGACATGAACATACTGATAATAACTAGTACGGATGCAAGACACAAGGACATAGTAGAAATACTGTGAAACTGACTCATCGCAATACCTCCTCTTTTGCTAATTGACCATCTACGATAGTGATACGGCGATTAGCAGTACGCAAGCTTTGCTCTTCATTATGAGTGATGGAGATGATCGTGATTCCCTTTTTATGAAGCTCATCAATCACATTTTCTACAATAGATGTATTCGTCGCATCTAAGGCAGACGTAACCTCGTCTAAAAGCAACACTTTAGGCTCGAAAATAAGGCTCCGAATGAGGCATATTCGTTGCATTTCACCACCAGACAACTCATCATTACGGCGCTCCATATAATTTAGAGGCATATGTAGTAGGTCAAAGAGATATTCTATACGATTCATATCCGGCTCTAAACCGCGAATATCGTAAGGAAATAGAATATTGTGACGTACTGTTTTCGCAAACAAATAAGGTCTTTGAAAACAGTACCCCACCTCTCTACGATAAGATTCAGGATCTATAGCCGTTAAGGGGCGACCATTATAAGTAATAGTTCCCGATGTAGGACTAATCAGATCACTACATAATTTTAAAAGTGTACTTTTACCACTTCCAGAAGGACCTACAATAGTAATATAATCGCCTTGATTTACCGATAAAGATACATCACTGATAATAGGTTTGTCTTTTACAATATAAGATATATTAGATAATTCTAACAGTGCCATAATGCCCCCTATCTCGTCATATGTATATTAAAAGCAAAATATCGACTCACTGTAGCTAGTTATATAGTAATTTTAAGTATAATGATTCTAACTATTATATCATTGCCCATATGATAATGCTAAGCTTAATTATGATATATCTATTAGACACATACTACAGAAAAGCAAAAAACCCCTAGTGGAAAACCACTAGGGATTAATAGTCTA
The DNA here is from genome assembly GCF_053850375.1 of Veillonella sp. Ser01. NCBI lineage: Bacteria > Bacillati > Bacillota > Negativicutes > Veillonellales > Veillonellaceae > Veillonella > Veillonella sp. Ser01. The sequence goes on along the minus strand of NZ_JBSPUA010000001.1, from coordinate 157,513 downwards.
TGTAAAATTAAGCTTCTACAGGGTATACGCTAACTTTACGGTTGTAACGACCAGCACGTTCGAATGCTACTTTACCAGGCACAAGTGCGAATAAAGTGTCATCTTTACCGATACCTACGTTAGTACCAGGGTGGAAGTGAGTACCACGTTGACGAACGATGATGTTACCGCTCTTTACGATGGAACCATCATGGCATTTAACACCAAGACGTTTAGATTCACTGTCACGACCGTTACGAGTACTGGACACACCTTTTTTATGTGCGAACAATTGCAAATCAAAAGTAAACATTAAGTTCACCTCCTATATTTCGTGTATTTGGACAAACTCTGGATATTGATGGCTAATTTCCTTTAAACCAAGGATCATAGTGCCCAGAATATCCTGTCCACTCTGGTTAATCGTACCAGAGAGAACCATATCACATTGACCTTCGCTATTCGTATATTCCCCTTCTTGCTGAGCAATCTGGGTAAGTCCTAACATTGCCGTTGCCGATAAGGCAGACACTGCAGCACATACGATATCGAAGCCATGCTCATCATATCCTGCATGACCGGATAGGTGACAACCAATGACTTGATCTTCACTATTCCGCTGGATTTCAATGGAAACCATAATTAAGCTTGGATAGATTCAATACGAACTTTTGTGAACGGTTGACGATGGCCTTGACGACGACGGTAGTTGGATTTAGCTTTGTATTTGAATACTAAGATTTTTTTACCTTTACCATGCTCAAGAACTGTACCTGTAACTTTTGCACCGTTTACAAGAGGAGCGCCAACTTTAACGTCGCCGTCATTCACTACAGTCAAAACTTCTTCGAATGTAACGGACTCGTTAGCAGCTGCTTCCAATTTTTCGATAGTAATTACATCGCCTTCAGCAACGCGATATTGTTTACCACCAGTTTTAATAATTGCGTACATGAGAACACCTCCTTGTTATCGAACTCGCTGAATTCGGTATCCCGACCCGAACTTCGGTCGGGCGTTTAAACCTGCTTCACGCGGATTGCAAAGTTCAGTAAACCGAACTAATACTGATATAGTATATCGTATTTACCTATCTATGTCAAACAAAATTCAACATAAACAGCTCAGTTTATGATACTTTCATATATATACAAACCTCTAAAATTCTCCGATAATTCCAAGGTGTTGTAAAAGTATTTTTGTACCGATGAGAATCAATACACCCCCACCTAGTATGTCTGCATATTTTCCCACGAACTGGCCCATAAATTTGCCTAGGTACACACCAATAAGAGAAATACCAAAGGTAATTACCCCTATCATAGTAGAGGCTTCCCATACATTAATAGGTAGAAAAGCAAAGGTTAAACCAACCGCCATCGCATCAAGGCTGGTGGCTACGGAGAGCATCATCATTTCCCAAGCACCTAAAAACTGTTTATCATCGTCTTCATCATCATCACTGAGGCCTTCTCGTATCATAGCAACACCTAAATAGCCGAGAAGTCCAAAGATAATCCAATGATCCCATTCAGATATGACATCGATAAACTGGCGACCAATAAGCCATCCCATAACAGGCATGAGAAACTGGAATAACCCAAATAAGAATGCCAATGTAACCTTTCGGCCATTTTCACCTACCGGCATTGATAAACCTTTACCAATCGATACACCAAAGGCATCCATAGCAAGACCAATACTAATTAATATAATTTCAAATACAGACACGAAACTCACCTATAAAAACTACTTACTTATTCTGCTACTGCCATCAAAGAATATCCTTCTCGGCTAATTTGTGAATTCACTACAATCGAAATCTTACGCCCTATAGAATCACCTAACTCCTCAAGGACAGCCTTAGTTAAGTATTGAGCTACCTCTGGATGGACTTCAATTTCTAGATTAGATTTAATGCGACCTGATTTAAACAGCTCACGTATACGACGGATAATTTGCATATATACAGTTCTGCCTGACAACATGTATCCAGTGCCCCCACATTGAGGACATGTATCAAACATCAATGTTTGCAAACCTTGACGGGCACGCTTTCTTGTCATCTCCACAAGACCAAGCGAACTAATACCACATACCACAGTTTTCATCTTATCTAACTTGGCTTGTGCACTCAACAATTTTAACAACTCTTGTTGATGGGACTTATCCTTCATATCGATAAAATCGACGACGATAATACCACCAATATCGCGCAATCGCAATTGTCGACAAATTTCCTTTGCCGCCTCTTTATTGACTGTAAAAGCCAGATCTTCTAACTTATTAGACTTACCTGTGTAATGAGCCGAGTTTACATCAAATACGGTGAGAGCCTCCGTATGATCAATGCGGATAGAACCACCGGAAGGTAGATTAATATCACGAGAGATAAGATCTTCTAATTGTGGTTCAATATGATTGGCTTTAAAGATAGGTGTGCTACCACGGTGACGTGTCACTTTAATTTGCTGTGATGTAGGTCCATGACCTAAGAGATCCAGCAATCGAGATTCGCCCATATCGGAATCGACGATGATTTCTGCTACATTTCGATGCGCATAGTCACGTACAAGGCGGAACCAGAAGTCCGCATCACTATAGAGATCAGTACCACTCTTAGCCACCTTAAATCGTTTTAACACATGTTGCCATGTACGCCATAGATATTCCATATCACGACCGATTTCGTCAGCACTAGCCTTAGCGGCTGCGGTACGAATAATAAATCCACAGCCTTCCTGTACATAAGGCGCTGCTAATTCTTGTAATTTAGCACGTACTGCTTCATCAGTAATTTTCTTAGAAATATGCATGCCTTCAGAATATGGTAAAAGCACCATAAAGCGCCCTGCCAAACTCACATCAGCTGTAACGCGAGCTCCTTTACCAAGCATTTCCTCTTTTACCACTTGTACGAGAATTTGCTGTCCCACAGATAGGCGTGGCAAGATTTTCTGTTCTTTCCCCTGTTGAAGGTTCAAATACGCATTTTGAGAGCCCCCTATATCAACAAAGGTCGCTTGCATACCGTTTAATACGTTCTTAACAGTACCTTTGTACATATGATTTGCCATATGAGACTCATCAGTACGTTCTAGGACAAAATCTACTAACTGCCCTTCTTCGTCGATAACAGCCATGCGAATTTCTTCTCGCATAACATTGACCAAAATTTTATGCATCCTATCCCTCCCTTCGTTCAATTCAAAATATATAGGTCTTTTAAATCACTAAAGCTTATATAACCGCTTAAGATTTATGTAAAAAGTACTAGTAATTAATTTCCAATGGAGTGTAACGGCCTTCTTCGTTTTCCACCATAATGGCTTTACGGTGAATTTCATAGCCCGTCGTAATAGGCCAGTTATATTTATCTTTACCAAGGTTCCACACTTCGCTAGGTTTGATTGTACCTTGTGGATAAATGCCGATGCCCATAGTAAGGGTAACCATACCATCCTTAACAGATGCTACGATAGGTTCTTTTACAAATTCTTTCACATCAATGATACGAGTTTTCTTTGGAGTCACCTTTTCATAAGAAATCTCCGTAGCTTCGTTGAAAGATTTGAGCAACGCATCCCAATCCGCATGTTCATCCGTTACAGGACCCGTAACTTCGTAAATAGCAAAGTTACAGATAGCCATCATTTTTTTAACCTTTTCAGGCATTTCCTTGCCACCTAGCACCTCAAGACCTGGCGGTGCTACGCGGTTCAAACGTTCCATAATAGACTCTAAAGAGTCCTCTTCTAGCACATCCATATCGATATATTCAGCCGCCGCTGTTACACCTAAAGCAAGTGCGGAGGAGAAGCTAATTTTCATATGTGGATTAAAGCCTTCAGAATAAGCCATTTTAATTCCGGCGCGGCGAATCATACGTTCTACTGCTTGTGCATAATCAAGGTGCGACAAGAATCGCAATTTTTCGCCTTTATTTAAGGCCAAACGTAACTTTTTCAACTCTGCCACCCTCCTTATAGTCAATAATTGCAGTATTTAGCTCTGGACATACGTTACAGCCCTTACATGGACCGCGACGGCAATCACTTGTTAAATTTGCCTCTACCGCTTGTTCCCACTCTCGTTTTAAGAAGGCTTTACTTACGGTGCAATCTAGATGATCCCAAGGTAATGGCTCGTCGAAATCACGAGTACGACGTGCAAAATATGCAGGATCCAAACCACAATCAGCAAATGCTTTTAACCAAGTTTCATAGTTGAAGAACTCAGTCCAGCCATCAAATTTACAACCTGCTTCCCATGCTTTTACAAGAACCTTAGACAATCTACGGTCCCCACGAGCAAAAGCAGCCTCCATGTAGCCAGTATAGCCATCATGGTAATGATAAGAAATATTACGGTTATTGATGAGAGATTTTAAATAGCGTTGCTTACGATGAATTTCCTCTACATCTTGTTGACCATACCATTGGTATGGAGAATGTGTTTTTGGTACGAAGAAGGATACGCTAACGGTTACAGAACCATTGCGTTTACCCGTAATATCGCGGTGTAAATCAAGCACCTTATACGCCAAATCAGCAATGCCTGCTAGGTCTTCATCAGTTTCAGTAGGAAGGCCCATCATGAAGTACAATTTAACTGTATTCCACCCCGATTTAAAGGCATTTGTACACGCTGCCAATAAGTCTTCTTCGCTAACGCCTTTGTTAATAACATCGCGCATGCGCTGTGTACCTGCTTCAGGAGCAAAAGTAAGACCACTTTTACGTACTTGTTGCACCTTTTTCGCAATATCGATGGAGAAACTATCGATACGCAAGGATGGCAAGCTTACGCTCACTTGTTTGTCTTTGAACTCTTCCATGAGCATGTCTACTAGCTCTGGCAATTTAGAATAATCCGCAGAGCTTAAGCTCATCAAAGAGATTTCATTATAACCAGTGTTAGCAATCGTATCCTTAGCAATTTGAAGCAAACGCTCTGGCGTTTTTTCACGAACAGGACGGTATAACATACCAGCCTGACAGAACCGACAGCCCCGTGTACAGCCACGGAACAATTCTAGTACTGCCCGGTCATGCACGATATCCAAGAATGGCACTACAGGTTTTGTAGGGTAGAACACATTTTCTACATCTTCTACGATGCGTTTCTCTACAGCTGCCGGTACATCTTCAAAGCGAGGTGTAATCGATTTAAAATCACCTTGCTCTGTATATTCCACATCATATAATGCAGGACAATAGGTACCAGGAATTTGAGCCACTTTACGCAAAAACGCCTCTTTACCACCTGGGAAACCTTTTGCTTTTTCAGCTTTATAGAGATCGATAAATTCATCGCCCCATTCTTCGGACTCACCAAGAGATACAATATCAAAGAAATCTGCAATAGGCTCTACATTAAATGCACATGGACCACCACATACGAGTAACGGGAAATCCATATCACGATCTTTAGCGTACATAGGAATGCCAGCCAAATCGAGCATATTCAAGATATTAGTAAAGCTCATCTCATATTGAAGCGTAAAGGCTAGTACATCAAAGTCTTTAATAGGCGTACGAGTTTCCAAAGAAAATAAAGGAATGTTGCGCTTGCGCATCTCCTCTTCCATATCGTGCCAAGGTGCAAACACACGTTCCGCTGCTGCATCATCACGACGGTTTACAAGACCATATAAAATTTTGATACCCAAATGGCTCATGGCCACTTCGTATACATCTGGAAAAGCTAATGCCATTGTTACATCAACAGTACTGTGATCTTTTACGATACTGTTATATTCACCGCCCGTATAACGAGCAGGCTTTTGGACATGTTGTAACCATGACGTATCTAATTGAATCATACATCCTCCGTCTTTTCTGAAAGACTTCTTTCACAATCAATCCTATATACATAGGTTATTTAAAAAATATATTTTGTCCGTTGCATTGCGATATTTAACAAAATACCGATACTCAACATATTTGTAGTCAATGCACTAACACCATAACTAAGGAATGGCAATGGAATACCAGTAACAGGCATAATACCAATGGTCATACCTACGTTTACGAGTACCTCAAAGGTAAACATGGTGGCAATACCTGTAGCTAATAACATACCAAAATTATCATTGCACATATACGCCACTTTAATGCTGCGATAAATAAGCATAAAGAGTAATAATAATACTATGATACAACCTACAAAGCCAAATTCTTCACCAATAACGGAGAAAATAAAATCCGTATGGTTTTCTGGTAAGAAGTTCAACTGACTTTGAGTACCATTGAAGAGTCCCTTACCAAAAATCAAACCAGAACCAATGGCAATCTTAGATTGAATAATATGATAGCCAGATCCAAACGGATCAATATCTGGATTTAAAAATACGAGAATACGTTGTTTTTGGTATTCTTTCAGTACAAACCAGCCTAAAGGCATCAATAATAAACCAGTGCCCGCAATGATTTTTATGAGTCTTGTTTTAATGCCAGAGATAAATAGCATCCCCACAAAAATGGCAATGTACACAAGAGATGTACCTAAGTCAGGTTGTAAGAATACAAGCGCAATAGGCACCCCAACATATAATACAGGCATTATTAAAGACTTAAATGTATCTAACTTGCCAATACGGGGCTCTAGCATTTTCGCCATACAGATAATCATCAATAATTTAGAAAATTCTGATGGCTGAATGGTAATAGGACCCAATTGAATCCACCGTTGAGCACCCAATGCAGATGTACCAACAGCCATAACAGCAATTAACATCAAAAGAGTAATGCCATAAATGATATTACCCCAATCCTTTAATCGATGATAGTTAAGGAATTGCATGCCTATCACAACAGCTGCATTAGCAAGGAAAAATATAAGTTGCTTTACTACTAAACTACCAAATCCAATAGGCTCTTGATTAACATGAGTTGCACTGCCAATAGCTGCTAAGCCAATGCAAACTAGTAGAAAAGTACATATGATAATAGCCCAGTCGCTATCATTCCATAGTTTCCGCCACATCATATCACCTATTTCAATTTACGACGGCGCCATAAACTTTGCTTACCTTGTACTAATAAACGCTGAGTAGTCCATCCACCGCGATTAATATACAAAACAGTATTTGAATCCCCAAAGATAGACTCACCAGCTGAAGCAAGAGTCGGTGTACATGCTTCTTCTTTAGCCGCTTTTTTCTTAGTTACATAGGCATCAAATTGTTTTTGTACATCATAATCTTCCCAACAATCACCTGTTACAACATAGTCTACAAGAGGTGCTAATACATTACGAAACTCATGAGAAGCAAGGTCTAACAAATGACCATCTTGTGTATATGTTAGGATATCTTCATCATAAGGAATCATAGCCCCTACATACTCGGCGCGAAGGACTTCCAACATATCATATAAATCTATGTCTTCACTATCTACTGACACTGCATTAAAGGCAATAGCAAAGTCCCGAATATTATGTTCTTGACACACTTGAATCATACGCGCCCCATTGCGCAAGGATACCCACAATGGATGTGTCACAACGATACAACGACTCACAAGATCTAAAATTGACTCAATGCCCTTACCAATCCCTGCTGGTGCATCAATCAAAATATAGTCATATACATCACAAAGCCGACGAACTAATTTCTTATACTTCTTTCGACCTATATCTTCCCAACGTGCACTTTGACTAGCCGGTAAGAAATCTAGATTTTCTGCAATTGATACAATAGCATCATCTGTATATTCTTTATCTTCACTCGCATCAAGTGCATCATAGATAATTTCATCTGCCACGCCTAACACGAGATCCAAATCGCGCAATCCAAAGTCCCCATCACAGAGCAATACGCGATGCCCTGCATGACTTAAGGCTGCACCCAAGCATGCAGTGACGGTCGTTTTACCTACGCCACCCTTGCCGGATACAACACCAATGATTTCGCCCATACTAATCCTTTCTTGGTTGCCCACTTGTTACTGCATTCTGAGGTTTCTGCCCATTAGGCGTATTCCCTACAGTTGCACTATCTTTATTACTTTTAGTATTTGTATCATTCGTTTTTTTATTTAATGGTACATTGAAATATGCGGCTAACACATCTCGTACGATTGGACCTGCAGAGCCCGCACCAAAGCTACCTTGTTCAACAAGTGCAACCACAACAATTTGTGGTTTATCATATGGTGCATAGGCTACAAACCAGCCATGATCCCGGCCATGTGCATTTTCTGCAGTACCAGTCTTACCAGCTACATTAATTGGAAAGCCTTTAAATAAGTCCCCTGCTGTACCACCTTCGTTTGTAACATCACGCAAACCTTCTCGAATAAGGTCCATAATATTTTTTGGAACTGGTAGAATACCTAATTTATCAGGACCAAAAATCTCTTTCGGAGTACCATCTTTATTATCAATACGGCTTACCACATAAGGTTTATATTTAATACCACCATTAGCTACTTCGCTGAGTAAAACAGCCATTTGCAATGGTGTAACTAAGGTAAAAGATTGACCAATAGCAGCATCGAAGGTTTCACCTAAGTACCAATCTTCATCATATACTTTTCGTTTATACTCAGGGCTTGCCATAATGCCAGACGCCTCACCTGGTAAATTAATACCAGTCTTTTCGCCAATGCCAAAATAAGCAGCATATTTATCGAGATTTTCTATACCAACGCGATTACCCATTTCATAGAAGTAAACGTTATCTGACTTAGCAAGTGCTCTATTAAAGTTAAGCCATCCTAAGGCTTCACCTTCTGCATTTCGCTTATCGATCAACCAGTGCTTACCACTGTCAAAGATCATCTCTTCAGGAGTAACCTTTTTAAGATCTAACGCTGCTGTACCGGTAATAATCTTAAATGGTGATCCTGGTGGATATTCACCAGAAATAACCTTATTATCAAATGGATGATTTTTATCATTATTCAGCTGGTTCCATTGAGCAGTTGTAATTCCTTTAGAAAACCAGTTTGGATTGAATTCAGGCGCACTGACCATAGCTAAAATAGCTCCTGTATTAGGATCCATGGCCACCACTGCTGCCCCTTGTGCTGGAATACCTTGCGCACGCAATTGATTGAGCTGATTCTTAACGGCCTCTTCAGCGGCCTTTTGAAGATTTACATCAATGGTTAAATGAATATTAGCACCTGGCACTGTATGTTTTCTATCTACCTCAGCCACAGGACGACCTGTAGCATCTACCTCAACTTGTTTACCACCATCAGTACCACGCAAGATTGAATCATATAATTTTTCGAGACCAGAACGACCTAAAATAGTACCGCCACTTACCAGTGTATTAGGGTCTTGCTGTTTTAGCTCTTCTAATTCCTCTTCACTCACTTCACCAACATAACCAAACAATTGAGAAGCCATCGTTTCATATGGATAGTATCGAAGTGGCTCAACATCAATGGTTACCCCTGGTAATTCATGACGATGCTCTTCAATGGTTGTCACTACGTCCATAGAAATATCATTAGCAATACGTATTGGCTCATAACCATACTTGTGATCATTAACCTTCTTTGTAATATCTTCAGGCTTCATTTTTAATAAAGCTGCCAATTTAGCAACTTCACCATCATCCAAAGCCTTTCCGGTAGGCATGATAGATATAGTATAGGCAGGTCGAGAGCCTACAAGAATTTGACCATTACGATCATACATAACGCCTCGTGCTGCAGTCATCGGTACCATGCGCAATCGGTTGCCTTCCGCCTTGGCTTGATAATAGCCACCAGCCAAGATTTGTAGCATAAACAAACGCAATGCTAACACTATAAATATGCCCGCTACAATGTAAAAGAGTACATCAAAGCGACTCGTTTTTCTTCGTTTATAGAGGCCTTCAAGCACTCTTTCACCCCCTTACTAATTTATTACCAAATATAATCTTGCTGTTCGTCCTTACGCCACAATAATCCATGTACGATGGCAGCCAATAGACCGTTCCAAAATAGTACCGGTATAACCATATGCCACATATATAACCCTATATGTAAATCCCCGCCACTGGCCAATATCATTAAGCTGCGGATAAATCCATCAAGCAACGTACAAATGGCTACAATAGCACTGGACCAATACCAACGTTCTTCATAGAGTCGATGTTTCACTGCGGATAATATGTAAACCACAAGAACGTAAGGGAATAAATGGAGCCCAAAGAAGTTAGATATTAATACATCATGTACAATACCACCTATAACAGCTGCCATCAAACCCATATAACGACCTTTAAATAGTGTGACCATAACAATGATGGTCAAAATTAAATTTGGTAACCAATTCGTATGAAAAATAGCAGGCAATAATTGGGCCTGTATAAAGTAAATTAAGAATCCACAGAGGACTAAAGCTAGACGCATCATGGTTTAACGGCCCCCTTTGCCCCTTCAACTTGATCCCGTTGTGTTTGAGGTACCAGTTTAGGCTCAAGCCCTGGTTTTGGTGGTGCACTTACGGAAGATGATGTAAGGACAAACACCTCTTCTAAACGATAGAAGTCCACACTTGGTGTAATTACGGCATTCTTTACAAAACCTTCTGTATCATTTTCAATGGACTGTACATTACCAACAGGCAATCCTTTAGGATAGATACCACCATACCCAGAGGTGATTAATTTATCCCCTACTAATACATCACCATCACGGGCAATATTTACCATTAATGGCGTACGAGGTGAGTCACCATTACCTTTTACGACACCAGATAGGCGAGATTCAGGACGTTGTACAATAACACCGATTGCACTACGTGGGTCAAGAATGGTTTGTACTCGAGACGAGTGAGGGTATACATCGGTAATAAAACCAACTACCCCACTTGGTACAACGACAGCCATATTGACAGCCATCCCTTCTTCACTACCCTTATCGATAGTGAAAGTATTTGTCCATGTGCCGTAATCCTTTGTAATAATACCGGCTAAAGTCATGGAGAATTCCGGATGATTGCTCTTATAGTTGAGCAATTGACGAAGTCGAATATTTTCTGCTACTACTTCATCATAGTTAACAACCTTTTGTTCTAATGCAGCCTTGCGAGATGCTGCCTCATCACTTTCAATAGTTGCAGAAATAGCATTATTGAGCACTGTAAAACCGGTTTGTACACCATCAAGCAAACGGGCAGATCCATAAGCAAATGGTGTTGTGATACCTTCAAGAGTGACAGTAACAAAAGGAATACTAGTTCGTTGTTTCCATGCAAATCCGAGCAACGCTAATAGGATACAGCTAATGACAACAACGATAATTAACTTTTTATCTGACTGTATCATATTAGTCTTGGCCCTTTCTATTTTTAGAATTCACAATAAAACGTGATAAGCTCACCAAGTCAGATGAAGCCCCGTTAAGGCCCACAACGACTTTTGTGTCTGGTGCATCTGGAACATGTACAGGCACACCTAACTCGCCCCCAATACGCTCAGCCAAACCCGACAATTGCGCAGTACCACCAGTAAGATATATTCCATATTGCATAATATCTGCTACAATCTCAGGTTCAGCGGAACGAATCATTTGTTTCACTTCATCTAAAAGGCCAACAATACAGTCATTTACAACTTGATATACCTCTGACTGATGAATAACACAACGTCTGCCTAAACCATTCATCATATCACGGCCTTGAAAGGCATATTCCGCATCTTCTAAAGGTGCCATAGCAGTGCCTACTGTATGTTTAATATCTTCTATAATTTCTTCAGAAACGATTACACCAAAACACTCGCGTACATAGCGTAGCAATGCATTATTGATATCTGAACCACCAAAGCGTATGGTTTTACTATCTACAATGCCTCCCAATGAAACAATGCCCATATCGACAGTGCCACCACCAATATCAATGACCATAGATCCACGAGCTTCAAAGATAGGTGCACCGCAACCAATGGCTGCAGCCACAGGTCGTTCGATAAGAAATACTTCGCGTGCTCCAGCCTGAATAACAGCATCCATCATCGCTCTTTGCTCAACGTCGGTCATCCCACAAGGAACACCAACAAGAACTCGAGCGCGGCGCAATGCATTAGACACTTTATTCAGAAAATAGTTAAGCATCGTGTGCATAACTCGATAGTCCACAATAAATCCATCTTTTAATGGTGTTAAAGGGCGCCACATATCAGGCATACGCAATACAAGACGTGCCGCTTCATCCCCAACGGCTACTACTTTTTCTTGTTTTGTATCAGTTGCTATAATAGATGGTTCGCTTATAACAGTTCCTCGCGTCCCCCCCATGAGGCGCGTCTGTATGGAACCAATATCTATACTTACATCTTTTCCTAGAGTAGGTAAAATGGAACTCATAGTAAAATCTCCTTCATTACATCATCATTCCATTTTACCACATATAATGCGACTTTATCTATTGAATAGAAAAAGCACTCCTATAATGATGTCTACATCCCTTCACTGAACAAATCAGAAAGAATGAACTCATTATTATGAGTGCTTTTACTATTAATATGTGTATTCTCTAACTAAGTTTACCTATTTCACTAAGGCTAGTGAATTCATTATCACCAATGATAATATGATCTAACACTGGTATTCCCATAAACTGACCTGCACTGACAAATAACTTGGTAAGCCGTATATCTTCGTCACTAGGCCGACTATCGCCAGATGGATGATTATGTATTAAGATAATGGCTGCCGCATTACAAGCTATGGCTTTCCTAAAAACAGCTCGCTGCTCTACGAGGCTAGATACTAAACCTCCATTCGAAATATGTTCTAACTGAATCAACTTATTCCGAGACGTCAACATAGCTGCCCATACATGCTCCACCTCTTCGTGTCGCAGGCGCTCCATTACATATTGAGCAATGACAAAAGGTTGAGAAAAATCTTCGTATGTTTCCTTAATTTTTAGTTCCCCTAATCGTCGCCCCATCTCAAGAGCCGCACACAAAGTTACCGCTTTATCTGTGCCAATTCCCTTAATTTTTACAAGCTCTTCAACGGTCATTCTATTAAGACCGTACGCCCCATCATCATAGGACTGTACGATATCACTCGCCAGCGATATGGCAGACTGACCTTTCACCCCAGTACGCAATAAAATAGCTAGCAATTCCTCCATCGCCATATGAGATGGTCCTAAAGCAAGAAATTTTTCACGAGGACGCTGAAATGGTAACATGTCTTTTACACTTACTGTTGGTACTTCCATAGAATCTCTCCATTCAAATAGATAACACCATTTGTAAATCTAACTACACACATCTACTCTCTTACTATATTAATAGCGCACAGCACAGCACAGCACAGCACAGCACAGCACAGCACAGCACAGCACAGCACAGCACAGCACAGCACAGCACAGCCGATTATAGCATCATCGCCATCAAATGATAGTATTATTTAGCACCTAATGCTTTACACAATTCATCGTATACATGTTCAACAGGTAATCCTACCACATTGGTATAAGAGCCTTCTATCTTCTCTACCCACAAAGCACCTTTACCTTGTATGCCATAGGCGCCAGCTTTGTCCATAGGTTCGCCACTAGCAATATAGGATTCTATTTCAAAAGGAGCTAATTTTTTAAAATACACCTTTGTTTCATTATGAAAAACTATTTCTTGACCTTTAATAAGCAAGGCTACACCAGTAATTACAGAATGAACTTGACCTGATAAACGCTCTAGCATATGACGGGCCTCAGATTCATCATAAGGTTTACCTAGCACTTGATTGTCTAATACGACAATCGTATCAGCACCTAGTACGATACTCCCTTCAGGTACGTCTACAGCCGCACGGGCCTTACCTAAAGCTTGTGCTTTCACCATTTCAATAGGATCATCATAACCCTTATTAGCCTCTTCATAGGTACTTGATACAACAACATGATCAATACCAACTTGTGTTAATAGTTCAGTTCTTCGTGGTGATTGGCTCGCCAAATATAATCCAGCCATTTGCACTCCTTTATCATATACGAATATTAGTTAATTTCACCTTTTTATAAATAAAACCATTCCAACTAATTTTGATAATATAAATTAGAAAATATTTGTAAATTAAACAAGAATATCAGGGCCATCCTTTTCAGGTGTAGTTAACTTTTTATAGTACTCTTGTACATCTTCGCCATGTTTTACCGCATCAGCACGGACTGCAGCATAAAACACAATGTCCGCTTGAGGCACACGGATACGACCTGGTACATGTTCCTCTAAGATGTCAAAAAATTTATCATCCGCTTTCAATAAAAGGCGACCATTTTGAACCTTATCACCCTTTACAATCGCATACACTAGAGACCAAATAGGACGTGGATCAGAAGTTGAACATTTTCTATATTTATATCGATATTTAATATTTGTCAATAATTCACGTTCAAATTTAAATACGCCATCAATCATATCGTAATCTACCTCAAAATGGCGCTTTCTAAATATAGAAGATTCTTCAATTACTAATTTTGTATCTGTCAAAATATAGGTATATCGACTAACAGCTTGTTTAACAATTACGATGATAGCCATAATTTCAATAAAATATTCTGCTATTAAAATAGTATGCAAGTTAATACTACGATATGTAGTGTAGCCAACACCACATAATAATAGAATAACAAAACATAATACTAGCCACTCTGCACTTTTAGCACGCTGAGATTTTTCTTCATATAATACTGTCATGTGTTACCCCTTTAAAAGAACTACTACTTTATAACTATACATTCTATTATAAGGTATTCTAAGTATAAAAACTACAAAAACCCCGCCTATATCTAAGATATAGACGGGGTTTTATGACTCTATTAGTCACCTAGTTCAGATACGAACTATATTATTTTTTCAAGGATGCTGTAATACGTTGAGTATCGCGAGCAATCATGATTTCTTCGTTTGTAGGGATTACGAAGATTTTAACTTTGGAGCCTTCAGCACTGATTTCTTGTTCTTTACCGCGGATGTTGTTGCGTTCAGGGTCAATGCGAGTACCCAAGTATTCTAAACCGTTGCAGATTGCATCGCGGTTACCAATACCGTTTTCACCAATACCAGCAGTAAAGATGATAGCATCTACACCACCCATAACAGCAGCAAAGGCACCGATTACACGGCGAACTTTGTAATGGAACATGTTCAATGCTAATTGAGCACGTTTGTTACCATTAGCTGCTGCTTCTTCGATAACACGGAAGTCATTGGACACACCGGAAATACCAAGTACACCGGATTTTTTATTCATAATAGTGTCTACTTCATCGTAGTTCATGCCAGTTTTGTTCATCAAGAATGGAACGATAGCTGGGTCAATATCACCAGTACGAGTACCCATGATCAAACCAGACAATGGAGTAAAGCCCATTGTAGTATCGATGGAGCGACCACCTTTAATAGCGGATACGGAAGAACCATTACCTAAGTGACATGTGATGATGCGAAGATCAGACATGTGTTTACCCATCAATTCAGCGCAACGTTGTGCAACATATTTGTGGGATGTACCATGGAAACCGTAACGACGGATGCCATAATCTTCATAGTATTCGTAAGGAAGCGCATACATGTAAGCTTCTTTAGGCATTGTTTGGTGGAACGCAGTATCGAATACAGCAACTTGTGGAACATTAGGCATGATAGCTTGGCAAGCTTCGATACCTTGAATGTTTGGTGGATTATGCAATGGTGCAAGAGAAGCACATTCTTCCAACGCTTCCATAACAGCTGGAGTGATCAATACGGAGTCAGCGAATTTTTCACCGCCATGTACTACACGGTGACCAACAGCGTCGATTTCGTCCATAGACTTAATTACACCATATTCAGCATCAACTAAAATATCAAGTAAAATACGAAGAGCTTCTTTATGATTCAAAATTGGTTCAACGCGTTCTAATTTATCTGCGTTAGGACGTTTATGAGTGAAGATAGCGTCTTGATCACCAATCTTCTCAAAAAGACCTTTTGCCAATTCTGTTTCAGTTGTCATATCAAGTAATTGATATTTCAAGGAAGAACTACCGCAGTTAACTACTAATACGTTCATCGATTAACCCTCTTTCTGTTGTGTAACTTGAATCTTGTTTTGAATTTCTTTGCTGATATCAGCACCTACCTGATCCTTTTCAGGATATTGGTAGACTATATTCCACAATACGCCATGATCTAAGAATACGTATTGAGAAAATCTAAATGTTTGCCCTTGAGTTGTATAAGTCACATCAAGCTTTTTAGCAGATGCGCCTTCTAAAGCTACAGACTCTTCTTTGATGGTGCCGCCCAATTTAGTAAACTCAGATTTGCTGCGGTTAACATACTCATCCACCGTTGGCAATGGTTTATTTTCACCGGCACGCAAAGCCTCAACCTCAATCACCATATGTTCCGTAACCGATCCATAAATATCAATTGGATACCCATCATCAGACATATTTTTTGTGCTTTTACCCATTTCATAAGGCAAAGCAATGGTAATTTCAGATTGACCAGCACGGATAACTTGATGGCCAAAACTATATGTATCCATTACATTTGTAGAACCACATCCCGCCATTGCTAGTAGCGCAGCACCGAGCAGAGCCCCTTGTAATGTACGTTTCCAATTTTGTTTCATCATATACCTCACATCAATTCAGCATTTACAGTTAATTATAGCCTATAGAACAAATAAAATCTACAAAAAACTTTAGTTTTACACACATTTTTACGTCTATTTTTTTACTATACGGCCTCTTAAGTTCAAAATTTATTTACAGTCTTTCTATGCTTTGTTACACTAACACTAATGAAAGGAGTCACTATGAAAACCATCGGTATTATTTGCGAATACAATCCATTTCACAATGGTCATGCACATCAACTACATACATTAGCTACAAAATACCCTGATGTATTGCGCATCTGTATTATGAGCGGCTCCTTTGTACAACGTGGCGAACCAGCCCTTTTCTCAAAATTCGATCGCGCTCGTTGGGCTATTCTAGGCGGTACAGATATCGTTATCGAACTTCCTACGCTTTATTCGTTAGGTAGTGCCCAACTATTTGCTTCAGGTGCCATTCAATTAATTAAATCTTTATCTATTGATATGCTGTCCTTCGGTTCTGAAACAACTGATTTAAATCAACTCATCCATATGGCTAAACGTATGGATTGTGAAAGCACCCAAAATGAATTACGCAATTATTTAAATGAAGGCATGTCCTATGGTACAGCCTTCCGTAAAGCGCTAGGCTCCGAATCACTTAACACACCTAATGCCTTATTAGGACTTGAATATATCCGCGCTGCATTAAAATATTATCCAAACTTAGAATATATTCCTATTCAGCGTACATCTGATCACCACAATCACAATTTCAATCAAGAGTTACCATCCGGTACGGCATTGCGTCAACTCATCACTACTGCTAATCCCTTAGATATGTGTTCAACGCTTCAAAGTACTATTCCAACACCAATTCTAGATGATATGACGCATAGAATCACAAATGATGACTATGTCGACTACAACAGATATTATAATATGGTACATATGTTGAGTCGCCGCATGAATGCCAATGAATTAGAGCATTTTGTTGATTTTACTGAAGGTATTGAACACTTGTGGTTAAAAGCAGCACAACAGCCTTCATGGGAATCTGCCATTGAGCAAATAAAATCCAAGCGCTACACCTACGCCCGTTTACAGCGTATGGGTGCATATCTTACATTAGGCATTACAAAAGACTTGATAAATATCGCTATGCAAGACGGTCCTCAATACGCTAGATTACTAGCCTTTAACGACAGAGGACGTCAATGGCTGAGAACTGAACATGACATTCCACTCATTCAAAAATGGGCTAAAGCACCTACTCAGCTCAACAATCTTGGAAAATCTATGCACCACATCGACACGCTAGCTACAGATATTCAAGCCTTATGTTTCCATAATAAAGCTAACCGTATAGGCCATACAGACTATACATATACACCACAATATATTAAATAAAAAGCATATTTAATTTAAATAAAAAGGGGTTACAATACAGGTTATTCCTGTATTGTAACCCCTTCTTCGCCATCTAAATCAGTTACAGCAACCCGTACACTTTCAAGATGTGAAGTAGGAATATTTTTACCTACATAATCTGCTCGTATTGGTAATTCTCGATGACCACGATCTACGAGAACTGCCAACTGAATAGATTTAGGTCTACCAGATGTCATCAATGCATTTAATGCTGCACGAATGGTGCGCCCTGTGTAAAGTACATCATCAACGAGGATAATTGTTTTCTCTGTTGTATCAATCGTACAGGGTTCCCCCTCTTTTTGACGAGCATCACGATCATCGCGATACATAGCCACATTGAGAGATTCACATTCAATATGGATACCTTCAATACGCTCAATTTCAGCTTGTAAACGTTTTGCTAAAATAACACCACGTCGTTCAATCCCTACAATGAGAGCATTAGATAAGCCTTTATTACGTTCTAGAATTTCATGACTAATACGACGGATAGCACGCATAATAGCATCTTGATCCATCAATAAGCGTTTCTTTTCCATATATACGCCCTTATAGCACAGAGTCTTCTATGCCCTTTCAACAAATATAGTTAGAAAATTATCTAGTAATCCACAATATAAGTTAGACAGTTTAATTTTCCATTAATTTCGTTTATTTACGTTTATCCTCACGATATGTCTTAGCAAACTCGAGACACGCTTTAAAATCATCTGGAAGTGGTGCCTCAAAATGCATAGCTTCACCTGTAATAGGATGTTTTACATCTAGAGATTTAGAATGTAATGCTTGCCCTTCAATAGGGAAGTCCATACGACGGTAACCATAGAACGGATCATTAACAACAGGATGTCCAATATGAGCAAAATGTACACGAATTTGATGTGTGCGCCCAGTCTCTAAATTACATTCAACCAGGGTTTGATGGCCAAATCGTTCAACTACATTAAAGTGAGTAACTGCATCCTTACTATTTTCAAAGACAACAGCCATTTTCATACGATCCTTAGGATGTCTTCCAATAGGAGCTTTAATAGTACCCTTTTCTTCTACAATATTACCTTGTACTAATGCTAAATATGTCCGTTTAGCAGAATGCTCCTTTACCTGCTCCGCTAAACCTATATGAGCTGCATCATTTTTAGCAGCCATCATAACACCAGATGTATCCTTATCTAAACGGTGAACAATACCAGGTCTAATCTCACCATTAATACCGGACAAATCCTTACAATGATATAGCAATGCATTAACAAGTGTACCCGAATAATTGCCCACCGCAGGATGAACAACCATACCACGTTGTTTATTTACAATGATAATATCATGATCTTCGTACAATACATCTAAAGGAATATCTTCCGCCTTTACCTCTACCGATTCAGGCTCTGGTACCTCTACATGAATCACAGTATTTGGTGTAAGTCTAAGATTTGCCTTACCAATCTTATTACCAACAGTAACGTGACCACCTTTTATTAAGCTTTGAATATAGCTACGAGACCCTTCCATTTGTTCAGTTAAAAACACATCTAGTCTCATGCCGTCTTGCTCAGCACTTACAATATATTCGTTCATCCTCTACCTCTCTATGAGTTAAGTATCATATATTAATTAATTATTTGTCATAATATATGAATTATTTATCATCATCTTTTAATGTAAATAAATAGTAGACTACTAAAGCTACGCCTACACAGATACCAATATCAGCAACATTAAAGATAGGCCATATACGGAAATCAAAAAAATCTACCACACCATGAATCATGTAACGATCTATACCATTACCAATAGCACCAGACACTAATAAAGCAGATCCAATTTGTAAAGTCCAAGGACCTTTTGATAAGCGCTTCCAATAATATGCACATGCGCCTAGCAAAATAACTGCTACCAGTAAGAAAAACCATCGCTGATTAGCAAGCATACCAAATGCTGCACCGCGATTAATAATATATGTTAAATGAAATACATTGGGTATAACCACTAAAGACTCACCTAACATAAAATGATTCATAATGTAATATTTAGTCCATTGATCTAAGAGCAACCAAAGAATTAGTATAATGTAAAACAAGCTGTACTCCCTTATAATAATATATATCTTAATAGTCCTATTATACTAAGTTAAGCAAATTTAGGCAAAATAAAAAGCCCCTCAATGAGGGGCCGTTTAATTTGTGATTACTCAGCGGAAATTACAGATACTGGGCAAACGGATTCGCAAGAACCGCAATCGATGCAAGTATCGTTGATTTCGTATTTAGTTTCGCCTTCAGAAATAGCAGAAACTGGGCAAACAGATGCGCAAGAACCACATTTAATGCAACCATCAGCAATAACTCTCATAATTAGGACCTCCATAAAAATATAGATCAGAACTTTTTATTATCATTTAGAAAGGCACTTGCCTCAACTTATGTTCTCATTATCACACAGTTCTTTTTGAAAGTCAAATGAAAATGATAAAAAACTGTATATATTTTTGCATATTACTTTTTCATTTTTATCATACAAAGCCTATGTTTATAGGTATTTTGATATTACTTTTCATTTAATTAATTGAATATGATATTCAACAAATGAGAATGTTGTAATTATCAATTTTATAAAATCCTAATCATTATAATAGGAATTTAATTATCAATATTTATTATCATAAAAACTATTTTTTTATTACAACAGATTTAACGCTTATCTATGTTTTAATCTAACATATAAACTTCACTCTAAAAAAGGCCGAATCATACGATTCGACCTCATTTATATTTATAAAGTAAAGTAATATCTTTACTATTATTCACTATATAACAATAATACTATTTTTTTCTTATAGCACTTAGAAAGATGTTAAGAATGTTAGTGTACCTAAAATAACGCCTGCAAGGTTTGGTACGATTAAAATATAATCACGTTTAGGTGATTTTGTCCAACCATATAATACCCAGATCAAACAGGATACTGCTGCAAATAATGGTTGCCATGGTTGACTAGGTTGACCATGAAGATTAGCAATTATTTGTGGGATATAGGCTAAAAATACAAATACACCAATAAATGCACCAATAGAACCAACTAACATGTTAAATCTTTCTTTTGTCATAGATGACCTCCTTATTCAACATTACATTATTATATCTTACACAATATACTATATCATATTTTTTTCGATGTAGTCAATTGTGTAAAATTAATCATGCAAATTAGTTTAATTCATATTGCTTTTGATTACACTTATATGTAATCTATATTAAAATCATATAGGCTAAAATCATAAAAAACGAGGCCGAATCTTACGATTCGACCTCGTATGTGCTTGTATAGTAGAGTAACCTATCCCCTATTATTTACCAGGGAAGAATGGCCATACCATTGGGATAATAATTAAGCTTACTACGAAGCAAACTAAGATCAATGGAACGCCGGCTTTTACATAGTCTGTAAATTTGTATTGGCCAGGACCAAGTACTAATGTATTTGGAGGTGTACCTACAGGTGTACCGAATGCACAAGATGCTGCAACGCCGATAGCCATCAATACTGCATGAGGGTCAGCGCCCATACCTTGAGCAATGGAGATACCGATAGGAGCCAATAATGCACAAGATGCTGTGTTAGACATGAATTGAGTCATAACACAAGACAGTGCAAATAATACTGCTGTTGCAAAGTAAGGGCTAGGATCGGAACCCATAACGCCGATTACTGCATTAGCAATCATTTTACCTGCACCAGATTGGTCAAGTGCAGTTGCTACTGGCATCATACCAGCGAATAAGAAGATTGTTACCCAGTCAATGGATGTGTAAGCTTGTTTTTCGTTCAAGCAACCAGTTAATACACAAAGCATTGCGCCAATAACTGCAACCATGCTCAATGGTAAATTAATACCGTAACCTTTTAGGAAGTCGCCTAAAATCATAGCGATGATTACGCCTAAAAGAATAAGACCAGAATATAATTGTTTCTTAGGATCGTTAGAAATATCTTCAGCAGCTACTTCTTGTTCAACGTCGCCAGCATCTTGAATTTCATGTTTAGGCAGTAAATGTTTACCAATGAGCATCATGAATGCAATAGTAGCAACAGTCAAAGGAATACCTATCCAAGCAAATTCGAAGAAACCAAATGGTTGTTCACCAAATTTAGTTAATGTACCACTTACAATGATATTAGGTGGTGTACCAACCATTGTAATAATACCACCAATACCTGCAGCAAATGCTAAAGGCATCAATTGGCGAGACGCAGGAATCTTAGCAACAGCACAGATACCTACAACTACTGGAAGTAATGCAGCTGTTGTACCAGTGTTAGATAAGAATGCAGACATAGTTGCAGTAACAACCATGATGGCAAGCATTAAGCCATTTTCGCTAGTACCTGCATGAGATACTACTGTTTCCCCAATTTTTTGAGCTAAACCAGTGTAGAACAATGCAGCACCAACAACGAACATGCCAGCGAACAACACAACTGTACTATCAGATAAACCAGAGAATACAACCTTAGGAGTAATAATACCCATAAGGCCTAGAGTAATTGCGCCACCTAGAGAAGTAATAGCTAAAGGAATAATTTCCGTAACGAATAAAACAGCCATGACTGCAAGGACGATTAAGGTTTGTTCCGCAGTACCCATACATCATCATCTCCCTTCAGAGAAATGCACTGATCGCATTAGATGAGATATAAAATATAGCCTACAATACAGATAGCAGAAGCCATCAAAAAAGTTATACCATAACCCTCTTTAGTTTTAGGATAGCCAAAAAATAACGCTTCCCCTAAAAAGCCTCGGCGATTAAACCAAGTATATTTAGTTCTACGTTGAAACCATTTAGCTTTTCCTTCATTACCGATAATCAGTGCAGTAATAAAAAATACAATAAATGCCCAAATAAAACAAATCAGTATTTTTAATTCAATTGATAACAAGTGACCACCTCTACTATATTCAAAGCACTAGAAGGTTATTGTGTGAATTCTTGTACCACCTAATGACCGATCTGAAAAGCATTTATTGCAAATATACCCTATTTATGCATGAATACATAAATTTGAAGGGCTTTTTTATTCACCAATAGGTGTACCTAATTAGGCACACCTTGGTGAATAATTATTTAATTATTAATGGCTAGACAACATAGCAAGCATTGTACCTGCTGCTACTGCTGTACCGATAACGCCAGCTACGTTAGGACCCATAGCATGCATGAGCAAGAAGTTAGCTGGGTTAGCTTTCGCACCTACAACTTGAGATACGCGAGCCGCCATTGGAACTGCGGATACACCGGCAGAACCAATAAGTGGATTTGTTTTACCACCATCAACTAAGCTCATCAATTTACCGAATAATACGCCACCAGCAGTACCGCCGATAAATGCAACCAAACCTAAGCAAATAATAAGAATTGTTTGTACGCTTAAGAAGTGTTCCGCACTCATTGTTAAACCAGTACCAGTTGCCAAGAAGATTGTAACAGTATTGATCAACGCATTTTGAGATGTATCAGACAAACGTTCAGTTACGCCAGATTCACGGAACAAGTTACCTAACATCAACATACCTAAAAGAGATGTAATGGAAGGAAGCAATAAGGAAATGAAGATCGTTGCAACGATTGGGAACACGATTCTTTCAAAACGTGTTACATCACGCAATTGTTCCATCACAATTTCGCGTTCTTTTTGCGTAGTGAATAATTTCATTACAGGTGGTTGAATCAACGGTACCAAGGACATATAGGAATATGCGGCAACCGCGATTGCACCTAATAAATGAGGAGCTAACTTAGTAGCCAAGTAAATGGATGTAGGGCCGTCGGCACCACCGATGATACCGATAGCAGCTGCTTCTTGAGCAGTAAAGCCAAGCATCATTGCGCCACCTAAAGCAACGAATACGCCGATTTGAGCAGCAGCACCTAAAAGCAATGTTTTAGGATTAGCAATGAGTGGACCAAAGTCAGTCATTGCACCTACACCAAGGAAAATTAAAGGTGGGAAGATTTCTTGAGAGATACCTGCACTAATAAGAGCCATAACGCCTTCTTCGAAGCCATTACGAGGAATATTAGCAAGTACACAACCAAACGCAATCGGACCCAACAATAATGGTTCAAACTCTTTAGCAAATGCCAAGTACAATAGGATCAAACCTACAAGAATCATAATAGCATTGCCTGTTGTAAATGCGAGGAACCCGCTATCATTAATAACGGATTGAATCGCAACAGCAAAAGCCTCCATATGCGTTCCCCTTTCACAAATATAAAATTTTTATATGACGCGGACTAGCCGCGCCACACAAAACTTGGTATTAACCAAGAACAACCATGTCGTCGCCAGTGGATACAGTTTGGTTAGCAGCTACGCGAACTTCTGCAACTACAGCATCATGTGGAGCTGCGATTTCGTTTTGCATTTTCATAGCTTCAAGAATCAACAAAGTTTCGCCTTTTTTAACTGCTTGACCAGCGGATACTGCTACAGATAAGATTTTACCAGGCATTGGAGCTTTTACAGTTTCAGCACCTGCTGGAACTGGAGCTGCTGCTGCAGCTGGAGCTGGTGCTGGTGCAGGAGCTGCTTTAGGAGCTGGAGCTGCTGCTGGAGCTGGAGCTGCTGCAGGAGCTGCGCCTTTTACTTCATTAACTTCTACATCATATGCTGTACCATTTACTGTAACGTTGAATTTTTTCATCTTAAATTCCTCCAAAATGTGTATGTCTACACAATACTTATAAATTTTTATTACACATATAAATTGGATAATCTTATCGATTATCTAAATAAGCCAATAATCTTATCGACTACCGCGCAAACGGCCTTCCATTTTCCAATTATAGCTTACGATTGGACGGATATGCGCGATTTGATCAGCGGAATAACCCATTGCCGCTAATGCACCAACGATTACGGCTACTACATCTTGAGATGGAGCTTTACCGTTAGTTTTTGTAGCATTGCTCATTACAAATGCCTCCTAAAATTTTATTAACCTCTACCGCTTAAACGACCTTCCAAGCGCCATTTAGCACTGGTTGCTGTAGGTCGGATAGATGCAATTTGTTCAGATGAGTACCCCATCGCCACAATGGCACCTACGATAGCTGCTACTACTTCTTCCTCATTTTGAGCGGATGCACTTGGAGCAGCCACTGGAGTAGCTGCAGGCGTTACAACAGTTTGTTCTGTTTTAGGTGCTTCTTTTTTTTTCTTAGTTGGATCGATTAAATGTACGATTTCCATAAGAATACCTAAAAGAATCAACACAACAAATACAACTGTCATATTAATGGCCATAATTAACCAAGGATTGGTAGTAACTGCTTGTCCTTCCATAATCATTCCCCTTTCTAAAAAATTAGTAAAGAAAGGTATCTCCCAAATTCGATGTTCTTGTTATCGAAACGAATTATAATGGAATATTACCATGTTTCTTTGGAGCACGGTTTTCGCGTTTGCTTGCAAGCATTGCCAAAGCGTTGATAACTGCTGGACGAGTTTGTTTTGGTTCGATTACAACGTCTACGAAGCCACGTTCTGCAGCTTTGTATGGAGTTGCGAACTCTTCTACGTATTTAGCTGTTTTAGCATCTTTATCTTCATCTTTTTTGAAGATAATGTTAGCTGCACCAGCAGGACCCATTACAGCGATTTCGGATGTAGGCCAAGCGTATACTTGGTCAGCACCCAAATCTTGGGAACACATAGCGAGATAAGAACCACCATACGCTTTACGAGTGATAACAGTAATTTTTGGTACTGTAGCTTCAGAGTAAGCATACAACATTTTAGCACCATGACGAATGATACCGCCCCATTCTTGATTTGTGCCAGGCAAGAAACCAGGAACGTCAACAAAGTTAACGATTGGAATATTGAAAGCATCACAGAAACGGATGAAACGGGAAGATTTGTCGGATGCATTGATGTCCAAGCAACCAGCCATTACTTTTGGTTGGTTAGCAATGATACCAACGGATTGACCGTCAAAACGTGCGAAACAAGTAATAATGTTTGTAGCATAGAATGGTTGTACTTCATAGTATTCACCATTATCTACAGTAGCTGCAATAACATCTTTCATGTCGTATGGCATGTTACTGTTATCAGGCAACAAGCTGTTCAAGCCTTCGTCTTCGCGAGTTGGATCATCGCCAGTATCTACTAATGGAGCGTCTTCCATATTATTGGATGGCAAGAAGCCTAATAAGTAGCGAATTTGTGCGATGCAATCATCTTCATCTTCAGCTGCAAAGTGAGCAACACCAGACACGGAGTTGTGAGCCATTGCACCACCAAGATCTTCAGCGGTTACTTCTTCACCAGTTACAGATTTGATAACTGCAGGACCAGTGATGAACATTTGAGATGTGTGTTTAACCATGTAGATGAAGTCAGTTAATGCTGGAGAATATACAGCACCACCTGCACATGGGCCCATGATTACGGAAATTTGTGGAATAACGCCAGATGCATTTGTATTTTCAAAGAAAATTTTACCGTAACCAGCAAGCGCATCTACTGCTTCTTGAATACGAGCACCGCCGGAATCATTGATACCAACGATAGGCGCACCCATTTTCATTGCTAAACGTTGTACTTTAACGATTTTAGCAGCATGCATTTCACCAAGAGAACCACCTTCTACAGTGAAATCTTGTGCGAATGCATATACTAAACGACCGTCAATAGTACCATAACCAGTTACTACACCTTCGCCTGGTAATTCTTTCTTGTCTTGACCGAAGTTAACACAACGATGTTTAACAAATTGATCAAGTTCAACGAAAGAGTTATCATCGAACAATTTAGCCAAACGTTCACGAGCAGTCATTTTGCCTTGAGCATGTTGTTTCTCAACGCGTTTTTCACCGCCACCAGCTTTAACTTTAGCTAGTTTTTCGTGCAATAACTCGATTTTTTCTTGCACTGTTGCCATTATAGCACCTCCAAATAAAACTTGTTACAGTATCATTTTATTTCATTAATAATTAAAGTTCAAGCATGCATACATATTTAATATATAACTAGTGATTATATGAATATGTATATCTATTACTCATACATAATGATGTGAATTGGATACTGTATTATTTCATACGTTGACATAATTCAAGCAATACGCCGCCTGTTGCTTTTGGATGTAAGAAAGCAATGGAGGAACCGCCTGCACCGTAACGAGGTTTTTCGTCAATCATACGAACGCCTTTAGCCATCAAATCAGCAATAGCATTTTCAATATTATCAACGCGCAATGCAACGTGTTGGATACCATCACGACCGCCATTTTTTTCGATGAATTTACCGATAGGGCCATCTGGAGTTGTAGTTTCTAAGAATTCAAGTTCAGCATCGCCACATGGGAAGAAGGATACTTTTACTTTTTGTTCTTCAACCACTTCATCTTCAGGAAGATGTTGAATACCTAATGCATTTTTATAGAATTCTTTAGTTGCTGCTAAATCATTAACACCAATACCGATGTGATCCACTTGTAATACTTTAAAAGCCATTTCGATTATCTCCTTTTCAAGGCTAAATCTCTAATGCTATGTAGTCGCCGTCTACTTTAGCACGCTTGTCATTACGCCGTTAACAACTGTGTATGGATCGCTTTCGCGTTCATTAACAGCTGCCACTTGGCTATTAAATTCGTCGCTTGTAACGATTTTATCAGCTACATAACGACCAATTTGTTCATTAATCATTGCGATGATTTCATCACGAGTACGTTCTGCCCGACGAGATTCCAATTCACCAGAATCTTCAAGATACTCAAAATGTTCATCTAAAGCGTCGATGAGTTCATCTACGCCTTGGTCCTTGCTAGCAATTGTGCGCTTAATTGGTGGGCGCCATTTTACTTCACGAGAGTCTAGGTCAAGCATCATTTCAATTTCTACATTCAAACGATCACAACCATCTCGGTCAGCTTTATTGATAGCAAATACATCGCCAATTTCAAGAATACCCGCTTTGATAGCTTGGATATCATCACCGAGACCAGGAACAAGTACTACCAATGTAGTATCTGCATTTTTAACGATATCTACTTCGGATTGACCTACACCTACTGTTTCGATGATTACTAAATCCATGCCAAAGGCATCCATGAGTTTTACAACGTCCGCAGTCTTTTTGGATAAACCACCAAGACTTCCACGCGTGCCCATGCTTCGAATAAATACATTTTCATTTAATGTCAAATCATTCATTCGAATACGGTCCCCCAAGATAGCACCACCAGAGAATGGGCTTGTTGGGTCGATGGCAACGATGCCGATTTTTTTACCTTGATCTAGATAATGTTTAACAACTTTATCAGTCAAAGTACTTTTACCAGCACCAGGGGCCCCAGTAATACCGAGAATACGTGCATTCCCTGTTTTAGGATAAATTGCCTTCATAATATCAATGGCATTTTCATACTCGTTTTCTACAGCTGTTATGGACCGTGCTAAGGCTAGTCGGGAACCTTCAAAAAGTTCTTTAACTAAATCCACTCGCCTCACCACCTATCTTAAAATATGGGAATAGAGGGGAGTCAACTATTCCGTTGAACCCCTCTCTTACCCAATTAATTATTTAACGTTTTCGTTAATGAATTTAACGATATCGCCAGTTGGTGTACCAGGTGTGAATACTGCTGCTACGCCAGCTGCTTTCAAGCCAGGGATATCAGCGTCAGGAATAACGCCACCACCGATTACAAGTACATCGCCCATGCCTTTTTCTTTCAAAAGTTCAACAATTTTAGGGAACAATGTGTTATGAGCACCGGAAAGAAGGGATAATGCAACTACATTAACGTCTTCAGAAAGAGCTGCTTCTACGATTTGTTCTGGAGTTTGACGAAGACCAGTGTAGATTACTTCGAAACCAGCATCGCGAAGTGCGCGTGCTACTACTTTTGCACCACGGTCATGACCATCAAGACCTGGTTTTGCTACGATTACTCTAATACGTTTTTCTGCCATGATTAATTACCTCCGAAATTAGCCGATATTATAATGTGGAATGAGCTTCGTATTCACCGAATACTTCGCGCAATACATTACAAATTTCACCCAAAGTAGCATATGTTTTAACTGCATCAAGAATTAATGGCATCAAGTTAACGTTTTCATCAGCTGCACCAGCTTTAAGAGCTGCTAATGCTTTATCAACTGCTGCTTGATCGCGGTTAGCGCGAACTGCTTGAGTTTTCTTGGATTGGTTAACACCAACGGAAGCATCTACGCGAAGTAAGTCTTTTGGAGCTTCTTCTTCAACTTGGAATTTGTTTACGCCAACGATTGTGCGCAAGCCAGATTCAACTTCCATTTGCCATTTGTAAGCGGATTCTTGAATTTCTTTTTGGATGTAGCCTTTTTCGATTGCTACTACAGCGCCGCCCATTTCATCAATTTTCTTGATGTATGCCATAGCTTCGTCATAGATAGCGTTAGTCATAGCTTCTACATAGTAGGAACCACCCAATGGGTCAACTACGTCAGCCAAACCAGATTCGTAAGCCACGATTTGTTGTGTACGAAGAGCTACTTGTACAGATGCTTCTGTAGGAAGAGCCAACGCTTCGTCACGGGAGTTTGTATGTAAGGATTGAGTACCGCCCATTACAGCAGCTGCAGTTTGAAGAGCAACACGAACGATGTTGTTATCAACTTGTTGTGCAGTCAACATGGAACCAGCTGTTTGAGTATGTACACGAAGCATCATAGATTTTGGTTTTTTAGCACCAAAACGTTCTTTCATGATTGTTGCCCATAAACGGCGGGATGCACGGAATTTAGCAACTTCTTCAAGTACGTTGTTATGAGCATTCCAGAAGAAGGAAAGACGACCAGCGAATGTATCAACATCAAGACCAGCTTTCAAAGCTGCTTCTACGTATGCGATACCATCAGCAATTGTGAATGCGATTTCTTGAGCTGCTGTGGAACCTGCTTCACGGATATGGTAACCGGAGATGGAGATTGTGTTCCATTTTGGAACATTTTGAGAACAATATTCGAAGATATTAGTAATCAAACGCATGGATGGTTTTGGTGGGAAAATGTAAGTACCACGAGCTGCGTATTCTTTCAAAATATCATTTTGAATTGTACCTTTCAATTCTGTGGAAGGTACGCCTTGTTTTTCAGCTACTGCGATGTACATTGCCAACAAAACGGATGCTGGAGCGTTGATTGTCATGGATGTGGATACTTTACCAAGATCGATGCCGTCGAACAAGATTTCCATATCTGCCAAGGAGTCAATCGCTACACCTACTTTACCAACTTCGCCTTCTGCAACTGCATCGTCGGAGTCATAACCAATTTGTGTAGGTAAGTCGAATGCACAGGAAAGACCAGTTGCACCAGACTCGATTAGGTAGCGGTAACGTTTGTTAGATTCTTCTGCTGTAGCGAAGCCTGCATACATACGCATTGTCCAGAAACGACCACGGTACATAGTAGGTTGTACGCCACGAGTGTAAGGGAATTCGCCAGGCATACCCAAATCACGTTCATAGTCAAAACCTTCGATATCAACTGGTGTATATACACGGTTGTATTTTAAATTTTGACGTTCTGGAGTTTTTGCACTTTTTTCGTCACAAAGTTTGTTGTACTCAGCAATTTGGGCTTTTAAGTTTTCGTAAGCCATGTTTTCATCATCCTCCTAAAAAAACAGGTTATTTTTTCATGCTTCCAGTTTCTGTGAAGCGTTTATGCCAAGAAAGAGCTTCATCAAGCAACATAGGTGTATGGGCATTCTTTGTTGCAGCTAATGCTTTTTCTAGGTATTCAGTTAACATAGGTTTGTAGTCTGGGTGAGCACATTTTTCAATGATCAAACGAGCTCTTTCCACTGGGCTCAAACCACGGCAGTCAGCAACACCTTGTTCTGTACAGAAAATCATAGTGTCATGTTCTGGATGATCCACATGAGATACATATGGAACGATAGAACTGATGTCGCCATTTTTAGCAACGGAGTTAGTGCAGAAAATAGTGAGATAAGCACTACGTGCAAAGTCACCAGAACCACCAACACCATTCATCATTTTGCTACCCATAATATGAGTAGAGTTTACATTGCCAAAAATATCAAATTCGATAGCGGTATTCATGGCAATGACACCAATACGGCGAGCAATACCAGGGTTGTTGGAAATTTCTTGTGGGCGAAGAATGATTTTTTTACGGTATTCATCAATATTCGCATAGAAACGTTTCAACCCATCTGGAGAAGGACTTAATGCAGTACCAGAACATACAGTTACTTTACCAGCATCAATCAAGTCGAACATACCATCTTGGATTACTTCTGTATAGATGGACAAATCTGTGAATGGGCCTTTAGCAAGACCACTGATTACAGCATTCGCCACGGAACCTACACCAGATTGTAATGGAAGCAAGTTTTTAGGTAAACGACCTTCTGCAATTTCTTGTTCGAAGAATTTGATAAGGTGTTGACTCATTGCTTTCGCATCATCATCGATAGGTGCCAAAGGTCGTGTTGTATCAGGAACATCACAAGGTACTACTGCAACAATTTTACTTGGATCACAAGGAATTGCTTCAGTACCAATACGATCACCAGGTGTTTCCAATGGAATTGGTTTACGATGTGGTGGATCGAGTGGTTCATAGATATCATGCATACCTACCAAGGAAAGTGGTTGGGATACATTCACTTCTACGATAACTTTTTTAGCTTGGCTAACAAATGTTGGAGAGTTACCAACAGATGTAGTTGGAACAATGGAGCCATCTTCGTTGATTTGTGCAGCTTCAATAATTGCTACATCTAAATCACCAAAGAAGCCATAGCGAACATTTTGTGCCATTGTGCTTAAATGCATATCAATGTATTTAACAGCACCGCTATTTAAGGCTTTACGTGTATCCCCATTTGTTTGATATGGGAAACGACGATTGATACCGTTAGCACGAGTTAACGCGCCATCAGCTTCATCACCTACGGAAGCACCTGTCCACAAATCAATTTTGAATGGTTCTTTTTCCATTCTTTCTGCCAATGCCAATGGCACTGCTTTTGCATAACCAGATGGAGTAAAGCCGGAAATACCAACTTTATCGTTAGGGTTAATCAAAAGAGCTGCATCATAAGCAGTGACAATTTTACCTTGGAGGGCCGCACATTTAACGCGGTCTTTGATGTCTATCACCATTACCATCTCCTTTAAGAGTAACATTGTATAAACGACAGTTTGATCTCTTGGTCGTTCCTTAAACCGACTTCATCGTAGTCCACATCCAACGCATTGTCAACTTATATGACTAAAATGTATTTTTCATCACACTTTATGGGTGTATTATGATTAAAATGCATAGATTTTCATATATTCACATAAGTTTTATTCACATCGCTATAACTCACAGGAATTATTGATTTATGGCATATATTGATGTTTTTCAATTAAATCGAACTCTCTCTATACAATATATAGACTCTTTTCAATATAAAACAACATCTCATACACAAGAACTAGACCATACACCTCCCTATAAAGATACAAAGATATACAAAAAACCGGCTTTCAAATGTCAACGATAATGTTCAATTATGTCTAACATTAGAAAACCGGTTAAAACTACTTAATACGTACCTACCTAAGGTATGTATTAAGTATACCATATTATGAAATTATATATCTACTATTAAACATACTAATTATACAAGCTACTGAAATTATGTAGATTTATCAGCAGACAGCTGAACTTTTACAAAGGCCCCTACCCAGCCAAACAATTGCCAAAACACAATAGTCACTTGATGACTGTATAGCTCAAAATCAGATAAGCCACTAAATAAAACACCTATAGCCAACGCTCCTACACCAATTTGCGCAGCTTGACGGAATATATCCCCTTTAAGTCTTATAGATGTAATAACATGACCTACGATAACTGCTAGGAATGATAGCAATCCGGGGATACCGGTTTCAGCTAACATATTAAGGTATAAATTATGAGCATGATACATCAAGACATGAGGTCCTTGAATATAGTAATTATAGTCTGGATATACTAAATAAAATGTATTCCACCCAATACCAAAGATAGGATTTTCTCGTACGATATACATAGTACTATCCCATAAGGCCCATCGCAGATCAGCGGATGTATCATGACCTTGGAATATAGACCACAGCCTTGAAGCTATTTCACCATCATAAAAGTACAAAATTATTGGCACTGCTAATAGGGATAAGAATAATCTTCGCTCCACAAAGATTGCCCAGTACAAAATCATCGCTCCAAAGCTAATCCAAATTCCCCTAGAATAGGTTAATAGCATCGTTAAGAATAATATAAGGCCTATAATGAGCATTGAAATAACTTCGCGTGTACGATTTTCCTTCATATATACCAAGATATAACTGATACATACGCTGAGTACCATCAATAGATAGGCGCCCAATAAATTAGGATTTTGTAATGTAGACGACATGCGACGCATCAATTTAGGGAACTGTGCCGCATCTACCCACTCTTTAATATGTATATTAGGAACAAATACATATTGATACGCACCTATGATACACACTAGAACAGCAGTACCTAGCAAGGCACGAAGAAAATAGTTCCACTGTTTAGGCGTTTGTATGTATGTACGAACTAAATAATACATACCGCCACTGGCCACAATTTGATAAAACCAACTTTGAATTGACCAATCCCAATTTTCTGACACTATAGAAGATATGCCAGTCCATACTACAAAAATCATAACAGACCACGATAAATAGCCTGTTGGTAAGCTCAAGGATTTACTAGATATTAAATCATATAGTGCAAGTCCTATCGCAAGCCAAAGGAGCACATCACCCACCATTGGTTGCAAAGGCATGGCCACAACAACGCCATAAATTAAACGTTCAATATAAAATGTGATTCTCTTCTGATTAGGAATAAGTGAGAGTTCCATAGGCTCACCTTAGTGACTCATCTCATGGTTAAACCACTGACGAGCATCTCCTAAAATATATAAAGAACCACAAACAGTGATAATATCACCAGTTTTTGTATGTTTATATGCTAAAGCCAATGCGTCTTCAACAGAATCTGCTGTTTGCGCTATAGCTTTTGGAACGATGTGACGTATTTTCTCAACCAAAACCTCTGGCACTTCAGTTCTATCTGTTGGAGCTGGTGCAACTAGGACCGTATCGCCCGCCTTAACAACTTCGCGGATAATAGCATCTTGATTTTTATCTTTAAGAATTGCCATCACAATCGTTTTTTGGGTGTCCTTAAATAATTCAGCATAGGTCATACTGAAAGATTCAGCACCTGCCGCATTATGAGCACCATCAAAGATAAAGGTGCGATCTAAACCTCGTTTAACTTCAAATCGACCTGCCCACGTAGTACGAGCAAATCCTTCACGCATCGTTTCTTCACTGATGTTAGTATCTTCTTTCATCAGTAAACGCACAGCCATTAATGCACACGCAAGATTAACAGATTGGTGGATACCTGCCATCGTCGTAAACAACATTGCAGGAGCGGTATCATTAGTACTAACCGTAATCATTTGGCCACCAGTTACAGCACTACGGCTATCGATACCAAAGTCTTTATTGAAAGCATACACTCTAGCATGTTTCTCTTTAGCTACCTCTTCAATAATACGAAGAGGAGCATCCTGTGCAGCAGTTACAACTGGAATTTTAGATTTAATAATCCCTGCCTTGTGATGCGCAATCTCCTCAATAGTATCACCACAATACGCTTGATGGTCTATTGTTACATTGGTAATAACCGATACCTTTGGTGTCACAATATTAGTAGAATCTAGTAATCCACCTAAGCCGACTTCCACCACCGCATAGTCCACATCTTGTTCTTTGAAAAACAAAAAGGCAGCAGCCGTCAAAATTTCAAATTGCGTTGGCGCTTCTATGCCGTTAGTAATAATAGTATCAACTGCCACTTTTACACGACTAATTAGATTACCAAAGGCTTCCTCTGTTATATTTCCATCATTGATTTGAATTCGCTCCGTATAGGATTGAAGGTGAGGCGATGTAAATCGCCCCACCCGTAGTCCACTTGTAAACAGTGCGTAGGAAATATATGAGGTAACCGAGCCCTTACCATTCGTGCCTGTTACATGAACAATCTTATAGTCTTCTTGTGGATTCCCAAGGGCTTCCATAAGAGCTGTAATTCGTTCAAGGCCAGGCTTAATACCGAATGAAGATGCCTGTTCTAAATAGGCTAAGGCCTCTTGATATGTCATATAAACCTCCTATTATAAGGTTTCAAGGAACGCTTCACGTTCCAATAACGCTTGTTGTTTTTGTTTATATTCTTCTAACTTTTCTTTTTCTTTTGCTACTACAGCTTCTGGAGCTTTTGCGAGGAAGCCTTGATTAGACAATTTGCCTTCCAAACGGGAAATTTCTTTTTCCATTTGGATTTTTTCCTTTGCAATACGCTCTCTTTCTTTTTCACCGTCGATCAAGTCTTTAAGTAAGAGATATACTTCCATACCATTTACAACTGTTACAGTCGCATTTTCTGGTTTTGGATCATCAGCACCAAGAATTGTTACCTTCTCAGCCCAAGCTAATGTAACAAAGTAATCGCTATGATCTGCTACAGTTTGAGCTAATGCTTCATCTGTTGGCGCTACGATAACCTCAGCTTTTTTACCTAAAGGCACATTCATTTCAGCACGCATGTTACGAATACCCTTGATGGCATCCATCATAACTTCCATTTGACGAGCTGCACTTTCAAGATTATCAAATTTTAATGCTTCAGGCCATTTTGCAACAACGATGCTATCCCCTTCATGAGGTAAATGTTGCCAAATATGTTCTGTTACGAACGGCATAAATGGATGTAACAATTCAAGCATGTGACGCAAAATTGTTACAAGTAAATATTGAACAGTACGACGATCACGTTCATTACCATCGTTGTATAAACGAGGTTTAGCTAACTCAATATACCAGTCACAGTATGTGTTCCAAATGAAATCATATACGGAACTTGCAGCTTCACCCAACTCGAATTTATCGAGATTAGACGTTACACTTTGTACTGTTTCATTGTATTTTTGAACAATCCATTGGTCTGCTAATGTCAAATCATCTGCTGTTGGAACAAAGCTTTCATCATAATTTGTAAGATTCATCAATACAAATTTAGATGCATTCCAAATCTTATTAGCAAAGTTACGATTAGCCTCAACACGTTCCATATAGAAGCGCATATCGTTACCAGGTGTATTACCAGTAACAAGAGTAAAGCGCAATGCATCGGCACCATATTGATCGATAACTTCAAGAGGATTAATGCCATTGCCCAAAGATTTACTCATTTTACGGCCTTGGCTGTCGCGAACTAGACCATGAATAAATACATGTTTGAATGGAATCTCATGTTCGAACTCAAGAGCCATAAAGATCATACGAGCAACCCAGAAGAAGATGATATCGTAGCCAGTTACAAGAACACTTGTTGGGTACCATTGTTTAAGCTCAGGAGTTTGTTCAGGCCACCCCATTGTAGCAAATGGCCACAAGCCAGAGCTAAACCATGTATCAAGAACATCTGGATCTTGTGTTACATGACCGTGGCAATGAGGACATTCAGTGATGTCTTCACGGCTTACGATAGTTTCGCCGCAGTCATCGCAGTACCATGCAGGAATACGATGGCCCCACCACAATTGACGAGAAATCGTCCAGTCCCGAATATTTTCAAGCCAGTTTACATATGTTTTTGTAAAACGTTCAGGAACGAACTCTACTTCGTGGTCTTTAACAACCTTAAGAGCTGGCTCTGCTAATGGTTTCATATCTACGAACCATTGTTTAGATACCATTGGCTCGATAATTGTATTACAACGAGAGCAATGACCTACCGCATGATCATGATCATCGATTTTTTCAAGTAAGCCTAGTTCTTTGAGTTCAGATACCACTTGTTTACGAGCTTCTTCACGAGTCATGCCATTGAATTTGCCAGCACCTTCATTCATTGTCGCATCATTGTTCATAACAACGATGGATTCCAAATTATGACGTTGGCCCATTTCAAAGTCATTAGGGTCATGAGCAGGTGTAATTTTTACACATCCTGTACCGAAGCTAGCATCTACATAATCATCGGCAATTACAGGAATTTCGCGATTCACAAATGGTAAAATCAAGGTTTTGCCGATGAGGTCTTTATAACGATCATCATCAGGATTTACCGCTACTGCTACGTCACCAAACATTGTTTCTGGACGTGTGGTAGCAACAATTACGAAACGATTATCTTCACCTTTTACAGGATATTTAATATGCCATAAGTGGCCATGTTCGTCTTCATGTTCAACTTCAACATCAGATAAAGCAGTAGCACAACGAGGGCACCAGTTGATAATACGTTCACCACGATAGATTAAGCCTTTTTCATAAAGTTTTACAAACACTTCACGCACTGCATGATAGTACCCTTCATCTAATGTAAAGCGTTCGCGAGACCAGTCACAAGATGCGCCTAGGCTACGGATTTGTTTTACGATAGTATCACCGTATTCTTTTTTCCATTCCCATACGCGTTCTACAAATTTCTCACGGCCTAAATCATAGCGAGATTTTCCCTCTTCTTTAGCGAGCATCTCTTCTACTTTAATTTGAGTAGCAATACCAGCATGGTCAGTACCAGGCATCCACAACACATTGTAACCTTGCATGCGTTTGAAACGGATGAGGATATCTTGTAATGTATTATCTAAAGCATGGCCCATGTGCAACATACCAGTTACATTAGGAGGCGGCAACACGATACTAAATGGCTCTTTATTTGTGTCTACTTCTTCGTGAAAGTATCCTTGGTTTTCCCAATAAGAATACCATTTCCCTTCTATTTCACCGGGGTTATAAGTGGTTAAATTTTCGTAGGTTTTCATCGTTCCTCCTAAATAAACTCCTTAGCGCTTCATAATCTTAGCCAATACAAATAGGCTCGTTTCATATAGCAATATCATAGGCAATGCAATCATCGTTTGAGAGAACATATCCGGTGTTGGTGAAATGACCGCACCTATGATAAAGGATATAAGAATAAATATCTTACGTTTCGTTTTTAAAAAACGTGATGTAATTAAGTTGAAATATCCCAAGATGATTAAAATCAACGGCAACTCAAAGATAAATCCAAAGGGTAGTACAAAGGACAATACAAAGTCCATGTACTGACCGATGGAAAATAACGGTTGTAATTCGTCTGTAGCAAAGCCCATAAAGAACTTAACAGCTGCCGGTAGTACAAGGAAATAAGAAAATACAATACCTATGCCAAATAGACCTATTGCAACTGGTAAAATCCAGTTAGATAGCTGTTTTTCTCGCACCGTAAGGGCGGGCTTAACAAATAGCCAAATCTGATGCAATATAATAGGCGCTCCTATAATAAGACCACCTACTATGGATACCTTCATATAGGTAAAGAAGGCCTCAGTCGGTTTCATATAATAGAGCTTACCAGCCGGCTTTAGAAGTATTTCCAATAAAAAGTCTACATAATAATAAGAAATACAAGTTCCTATGACTACTGCAACAGCCATTATAATGAGGCGTTTTCGCAATTCAGATAGATGGCCAACAAGGGATATTTCCCTCGCCTCGTCCATCATTTTCTGTTCCATCTCAGTATAAATTGGCTCGTTCTCCGGTTCCTCAGGAACCTGTTGTCTTACCACCTTATACTGTTCTTGTTCAGCCTTTAATTTGGCTTCGCGACGCTTTTGACGAACTACACTATCAAAAGAAGGTTTTTGTATGGGATATTCGAAGTCCGGTTTTGGTTCGAATGGTTCCATATTATACCTTTCTATCAGCTAAATTCTCTACCGCCATCACAAGGAATTCCTTGCCTGGGAAATCACGAACAGCGTCGAGTGCTGCCAAAGCATCTTTGCAATATTGATCAGCTACAGCTAATGTATTGTCGATACCGCCTTGAGCGATAACGTAATCGATAATATCTTGCTCATCGCCGCCATTATTCAAGGCTTTAATATCCTCAAGCAATTTATCTTTATTGTCATCATTTACAATACTTAACAACGGATATGTCAATAAACCTTCGCGAAGATCATTCCCTACAGGTTTACCTGTAGTCTCAGTTGTTTCACGATAGTCCATGATATCATCAGTAATTTGGAATGCCATACCTAAAGCGTGACCGTATTTTTTCAACTCAACGATTTCAGACTCACTCCAGCCCCCTAAGAGACCACCCAATTCCATACAGCCTTCCATAAAGTCAGCTGTTTTCTTTTGGGTCTTAGTCATATATCGTTCTATACCTTGATCGATGCGATACACATCTTCCATCTGCATAAACTCGCCTTCCACAAGACAAGTAATGATATGAGAAAAAATCTGCAAATATTTCATATTAGGCATTTCAGATACAATTTGGAATGCTTTAGCAAACAAGTAATCACCACTAAGAATAGCTACCTTATTCCCTTTATGCATATGTATCGTTTCTTCGCCTCGACGAATCTCTGCTTGATCTAACACATCATCGTGAATCAAAGTCGCTAAATGAAGCATCTCTACGGCTTCAGCAATTCTAATACGCTGACGTTCTACAGATGTACCTGCATTAGCAATCAATAAACATAATTGCGCGCGCAAGCGCTTGCCACCTGCAGCAGATAATGGTCGAATCAGTGCATTAAAGTCTTCTGCACCTGTATTAAAAGATGATGCAAGAGACTCTTCCACACCCTCTAAATCTAGAGCAATGCGTTCCATAATCTCTAATTCATTGGTTTGACTCATGCTTCATCTCCTACTAGAACTTTATTGATTCGTTGTTGTAAAAGTTCACGTCCCGTGTGTTTTAAGGAGCTATATAAAATAGGCGGTGTATTCGTTGGATACATTTCCTTAATTTTAGCCAAGTTCGCAGACTTCTCTTTAGCCGTTAGTTTGTCAGCTTTAGTAACTACAATTTGTAATGGTACACCAGCTTCAATAAGCCAATCATAGGCCACCTTATCGATAGACATCTCTGGATGACGGCCATCGATAAGTAAGCACAACAACATCAATCGTTCAGAATGTAAAATATAATCGGCAATAAAGGAAGACCACAAGTTGCGGTTTCCCTTATTTGTCTTTGCAAAACCATACCCAGGAAGGTCTACGAG
This sequence comes from Veillonella sp. Ser01, assembly GCF_053850375.1. NCBI lineage: Bacteria > Bacillati > Bacillota > Negativicutes > Veillonellales > Veillonellaceae > Veillonella > Veillonella sp. Ser01. Next base: position 117,347 of record NZ_JBSPUA010000001.1, on the reverse strand, counting down.
AAACCAGTTATATCTGCGTTCCTCTGTTTCAGAAATATCCTCTTTTGATTCAATATCAAAGTAGTTAATTGTCTTAGTCTTACCTGGTTGGCCACTAACGAGAGCTAACCCACGATAATTACACAACGAGTTAATCAACGATGATTTGCCCACATTAGAGCGCCCGATGAAGGCTATTTCCACAGTATCCCCTTCAGGATATTGATCAGCCTTAACACAGGAAGTATTATATTTTGCTGCTATAATACGAGGCCCCTTCGGTTCTTTTCGTGTATATTGTGGTTTTGGGCCCATTTGTTTAGTGGATTTTTTCTTTTTTTGCATTACACAAGTGCCTTTGCTAATACTTCATCCATTGTCTTAACTGGCGTAATAATGAGACCTTCTTTTACAATATCAGGTAATTCTGCAATATCCTTTTCATTACCTTTAGGAATCAATACCTCTTTAATGCCATTAGACAAGGCTGCTAATAACTTTTCTTTTAAACCGCCAATCGGTAGTACACGGCCACGCAATGTAATTTCACCAGTCATGGCAATATCAGAACGAACCTTACGGTTTGTCAAAATAGATACCATAGCCAATGTCATCGTAATACCTGCAGAAGGGCCATCCTTAGGTGTTGCACCTTCTGGCAAGTGAACGTGTATATCGAGTTTCTTATAGAAGTCATCTTCGATTTTTAAGGCTTTTGCATTGTGGCGAATATAGCTCATTGCAGCTTGACCAGACTCTTGCATAACCTTACCTAAGCTACCCGTTAATGCAAGTTTACCTGTACCGTTCATAGTTGTTGCTTCACAAGGCAATACAACGCCACCTACAGAAGTCCACGCTAAACCATTTACATAGCCAATTTGCGGTTTCTTTTCGCGCTCTTGGTCAACAAAAATTGGTGCACCCAAGAATTCGTGAAGATTTTTTGTCGTTACTTTCGGTGCATCCCCACCTTCTTCAACAACTTTATAAGCAATCTTACGACAAATCTTAGCAATCGTTTTTTCTAAGGTACGAACACCGGCTTCACGAGTATATTCGGAAACTATCTTTTTCAACACTGCATCAGATAATTTAACCTTGTAATCTTCAAGGCCATTTTTCTTGATTTGTTTAGGTACTAAATAGCGCTTAGCAATTTCTAATTTTTCTTGTTCCATATAGCTAGATAGTTCGATAATTTCCATACGATCTAACAATGGACCAGGAATATTGGATGCAACATTAGCCGTTGTAATCCAGAATACTTCGGAGAAATCAAATGGTACTTCAATGAAGTGATCACTAAATGTGCTATTTTGTTCAGGGTCCAATACCTCTAACAATGCAGAGGATGGATCGCCTTTATAATCAGATGCAAGTTTATCAATTTCATCCAATAAGAATACAGGGTTCTTAGTGCCTACATTCTTGAGGCCTTGAATCATGCGACCAGGCAATGCACCAATATACGTACGGCGATGGCCACGAATTTCAGCTTCATCACGAACACCACCTAAAGATGCGCGGATGAACTTACGGTTCATTGCTTTAGCTATAGACGTAGCCAAGGATGTTTTACCAACACCTGGTGGTCCAACTAAGCAAAGAATGGAGCCACTATTCTTACCAGTTAACTTACGAACAGCTAAGAATTCAAGAATGCGTTTCTTAACCTTTTCAAGGCCATAATGATCAGCCTCAAGCATATCATGAGCTTCTTTGATATCTAAGCGATCCTCAGTCAATTCGTTCCAAGGTAACGCCAACACCCAATCTAGGTAATTACGCAAAATAGTTGCTTCTGGCATCAATTGAGGCATGCGACTATAACGAGAGATTTCTTTATCGATACGTTCATGTACATCTTCGCTAAGGTTTAGTGCTTTCAATTTAACACGTAACTCTTCTGCTTCTTCCTCTGGATCTCCTTTGTCACCCAACTCATCGTGGATAACTCGGATTTTTTCACGCAAGAAATATTCTTTTTGCGCTTTTTCCATGGATTGACGAACTTGATTATTAATGGAATTTTCCAAATCAGAAATTTGTAATTCCATATTCAAGATGCCTACGATCATATTTAAACGACGAGCTACGGATAACTCTTCAAGTAATTCTTGGCGTTTAGTATTATTAATAGGCAACAAGAACGCAACTTGGTCAGCTAATTCACATGGGTCACGTAATTCCATAACCCGTGTTACGCCTTCATCGGTAACAGATTTAGCCTCTTCAGCCCATTCGCCAAACTTAGATTGCACTAAACGACGATAGGCTTCTAACTCAACATCGTCTTCAAATTCGGAGGCTACACGTTCGTAGTCCCCTACATAGTACGGATCCATACTTGTAATATTCATTACGCGAATACGTGTAATGCCCTCTACAAGAACACGTACAATACCACCTGGTAAGCGTAACATTTGCTTAATTTTTACTAATGTACCCATTTGGGCTAAGTCATGAACAGTTGGCGAATCAACAGCATCATCCTTTTGGCTGACAACTGCTAAAATACGGTCCTCGTTCATTGCGGCTTCTACCGCTTTAATGGATTTGTCTCGACCGATATCGAGGTGAATCACGATATTCGGGTATACAACCATGCCTCTAAGGGGTACGGTTGGAATCCCAATTTCGAGTAAATTCATACTTCCTCCAGGTATTTATATTATGAAAAGAAACTCATTCCTACACAGAAATGAGTTTCTTCGAATTACGATTTCAACTGGATGTCTTGGTCTGCCTCATTTTTGAGTATAGGTTCACCTGTGCTCAACACGGATTCACGATTAACTATGCACTTAGTTACTTCCGGCATGGAAGGAACTTCAAACATAACGCGTTTCATCACCTTTTCAATGATAGCACGCAAACCACGAGCACCTGTTTTTCGCTGTAATGCTTCATCAGCGATTTCTTCTAATGCATCTTCAGTGAAAGTTAACTCTACACCATCAAGGGATAGAATTTTTTCATATTGTTTTGTTAATGCATTTTTAGGCTTTGTCAAAATTTGAATTAATGCCTCTCTGTCCAATTGGTCCAATGTTACCATAACAGGTAAACGACCAATGAACTCAGGAATCAAACCAAATTTCAATAAATCTTCAGGTACAACATCTTTTAAGATAGCCGATACATTACGTTCTTCTTTACGTTGTACATCTGCACCAAAACCAAGGGTTTTCTTAGCGGTACGCTTAGTAATAACCTTGTCCATACCATCAAATGCACCACCACAAATAAAGAGAATATTTGTAGTATCAATTTGAAGCATTTCTTGATTTGGATGCTTTCTACCACCTTGAGGCGGAACAGAAGCTACGGTACCTTCTAAGATTTTAAGCAATGCTTGTTGTACGCCTTCACCAGACACATCACGTGTAATGGAAGGGTTCTCAGACTTACGAGCAATCTTATCAATTTCATCGATATAAATAATGCCACGTTCAGCCCGAGCTATATCATAATCTGCAGCTTGGATAATTTTGAGCAAGATATTTTCCACATCTTCCCCTACATAACCAGCTTCAGTTAAGCTTGTAGCATCTGCAATAGCAAATGGTACTTCTAGCATTTTCGCTAAGGTTTGAGCCAATAGTGTTTTACCACTACCAGTAGGACCAATGAATAAAACATTAGCCTTTTGTAATTCTACATCATCAACTACATTATCTGTTTGTAAACGTTTGTAGTGATTATATACAGCCACAGCTAAAGAGATTTTAGCATCATCTTGACCAATAACATATTCGTCAAGATGAGCTTTAATTTCTCTCGGCATTGGCAATTCTTTTAAGTTGAAGTCGTCCGTTTCTACGTCACCTAACTCATCAGCAATAATACGTTCACATACTTCAACGCATTCATCACAAATATATACGTTAGGACCCGCTACTAATTTGCGGACTTCTTCGCTTGTGCGTCCACAAAAACTGCAGCGCATAGTGTCTTTATCTTTTGCCAATGGGCGCCTCCATTACTTGCTTTCTACAGGTTCTCTTGTGAGTACCTCATCAATTAAGCCGTATTCAACGGCATCCTGAGCACTCATGAAGTTATCGCGATCTGTATCGCGAGCTACTACTTCAATATCTTGTCCACTGCGAGAAGCTAAGATACCATTTAATTCTTCACGCATACGAAGAATCTCACGGGCATGGATTTCAATTTCAGATGCTTGCCCTTGAACACCACCTAATGGTTGGTGAATCATAACGCGTGCATGAGGCAACGCATAACGTTTGCCCTTGGCACCTGCTGTTAAAAGCACGGCCCCCATGCTCGCTGCAGAGCCTACACAAATGGTAGACACATCTGGTTTAATATATTGCATCGTATCATAAATAGCCATGCCGGCAGTTACAACACCACCGGGGCTATTAATGTACAAATGGATATCCTTATCAGGATCCTCTGCTTCTAGGAATAGCATTTGCGCAATAACCGCATTTGCTACATTATCATCAATAGGTCCACCTAGGAAGATAATGCGATCCTTTAACAAGCGAGAGTAAATATCATAGGAACGCTCGCCGCGTTCACTTTGTTCAACTACGATTGGTACATACATATATTCACCTTTTCATGTACCTAGTTGAGCAAACTATTATTTAGCCGCTTCAGCGCCTTTTGCATTATCAATAATGAATCGAGCTGCTTTTTTGCGAGCTACAGAGCCTGCCAACATAGCTACACGACCTTCTTTTGCAATAATATCCCAAACTTCTTTAGGATCTGCCCCAAAGTTTTGAGCCATAATGAAGATTTCACGGTTCATATCATCTGGAGTTACTTCGATACCTTCAGCAGTTGCGATAGCGTCTAATACTAAATCAGCGCGTACGTTTTCAGCTGCAGAATCTTTGTATTCAGAACGTAAATCTTCGATAGTTTTATTGGAGAATTTCAAATAGTCATCAAGTTTCAAGCCACGGCCTTCCATGTTCATAGCCAATTCTTGAATCATTTGTTCTACACGATCTTCGATCATTACTTCTGGGATTTCTACAGTTGCATTTTTAACAGCTGTTTGAATCAAGTCAGCATTGTAAGTATCGATTGCGCGACGGGAAGCTTCTTCTTCCATTTTAGCGCGAAGATCTTTTTTCAATTCTTCAATAGTTTCGTAAGAGCTTGCTTCTTTTGCGAACTCGTCGTTCAATTCAGGCAACTCTTTACGTTTAATGTCATGGATATGTGTTTTGAATTCTGCTTCTTTACCAGCAAGTTCTGCTACGAAGTAGTCTTCAGGGAATGTTACTTTTACAGTTACATCATCGCCAGCTTTAGCGCCGATCAATTGATCTTCAAAGCCAGGAATGAAGCTACCAGAACCGATTTGCAATGGGTAGGATTTACCTTCACCACCATCGAATGGTTTGCCATCAACGGAACCAGCGAAGTCGATTACTGCGAAGTCGTCTTTTTGAATTGTAGCGCCTTCTTCAGCAACAACCATTTTCGCTTGTTGTTCACGGATGTTGTTCAATTGTTCTTCGATTTGTTCATCAGTTACTGTAGCATCTTGTTTTTCAGCTTCTAAGCCTTTGTAGTCGCCAAGTTTAACTTCAGGGCGTTTAGTTACAGTAGCTTTGAAAATCAAGTCTTTACCTTCTTCGAATTGTTCGCGTTCGATTTCTGGTTCAGATACAGGAACGATATCGTTTTCACGAAGTGCAGCACTGTAGTTTTGGCTAGCCAATACTTCGAATGCTTCTTCCATGATAGCGTCTTTGCCGAAGTTCATTTCCAAAATACGGCGAGGTGCATGACCTTTACGGAAGCCAGGAATGTTTACTTGACTTGCAATGCGTTTTACAGCTTGCTTAATGCCTTTATCTACTTCTGCTGCAGGTACTTCAATAGTTAACGTTACTACGTGTTGATCAACAGGATTTACAGTTGCTTTCATTTAAAATATGTCCTCCTCGAAGGGCAATACGCCCAAATTTCTGTAGTATATTATGCACTCCTAATAATAACATAAATGCAAAGTCAATGCAATTCTTCTCAATTTACACTAAAAGACCACCCCGAAATGGGTGGTCTTTCTATGTTCTACATAATTATGCGAATTAGTTATCTTTAGCAATCAATTTGATAATGTCACGACGAGACAAGATACCAATCAAATGGTAATCCTTATCTACAACAGGAACATTTTTCAAATGTTGATCAAGCATAACAGATACAATTTCCTCTACATCTTTATCCGGTGTAGTTGTAATGACTTCGTCAGTCATCAACTCATGAACGTGAGATGCTAACAATTTTTTGAATTGCGCATTATATTCGCCAATGCCATTGTAATAAATACTAGCGCCCAACACATTTACATAGTGAGGTACATGAGGGCGAACTTTTTTATAAAGCAAATCACCTTCAGAAATAATACCTAATAATTTATTGTTGTCATCCACTACGGAAACAGCTGTTAAATTATATTTTACCAATAAGTCAGCCACATCAGAAATCGGCGCATCCTTGCCAACAGTAACAGGGTATTTATTCATTACTTCTTGAATTTTCATAGTGAATTCCTCCTTACAAATACATCTTGCTTTATTATACTATTCGACATAGCATAATAAAACTCCTTTTTTATAAGAATATTATATAAATAATTTATAAGTCTATTACCAATTACCAATGATATGGTTCGTTACGATTAATCTTAGAGGCTCTATAAATTTGCTCTACTAGCAATAAGCGTACCATTTGATGGGTAAAGGTCATTGGGCTAAAGGATAATTTATAATTTACTGACCTACGTAGTTCATCACTTACACCAAAAGCACCGCCAACGATGAACGCCATATCACTAACGCCATCCACCTCTAATTTTGCCACGGTCTTTGCCAAGTCTTCCGAGGACATCGTTTTACCGTACACATCGAGTAGCACTGTATAAGCATTCTTAGGAACATTTTTTAATAATCGTTCCCCCTCTTCTATAACGACTTGTTTACGATCTGCATCACTTGGTTTATCTCCAATTTTACTTTCATTTAGTTCAGTAATGGTAATGCCGCCATATGGTCGCATACGCTTTACAAATTCTGCTACCCCATCACGTAAGTAAGCATCTTTTAGTTTGCCAATACAAATTACATAAAATCTCATACTCTACCTCTTTATTGATTGCATAGACACAATTTCATTAGGCTGACCATGTTGTAATTTCATTTCCGGCCCAATACGTACGCCACCATCTACGAGCATTTTCCCAATTGTTTGAGTAACAAGGACGGCATTATTATTATTTTCAGAGCGATGAGCTAAAATAACTTGCATAAAATCAGGCCGCTTCATCATAAGCAAGGCTTGAGCTGCCATTTCATTACTTAAATGGCCTTCATCACTGGCCACCCGTTGTTTTAAAAATGGTTGATACGGTCCAAAACGCAACATATGAGGATCGTAATTAGCCTCTAGCACTAACAACGTACTATCATCGATTCTATGTAATATATCATCAGAAATGATACCTGTATCGGTCACGACTGTAGCCTTGTCCTTTCCAGAAAATACATTTATTCCGATTGGATCTGCTGCATCATGACTCACAGCAAAAGGTTCTACAATGAGATTCCCCAAGGTCAAACTACCTTTGGTCAGTTCAATTAATTGATTCTTTGGTACGACGAGCTTGTCTTGTATTTCACGCCACGTCCCCTGTTTTGTGTACACAGGAATATCAAATCGTTTCAACAGTTGTTGCAGTCCTGCAATATGATCACTATGCTCATGACTGATAAATATGCCCTCTACCTGTGCCATATCGATATGCAATTCTTTTAATCCATTTGCGATGCGCCGACAGCTAATGCCTACATCGTGCAATATGACGGAGTTTCCTTTTTTTATTACTGTACAATTGCCCTTGCTACCACTAGCAAGGACATGGACCTCCAACGGTGAGGATTCACTCATCAAAACACTCCATATACTTAATCATAATTCTTTACATATTTTTGTGAAAGTCAGTGACTTAGTTATTCGATATAACTATTGTATTAAGTTATATAACCCAAAACTGTCATGACTTACTTTCAGATAAGTCAGTCAAACGCTCTACAAAGTAAGCCATATTTGACTCGATGTCCGGACCTCTACGGAACATATCGCCCCCAACGAGGAACATTGTATCATTACCGTATAACTTAACTAGTTCATTAAGACGAGCATCTGTTACACCACCACCTGGAGCTGGGCAAGCCTCTTTCATCAATGCCATAGGTTGTTTAATATAATTCGAAATTCTCTTGCATTGCTCCTCTGTGAAAGTAAAACGTCCACCATAGGATACAAAGATTGGCATATCAGCCCCAAAAATACGAGGTAACAAGCCTAATTGTAGATAATCAGCTATACCAGATGTGCCAGGACTTACAAATCCACCGGAATAAGCGGGATGGTGTATAATAGGCAATCGTAATTTTTCATCACTAGCTAGTTTATGTAGCCAACCAAACCCAACGAGCCCTGAGGCCACCATAAGAGCCGTTGCGCCAGCTTCCTTAGCAAAATAAGCACGTTCTATTACGTCTGTACCATCGCCAGACACATTAGCTGCATATAAGGTATGTCTGTCGTGTTTATCATTCATTTCACGCACTATAGCAGCACATCGCTTTACCCGATCTTTAAATTGAGAGAACGACTGGTTAGAGATACCATGGTCATCCTTAATAACATCTGCCCCACCACGTGTATAAGCACCACACATACGAGCTAACTCTTCATTAGGTGTCCCCATAGGTTTTACAACGGCTTGAATCATAGGACGCGTTGATGTTTCCACTAATTCGCGAAGCCCATGCAAACCAAAACGTGGTCCTTTAAACACATCGTAAAGAGTTGGGCATAGTTCAACATCAACCACCCAAATATGAGGTTGTAAAGACGAATTTCCAAAAACAACATTTAAAAATTGCGTTGCTTCTAAAGCAGTAGTATCTACAAGATATGAAATACGAGCCACATAATAACGAGATATATCGATCACAGCATTTGGCATGACACCGACATTAACATATGCAGAATCTTGTTCCATCGGTTCAAGAGATTCTAATCGACCAGTAATGGTTCCTTTAATATATGGATCTGTGACAAACTCATAAGGAAACTCTATGGTTTGTTCTACTTGAACAGCCCATGCAATGGCTTTCGCCTCTTCATATGAACTTGCTTCTATTCGATACGTAACTATAAATCGCTCGTCTTTCATAATGCGTCTCCTTTGCAATAATATTATATAATTATATACCAAAGTAGTACTTCATTCCATACAAAAAAGGCCTCACTCTAAATTTAGAGTGAGGCCTTTTTGAAAGAGTGATAACATGTATATAGATTTTTTACCTATATGAACAAGGTTTCTACCGTGAGAGACACTACATGTAATCGTATGAGAATTAATTGATTTAACTATATCTTATTGATAGAAATGTTTAGGATAACCTTTGAATCGTGTGAAGTGACGATACTTACGTGTTGCACGGTTAGGTTCGTTAACAGTTTTGTAACCAAAGCCATTAAATACTACATTCAACAAAACGGCTACGATACTACCAGCTGTGATACCAGATTTCAAAAGAATTTGTGCCCAAGCTGGGAAGTGTGCATAGAATTGAGGTGCTGCCAATGGAATCATGGATACCCCAATGCTAATTGCTACAAGCATTAAGTTATAGTTGCCATCGAAGTTAACTTTACCAAGGGAACGAATACCACTGGCAATAATCATACCAAACATAGCAATCCCTGCACCACCTAATACTGCATTAGGGATACAAGCTACAACAGCTGCTAATTTAGGGAAAAGACCTAATAAAATCAAAATTACACCGGATGCTGCTACAACGAAGCGGCTTTTTACGCGTGTTACAGCGATAAGGCCTACGTTTTGAGCGAATGCTGTGTAAGGGAAGCTATTAAGAATACCACCGATTAGAGTGGACAAACCATCAGCGCGAAGCACTGCAGCTAACTCTTTTTGACCGATAGGTTTATCTACGATTTCACCAACCGCAATACTATCACCAGTTGTTTCTACCATAACTACAAGCATTACAATGATCATAGAGATGATGGAAGCAAAATCAAATGTAGGAAGGCCAAAGTAGAATGGTGTTATAACGGAAACCCATTGAGAACGACCTACTTCAGAGAAGTCGGTAATACCACAGATCATAGCAAGAGCAGTACCAAGGATAAGACCTACCAAAATAGCCAGATTACCTAGGAACCCTTTACCAAATCGATATGTTAAAATAACGAGAATAAATGTAGCTACACCAAGAGCTATGTATAGTGGATCGCCGAAGTTTTTATTACCTACACCCCCACCCATCCAGTTAACTGCTACTGGCATCAAGTTGATACCAATAATAGTAATGATGGTACCTGTTACTACAGGTGGGAATAGACGAATTAAGCGACTAAAGAATGGTGCTACCAAGAATGTAAATAAACCGGCCACGATAATAGCACCATAAATAGTATTAATATCATGCTGTTGGCCAATCAGAATCATCGGCCCTACAGAAGCAAATGTTACACCTTGAATAAGAGGAATACGACCACCAACAGGACCAAAACCTAATGTTTGTATCAATGTGGCTACACCACATGTGAACAAATCGGCTGTGATCAAACGAATTAAATCTTCAATTGGCAAATGCATGGCTTGCGCAATAATGATTGGTACCGCTACGGCACCTGCATACATGGCCAAAACGTGTTGTAAACCATAAGCAAATAATTGCGGGATTGGCAGCATACCATCTACATGGTTGACACCAGATACACCTTTACTCATAAGAATCACCTCATATCTTACGTTTTAGTTACTAGTAAATAATATAGTCATACTATCGTACTTGATAGAGTTTAAAAATCTCATAGACTTCACGTGGGAACCTTGATGGTCAGGGGCTAATGCCCCTAACCACTAAGCAAATATTTTATTTTTTATAACCTGTATGTTGAATCGGCAAGGACCTACGTGGTTCTCCGTCGATACGACGATACGCATTTGCAATAGCTGGTGCAATTGGGATACTGGAGATTTCACCAATACCTTTAGCGCCGTATGCATATTGTTCAGGTGTCCCTTTTTCAATAAGACTTACTTGAATTGGTGGACATTGTGTAGCTCTAAGAAGACCTAATGTACCATATTTAGCTGTTACATAACCATCTTTATAAGGGAAGTCTTCTGTAACCGCATAGCCCATACCCATGATGGCACCACCTTCAGCTTGACCAGAGCAAGATTGAGGATTAACTACACGACCTACATCGTATGCTACATGTAGTTCAGCAACTTTATTATCTTCCCCAATTCTAGCTACACATGCACCATAACCATAAGCAACATGATTTTTCGGATGTGGTTTATCAGAGTTGAATGGATCTGTTTCACCAAGGAATTCTTCGTAAATTTCTACACCATTCAATTCTTCTAAGGTCTTAGTTTGTAACATTTCTTTCAAGCGAAGACTTGCTTTGCGCGTTGCTTCACCAGTGAATACTGTTTGACGAGATGCAGTAGTCGTACCAGAGTCTGGAGTACGTACTGTGTCAGGACGTTCTACAAATACTTTGTCAGCTGTTAAACCAGTTGTTTCACAAAGCACTTGAGTAGCCATTGTAGCCATCCCTTGACCGATACAAGCTGCACCAGTACGAATACGAACTTTACCATCTCGTACTTCTAAGATAACGCGACCAGTATCAGGTAAACCTACGCCGATACCACTATTTTTCAAACATACTGCAAGACCTGTGCGGTCAGATGCATAGTATGCATCTTTTACTGCTTCCAAGCATTCTGCTAAAGCAGTTTCTTCTGAGCAAATTTGGCCATTTGGCAAGGAGTCACCAGGGCGAACTACGTTTTTATAGCGGAATTCCCATGGATCCATGCCTACCAATGCAGCTAATTCATCAATATTTTGTTCTTGACCAAAGATAGTTTGTGTTACGCCGAACCCGCGGAATGCACCACCAGGAACGGTATTTGTGTAAACACAAACGCCATCAAAGGCAAAGTTATCAAATTTGTAAGGACCACAAGAGTGTGTACCAGCACGTTGAAGTACTGGGCCACCTAAGGATGCATAGGCCCCACAGTTAGATACGATGTTTACCTTACTTGCCACCAAGTTGCCTTCTGCATCACAAGCAGTAGTAATATCCATTTCCATCGCATGGCGTTTAGGGTGAATATTAAGACTTTCTTGACGAGAGAATAGAACCTTAGTTGGTTTACCTGTGAGCCAAGCTACAAGAGAAGCATGATGCTGTACACTCATGTCCTCTTTACCACCAAAGCCGCCACCTACGAGCATGCTGTGAACTTTTACAGATTCTTCAGGAATGCCAAGCATACGAGATACTTCGTGGCGATCATCGTAAACGTTTTGGCTACCGGAATGCAAATGGATTACATCGCCTTCACGATATGCTACAGCACATTCAGGCTCCATGAATGCATGGTCTGTTTGAGGTGTGGAATAGTGATTTGTTACAACAAATGCAGCCTCTGCAATAGCCTTATCTACATCGCCGCGAGATAATGTTTGACGAGACAATACATTTCCATTTGGATGTAACTGAGGTGCATCTGGTTTCAATGCTTCTAATGGGTCTACTACAGGCTCTAACTCAGTATAATCAACTTCAACGAGAGCAAGAACTTCATCTAAGTATTTTTTCTCAGTTGTCGCTACTAGTGCAATAGCATCACCAACATAACGAGTGATATCGCCTTCTGCAATGAGCACATCCCAGTCTGGTACCAAGTGACCAGTCTTATTGAATGGAACATCTTTAGCAGTTAAAGCCGTTACACATTTAGGATGTGCAAGTGCTTTAGAAACATCAACGCGATCAACTCTAGCGCGAGGATATTTAGAGCGCAATGCTTTAGCATAAATCATGCCATCCATATGTATATCATCAGCGTATTGTCCAGTACCTAGTGCTTTTTCCTCTGCATCTACACGGTGTAAACGAGCACCTACATTACCAGTTATATCCTTTTCAGGAACTGGTAAGTTCTCACGGAACATTTTTGCTGCCAGCATAATGCCTTCTTCAATTTTTACATAACCTGTACAACGACAAATGTTGCCTAAAATAGCTTTTTTAACATCATCAGGTGTAGGGTCATTATTTTCATCAATCAAAACTTTTGCACTAATAATCATACCTGGGATACAGAAACCACACTGCACCGCTCCGCATTCACCAAAAGCATAGGTGTATACCGCTTTTTCCCGTTCAGATAGTCCTTCAATCGTTACAACCGATTTACCATCTAATTGGGATAATTTAGTTACACAAGCCTTTGCTTTTTTTCCGTCTATAATTACTGTACACGTACCACAAGCACCAGCACTACAACCTTCTTTAGTGCCCGTTAATTTCAAATCGGCTCTCAAGAAATCAATTAAACGTTGATCCTCTTGAACCTCATGTTGGGTGCCATTCACTTGAAAGCGGTACATATATAGCCCTCCTCTCATTAAGGAATACATTCACCAAGATATGATTCTATTAAGGATCCATCTTGTACCACATGGTGACCTCTAAGGATAACATCTCGAACTTTACCTGTTACAGATATGCCCTCATAAGGTATATAGTCTGCCTTTGTATGGGCGGACTCTTTCGAAAGCACATGCTCAATGCGCTTATCAACAATTGTAATATCCCCATCGCTACCAACGGCTAACGTGCCCTTCTTCGGATACATACCGTAAAGCTTTGCAGGATTTTCACTAACTAATTTCATAAAATCTACAACGCTCATATTGCATTGATTTACCAACACATCATAAGCTATGATTCCTCGTTCCTCAGCACCTGGAATACCACCAGGTATACGAGTAAAATCATGTCGACTTTTTAGCTTTTGATCATCAAACGTAAAGCTACAATGATCAGACCCAATCGTTTGGAATATGCCATTTACTAAGGCATCCTTTATTGCCATTTGATCCTGAATTGTTCTCAGCGGCGGGCTCATCACATATTTAACACCTTCAAAATCAGGCAAATTATATCGTGATTCATCGAGCACTAAATATTGTGGACATGTTTCACAAGTCACTTTATGCCCTAGGTTCCGTTCTCGAATAACCTCTTCAAGGCCCTCTTTAGAACTTACATGAACAATATGTACAGGATATTCTAATGCAGCACCAATTGTACTAAAGCGCTTAATCGCTTCCGATTCAATCATGGCAGGTCTTGTGAGTGGATGATTGCTTACATCTAATTCACCACGTTTACGTTTATTAGCTACGAGTGCATCGATGAGATCACCATTTTCACAGTGAGCTCCTACAAGTGCGCCTGTTGGTTTAATAGCTTCAATAGCGTCATAAATCTCACGGTCCGTTAAACGGAAGCCATAAGCTAAATATACCTTAAAGGATGATACGCCAGATTCAACCACTTTTGGGATTTCACTGGCCACAGTATCATTCATTTCTACAAGTTCCATATGGAATTTGTAGTCACAGGAGCAATGCCCTGCGGCACGCTCCTTATGAACCTCTAAGCCTTTACAAAGGGAGCCTTCCTCAGGAGAAGCAAAATTGATAATTGAAGTAGTCCCGCCAAGGATAGCAGCCTTTGTGCCACTATCAAAATCATCCGCAGTAGATGCTAAAGCATTAGTCATTTGGAAGTGTGTATGAGGATCTATGAATCCTGGAAATACATAGCAACCTTTTGCATCAATTACTTTAGCTCCTTCTGGAACAGGAACGTGTTCATCGATGGCGACAATTTTGTCGCCATCGATTAATAAATCTCCGGTAAGGATTCGATCAGTTAAGACCAATTCCCCTTGTTGTATGATAATCATGATACATAGTACACATGCTCTTTACAGAAGGCATGTACAACTCCTTTCAATTCTTCAGGTAATGCATCAATGTCACATACGGCTTCTTCACCTTTGAAGCGGTAGCCACAGCTAGTGCCTGTGATGTAGAAACCATCATTTGTACTATCTGCTAAAGCTTCAGCATTGTGGAAGAATGTAATGCGATCCTTGTATGGTTGACAAGGTTCTACGCAATGACATGCACAGTTACCACACTCATTACAGCTTTGATCTACATGGACGATCAATTTAGCATCATTTACAGTAACGACTTCATTACATCTGTTAGGACATACGCGAACGCAAGCACCACACACTACGCGGCAGTGGTAGTCAGAGCTACGTGTACCAGGGAAGGATGGCATTGCTTCACGTTTTTTCTTCATTGCATCGCTTTTCTTGAAGATTTTATTTTCACTAATATCTTTAGCAAGTTTAGCGATTAGATCTTTATGCACTTTCAAAGCAGCGTTGTAATCGGTAGATTCAACTTCATCTGCTAAGCCTTTGAACGTATTGTAACCTTCGCCTTGTAGAAGAATTGTACATACTGTTACAGGCCAGATACCACAATCAAAGATAGCTTTGATGTTTTGTTTTACAGCACCACCACTGTAAGACATTGGTAAACGTTCGCCGAATTGAGCACTTAAAAGCTCAGCTACGCCAATTGTTACAGGTAACAAGGATTTACCAGACATGTACATTTGCTCGCCTGGCAATTCATTGTTATGAATTTGTACAGGGAATGTATTTGTCAATTTAACGCCAAAGATCTTGTTGTGTTTTTCACCAAGAGCGATAAGACGTTCTAACATTGGAACAGCTTTATCGAATTGAAGATCAACTTCGAATTGATGATCTTCAAAGTCAATATATTCAAAACCAGCATTATCTAATAACTCTCTAATGCGTTTTGGACCTAATAATGTAGGGTTGCATTTCAAGTATAGATGAAGACCTTTTTCACTGATTAGGTAAGAACAAATGGATTCGATTTCTTCAGCCGGGCAACCGTGCATTGTGGACAATGTAATTGCTTGGCAAAGTTCATCGCTAATGGAGTTGATGAAATCAGCATCGATATGTTCAAATTCATCTACATGGTCAAGACACCATTGTTTGCATTCATCCCACATAGGAGATTGAGATGCGCTACGCATTGTGTTGATGAATTTATCAACCATTGGGCTCTTAATACCAGCTAGGTTGTAACCAACACTCATAATGAATAAGAAGCCATCTGGATCGCCTAAGCCTAATTCTTTAGAGATTAATTTTAATGCGAACCAAGCTTTGATGTATTCATCAGCAGCTTCATCACAGCTATATTCAGAAGACCATTCTACGTTGTATGTTTCGTCTACAGAGTAGATACAAGGTCTAGGAATACCTAATTCTTCACCGTACATAATTTGTACAGTTTTTAATTCGATGCAACGAGCACCAGCTACATAAGAAGCCACAATGTTTTGTGCCAACTGTGTATTAGGGCCAGCTGCAGGACCTACAGGGTTTTCAATGGATTTACCAAAGATAGATAAGCGTTGATTATGATTAGTACGATGAATTTTATTTACATTGTAAATACGATTGTACATCTTGTACTCAGTCATAATGTGGTTCATCAAATTTCCGAAACTTACCGGATACATAATGTCACTCATAATGTCACACTCCTTTAAAGCGCTTGTGTTATGGGTTTAGTCGTTTCCATAAACCTTTAGATGTTGCTAAAACTTCATTCATTACTTCAGCTTTGTCGATGCCTTGTAACTTACGATCGATCATACGTGGTACACCATCACTAATAGTTGTTACCACATACATACCATTAGCACCGAATAATAAGTGACCATTGATGTTATTTTCATCAAGTGGCGTTGGTGCTGCGTAATCAAGAACGATTACGTCAGCTGCGGCACCTTTTTTAAGGATGCCAACTGTAGTATCGAAGAATTCATTCGCCATTTTACGGTTGTTTTCGAATAGCATATGAGGAACTTCGCCCCAACCTACATATGGTTTATGTTGCTCATGTTTTACAAGGCAATTTGCCACTTTGTAAGATTCGAGCATGTCATTTGTATAACCATCTGTACCAAGACCAACTGTGATACCTGCACCTAATAGTTTTAAGATATCTGTTGTGCCTACTGCATTACCCATATTACTTTCTGGATTATGTACAACCTTGGCTTGAGATTCTTTCAATAATTCCACATCTTGATCAGTTACATGTACGCAGTGACCTGCAATACTCTTAGGACCTAAAATTCCTGCCTCTACAAGTCGTCTCACAGGTGTCATGCCATATTTTTCTTTACTATCTGCCACATCTTCAGGGCCTTCAGCAACATGAACGTGATAACCTAACTTGTCTTCATTTTGTGCTTTCACATAATCTAATGTTTCAGAACTTAACGTGAAGGATGCATGTAAGCCCATCATAGCAGCGAGTCTAGATGGATCTTTTTTCGCTTCTTTACCAAAACGTACATTTTCTGCAACAGCTGCTTTCATTTGATCAACACCGTTACGGTCAGATACTTCATAGCATAAGCAAGAGCGAACACCAAACTGTTTAGCCACATCAGCAATTACAGATAAACTATTAGCGGTTTCCCCATAGCTTGCATGATGATCGAAGATAGTAGTGACACCGTTTTCGATACAGCCTAAGTATGTAAGCAATGCGCTAGCCTTCACATCTGGAGCTGTTAATTTATTATCTAAATAGAACCATAAGCCTTCTAAAATTTCACCAAAATTAGTTGGTGCTGGTCCTGGCAAGGATAAACCGCGTGCAAGAGCGGAATAAATATGGTGATGTGCATTGATAAAACCTGGCATAATCAAGCCGTTATGAGCATCAATAATTTCTGCATTTGTGTAAGTTTTACATAACTCATCATATGTTCCGATATCAATAATTTGAGTCCCATCAATAGCAACGGCACCATCATAAATGATAGGTCTATCAGTGTCGCGAGTAATTACAGTACCTTTTCCTAATATAATCATACGGGCACCTCCCCAACGAGTCGTTGGATGTATACTTATAAATCTATATATTATTATAATACGATACGCGTACCTGTTTTTCCTGCTATACCATCCTTAGATTTTTCTAATAATGTAATAATGGAAACACGGCCTTTTTTAGATTCTGCAAAGGCAATAGCTGCTTCTACTTTAGGTTTCATAGAACCTTCTGCAAATTCGCCTGCTGCTGCGTATTTTTTCGCATCTGCCACGGTTATTTCATCTAGCCATTTTTCATTTTCTTTACCAAAATTAATAGCTACTTTTTCAACAGCTGTTAAGATAACAAGTACATCTGCATCAATTTCTTGTGCTAACAAGCTACTAGTCCAGTCTTTATCAATAACGGCTGCTGCACCATGAAGTTCATTACCTTCTCTAGTTACAGGGATACCGCCACCGCCACAAGCAACGATTAATTGTTTCCCAACTAAGCCTTTAATCGCTTCGATTTCGATAATTTCTTTAGGAGCTGGAGATGCTACTACACGGCGATAACCGCGGCCAGAATCTTCTTTTACAACGTAATCGTAATTTTTTTCTGCGTATTCAGCTTCTTCTTTAGTCATAAAGTGACCGATTGGTTTTGTTGGATTTTGGAATCCAGGATCATTTTGGTCAACTAATACTTGCGTAACCATTGTCATAGTTGGTAGATGTTCAATACCACGATTCAACAACTCTTCATGAAGGGCATTTTGTAAGTCATACCCGATATATGCTTGGCTCATGGCCACACATACGGACAATGGTGTATTAGGTTGTCCTTCTACTTCTCGTGTCAATGCAGCCATCGCATTGTTGATCATACCAATTTGAGGGCCATTGCCATGAGTTACTACCACATCACAATCAGCTTCTACTAAATCAATAATAGTTTTAGCTGTACTTTTTACTGCAATTTTTTGTTCCGGAAGGGAATTACCTAATGCATTCCCACCTAACGCTACTACAACTCTTTTTTTCATGTTATGCCTCATAACAAACTATTAAGAATAAAAAGGGGCCATCAACACGGATGGCCCCTAAAGTTTACTTTACGGTTGAACTCGGTCAGTTCCCTTCCGTTCTAATTCTTTTAAGGTTTCTACAGGATTCTTAAATTTGCTTAAGAAGATCATAGCTGCAATAACATATGGTTTGTAGCTTGCTTCTTTATAAAGAGGTACGCGATAGCGATCGAATACTGTTGCGTCTACTTCGCCTTCTTCACAACTTACACCTGTAATATCTGCTGGTAAGCAATGTAAGTAAAGAGCCTTACCGTCTTTAGTGAGACTCATCATCTCTTCAGTACATGCCCAATCTTTATGTTTACCATTTTCTTCAAGAAGAACTTTTTCTAATGCTTTAATGCCTTCATGGTCGTTTTCGCCATACAATTTCGTACGTTTTTCCATCGCACCAAATGGAGCCCAGCTCTTAGGATATACGATGTCTGCATCTTTGAAAGCATCCTTCATGTCGTTAGTTCTACGGAAGGAACCGCCGCTTTCTTCAGCTTGTTTCTTAGCGATTTCTTCAACTTCTGGCATTACTTCATAGCCTTCAGGATGTGCTAATACAACTTCCATACCTAAACGAGTGAATAAACCAATAGCACCTTGAGGTACGGATAAAGGTTTACCATAAGATGGAGAGTAAGCCCAAGTCATAGCAATTTTTTTGCCTTTAAGATTTTCTACACCACCGAATTCTTTGATGATATGAGCCGCATCAGCCATAATTTGTGTTGGATGGTCGATATCACATTGTAAGTTTACAAGTGTAGGACGTTGTTCTAATACGCCATCTTCATGACCTTCTTTAACTGCATCAGATACTTGATGCATGTAAGCATTACCTTTACCGATGTACATATCATCACGGATACCGATAACGTCAGCCATGAAGGAAATCATATTCGCTGTTTCACGAACTGTTTCACCGTGAGCAATTTGGGATTTACCTTCATCCAAATCTTGAACTTCAAGACCTAACAAGTTACAAGCGGAGGCGAAGGAGAAACGAGTTCTTGTAGAATTATCGCGGAATAAAGAAATACCAAGGCCACTGTCAAATACTTTAGTGGAAATATTGCGTTCTCTAAGAGCTCGTAATGCATCTGCTACTGCCCAAACACCTTTTAATTCATCTTCAGATTTTTCCCATGTAAGGAAGAAATCTTCACCGTACATTTTGCTAACGTCTAAGTCTTTTAAAGTTTCAATACTTTTATTGAAGTCTGTCATCTGTAAGTCCTCTCTTTCAATTCCCTAAAGGGCTACTTAGTATCTAACTTTATACGGTACCTCATCAAATGGTGAGGTACCATATTAAATTTGTAGTTATGAACTATGTTCTAGTGATTTCCGTTTTAAAGAGATCTAATTCAATGTATATGATATTAGTCTTTGCAGTATACGGATGGCAATAATGCATATACAGCCGCACATGTTACAAGGTCTTGTTTCCATGTAATTTCGTTAGGAGCATGTGCTTGTGCTTCTGCGCCAGGACCGAAGCCGATGCAAGGGATTCCATTACGGCCCATGATGGAAACACCATTTGTGGAGAATGTCCATTTATCAGTCAATGGGCGAGCTTTACGCATTTCAACTGTATCTTCGGCGCCGATACGTTCATTACCATACAAGCTAGTGTATGCTTCTTCCAAAGCTTCTGTTACTTTGTGATCTTTAGGAATTACCCAAGTTGGGAAGTAACATTCGATTGGATATGTCAAACCAGTCCAGGATGGACGAGCATATTCGTACATGGATACTTTTGCACCATATTCTTTAACATGTGGTAAAGCTTCGATTTCTGCCAAGCAGGATTGCCATGTTTCGCCAGCGGTCATACGACGGTCCAAGGAAACGGCGCAAGAGTCAGCTACTGCACAACGGCTTGGAGAAGTGTAGAAGATTTGGGAAGTAGTTACAGTACCGCGACCTAAGAAGCGAGCTTCTTCGTAGTGGTCTGGGTTGAATTTAGGGTCAAGCATTTTAACGAGACCTTTAATTTTTGTGCTTTCATCAGCAGAGTTAGCATTCAATTCACGGATATCTTGAAGAATGTCTGCCATTTTGTAGATAGCGTTGTCACCGCGTTCAGGAGCAGAGCCATGGCAAGATACGCCTTGTACATCTACGCGGATTTCCATACGGCCACGTTGACCACGGTAGATACCGCCGTCAGTAGGTTCAGTGGATACTACGAATTCAGGACGAATATTACGTTCTTTAATCATATATTCCCAGCAAAGACCATCGCAGTCTTCTTCTTGTACTGTACCTACAACAAGTACGCGATATTTATCACTTAAAAGACCTAAGTCTTTCATGATTTTAGCGCCGTATACAGCGGATACGATACCACCTAATTGGTCGGATACACCACGACCACCGATTTTAGTTTCATCTTCAAAACCTTCATAAGGATCGAAGTTCCAGTTATCGCGGTTACCAATACCTACAGTATCGATATGAGCGTCGAAGGCAATAAGTGTTTTACCAGTACCCATGTAACCAAGAATGTTACCCATTGGATCTACTTCAACTTCGTCGAAGCCAAGATCTTTCATTTCTTTTTCAATGCGTTGAACGTGTTCTTTTTCTTCTGCACTTTCACCAGGGAATGCTACGATTTCACGTAAGAACTTGGTCATCGCTGGTCCATAAGTTGCTGCTGCTTGTTTAATTGCTTGTAAATCCATAATTAATGCCTCCTAACGATCTTCACCATACCACATAATGTTTTTATATCTTTCAGGGTCTGTATCACCTTCAGTGGAGAAGCAGAGCACCTTTGAAGACGCATCTAATTCTAATTCCTTGCGTAAGTCTTCATATTCCGGCATTGTCATAATTGCCGTTACAAGACCTAGTGGAACTGCACCAGATTCACCTGTAGTGATTGGTGTATCACCTTTAATCGGTGCACCACCAACGCGCATACCAAGTCTTGCTACCCAATCAGGAGCAGATACGAATACATCCGCATGGTTTCTCAAAATATCCCAAGAAACTGTATTTGGTTCACCACATGCAAGTCCAGCCATGATTGTTTCTAAATCACCCTCAACGATACGAGGATTACCATCATCAGCTACAGCCCCTTTATATAAGCAAGCTGCTGCTTCAGCTTCTACAACCACTAATTTAGGTTTCTTAGTTGCATTGCTGTATAAATTAGTGAAATAACCTACTACAGCACCTGCTAGAGAACCTACACCAGCTTGTACAAATACATGAGTTGGTACCTTACAGTTTTCAGATTCTAACTGATTTGCCGTTTCCATAGCCATTGTGCCATAGCCTTGCATGATCCAGTTTGGAATTTCTTCGTAACCTTCCCATGCTGTATCTTGAACTACAACACCATTTGGAACTTCTTTAGATTTTTTAGTTGCTAACCGTACACATTCATCGTAGTTGAATTCTTCGATCGTTACGGTAGCACCTTCATTTTCAATTTGTTTTCTACGATATTCTGTAGAGCCTTTAGGCATGAATACTACTGCTTTTTGACCTAATTTATTAGCAGCCCAGGCTACGCCACGTCCGTGGTTACCATCAGTAGCTGTAAAGAATGTAGCTTGTCCGAATTCTTCTTTTAATTGTGGAGAAGTTAATACATCATATGGTACATCCTCAACATTTTTACCAGTTTGTTGAGCTACGTATTTTGCCATTGCATAAGAGCCGCCTAATACCTTAAACGCATTTAAGCCAAAGCGGTAAGATTCATCTTTTACAAAGAGAGAATTAACACCGATATAATCTGCTAATTTTTCTAGCGATACTAGTGGAGTTACACTATACTGTGGAAAACTTTCATGAAACGCTTTAGCTTTCTTAATTTCTCTAACATCCATAACAGACAAAAACTTGTCACTAGATGGTGCCATCGTATTACGTTTCCACTGAATTCGGTCCATATTTGCCTCCTATGATTCTTCCTTTACAGTATTTAAATCACTATAAAGAGTAAACTTAGAAATATTGAAATACTCCGCAATCTTTTCTGAAGATTTAGAGATAAGAAATGCCCCTTTTTCATTTAAGTAGCTAATAGCTTTTAGTCGCTCTACTTTATTCATGAGTGGTCCAGGTTTGCCAACTAACCGTTCTGCTTCTAGTAGTAAATCATCTAATAGTTCCGATACACTTGTAGTAATTTTTTCAACAGTGCCAGTCTCAGCTTGACCTATCCCTATAAGACTTTCAAGTGATCGATGCATCATAACAAACTCTGTAATATCCTGATTAATTCCTAATAGGTATTCAATATTGCCATTATCATCACGGATATACATGGTAGAGGATTTTAATATCCGTCCATCCTTAGTTTTTGTTAGATACCCAAATCTACCTTCACTACCATCATCATAGTTGAGTACATCTAAAACCACATGTGATGGACCATCACCAACATGACGATTCGTTATCGTACCATTTTCTATATATACAAGTGATGTATCGAGATCTCTTTGTAAGTCATGTATTAGTACTTCACAAGATGGTCCGAATTGTATGGCCAATCCATGGGCTATTACTTTTAGCCGTTCCAATGTACTCATTGAGATAACCTCCCTCTCATCGGTATCGGTTAACTTTATGGTCTAAATAACTTCAGTCCGCTTACATAGTCAGCATTATGAGAACAATTCTAACTATTTTTGTATCAACCTAATTTTTTGTTAGGTTCCTTACTTAAATTATAGGTCTATGTATACAAAAATGCAATGCTATTATGCATTAAAGTTATTTATAAACATTCAAACATATACATCCATTGTTATAAACATATACATTCCCTGTGATTTCCATCATATAAACCGGCTGTTATAAATTTTTTTAATGACCTTTGTGCTATCACATCTATATAATTAAATCTATTCAAACTCTATAAAAATCAATGTATATCTATATTTTTATATGTATTAATTCAATCTGCTATGTCATTATGCATATATATATTTTTTATAAATACTCCTACATTCATAACTACCAAAAAGTTACGTCTATATACATAGTAAGTGTATATAATCTTCTTATTGCATACAAAAAAGGCTGTAATAACGACATATCGTTATTACAGCCTTTATATACTGTTATCTGTTAGGATTTATATTAATGGTTAAGAGTAAACTATGCGTTTGCTAATGTTTTACCCAATTCTTCACATTGTGCTTTACCATCATCATCAGGTTCACCCAAGATTGCCACGCCATCAGCTACTAATTCGCCACCAGCGTCTTTAATGCGAGTGCCCCAATCTTCTAACCAAGTGCCACCCCAACCATAGGAGCCAAAGATTGCTACTTTTTTACCACCCAATTTAGCTTCTAATTCTGTGTAGAATGGTTCAAATTCGCCTTCTTCTAATTGTTCTGCACCCATATCAGCACAGCCAAGAGCTAGTTTTTCGTAAGCTGCTGCGTCATCTACGGATACTTCAGAAACAGATTTCACTTCAACTTCTTGACCTGCAGCTTTGATACCTTCAGCTACTGCTTGAGCCATTTGTTCTGTATTGCCTGTACCGGACCAATAAATTACACCAATCATCTTGTACCTCCTAGGCCGTTCTTGCGACCAATGAACTAAATGTTTTTCCCAACATCAATTGAGTTTGACAAAATTCACGACATGCTTTGTAACATAAGAAAGAGCGCTTTGCATCTACCACATCATGGTAAACTTTCCACTCTCCACACATACGATATCCACTGCCACGACGAGAAATAAAATATTTCACATCATTTAACGGATAACCTAGAAATACGCCGATTTCATGTGGAAAATCAACACTTGCTTCCATACGATATCTTAGGTGCTCAAGCATCTCCATAATACTCATGCGATCATGATAACCGTAGGCTTTCAAAAATGTCATTACTGCAGGTTGCCGTACATAGTCTCGTAATTGTTTCTCACGGAATACCAATAATAGTCTACGCGCTTTACAGCGACATAATTCAAAGAAGAACAATCCTTTTTCATTGAACTCTTTATTATATTCTGTCAATACAAATTGGATTTGTTCATTCATGTCCCGTGGAATAGAAACCAAGTTCGAAAGCTTGACACCTCGAATTGCCGGTGCACAATGATATCCAATGATATGGTCAATTGAATTCATCATAATAGTACCTGCCTGTTGCACATCGTTAGAACTTTCTCTAATGAGAATAATTCCTATATGCCAATAGTACTCTTGATGAGAAAAATTGTCAAGAATAATTGATATATATTTTCAATAATTATTTATTTTTTAACCGTTAGCAAAGTCTTAACTTTAGGGAATATCGCAGCATCATTAGCTTCATTTATAGATATAAAACGTGCATTCGGACCAGTATATTTATCATCAAAAAGGCTAATATGTAAAACTTCATTATAAGAATTATTATTAGCTATGCTTTTATATTTTAATGTTCCTTCGTATACATTACCTTGTTTAGCTAATGGCGTTACAACTGTGAAAGTACCAAGGATTGGACTATCCCCCTTATTAATAGCAGAGGCAAGTGCACCTAGTGAAGATGGATCTGCATTGACATGCTTAGTTTCACTCATGCGACCAGATAATTTCTTTCCTAATACTACATCACCATATACAGCATAGTTCATTTCATTTTCGTTCTTAATATTCAATGTAGATACATTAGCAGAGGTAGCGCCCGCTTCTATAAACACAGATTTAATATCTTTTTTTGCATCGCCTGCAAAAAGTGCTTTAGGATTATTTTGATACATTGTAACACCTTCAGGTAATTTAACACCTTGATATGTTACAGTTTGACTTTTATTCAAAACGGACTTAATGTTTGCTGCAGAACCTATTACTGGAACAGATACTAATACAGCTGCCGCCGTAGCAAGTAATACTAATTTTTTCATATGTCTCCTCTAGTGAAATGTTAATGTCACAAACTCTCAACATTTATAGTAACAACACAGTAGTAAAGAACCGCCCTTAGTGGAGCGGTTCTTTATCATTATCTTAGCAACGTATATGACTGACTAAATTATTTCTTTTGTGCCTTAGCCCAGCTATCGCGTAAACCAACAATACGGTTCATTACGATATGATCTGGTGTGCTATCTTTATCAGTTACAAAGTAACCTTGGCGCAAGAATTGGAAATGGTCTCCTGGTACAGTGTTAGCAAGACATGCTTCCCCTTTACTGTGGAATACTTGTAAGGAGTCATGGTTGAAATCGCCCAAGAAGTCTTTACCATCGGAATCTTCTTTAAGTAAATAATCATATAAGCGAGATTCAATATCTACTGCAGTAGATGCTTCAACCCAGTGCAATGTCCCTTTTACCTTACGAGTGCAACCGCTACCGCTCTTAGTTTCTGGATCATATGTACAGTGTATTTCTGTAATATTGCCATTTTCATCTTTAATAACATCAGTACATGTAATGAAGTATGCACCTTTTAAGCGTACTTCTTTACCTGGTGCCAAGCGGAAGAATTTCTTAACTGGCTCTTCCATAAAGTCATTGCGTTCAATGTAGATTTCACGACCGAATACAACTTCACGGTTACCCAACTCTTCATTTTCTGGATTATTTTCAACCGTGCAAAGTTCAGTTTGACCTTCTGGATAGTTCGTAATAACAACTTTCACAGGATCAATAACTACCATAGGGCGTGTAGCTTTGAGTTTCAAATCTTCACGGATACAGAACTCAAGCAAAGCAATATCAACAACGCTATCAGCTTTAGCGACACCAATGCGATCACAGAAATCACGAATCGCTTCTGGCGTGTAACCACGACGACGCAAGCCAGAAATAGTAGGCATACGAGGATCATCCCAGCCAGCTACGAGACCAGCTTCCACAAGTGCACGCAATTTACGTTTGGACATAACCATTTTAGTTACATTTAAACGAGCAAATTCAATTTGTTGCGGAATTTCAGTATCATCCCAATCCTCAAGTACCCAATCATACAATGGACGATGAACTTCAAACTCTAAAGTACAGATAGAGTGTGTAACACGTTCGATAGCATCTTCAATAGGATGAGCAAAGTCATACATAGGGTAAATCTTCCACTCATTACCTGTGTTATGATGTTCTGCATTTACAATACGATAAAGAACAGGGTCACGCATAACGATATTAGGATGGGCCATGTCGATTTTTGCACGCAATACCTTTTCACCATCAGCGTATTTACCATCTTTCATTTCTTCGAAAAGTTTCAAGTTTTCTTCTACGCTACGATCGCGGTATGGGCTGTTAACACCAGGTGTAGAGAAATCGCCACGAGTTTGTTTAATTTCATCAGCCGTTTGATCATCTACATACGCTTTGCCAAGAGTGATTAATTTCTTAGCATATTCGTACATTTGACCAAAATAGTCAGATGCATAACGTGGTTCATCAGCCCAATCAAAGCCGAGCCATTTTACATCTTCCATGATGGAGTTTACGTATTCAACATCTTCTTTTGCAGGATTCGTATCATCAAAACGAAGATTTGTTAAGCCATTGTACTGTTTGCCAATACCAAAGTTAAGACAAATAGATTTAGCATGACCAATATGTAAGTAACCATTTGGCTCTGGTGGGAAGCGAGTTAACACACGACCACCGTATTTGCCAGTTTCGTTATCTTTGTTGATGATAGCTTCGATAAAGTTAACAGATACAACTTCTTCAGGAGCTACAGTTTTTTCAATATCTTTATGTTCCAACGTTCTAACCTCCATAGGATAAATATTCTTTTATTTTACCATATTTTGCATAATACCGCATATCTTTTGAGGTCTTGTGATATTAGTCGAAATCAGCTAAGTCTACACCAGCTTTTTTAAGCTCTTCTAAGGCAGACTCTACATCCATTTCTGGTTTCTTATAGTTAACTTCTTCATTAACACAGGTCTTTAATGGTTTCTTATGAACGCCAGCAATAATATTGTCAGCTGTCAAAATAGACATATCATAACGTGTGCGATCAGTATAAGAACCAATATGTGGTACGATAAGACAGTTCTCAACATCCAATAATGGATGATCTGCTGGCAATGGCTCTGGATCAGTTACGTCAAGTGCTGCGTAATCGATTTCACCTGTTTTTAGAGCATTAATCAAAGCATCTGTATCAACGATAGGTCCACGGCCAACATTAACAAACAAAGCAGTATTCTTCATTTTTTTGAAGAATGCTTCATCACACATGTGATATGTTTCATCTGTTAGTGGAGCCATCACACAAACTACATCACTAGTAGCTAACAAGTCATCTAATTCCATATACGTAGTTTTATGAATCTTGTCATCAATACGCTGATTACGATTATGGTATACCACAGTCATACCGAATGCACGAGCACGACGAGAAATAGATACACCAATAGCCCCCATCCCAATAATACCAAGGGTACGGCGACTCAAATCAAAGCCTTTAATATTCGATGGTCTTTGAGCCCAACGTCCTTCTTTTACGAAATTAGCATTTTCCAGAATACGACGACTAGCAGTAGCAATCAATGTAAAAGCAAGCTCTGCTACGGTTTCATTAAGAACACCTGGCGTATTGCCATAAGGAATGCCTGCTGCCGTTAATTCATCAATTTTTACATTATCATAACCCACAGCTGCTTGAGCAATAACCTTTAAATTAGGTGCATTTTTTACAAGATCACCATCTACATCTAAAGGGCGAACACACCATAAACCATCCGCATCAACGAGCCATTCCTTTAATGTCTCACGAGGCATTACAGTCTTTTCAGTCCATTGGCGCACATCTACGTGCTCTTTTAAATAAGCAATTGCATCTTTACGGACTAAACCGTTTACAACAACTAGAGGTTTTTTTTCCATATGTATAAGTCCTCCAAAAACGTCTTATAATACACGCCCAAGAATTTCACGTTAAAGTTAATATTATATATTTCTATTATATACTTATATTTTATACTAGAAAGCTGGCGTAATACAACAAAAAGGAGTAAGGCCTAAGCCTTACTCCTTTTATGTAGCTTTAAATTTGAATTATTTCAAATCTGCTGTACAGTTAGGACATTTAACTGCATCAATGTGAATTTCTGTTTTACAGAATGGACATTCTTTAGTTGTAGGTGCTTCAGCAGCTTCTTCTTCTTTCGCGCTTTTCATCATTTTAGCTAATGCGCGAACCATCAAGAATACAACGAACGCCAAGATTAAGAATTGAATCAAATCAGTAATGAATGTACCGTATGGCAATACAGAACCAACTGCACGAGCTGTATTAATATCAGCACCAGCCATGAATGCATCTTTAGATGCAGCATTTAATGGCAAGTACAAGTTACTGAAATCAATACCGCCTGTGAACAAGCTGATAATAGGCATGAACAAGTTGCTTACAACGGAGTTAACCAACGCTGTGAAAGCAGCCCCAATAATCATACCAATAGCTAGGTCCATCATGTTACCTTTGAATGCAAAAGCTTTAAAATCGTTCAAAAATTGTTTCATTTCTCACTACTCCTAGATACACTTAATTGAGAATGCGTTAATAACTGTACTAATCATAAAGGAAAGATGAAGAGATGTCAATATTTTTCGATATAGTTTTTCGAATTTATTTAATATAGTTTTTCATAGATCTATCTAAAATTGTAATAAATCAGTATTTATGCGTACTTTTCGCACCATATCGTTATATATTTCTTTAAAATTTTATTTGAGATACGCAAAAAATAGAGTCTAACCCTACATCGGTTAGACTCTACTAATTAGAAAAAGTAATTTATAACCCTTTATATATACTATTATATGTTTATATCTCAGGAAGGATCTCTAGTCTCTTCTATAACAGCAATAAATTCGGGCCGTATCATATCGGCTTCTATAACTTGACTGTATTGTATATATTCCACAGTTATTTAATTTTATCTTCTATAACCTTGCCTTCACGCAAAGGACCACTTTGCTCTTTAAGGCGCGCTAGCATAACAGAGGATACAAACATCGCAATACCAGCTCCTATAGTTTCAATAGATAAACTTTCACCAAAGAACAAGAACCCATAGAAGGAACTAATAAATACGCCAACGTATTGCAAGAATTGAGCCACTACGGCATTCGTGGTAACAAAGGCACCGGTTAAGAAGAACTGAGCCACCACACTAATGCCACCAATGGCTAAAATGATTATCCAGTCTGTACCTTGAGGCATAACGAGTTTGTCAGTTGTAACAAGTCCTGCAATCATACCAGTAATCATGAAATAAGCCATAATTTCAAAATTACTATGCTTGCCTCGCTTAGATATAAGGCGAATCGTTGTATACGCAGCTGCAGATAAAGCAGCCCCTAAAATAGCTACTAAGGCAAACCAAGTAAAGCCGGTAAAGCTAAATGGATTTACCATAACCATTACAGCTACAAAGATCAAAAGAAGCCACTTCCCAGCCCCTTTAGGCACCCGTTCCTTAAGAAATAAGGCGCTAAATATCAATACAAATATACCTGATGTTTGAAATAAAATCGTTGCATCAGATAATTTTAAATGCACTAAGGCAATAAAGTTACAAACCATGCCAAAGCCGCCGTATAAACCGCGCATTAGTAGATGTCCTCTATCTTCTTTAGAGAATCGGATGCCTTGGGTATACATAACGATAAGAACCGCTACAGTACCAAATAAGCCACGGAAAAAGGCAATTTCCCCAGAAGGAATATTCGAGCCTAGCATCTTTACAAACAAATTCATTGTGCTCAGCAAGAGTGCCGACAACAGTGCATATATTAGGCCTTTCTTAGCCATACTACCTCCCTATACACTTCTACTATAATATAACTACATAGTTACTGTCCTGTATTATCTATATAAGCAATCCAATATACAGGAGATACAGAGTTCACAAAGCCAAAATATATGCCGCCCTTCTACTGAAAGGCGGCATTCTATTATTTAGAGAATGTATCTACAAAATCCAATATTTCTTGTTTCATATTCTCTTTATCAATTGCTTTTGTAAAACGCAATGGTTTAGATTTCAACGCTTCCAATTGTTTAGGGAAAGCTACAGCTGTTACAGCAGAGATATTATCTAAGCTTTCATACGGTGTCTCTCCAACCTTGATATCCAATGCCTCACAGATAGCTGTAGGGAATTTAAATGGATGTGCTGTAGAAGCGATAATTGTATGACGCGCACCGTCTTCAGGATGTTTTTCCAATTCTTTCATGTATGCGCCCATAGCTACTGCCGTATGCGGGTCCATAACATATCCATAAGAATTGTACACTTGCTCAATGATAGCTTTCGTCTCTTCATCATCTACGTAAGCACCTGCAAAATTGGCTTTAACACGATTGAACTCTTCTTCGTTAACAGTCAATTTACCTGTTGCTTTAAGATCTTTCATCCAACCAGAGGTACGTTCACTATCTTCACCAGAGATATAGTACAAGAAACGTTCAAAGTTGGAGGATTCAAGAATATCCATAGATGGAGAAATTGTTGTATAGAATGGACGATTCATATCGTATGTGCCAGTTTCAAAGAACTCAGTAAGTACATTGTTTTGGTTGGATGCACAAATCAATTTGCCAATAGGAATACCCATTTTTTTAGCATAGTAAGCAGCCAAGATATTACCAAAGTTACCTGTTGGCACTACTACGTTGAAAGCTTCGTCTTCGTGAATAGCACCTTGTGCTACAAGCTCAGCATAGGTATTTACATAGTACACTACTTGAGGTGCCAAGCGGCCGATGTTAATGGAGTTCGCACTGGAGAACATCACACCTTTTTCCGCAACCGCTTCTGCTGTAGCCTTATCAACGAATAAGCGTTTCAAGAATTGTTGAGCATCATCAAAGTTACCATGAATAGCCGTTACGTTAACGTTATTTCCTTCTTGCTTTTGCATTTGTTCTGCTTGCATAGGACTTACACCATCTGTTGGGTAGAAAACTTGGATATGTGTACCAGGTACATCTTTAAAGCCTTCCAGTGCGGCTTTACCAGTATCACCAGATGTAGCCGTTAAGATAAGAACCTCTTTTTTCTCACCTTCTGCTTCTTTTGCCGCCACCAATAGATATGGGAATAAGGACAACGCCATATCTTTGAAAGCTTGTGTACGGCCGTGGAATAATTCCAACACAGAAACCTTTTCTAATAAGGAATGTAATGGTGCAATATCACGAGTACTGAAATTAGCATCAGAGTATGCAGAATTGATCATTTCATTTAAATGAGCTTCAGAGAAGCATGGGAACAACTTAGATAATACAATAGCTGCTACCTCTTGATAGTTTTTATCTTTCACATCATTGTAAGTTAAGCAGTTTGTAGGGAATAAAGATGGTACATATAGACCACCATCCTCTGCTAAGCCGTGCAACAATGCATATGTTTCATTTACCGCAACGGTACCGCGGGTGCTAGTATAATTCATGGAATACCTCATTTATAACTACAATGTATTTTTACGAGTCTAATAGATTTATTATAGCATAAAAGCACCCTAAAAGGGGTGCTTCTATAGAATTTATATGATATTTTTACTCAACTTATATGATATTTTCACTCAAATTATATACTGCTAACAAAACTGAGCATCACAAACCATATAAATCATGCATAAACTAGCTATGCGGATTATAATTCGCCTTCTGCAATAGCATCCAATGTATCTAGGGATGGAATGAAGAAGAGCATGCCTGTAATAGGTTTAGAATAATCAAGCAATTTATCATTTTGCGTAAACATATTAGTAAGCATAGTTTTAGTTACATCCCAGTAACGAGCATAGCCAATAAAATATGTACCACGTACACCTTGACCCGGTTGAGCAAACGCTACATTCATGCGCACGATTTTATGTTCTTTATCATCGCGATTATCTTGAGCCACTACATTATGAGCTGCTGGATCTTTTTCATCATCTTCTAACTCAATATCGCTGAATTTACGACGGCCAATGAACTTTTCTTGCATTTCTGTAGGAAGAGCACGCCACGCATCAAGATCGTGTTCATATTTTTGAGCAAATGCATAAGAACCATTAGTGAATTCAGGATCTTCATCACCAATAACGCCCCACTCTACAGCTTCTTGACCAACAGGGTTTTCAGTACCATCTACGAAATCAATGATGGCGCGACCTTGTTCATAATGGAAGCCATGAGTTTCATCGACTACAGATGTAATAGGACGTAAGAACTCCATAATTTGATCCACTACAGTATATGTAACGGACTCATC
Organism: Veillonella sp. Ser01; assembly: GCF_053850375.1. Classification (NCBI taxonomy): domain Bacteria; kingdom Bacillati; phylum Bacillota; class Negativicutes; order Veillonellales; family Veillonellaceae; genus Veillonella; species Veillonella sp. Ser01. The sequence continues at coordinate 84,186 of NZ_JBSPUA010000001.1, read as the reverse complement.
ATTGGAACGTACATGTAAGAATAAATCAGCTGCTACAGCTGGTACGTCTTGTTTATCACCTTTAATACCTTGGAAGTCTTCTAACTCTTTTGGTACAGGTGCATTAGGGAATAAATAATCCCATGCTTTACGGCTGAAACCAAAAGCAATGCCCAAACCTGCACCATTTGCACGAATACTTACAGAACGTTTAATGGCTTGAATACGGTCCGCCATATCTTGAATCACTTCAAGCTCTGCGTTATGATCCTCGCGGTTTAATAACAACGTTGTGAAGTTGACACTTTGGCCAGCATCTTTATACACATCTTGTGTTCTAGAAATGTCTACTGCCATTCGTTACCTCCTAATGAGAAAAATTATTATATATCAATCATAAGCTATTAAGCCCGTATTGTCTATAAGATATGCCATCCCCAATAAACTCATCACAGCTATTAGAAAACTTTCAGAAAAGGTGACATTTAAAAGCTTAAAATATCAATTGATCATATATTTTTTTTGGTATTTGTTCAATATACTTATTATTTTCAATCGCAGTCGCTAAGACATCAATTCCTTTTTTTAATAAAATGATGTCAAAATGATGTCATAAAATATATACATTATATGTGACGATCCATTTCTTCACCATATAGTCTTTCCATTCCTTGACGGGTTACAAGCCACATTTTCCCAGACTTTCTAAACTCACCTTCTAAAAATCCATTCTTTACACGGCCTCTACAATTCTGTTTCAATGCATCCGCCGTAACATTCCATCGTTCTGCCGCCTCTTGTGTTGTCATTACATCATCTAATTTCATTTCAGTACTCCTAATATTACTAATAAATTATAAACGGATAATATAAAGGCAATAATACTAATTATTAAAGTTAAACTTGAAAGCATATATATCTCATTGCTATAATAATAAGGAAAAGTGGGGCTTTTTCTAGCCCCTGTGGTTACTCCTTATTAATCGCCGTTATCACCGCAGTTGCTACTTGGAGGATGGCTATTATTAGGGGCAACTATTTTTTATTATTTTTATAGATCACCTTTCTTTTGCATATAATGCGGCTTGAACACCTACATTATACTTAAGCAAGGTGATTTTTTTGTATAACTTTCGTTGCCGCACCCGCATAGCGGGTGGTTTAATGATTCGCGACTACGTCGCGAACCAGTCTAAAGACAATAATAAGAAAAACCCGCACAGTAGTGCGGGTTTATTTTGGTGGACCACCAGGGGTTCGAACCCTGGACACCCTGATTAAGAGTCAGGTGCTCTGCCAGCTGAGCTAGTGGTCCATGACACGACTAATTATATGCCTATTTTATAGGAATGTAAAGAATATTTATTACATTCCTATAAAACATATGCATCAATATTGTCCTAGCCAATCCTTCATCGTATTACAAGCCTCCGTAGGGAGAATATCACTAGTTCCTACACAGTCAGCACCACTATACAGTTGAAGAACGCTATGTGTGCGGCTTACCTCTTTGACGATAATATCTGTCACATCTGCCTTTGGCACATTAAATTGCAATCCATAACGTCCCTTGTAGGTAATTACAGAGGATTTAGTATCATATTCGATATGGACTTGAAGCATCTTGCCACCAGGCCAGCATTCTTCAATATGTTCCTTTGATCTTGGTTTTAGAAAATCCAAAAACCCCATACTATCCTCCAATACGCCACATTGGACGTTCAGGTTGTTCCATACCTACGCCATCATGACGTTCTTGTTTACGTTGCAACGCACGTTCAATATGCAAAGCTAAATCTTCCTCGGTCGCACCATTGCGTACAAGAGATACAAGATCAGCCTCATCATCACGCAACAAGCATAAACGCATTTGCCCATCAGATGTGAGACGTACACGATTACATGTATCACAGTAGCTATGAGACATAGAAAAGATAAAGCCTATAGCCTTTCCACTTGGTAACGCTAAGTACGTAGCAGGGCCAAAGCCATAAACGGAATGTACTTCTGTAAGCGGACCTCCACTAACACGTTCTAATTGAGCCTTCCATTCATCAAAGGTTGGACCATGGAATGCATCGCCTTGGAATGGCATGTATTCAATAAAGCGCCATACAACAGGCCACTTTTCTACATATTGTAATAAAGATCTAACTTCATCATCAGACCAATGTCGAGACAAAACCGTATTGATTTTTACAGACTTAAAGTTAGCATTAATAGCACTGCGAATCCCCTCAAGAACGGACTCAAGTTGCCCCTCTTTACCTACACAAGTAGCAAAGGCTTCACTTTCAAGGGAATCCAAGCTAATATTCACACGATTTAAGCCTAGTTTTTTCAACCGTTGAGCACGAGATGATAATAGACTACCATTAGTAGTCATGGAAATATCTTCAAACCAACCCGTTGCTTTGATACGTTCTAACAGCTCTTCAATATGAGGATATAGCAATGGCTCGCCACCAGTTAAACGTACCGCTTTCACTCCGATACGATGGAAGGCACCTAAAATAGTCATCCATTCATCAACTGATAATAATTGTGTTTGACTTTGAGGTGTAATTTCAGCAGGTCGACAATAGGGACAACAAAAATTACACGCATCTGTCAATGACAGACGTACATATTCAATTGTACGGCCCCATGCGTCTTTCATAACACACCTCGTTTACCAATACAGAATTATTTAATAATAGATACGTCATCACCTACGTGAATTGTACCATTTTTAAGAACCTTACCGAAAATGCCTTGTGTAGGCATGATACAAGATCCTACTTGTTTCATGATTTCACAGCCATGATGACATTCCTTACCAATTTGAGTAATTTCAAGAATTACATCCTTACCAATTTGTAATTGTGTGCCTACAGCCAATTCGTAAAGCACCATACCTTCAACGGTGATATTTTCTGCAAAATCACCAGGTTTTACATCCGCTCCTTGGGCACGCATATGATCGATGCTTGCAATGCCAAGCAAACTGATTTGGCGGTGCCAATTGCCTGCGTGAGCATCACCTTCCATACCATGATCTACGATAAGATTTGCGGATTCAATATTATGTTTCTTTTGCCCTTTTTTCTCACTAATGGAGATAGCAATAATTTTTCCTTCTGCCATGTAACCTTTCCCTTCTTATGGGAACATACCATATATACATAACTTTATTTCAACATGTAATTGCAGTCATTTTTATAATTTTCATGTTACTGAAAGCATCACAAAATTATTCTACAATTATCTATTTATTATAGCATAGTATTCACACAAATTTCCTGTGAATTTAATCACTAAAAAAGAACTCTGCTCCAAGGAACAGAGTTCTTTTTTAGTAATTTTTATCGGCGACCCATTTCTTTAATTTCGTCACCACGGTTAACACCATTAAGTAGTAAATTAAGCAAAATTGCCATAATACTACCGAAAGTGATGCCAGATTTTAATATAATTTGTGCCCACGCAGGGAAATTAGCATAAAAGTTTGGCGCTGCAATTGGAATCATAGCTACACCAATACTGATAGCTACGAGCATTAAATTATGGTTGCCTTCAAAGCTAACCTTGCCTAAGGAACGAATACCACTAGCAACGATCATGCCGAACATGGCAATACCAGCACCGCCCAACACGGCATTGGGAATGCTAGCTACGATAGCCGCTAATTTAGGGAATAACCCCAATAAAATTAAGATTACACCAGATGCAGCTACAACAAAGCGGCTCTTAACACCTGTTACGGCAATAAGACCAACGTTTTGAGCGAATGCTGTATAAGGGAAGCTATTAAGAATACCACCGATAACTGTAGATACCCCATCAGCACGAATAATAGAAGCAAGTTCTTTACGACCAATTGGCTTATCTACGATTTCACCAATAGCGATACTATCACCAGTTGTTTCTACCATAACTACGAGCATTACGATAATCATGGAAAGTACAGACGCCCAATCAAAGGTTGGCAACCCGAAATAGAAAGGCTCAATAAACGCAATCCAGTGGGAACGACCTACTTCATCAAAGTTTGTAACGCCCATGGCAAACGCAATCGCTGTACCTGCAATCAAACCAATTAGTACAGAAAGATTACTAAAGAATCCTTTGGCAAATTTATAAACAAATACGACGATTAAGAAGGTAAGGAACCCTAGTCCAATATTGGTAAAACTACCAAATTGAGGATTACCTATACCGCCGCCCATCCAATTAATAGCAACTGGCATCAAGTTAATACCGATAATGGTAATAATTGTACCTGTAACTACAGGTGGGAATAAGCGAATAAGACGACTGAAGAATGGGGCTATCAAGAAGGTAAATAAACCGGCTACGATAATAGCACCATAAATAGCAGTCATACCATGCTGAGCACCAATCATGGCCATAGGGCCAACAGAAGCAAAGGTAACACCTTGGATCATCGGAATACGTCCACCAATTTTACCAAAGCCTAATGTTTGGATTAATGTGGCAATACCGCAGGTAAATAAGTCCGCTGTAATTAATCGAATCAAATCTTCCATAGGTAAGTTCATGGCCTGTGCCACAATAATAGGTACAGCAACGGCACCTGCATACATGGCCAGTACGTGTTGTAAACCAAAGGCAAAGAGCTGTGGTATTGGCAACATACTATCGACCGTATTCATTTGTTTTTGATCTGTCATAATGTCTCCTACATCAAACCTCGAAATAACACCCATTTATTTTACACTATCGTTCGGATTTTAACAATAGAAAAAAGAGAACTTAATATTTTCAAAAGAAATACTAAGTTCCCTTTCGAAATTTTCCGAACATTAGATTTTTGAAATCATCAATCGTTCGAAATCATTCGGGGTATTATTGATTAATATATACAGTCGTATATCTTGTTATTTTAATCTGCTATTTTAATCTGCTATTTTAAACTGCTATTTTGAGCTAGTTATACATATAATGCTATAATTGCCGCTTCTTTATCATCTAAACCTGTTTCAATAGCATTCATTTTTGTGGTTATATCAGCTACAAATGTTTCGTCTTTAATACCTGATAAATTAATACGTACGTTTAGGAATGCCGCCTTTACTGCAGCACGAGCATTGATTGCAGCAATGATACCATCGGTAATAAGATTTTGATTACCTTTTTTAGATGCTAACTCTGCTAAATCAAAGACTTGATAGGCTAACTCACCGATTTCAAAGGGAACCATCGCAGCATCTTTATAAGCTTGTTGAATCGCCGCTGTGCGCGTAGCCTTTTCTTCATCTGTATTCTTTGGCAAACCTAAGGCATTCATAAAGATATTAAATACATCTGCATCAGCCTGAGACAACTCTAGCATGCGATGACGAATAGATTCCGCTGTAGCTTGAAGATCTTTCATTTCAGATTGAACCTCTTCATATCCCTTTTTACCAAAGGTTAAGTTCGCCACCATTTCAGCTAATGCTGCACCAGTTGCAGCCGTTAAGGCCGCAATGGCACCACCACCTGGAGTCGGTTCTTTAGACGCAGTAGCTGCCACAAAATCTACAACACGTTGTTCTACTAAATTCATAACAAGACCTCATGTAAAAGCGATAACAAGATATCCTTGTTATCGCTTTGTCATTTCTATAAAAATATACAGGTAACACACTATATAAACGAGTGAAAGCAGACACTACCAATAGGTAGTTAAGAAAATGTGTGCTACAAAAAATTTATATTAGAATAAACCTTTAATCGTACCGTCTGCTTCGATATCCATATTAAGAGCGGCAGGACGTTTAGGAAGGCCAGGCATAACCATTACATCACCTGTGCGGCACACGATAAAGCTTGCACCATTAGCAACGCGGATATCGGATACAGTGATGGTAAAGCCTGTTGGAGCACCTAAAAGTGCTGGATTATCAGATAAGGAATATTGTGTTTTTGCCATACATACAGGTAAACGATCAAGGCCCCAATCAGCTAATTGTTTGATTTGCTTTTTAGCTTTATCTGTAAAGATAACGCCTTCGCCACCGTAAATGGTTTTAACGATTTTATTTACCTTTTCTTCTAAGCTATCTTCTAAATCATATACGAATTTAGATGTTGGTTTTGGACCTTCAAGCAATTCCACGACCTTTTTCGCCATATCAGTGCCGCCTTCGCCGCCCTTTTCCCAACATTCATTAAGTTCTACAGGTACGCCAAATTCATCGCAAAGACGAGTTAACTCAGCTATTTCTGCATCTGTATCAGTAGCAAATTTATTGATAGCCACTAAGACAGGTACGTTAAAGTAACGCATGTTCTCGATGGCTTTTTGCAAATTGCTGAAACCTTTTGTAACAGCTTCAACATTTTCTGTGCTAAGTTCTTGTTTAGGTACACCGCCATGCATTTTAAGAGCACGCAAAGTAGCTACGATAACGATTGTATCAGGGAAAATATCACCGTAACGACATTTGATGTCGAGGAACTTTTCAGCCCCCAAGTCAGCACCAAAGCCAGCTTCTGTAACTACGATGTCACCTAATTTAAGACCAAGCTTTGTAGCTACGATGGAATTACAACCATGAGCGATGTTTGCAAATGGACCACCGTGAACGATAGCTGGTGTATGTTCTAATGTTTGTACTAAATTTGGCTTGATTGCGTCTTTCATAAGAAGCGCCATCGCACCTTGGCAACCAAGTTGATGAACATAAACAGGTTCACCTGCTAAATTACACCCAATAACAATGCGACCAAAGCGTTCTTTTAAATCTTCTAGATCTTTGGCTAAGCAAAGAATAGCCATGATTTCAGAAGCAACAGTAATCATGAAGTGATCTTCACGCGGGAAGCCACACACTTTACCACCGAGGGCAACCGTTACATTACGAAGAGCACGGTCATTCATATCTAGTACACGAGTCCAAGATAATTGGCGCAAATCGATTTGCAATTCATTACCTTGATGAATGTGATTGTCGATCATAGCGGACAATAAATTATTAGCTGCTGTAATAGCGTGCATATCACCTGTAAAATGGAGGTTAATATCATCCATTGGTACAACTTGAGCATAACCGCCACCTGCAGCACCACCCTTAATGCCAAATACAGGGCCTAAGGATGGCTCACGCAATGTAGCAATAGCATTTTTACCAATTTTTTGTAAGCCTTGTACGAGACCAATACTCGTTGTAGATTTACCTTCCCCCGCTGGTGTTGGTGTAATCGCCGTAACCAGCACCAATTTACCATCAGGTTTAGATTCTAAGCGACGAATAGCATCAAAGGAAATCTTCGCTTTATAATGACCATATTGTTCAATGTCATCAGGTGTTAAACCACATTTATCAGCAATAACCTGAATCTTCTCCATTTCATTCTGTTGGGCAATCTCAATATCGCTTAACATAAAGCCTCCTCGGCACCATGGCCATCTATCAACTATATAACAACTATAAACTTACTATCTAATATTTACTATATTGATATTAATGTCTACTGTAGATGTATATTTGTACAGCTACAGTAATCTATTATATATGAAAGTATCTCTAATGTCTAATACTTATGTCTAACAATTTTAGTAATCCACCTTATATAACAGAAATATTCTTAATATAGATATGCAAACAAGAAAAAGCCCTAATGTGAAACCATCAGGGCCTTTTAGGAATTAGAGTAACTTATTTAATAAAGTTTACATGTTTATATATGTCTTCTAATACTTCATCTTTTTTCTTATTATATTCAATTTTCTTTTCTTCAAAGTAATTATGCCCTTCTGCGTCAATAGATACGATAAGAGGTCCAAACTCTTTAACCTTAAAAGTCCATAAAGTTTCACACATACCTAATTCGCGCCAATTAGCAGATTCTACCTTTTCAACTTCTGTAGCAGCAAGAACTGCGTTCCCCGCTGGGAATACACAATGTAGTGCACCAAAGTCTTTACATGCACGCGCGGTGTCTGACCCCATGCCGCCTTTACCAACAATAAGTCGTACACCTGTTTCTTTCACAAAGTCGTACTCAAATTTTTCCATCCGCATAGATGTAGTAGGTCCTACAGACACAACTTCAAACTCATTATCGCTTATAGTACGAATAATTGGTCCTGCATGGAGTATAGCACCATCTTTAATGTCAACTGGTAACGTTTGACCTTCTTCCACCACCCTGCGATGCCCCATATCTCTAGTAGTAGTAATATGACCAGTTAAATAAATCACATCGCCTGGCTTAATTCCTTCTAGATCAGATTTTTGAATAGGTGTAGTTAATATTTTCTTAGCCATTATAGTGTCACTCCTTTATGAGATTTAACGGTGCAATTACCATCTTTATCAAATACTAAATTGCCTCGACGATGATTCCAACAACCTACGCTGACAGCACAAGAAATAACAGATGGATGACGTGTACCATGTTCAATATTCACACCTAAAACAGTTTTATCCCCACCCATACCTTGAGGGCCAATACCAATTTTATTAATTCCATCTTCTAATAATTGTTCCATATAAGCAGCTTTTTCGTTAGGTGCTTTTGAAGATACAGGACGCATTAATGCCTTTTTAGATAAACCAGCCGCAGTATCAATAGTAGTAGCAATCCCTACACCTACTAAAAGTGGAGGACACGCATTTAAACCATAACTCGTCATCAAATCGAGAACAAACTTGGCAACACCTTCATAACCTTCGCCTGGCATTAATGTTTTACCAGAACCTGGCAAAGAGCACCCACCACCTGCCATGTATGGGAAAATTTCTACATCATCACGTCCAGGAATAATATCCCAGTGAATATAAGGTGCAGTTAAACCAATATTTGTACCAGTATTAAATTCGTCAAAGGTTTCCACACAATTTAGTCGCAAAGGAGCTTCTTGTGTAGCTTTATATGTAGCATCTTTTAAGATTTCCTCTAGCTCACCAATTAGAGGATAGTTAGAACCTACTTTCACCCAAAACTGTAATACACCTGTATCTTGGCATGAAGGGCGATTAAGCTGAGCTGCTAGATCCATATTATGTTGCATTGTTTCATAAATAGATTTAGCCATAGGATTTTTTTCATCCTTAGCTAATTCATGGATTTTTTCTTGTACATCATCAGGCAATACCTTTGCCATATAAGAAATGAAGTTAGCTATTTTATTTGTCATTTCTTGCACTTGTTGATCCTTCGTACTCATCGTAAACCTCCTGTAGTACTTCACTATTTAGGACTCAATAACACTGTCTACTTAAAACCTTAGTTCCTATCACTAATTACATTGTACTCTTTTTCAGAGATATAACTATCCAATTTACAAGTTTATATTTAATAGTAAAAGTCTTTTAAAATTATACAAAATCGCCCTAATCAATAAGTTCTAATACTATCGGGTATACAATTTTACCCACATACAAAAAGAAAAAGAGCACTACTTATCTGAAGTAATACTCTTTTACCATATATTTATTTACTATTATGATATATACAAAATCACCTATACCTAATGATTGTATATTTTTAAAATTAGAAAAATAACGCTATAAAGTTTACGCCATATTATCACCGCATTGAAGCTGGATAAATTAAGATGATAGTTTTCTAACAACACTCTCAAGTTGTTCCTTAACGTCCTGTAATTTTTGATTAGCCTGCTTTAATTCAAGACTATATACAGAATCAGCTCTATAGGCTACGCAAGATTGTAAGATTTCCATAATATCATTTTCTTGAGTGGAGATAATTTCCTTCCAATCATGTAGTTTTGTTTTACGCCCCATCTCTTTTGCTTGTTTACGATATTCCGATGGCGTCGTATGGAAATGTTTCTTAAAAGCCACATTAAAGGCTTTAATATCTGCAAACCCACAGCTACTTGCAATATGTGCAACCCCATCATTAGAATTGACCAAACGTACTGTCGCCTCTCGCAACCGCAAACGCAAAACATATTCAAGAAAAGAAACACCTAATTGGCGTTTAAAGAACTGAGATGTATAGTTCACATTATAACCGCCAATTTTAGCAATATCTTCTAACTCAATCTTTTGCTGATAGTTTTCATCAATGTAAGCAATCATTTTATCAAAGGTAGCTACGGTCATATCAGCAGGCTTTGTATGTACAGGGATAGTCTTAACCGCATCAATTTCACGATATATATCACTAGTCAACGATAAATAGTGACTCTCCAAATATAATTGACGATCAGGACTATCACCATTCACCATTAGTAACATCATTTGTGCTGCATGATGACGTAATGACGTAAAGAATTGATTATACCGATTACTTTTATCTGAGCGCAATACAAATTGATACATACCAAAGTTAGAATCAAAGTGTTGGAAAAACTCCTTACTTACATGAATAACAAGAGCTGTCGTATCCTCCTCTAAGGCTAATGTAGCATGACCTACTTGAGGCGATATAATAATAGTATCGAGCGGCTCCATCGTGAAAACCTCACTATTACAACTCATATCAATTCTACCTTTTAACAAGATTAGAATTTCTACGCCACTGTGCCAGTTGTAATGATACGTACTAACCTTATATATATCACTATTAAAATCTATATGATTGTGTTTATATGTATAGTGAAAATAATCCATTACACTTTTACTCCCTAAGGTAATTTCGCTCTTAACGTATTAAAAATGCACCCCTACTAATCCAAGGGATGCATTCATTATGATATATTTATTTAACGACGGTCAACAGCATCTTGAAGTTTTCTCGGGCATCGAGGCTATGAGGCACTTCAGATGGCAGGCAGCAGCTCTAATAGATACACATCAAAGGTATCTCCAGGGTGCACTTCGTGTATACCTTTCGGAATACATGCCAACGCATTAACAGTATATAATCCTAACATACTACTACTGTTAAAGTGACGGTTGGCTACAAAGCGTGGAGCGCCACCACCAAAGATTACTTTACCTTGTACATAGCGATCAAAAGCATTACGCTTAAAGATTTCTGAATCCATTACGCAGGCTACTACTGGTGTGGTCCAGTTTACCAAACCTTTATAGCGCTTTAAGGTTGGTGCTACGATTAGATGCCAGCCGTTGAAAGCAGCCCCTGGATTACCAGATAGACCAAAGATGATTTGACCTTTCGGCGTCACTGCACCATAGGATGCAGCACCTGGACGCATTTGAATGCGCTCATAAATGGATTTAGCGCCTAGTTTTTCATAAATAAGAGGCATTGTATCAAACAGCCCTACTGATACACCGCCAGAGCTAATGATAATATCGGCATCTTCACTGAGCTGTAACACATGATTAATTTCAGACTCTAATTCCTCTGGAGCATCACTGACATGATAGTGCGTAATCTTATGAAACCCTAAATCCTCCAAGAGTCCACAAATCATAGCTCTATTAGAGTTATAAATTTTACCTGGTGTTAAGCTTTCACCGGGCTCAATCACCTCATGACCTGAGGTAAGGACTAACACGCGAGGCATTGCATTGACAGCAACCTCAGTCACTCCCAGACCAGTCAAAACAGTTTGTACCGTAGTGGTTACCTCTGTTCCACAAGGAATCACAATGGTGCCAGCACTACATTCCTCACCTTGAGGGATGATATGATCGCCACATTTGTATTTACCTTGAATTGTGATTGTTGTACCAGGTTCTCCGGAGCCAACTACCTGTTCTTGCATGATAACAGTATCACATGTATCCGGTATAGGTGCGCCCGTCATAATACGTACTGCATGGCCTAGTCCAACAGGTTGTTCCCATACAACGCCGGCGCCTATAACACCGTCAACAATATACTCATTACAATCCGCGGAAAAGGCAATAGCATACCCATCCATCGCTGATTTCGAAAAGGCCGGTACATCAGTTGATGCCATAATATCCTCAGCTAATACGTACCCCTTCGCAGCCTTAACAGCAATAGTTTCAGTTTTATGAACTTGTGTTTGTAAGGCCTCATCCCATAATTGGAGTGCCTTCTCAACAGTAACGACGGCCATGTAAACTCCTCATCATTTCCTGTATGTGGCGTACCAATTTAGGTACGTCTTGATCCAATTTGCTAATTTCGATTGTAGCCACTCGCTCCATATCATCCGAGATTAGCTCTTCCGTATGTCCCTCTTGTGTAACCTCTATAATAGGGGCAATGCCTTGGGACCTTGTTTCTAGTATAACTATATCCACAGGCATAAACTGTGATATTTCATACAGATTTGATTGTTCTTTAGTGCGTATACGAATCGCTGTTTCATTAGGGCCTGCAATAGCCACCGCATCAGCACCAGCTTTATAAGAAAGGTCTGTATCGGTTCCTTCATGATCCATTTGAAAGCCGTGTTTATCACTCTTTACAACGCCTACAGAAAATCCAGCTCGTTGTAACTCAGCTACAAGGCGGGTTACTACCGTAGTCTTACCTGTTTTACGTTTTGATGCTACTACACTAATAAGCGGCACACGACGGAACTCATTTTCTGCTAATGCACGAGCCCATTGATAGTCATCATAATGATTTACATTACTTAGCTCCCAATCATAATCACTGGCATCAATAGATTCAACATGACCAATCGTATCAAGAGCATGCTGCAACGATACGTCTTGACCGGCTAGAATAGATGGAAGTAATGATACAATATGAGGCCTATAAATTCCTGCCATAGGTTCTGGCTTACCACTAGAACCAGTAGGAACTATGACATTCCAATTATTATGATTCACTTGATATAACCAATCATAATATAAATCCATAGGCATAAATGGCATATCTACAGCCATCACCGCATAGGCAGGACTCATTCCAACAGCTAGAGCACTATAAAGTCCCCCTAGAGGACCACATCGCTCAATAGAATCCCGAACAATAGAAACTTTTTTCTTTTCATCGTTCGACAACGTATCAATAATATGAGTCTGAATGGCATGTCCTAACTGATCATCATCACCAATGGAGATGATGATATCATCCACATCCGCTTCTAATCCCTTACGAAGTGCATGAGATATGAGGCTTTCACCATTAACCCAAGGCAATAATGCCTTAGGTTGCCCCATTCGAGAACTCAAACCACCAGCCAAAATAATTAAACCTAATTTATCCACGACGTCCTAAACCTCGTTTAACACCTTGGTAAATGAATAGTAAAACAACAATATTTAAAATCCCATCTGGCACCATATAAGAAGCGTTATAAATCATGGAGTAAATCCATGGATTTTGACCTTGAGGTGCATAGCTAGCGAACACAACGGCACCGCTCACAACAGTGGCGACCCAGCGCAATGCAATACCAACAATAGAACCTGTAATGAGTCCAGAAATAGAATCTTTGAAGTAACCACATACACCTATGGCACCATAAGCAACTAGATAATCCAATATAATACTTAAATAGTGTACAGATGATTTAAAGCCTAAAATAAAATGTAAAATACCATATACGACGCCAGCAAAAATTCCCCGTGCACCACCCCAACGATAGGCATAAATCATGAGCGGCACTAAAGCTGCAGCCTTAATAGAGCCTCCTTGAGGCATATGAAAAATCGTAATAAAGGATAATACTTGAGCAATTGCAATCGCCACACCTGCTTCTGCAAGCATGCGAGTTTTGGACTGATCCATGTCAATCAACCTCCTTTTACCATATATATTAATGTATATAACTTGCATAATCTACTTGTATTGTACTACAGTTCGTTTCTGAGTCCAAACAAAATATTCGGAACGTATTGAAAATTTTACGCGACTCTTGTATAATGGTACAGGTTCAATTTGTAATACTCGAAGGAGATATAGAAAATATGATTAATACAACGAACATCTTTGATTATGAAGACGTGCAATTAATTCCTAATAAATGTATCGTAACTAGCCGTAGCGAATGTGATACACATGTTAAATTAGGTAATCGCACATTCCGCTTGCCAGTAGTTCCTGCAAATATGCAAACTATTATCGACGAAGAATTGGCAGAAAAATTAGCTCGTGAAGGTTATTTCTATATCATGCATCGTTTCCAACCAGAACGTCGTATGGACTTTGTAAAACGCATGCACGACCTTAATTTATATTCTTCTATTTCTATTGGTGTAAAACCAGAAGAATTTGCTTTAGTTGATGAATTCAAAAAAGCAAACTTAACACCTGAATACATTACAATCGATATTGCACATGGTCACTCCAACGCTGTAATCGATATGATTCAATACATCAAAAAGAACTTGCCTGGAACTTTCGTTATCGCTGGTAACGTAGGTACACCAGAAGCAGTTCGTGAACTTGAAAATGCTGGTGCAGATGCAACTAAAGTTGGTATCGGTCCTGGTAAAGTTTGTATCACTAAATTAAAAACTGGCTTTGGTACTGGTGGTTGGCAATTGGCTGCTGTTCGCTGGTGCGCAAAAGCAGCTACTAAACCTATCATCGCTGACGGTGGTATCCGCGATCATGGCGACATCGCTAAATCCATTCGCTTTGGCGCTACTATGGTTATGATCGGTTCCCTCTTTGCGGGTCACGAAGAATCCCCAGGGGAAGAAAAAATCGTTGATGGTAAAGCAGTAAAAGAATACTTTGGTTCTGCTTCTGAGTTCCAAAAAGGGGAACGCAAAAACGTAGAAGGTAAAAAAATCTTCATCGATTCCAAAGGTTCTATCTTTGATACATTAGTTGAAATGGAACAAGATTTGCAATCTGCTATTTCTTACGCTGGTGGTACTACTCTACAAGCAATTCGCAAAGTAGACTATGTACTTGTTAAAAACTCCATCTTCAATGGCGATCGCTAATATAATATTTGGGCATATGCTAAAAGCCACAGGTTCACCCTGTGGCTTTTTTGTATCTCCTTTACATTCACTATAAGGAATACTATATGTTTAAAAGCGTAATATTACTATAAAAAAATTAGCCCCAAAGACATTCAATCTTTAGGGCTATTATTTAAGCTTCAGCTTCTTTTGATTTGTCCATCAACATATAAGCGTATTTACTAATACCTGCACTCACTACAAGTAATGCTGTTAATACGATAAATGCAACAGTAAGACTTGTGCCATGAGCAATAAAACCAATCAATGCTGGTCCCATCAAAATCCCCATATAGCCAAGCATGGTAGATGTTGCCACAGCTTGTGTCATAGGAATTACATTTTGTTCCCCCATGGCAGAGAATAAGTTTGGTACTACCATAGCTAAGGAAATACCAAGCAATAAATACGTATACATAGAGCCATAGCCAGGTAAGAATACGATAAGCCCCATTGCAATAGCACCTAACAAATAACCGCCAACAACAACTTGTTTAGATGTCAAATGTTTACCAATTGTATTCCCAAGCAAACGGCCGATACACATGGTACCGTTAAATAACATAACGCCCATAACGGCTTCTTCGATAACGATACCTTTATCTTCGAATAAGTATAATGCACTCCAATCCCCTACTGCACCTTCAACTAAGTAAGATACAAAGGACAAGAGACCAAAGATAATAGCAATTGGATGGAACGATAATGGACTTTTCGATTTCTTAGTAACCTTTGCATTTGGATCACTACCAAAGGTTAGCATAAATTGACTGACTATAACCATGGCAATGAATAATACGATGAGAAGTCCCCAAATACTTTCATTAACAGGTAGGGACAATATTTTTAAAAGGACAAGCAAAACGCCAGCACCGGCAAAGCCACCTAAGCTCCACCCACCATGATAGGCACCCATCAAGTGCTTTTTGCTCACCTTTTCAGTTAAAATGGCTTGTAAATTAGCCGATGCCGCACTTAGGCCTGTACCAAGGCCAAAGAAGAATAAAGCAGCTGTTGTAGTAGCAATGGTAGAACACATGGTAATAACAGCAAGAGATAACATACCAATAAAACTAGCCAATAAAACGACTTTTTTGCATCCAAAGGTCTCTACAAGCTTACCTGCTATAGCCATGGATAAACAAGAACCTAAACCAAGCACTAAAATCATGGAACCTAATACATCTTCACCAATGCTAAGCTTCGCTTTTAAATATGGTACAAAACCAGCCCATAAAGCTGTATACATACCAGGGATAAAAAATGCCCCAAAGGCACCACGAATATTTGCTGTTGAAATAGAAACTTGATTGTTCATTACATCCTTTCTGGCTTCTAGAACCGTTCGGCGAAGAAAGGCCCTTTTTTATCCGCAAAGCGCTAAAACTTGCATCATTGCAGGAAACCATTTTAATTACATATGATTTAATCTTGGAATATAATAACCCTCTTTACGTTACATGTAAAGAGGGTTTTCTAATTTTAAACTAAACTTAAAAAGCAATATAAAGTATATCTGATTAAATATAACTAATTAGTCTTTTAGATGATAGTTAGTAAAGGAGACATATCCCCACACAGCTAGTAAGTAAGGCCACAAGAACAGGTACAGCAGTTCGTTTAAGTAAGTCTACTGACTTAATATGCGCCACGCCTGCTACGCCGACCATTACAGGACTAATAGGGCTAAGGAATAAGCCTAGGCTTGCACCGTTTTGCATACCAAGCATAGTAGTAATCGGATCAAGGCCTAGATGAGCTACGATATTAGGTACTAGTGGAACCAAAGTAAATAATGGCGCTACATTGCTACCTGTCACCATGCTAAGGCCTAACATACCGCCCCCTAGCACAGAGGTAAGTCCTATGGAGTTAAGAGATAATGTTTGAAGTGCCCCAAGCAAGGATTCAATAAGACCTAAACTCACTAGTCCTTGTGCAAAGATTTGTCCCCCTATAATAAGTGTCACTGCATAAGAGAACTGGTTCCCCATACCTTCAAAGAAAATCGTTGTACTTTTAAGAACTGTACGCAGATTTCGATGACGAATTAATTCAGCTAATAGAGCTATACCAAAGGCAAGCATCATAGCAAGGGTAACATTCATCTTCACCCCGGGAAAGCCATATTGACTAAAGCCCAAGATAAAACACAACGGTAATAATGGGAATATCATATACGGCTTAGGCCCAATTGGCGCCTCTGGAATACTTTCACAAGCACCTATAGCCTTAGGTTCCTCCACTCGATCACGATATTTCTGCCAGAAAAAGTGTGCTACAGCCGTCACAATGGCGACTAAGAAATAAAGACGCAACTGGTAGCCTACAAAATAGTTTGGCACGGGCATATTCAAGACCTTTGCAATCAACAACGTAGACACAGCACCAGGGCCCACATCCATGAGCTGTCCCGTAGCAATAACCGCTGCCGCCCCTACAGGGCTTACACCTAATCGAAGTAACACAGGATACATAGTGACCATCATAAGGAGTGCAAGGCTCAATGGATTAGGTACACAAATAGACAGTCCCATATTGAGTAGAAACATAAGGGCTAGCACAATGTACGGCCGATTTAGACGATATAAAGGTCGGATAAGTGTATGTGCCAATCTCGTTCCTGCCCCGATATACTCCATATATTTTGCATAACCTGCACAGGTCATAATCATAAGTCCCAGATTGACTATGTTATTTGATGTCGTTATTCTTACGATATCCATTGCATCAAATATGAGAACTCCTGTGGATTGGTCACCAACTAATATGGCATCAATCCAGCTCGCCTCATAAGCGATGAACATCATAAGAATTCCTAAGCCAATCAAAATAGGCTGTGGCTGGTAGCGCTTCATCAATAAAAAGCCTGTAATAGCAATTATGATGAGACATATAACTATATTCATAAGTACCTCTCATAGAGAATGTATTTATTTATGTTCTTGTAACCATTGAATAGCATATTCAGCATATACGGCAGATGCCGCAGATAGTACGGTATCATCCATATTAAATCTATTATTATGATGATCGTAGGTAGCCTCGATTGCTGGGTTTTGAATCCCAATAAAAGCAAAGCAACCTGGCTTATCTTGTAAGTACCACGCAAAATCTTCTCCTGGCATTACTTTACGCATTTTAGAAAGCTTGTCTTTACCTAATGTATCAACAACAACGCGTTCCGCCAATTCACTAGCTTCTGGATCATTAATGGTAGGTGGTACTTTTTTTACATACTCTAATGTAGCAGTAGCACCATAGGCTTCAGCAGTATGTTCTACTACGCGTCGTATGGATTCAACATAGTACTCTTCTTGATCTGGGTCAAAGAATCGAATAGTTCCCCCCATTTTAGCTTCACCGGGGATAACATTCCATTCAGATCCAGAGTGAATATTACCAATAGTGAGTACAAGAGAATCTAAGGCACTAACATTACGAGACACTACGGTTTGCAAGTTCACGACGATAGCACTAGCTACTACAATGGCATCAATTGCTTGATGTGGCTGTGCACCATGGCCTTGTTTGCCTTTTACATTGATAGTAATTTGGCTACTTGCAGCCATACGAGGTCCTTCCTCTACAGAGATAAGACCTGCTGGCAAGTCGATCCACACGTGACCGCCAAAGATAGCATCCACCTTATCGTACCAGTCGCCAAATTTGATGAAGTCTGGTGCCCCTGCCCCTGTCTCCTCAGCAGGTTGGAATGCTAAATATACATCGCCTTCGATGCGGTCTTTCATAGACATTAACATTTTTGCAGCGCCTAACAAAATAGCCATATGACCATCGTGACCACAGGCGTGCATTTTGCCTTCAGTTTCTGATTTATAGTCTACTGTATTATGTTCGTGAACAGGCAATGCATCAATATCAGCGCGCAACGCGATAGCCTTGCCAGGTTTATCACCGTGGATGATACCAACTAAGCCGATGCCACGCTCTGTATCTACATGAACCTCTACGCCCATAGATTCTAATTCTTTAGCCAGTGTTTTAGTTGTTTCAAACTCTTCATTGCTCAGCTCTGGATGTTTATGAAAATATCTACGCCAATCTTGAACGTAGCCTTTATATTGTTCGATTAAATCGCGACTATGCATGGTATCGCCTCCTTATAAAATCCCATAATCAAGGGGAATAACAGGGTAAAAGTAAAAGAAAACGACAGGCATCGCCATGTCGTTTTCTTTATGTCTTATCGGTTGCGTAATACTGCTTGTACCGCCAAGGATACAACAGCTGTTGCAACTGCCACAGCAGCCGTAATTTTTGCTGTTGTGAAAAGCTCTTCTTTTGTAGGTTTTGCTTTTGTAGCAATATCTAATGTTTTTGCTACAGCAGGAACCAATACTTCGTTACGTAAGGATTCTGTATTCATATTTACTCCTCCAATATAGACTGTTTCTTCTAGGGTAACACGAATGAGAACTAAAGTCTATATATTCATCGATTTATTTCAATGATTATACGGTTACGCAACTATTTTAAATGATATTTATGAAAGTTATCCTTAACATTATTTTGCCGCTAACTCTTCAATAGCTTCAGCTACAATAGCAATCGCTTTTTCCAATTGATCTTGAGGAATATTAAGAGCTGGTAAAAGACGTACTTTATTTTTCGCAGACAAGCATACAACGCCCTTTTCAAGACATTTTGCAATGACTGCTTTTGGATCTACTGTAGTTTCAATACCAAGCATAAGGCCCATGCCGCTTACACCTAGAATACCAGGTTTGCCTGCTAAAGTAGCTTTTACATAGTCCCCTTTTGCTTTTACAGAATCTAAGAATTCTGGTGTTAAACGATTAATGATAGTATTGCCTGCTGCCGCACAGATTGGATTGCCCCCAAAGGTTGTAGCATGTGCACCAGCATTTAACACATATTGCATCTTTTCATTGAATAATGTAGCCCCCATAGGAAGGCCACCTGCTAAACCTTTTGCAGTAGATACTACATCTGGCTCAATACCAAATTGTTGGTATGCATATAGACTGCCCGTACGACCATTACCAGTTTGTACTTCATCGATTAACACGAGTTGATCATGTTCATGAGCATATTTTGTTACTGCTTGCACGAACTCTTTGTCCAATGGCATAACACCACCTTCACCTTGAATAGGTTCCATCATGATGGCACAAACTGCTGCATTATCAAGAGCTTTTAATGCCGCATCAATATCATTAGCAGGTGTATGAATAAAGCCTTCTGTAAATGGGAAGAAATGTTGATGGAATACATCTTGGCCTGTAGCAGACAAGGTAGTAATAGTACGACCATGGAAGCTATTAACCAAGGTGACGATGACATGACGACCTTCACCGTATTTGTCATGACTATATTTACGAGCTGCTTTGATGGCACATTCATTAGACTCTGCACCAGAGTTAGAGAAGAATACCTTCTTCATACCTGTTTTAGCGCACAGTTGTTTTGCCAATTCAATTTGTGGCAAAGAATAGTATAAATTTGAAATGTGGTTCAACGCATGAGATTGCTTTGTTACCGCCTCTGTCCATTCATCATCATCAACCCCAAAGGCTGTTACACCGATACCAGATCCAAGGTCGATGTATTCTTTACCGTCTACGTCCCATAAAAGGGATCCTTTACCCTTTTCAAAACATACGTTAAACCGGCCATACGTATTGGCTATATATTCTTTATCTTGTTGTTCAAAATCGATTGTATTACTCATTATATCCTCCAAACGTACGGTCGTGCCGTCGTCTATCTATATGAAAGGTAACGATAGTAATAAACAATTACCATCGTTATACCTACTATATTACTTTACAAACATGGTGCCAAGACCTTCATCAGTTAATAGCTCGATAAGAATGGCATGTGGAATCTCACCATTGATGATAAACACCTTTTGAGCTCCTGATTTAATGGCCTCTAAGCAGCAATCCACTTTTGGAATCATACCGCCAGCGATAATACCCTCTACTTTTAATTGATCCGCCTCTGCCATAGTGATTTTAGAGATTAGAGAACTAGGATCATGCACATCTCGTAATACACCATCAATGTTAGTCATGGCCACCATGGTTTCTGCCTTAAGGGCACCGGCAATTTTTGCGGCTACCGTATCAGCATTGATATTATATGTCTTGCCATCAGCCCCCATACCAATGGAAGAAATGACAGGAATATATCCTCTACTGATAACATCATCGATAATGCTTGTATCAATAGTATCTATGGATCCTACGTACCCAAGCTCATCATTTTGCTTATGAACTTGAATCATATTCCCATCAACGCCACAAAGACCAACAGCTTTACCGCCAAGGTCTGTTAAATCTGCTACAAGGCCTTTATTAACCTTACCAGCTAATACCATTTGTACTACATCCATTGTCGCTTCATCTGTGACACGCAATCCGTTTGCAAAATGGGATTCAATTTTCATGGCATCTAGTGTGCTATTAATAGCTGGACCACCGCCATGAACGAGCACAACTTTTACCCCTACCAATTGAAGTAGCATTAAATCCTTCATAACGGATTTTTTTAATTCTTCATCAATCATAGCATTGCCGCCGTATTTAACGACAACATACTGATCTGTATACTGTTTTATATATGGAACGGCCGCCGTTAGTATCTGCGCCCGCATTGCATTTGATACATTCTTCATTGTGTTACCTCTATCCCAATGCTAATCCAGTCTCTTCTGACAAACCTAAAGCAATGTTCATACATTGAACAGCAGCACCAGATGCTCCTTTGCCTAAATTATCGAAAATAGCATGAATCATAATGCGTTCATCGTTGCCAGTCACATAGATTTTCATGCTATCCGTGTTGCTCAATTGATTTGCATTTAACATGCCTGTATTACTGTTCTCAGTAAACGGTACGACAATAATAATCGGGCTACCTTTATAAAAGTTTTCCAATGCCTGTTGCACTGTATCAATGCTTATTGGCTTTTGACATAAACGACTGTGAATGCCTACCGTTACTTCCATGCCAGAATAATAATCGTCAACGATAGGAATAAAAATAGGTGCTTCACTAAGACCACATACATGTTGTACCTCAGGCAAGTGCTTATGTTGTTGACTAAGACCATATTGACGCGGTGCATAGAGAAAATAATCCTTCGGTTCACTTTCATATTGGCCAATCATCTTTTTACCACCACCGCTATAGCCTGTTAAGGATGTGATAGTGAAAGGATACTCTGTTGGTACAAGACCAGCTTTTACAAGAGGTGCAATACAAGCAATCATTCCACTCGCATGACAACCAGGGTTAGCAATATGTTTTTTAGTAGCGATGGCTGTTTTATAATCCGTACCGAGCTCTGGGAACCCATAGGCCCAATCATCAGCCGTTCTAAAGGCAGTAGATGTATCAATGACCTTACAAGGTAATTCACCGATAGCGGCCATGATTTCTTTAGATGCCGCATCAGGCAAGCAGAGAAATACAATATCTGCCTCTTTAGCTACCTCTTTAATAGCCTCTACATTTTTACGATCCTCATCAGCTGTAGCTAATAGCTCTATATCTTTTCTATCGGATAACCGTTCATGAATTCTTAAACCTGTTGTGCCTTCATGACCGACAATAAATACTTTATAGGGTGTCATAGTAAACCTCAATTCTCACCTATTGGTGACTCACACCTATTTATACAGCTCTCAGTTATTACTTTCAGCGATTATAAATAGGAAACAAACTATACCATACATCACCTTCTAGGGAGATGAAATTATTTCAATGGATAGTCACTAAATGTAGCAACCATAACGGCCTTAATCGTATGGAGACGATTTTCGGCTTCTTGGAATGCTAAGGAGTTTGGACCTTCAAATACCTCTTCCGTTACCTCGATACCATTCATGCCGAACCGTTCAAAGATATCTTTACCTACTTGAGTTTCCGTATTGTGGAATGCTGGCAAGCAGTGACAGAATTTGGTATTTGGATTACCTGTTAATGCCATCATTTCAGCGTTAACTTGGAATGGTTTAAACGTATTGATACGTTCTTCCCACATATCGTATGTATCACCCATAGTTACCCATACACCTGTATAGATTACATCTAAGCCTTTAACACCTTCAGCTACGTTCTCTGTACATGTAATGGTAGCACCTGTTTCTTTTGCCACTTTCAAACATTCTTCATAGAATGGACCGGCTGGCCAGTATTGTTTAGGACCGATAAGTCTAAAGTCCATACCCATTTTAGCGGCACCACTCATCAAAGCGTTGCACATATTAGATTGACCATGACCCACATAAGCATAAGAGATTTCATTCAATGGTTTATCAATATTTTCTTGAAGCGTCAAAAAATTCGCTAATGTTTGTGTTGGGTGGTCCATATCGGTAAGGCCATTCCAAACAGGTACGCCAGAATAATCAGCGAGTGTATCTACATCGGCTTGATCAAAACCTCTAAACTCGATAGCATCATACATAGATCCTAGAACACGAGCTGTATCTTTTAAGGATTCCTTTTTATTCATTTGGGAACCTGTGGGGCCAAGATATGTTGTATGAGCACCTTGATCCGCAGCACCTACTTCAAAGGCACAACGTGTCCGTGTGGAGTCTTTTTCAAAAATTAATGCAAAGTTTTTACCTACCAATGTTTTGATTTCTTTGCCTGCTTTTTTATCGGCTTTTAATTTTGCGGCCAAGTCCAAGAAGTATTTAATTTCTTCTGGTGTGTATTGAAGCATTGTTTTAAATGATGTATGTTGTAAACTTTTCATGATAACCTCTTATTTCAAACTACTTATTTAACGACTTCTCTTGTAAAAATTCGGCGGCAATAGCAGCCATCATTGTTATACCAGGTTCCAGAATGCTTTCATCAATGGTAAAAGCCTCATTATGCAAGGCTGGATTACCTTCAAATCCAGTACCTAACCAAAGGAAAGCACCTTTTATTTTATGAAGATATGCGGAGAAGTCCTCTGCTGCCATAGACGGAAATTCAGGATGGACCACAGCTTCTTTACCAAGATATTTCTCTACAATAGATGTGGCATAATCGATGGCGTCTGGATTGTTGATAGTAGCGCCATGACCACGTTTATAATCTAAGGTACTCTTTGTTTTTAATAACATGTCGAGAGCTTGTAAACTTTCACCAAGACGTCGTTCAATATAATCTCGTTTCGCAGGTTCATAGGTACGACAAGTGCCCTCTAGATACACATCCCCGCAGCCTACGTTATATCGGTCACCACCATTGATGACACCGATGGTGCATACAAGATTTTCCATTGGATTCGTTTCGCGAGCAACTATAGATTCTACATTTACAATCCAGTTTGCTGCAGCTACGATGGCATCCACCCCATTATGAGGCTCCGCACCGTGGGTCGATTTTCCTTTAATATGTACGAAAAAATGATCCGATGCAGCCATCAAATTACCTTTTTTTAGACCTACCGTACCAACCGGTAATTGTGGCCATACATGAAGGCCATATATTTCATCTACATCATCAAGAATGCCGCTATCTACAATACCTTGTGCACCTGGGAATAATGCTTCCTCTTCGGAAGGCTGGAATACGAGCTTTACGGTGCCATGCAATTGGTCTTTAATAGACTGTAAAATGGCTGCTGCACCAAGCAAAATCGCAATGTGGCTATCATGACCACAAGCATGCATAACACCGTCATTTTCTGATGCAAATGGCAATCCAGTAGTTTCATGTATAGGTAAGGCATCTATATCAGCACGCAATGCAATGACTGGTCCAGGTTGAGCCCCTTCGATTTTACCGATAACGGCATAATCAGAAACATCATTTACAAAAGGAATACCTAATTCACCAAGAATCTTTTGAATAAATAAGGATGTATTTTTTTCATCACCAGATAATTCTGGATGACTATGAATATGTCTACGCCATACAACAACTTGTTCTTTATATTGTGCGGCATATTTCTTAATCAAATCTTGTAATGTGCTCATTACTCTATCTCCTTTATACACTATATGCATATTTCATACATCATTCGTGTATTTTTATAACCTATGTACGTATTATAATACTATCACTCGTTTTATTCAAGTTTTATACAAAATTTCTGTATTTTTATTTGTTATACTATAAATTAATTTTTATCATAGTCCTTAAAACTGTAATTTACATGAACTTAATTTAGCTTAGAAAATATCTAATAAATATATAATTATCATTTATATATTCACCTATTTAATCGATAAGTCAGAGAAAACTATTTGTATAAACACACAAAAAGACACCTTACAAGGAAGGTGTCTTTTGCTTATATATTCTTATATTCTTATATTCTTGTGCTTCTATTTCTCTATAACTGACTCATCCAGCTGTGTACCATCAGCTAAGAATGCTTTTACTATTAATTTATTGGGTGTAACAGTCATCGTCATATAGTTATTCTTATCTCGATCTGGTGCCACATATACATCTAAAGGATGTTCTTTCCACTTAGGGCGACGAGCATCTCCAGCGATACCAGTCAGGATATATAATGTCCCCGAAGCATCTCGATTAAAGTTGCGTACATGCCCTCTATTACGATAAGAATGTAAATGAGCTGACAACACTAAATCTACATTAAACTCATCAAAGATAGGCATAAACAATACGCCCTCTTCGTTGAATCCTACATCACGACTTGCGCCTGGTCGGTCAAAGGCGTATTGGAATGGATCGCGATGCATAAGGACTACGGTCCACTTTTTAGTATTAGCTGCCAAATCTTGGCGTAGCCACTGAACCTGTACATCGTATAAATCTGGATGATGCTTATCATGATTATCTTCATGATTACTTTCATAAAGTTGCGTATCTAATACAACATAATGAACATCACCGAAGTCATAGGAATAATAACGACGATTAAAAATTTCATTTCCATTAGGCGGTACTGCGAAGTAATTCAAATACGCGTGAGGCTCACGCATTTTCCAATCTAATGTATACATCTCATGGTTGCCTAAGATCGTTGCTAACGGCACAGTAGCACTCAATGGTCTGATGGAATTCAACCAAGTGCGCCATTGATAGTCTTGTTCCCCATTATCTACAAGGTCCCCCATACTAATATACAGGGCTGTCCTTGGATTGCGATGTGCTGAGTCCTTTACAATCTGTTCCCACTGAGAATAATCCCCCGACTGAGAGTCTGGATAGATAAGAACATCATAGACACTAGCGCCAGCGGTTTCCAACGAATACCAATCACTACGGCGATCACTGCTATACCCAACACGATACTCATACTTTGTTTTAGGTGTTAACCCTGTCAAAGTGCCTTCATGAATATAGGTAGTACTGCCGTCATCGGTAAAAGCTTTATCTGTAGCATTTATGGTTTGTATAGTATCGGTCCCATCTTGGCGATATTCTATGATGGCATCAGATTCACTGTTATCAGACTGCCACATAATGGTTCGACTTGTGCTATTATCTTGAGCTACAATTTGCCGAATATAACGACTTTCAGAATCGAGTAGTGGTTTTATCTCTTGCCCACTCACAACAGCCGCAGTCCGAGCAATTCGACTGTATATAGTATCCCTATATACATAGCTACCTACAGTAGCACCAACCACGGTAATAATAGCTAGTAAGGATATGATTAATCTTTTTTTGTTCATATAATTCCTTTATTAACAAAACTGTTTGATTAATATTTAATATGAACACATTATAAAACTTAAACTTAACTTTAAGTCAAACAAGAGTTTTCTATACTTCTTGAATATCTACTTTTCTATATCTAGCAGAAACACATCCCAACATATTTAATTGTGGTATGTTCCATTCATTAGGTAAATAGATATCACAGGTAAGCTCATCGCCTATAGAGTTATTAGCTATAAATTGATAGCGCCCTAGTTCCTCATTGCTACATACTCTTTCAACCTGATTTAAAGTAGTAGCACTCCAAAATCGGTTAAATTCCATCCAAATAATTTCCACATCAGCTTGAGATAATTCAGTCTGTAGTCTATATTTTATGCCAACTTTACAGCGTTTTTTTAACCCCTTTTCATCAGCACTACAAACCTTAGTAGAACCTTTATCAAAAGACCATTCTAAACCATTTAACGATTGAACTTGAGTAGAAATGAGATTTTTAAAATTTGAAAAATCTTCCAGAAAATGTTTACACGCTACCTCAAATGTATCTAATCTATCTATATTGCTCAATTCACAATACCTCTTTTAAAGTATTTACCTACTATTTTTCGTAATATTGCTTCATTTGTGTATAGCCATTAACGATGACTTCAATTTCACCTGTTCTAGGATGGAAGATAAGACCGTGAATAGGTACGTCTTTCGGAATCAAAGGATTCATACGCAATTCGTCTACCGTGTCTTCTACATTTTCAGCAGGATGTGTAAATCCATCTGCCCAGCGTTCCATTTCTTTATGGACCATATGAATCGCTTCTGGTGCAATGCCACGAGCCAACATTTTTTCTGTTAAATTTTTTGCTGTAGTTTTTGCCATACCACATTCATGATGACCAATAATAAAGATTTCGTTAACTCCTAGCTCATAGATACATACAAGTAAGCTACGTACAACGCCATCAAAGGGACCTGTAATGCAGTTCCCTGCAGTCTTTACGATTTTCGCTTCACCGCGTCCAATATCCATGGAATCTTCTAAGAAGTTAACAAGACGTGTATCCATGCATGTAACGATTGCCATTTCACGACTAGGCATCTTACTGCATTTAGTATCTGTTTCTACATAACCTGTATTTTGATCTTCTACATATTCTCTATTATGGGCTAAAATATCATCTAATAAACTCATAGTACCTCCTATATAAAAAGACCTTGGCATACAACCAAGGTCTCTATATCAATAATGGTCGATATAAATATTATATCATATTCAGTTATCCCCATTCTAAATCACTAACATTCTTAGATTATTATCCTCCAAAAATAGATTTAGAATAATTAAGTTAAGTCTTATCTATCAGGTGTAGATAGTGCTTCGATAGCAACACTACCACCGCGAACAACTTCAATGCGATTAACGAACATATCTTTAAATAGAGCAATCATGTCGTTATTTTTGGATACTGTTTTTACACATTGTACGAGAACAGATTTGCGGTTATAATCGACTATCAACAAGTCAAAGGTTTGAGCAATACGGAAGATTTCTTGTTTATCTGCTTCTTTGCAGCTGTTGACCTTAATAAACAATAGTTCTTTTTTTGTAATCCGCATATCCGTAAAGTCGATAACCTTAATCACCTCTACACTGCGATTTAATTGTTTAATGATTTGTTCGTACGTCAAATCGTCACATGTGAGCTCAATTGTCATACGAGACATGGTAGGATCTTCTGTCTCCCCTACGGTTAATGTATCAAGGTTATAATTTTTACCTGCGAAGAGGCCAGAAATTTTAGCCAATACGCCGATTTGGTTTTCTACATACGCTGAAATACAGCGTTTTTCCATATGTAATTCCATAGCCCCTCCTATTTTTTA
The DNA here is from genome assembly GCF_053850375.1 of Veillonella sp. Ser01. Taxonomy (NCBI): domain Bacteria; kingdom Bacillati; phylum Bacillota; class Negativicutes; order Veillonellales; family Veillonellaceae; genus Veillonella; species Veillonella sp. Ser01. Next base: position 55,918 of record NZ_JBSPUA010000001.1, on the reverse strand, counting down.
TCCTTTAATAACATATCGCTTAAAGACTTGCCAGCTGGTACCATTGGCAATACATTGAGCTCCGTTGGAATGATGAACTCAAGTAATGTAGGACCATCTTTGAAAGTATCTGCCAATTGGAACCCTTTTTCGATATCCTCTACCTTCGTGATACGCATAGCTTTAGCACCATAAGCTTCTGCCAATTGTACAAAGTTTGGAACATATTCAAACTCATCATTATCGATCATATCACGTGTCACAATGGAGCTTTCATCCATCAACAAATTAGTACAAGCATATCGTTTGTCGTAGAACAATTGTTGCCATTGGCGTACATTACCAAGGAAGCCATTATTCAAAATGATGAGAGTTACTGGCAAACGATAATGCATAGCTGTGGCAAATTCTTGGATATTCATTTGTACGCCACCATCACCACAGATAGCAAATACTCGTTTATCAGGATTGCCAATTTGAGCCCCTAACGCTGCTGGGAACCCATAGCCCATCGTACCAAGGCCACCAGATGTCAACATTTGGTGTTGCCCTTTAATTTCAAGGAACTGAGTAGTCCACAATTGATTTTGTCCTACATCGGTAGCAACAATAGGTCGTGCATAGTGGTTATTAATATAGTCAATAACAATTTGAGGTGTTAAGCCCTCTTCACCCGCTTGTGTAACAGGGCGCTCAGCCTTAAGTTGTTGTAATTGCGCAGGCCATTCACCAAGATCATGAGGTTCAATATATTCCAATAATTTTTCAATAGCTAATTTAGCATCTGCTACAATTGGAATATCTACCTTAATATTTTTAGAAATAGATGCTGCATCCACATCGATATGGATAATCTTACAATTTTGTGCAAAGGTACTTAATTTGCCTGTAATACGGTCGTTAAAGCGTGTACCAATAGAAATCATTACATCGCAATCAGTGAGTGCCACATTCGGTGCATAGCCCCCATGAATACCAATATTGCCAAGATATAAAGGATGTCGACTATCGATAGCACCTTTCCCCATCAATGTAGTTACAGCAGGAATGCCTGTTTTTTCTACTAGCTCCATCATGAGATCGTTAGCACCACTAATGCTAACGCCACCGCCTAATAAGAATAGTGGTCGTTTAGCCTTGCTGATAATAGAGCATGCTTTTTTTACTTGTCCTACATGAACTGTTGTATTTGGTTTATAGCCACGAATATTAACCTCTGTAGGATACTCATCAGAGCCCATAGCCTTTTGAATGTTTTTAGGAACATCCACCACTACAGGACCCGGACGACCAGTACGGGCAATATAAAATGCTTCTTTCAAAATACGCCCTAGCTCTTTACGATCACGAACGGTAACAGCATATTTACAGATATTGCGCACAATACCAACCGTATCCACCTCTTGGAATGCGTCATTACCCATGAGGCCCAAGTCTACTTGACCTGTAATACAAACAAGGGGAACACTATCAGCGTATGCTGTAGCAATACCTGTCACAAGGTTTGTAGCACCTGGTCCAGAGGTTACCATGCACACCCCTACTTTACCTGTACTGCGAGCATAACCATCTGCTGCATGAGCCAATGCTTGCTCATGACGTGGCAAAATTACTTTTACCTTATCTTGTTTGTATAATTCATCCATGATATCAATAGTTGCTGCCCCAGGATAGTTGAATAGTATATCTACCTGCTCCTCTTGAAGGGCCTTCACCACATATGCTGCGCCTGAAATCATAGGTGCCTCCTTAACTATGTAAAAAATGCATATCGCATTCTCAATATTCTCATTCGATATATCTAAAAAATTGAATATCTTATATAGATGTGTTATACTCAGTAGTGTACCACATGTTGTGGTACATGAGTATGTAATAAATCTCAAATTATAGAAATATATATTAATTTTGTCTGGAAAGGACTGTAAAACCATGAAAGAAATCTTAGGTTTCCACTTAAACGGTTGCCCTTATTGTGCAAATGCATTCCGTGCTATCGATGAACTTGTTGCAGAAAACCCTGCATATGCAGACATTCATATCAACTGGGTTGAAGATCAAGACGCTCATGAGCTCTTCAAAACTCACCCTTATGAGTACTATCCAAACTTATGGTTCGACCTCGACAAACAATATGAGGCTCAACCTGGTGAAAGCTATGACCAAACAAAAGCATTAATCAAAGCTGTATTGGACAAAGCAATCGCATAAGATTATTACACAAAAACGTGATAAAACCATTAAAAAAGAGGCTAGCATAGCTAGCCTCTTTTTTTGTCTTTCCATTCAAGATACATATGTCTAATAACTTGGATCGGTGATACCAATAACATCCTTGGTCCACCATAACGCATAATTTCACGAATCTTTTCACGATAATTAGGTGCATAGCAATGTGTTTTACATACACTACAGAATGTTTTACTTTCCATATGAGGACATGCATCAATGCGATGCTCCGCATATTCCCAAACCTGCTCACAAGCCTCACATAGCTGCCCCTTAGGAGTATGGTGCTTATTATGACAATAGATGCCAATAATTTGGTACATAGTTTTTAGTTCTAACTTACGTTTTTCATCAACTGTCATACTACCCTCCTATTTCACGGACCATGATACCCATGCCACTTTATCAACCGTTTTATTATGAATTTCTCCATTAATGGCTAATGGTTCAATGAGATTTCTAATTTCTACTTTCATATCTTCTATATCGCCCCATGTATTATTATGAAGTCGCATAGCAAAGTAATTAACCGCTTTATCAAGGCTCATAACCTCTGTTTCAGGAACTGTCTTATAGGTTACTTTTACATTATGCCCTATTTCATGAATAACATCTAAACATGCTTTCATCTTACCATCCCAAGGGAATGAATCGCGACCAAAGAAATGTTCAGATAACATATCTACCGTTTCATCGCTGCGTTCACTAAAAGCGATCCACAAGCATTTGTCCTTACTTGATTCATGCATGGCGCGAATGTTTTCTACATCAAACATGATAGGGCAAAAAATACTATATGTTAAATCAAAGGTTTTATCCCATTTTAGTTCACGGCGAGTTTCATCAGACCACGGTGCAATATACAAGCTAAGATCTAAACCTTCTGCCTCTGCTAATTGTTTAGCACCACGAATCATACCATCAGATAAATCTATACCTGTTGCCTTATGACCTTCACGAGCCAATCCTAATGCATAGTCACATACACCACAGCCAATATCAAGGGTACAACCGCCTTTAGGGGGCAAAAGATTTTCATCCTTCAAGAAGGATAAAAACTCTGTAACCTGCGCCTTACGATCGTCCCGATTGTGCATTTCTACAAAGTAATTAGATCGATTATTCCACGCATCTTGCTCATTACGCCAAGTTTCGTCGACGGTGAGTTCTTGTATTCTATTTGTCATTCTATCTCCTCTGTATCACTACATCAAAACTATGCAATGATACAATTTAGTACTTTATTAATCTTAATTAGATAATCTATATGTTATTCATCACGTCCTATATGCCTAGTGTTCCAGCTAGGATGTTCAGATTTTCACAAGGACAATCTTATTGTACATCATTCTCAAAATAAAATGTGTTACTCAAATCACATTTACACGTTATTTCAATACTATCAAATATAAAATCCTAAGTGGCGCTTTTAGCTGTACCACACCCCCTATATATCACCATATAAAAAAACCTCCACTCATTGGAGTGGAAGTTTTCTAAATCATTTATATCAACAATATGCTCATTACTTCGTATCTGTTCAGAGCCAGTAATGAAAGCTTCACGTAGATCCTAATTTCTTCTCTAATAATTTTCTTGTTTCCCTCTTGAGTAAAGGCTTTTTAATGCCGAAAAACTAGATTTAATATAGCTGTTTCATATATTATTTATATTTATTATAATAAAGAAAAGGAGGCTTTGAAAGTATGGGAAAATATATGATAATCCTTATGTTTCTATTGATTGCTATTGCTGTAGTTTTTGCTACTTATAACTTATCTATCATTAGATCTATGCCTCCGGAAGAACGTTATAAACTTCTTTACTTTAAGGATGATCAAGTCTCTATAGGCATTGGCTTAATTAAAAAAACCTTTAAAATAAGCGATATTCGTGAAGTACGTTTTTCTAAAGGAAAACAATTCCGTAGTATGGGCAGCTGGGCCGGCAGAATGCAAATTTGCAAACTAAATGGTAAAACAAGTCGTTGGATAGAATTTGATGGTACTGTCTATTACAAAAAGATGGTATATATAACTAATGAAGAAATCATTGATAAAGCAATAGACTTACTGATGAATGAATTTCAAGCACGAGGAATTCGTTGTACTAAATATAGATGCTAACATATAATTTTCTGAACTATACATCAACCTAAAGAATAAAGACACATAAAAAGGCTTCTCGAAATTTCGAGAAGCCTTTTATTTGGTGCGCCTAGCAGGATTCGAACCTGCGCACCCGGTTCCGGAGACCGGCGCTCTATCCCCTGAGCTATAGGCGCATGAATACCTAAAAATTATATCATATTACGCTATGGTTCGATAGTATAAAGTATAAAGGGACTTAGTCTACATATAGAAAAGACCTTACTTTAAGTCAGTTTAGGTTCGAAATAACTATAGTTAAACTCAAGCACTGCTGCTACACCGTCTAATAGTAAGGTCTATATATTTATATTTTTTCTTTAATTAATTCTAATAGAGCATCACAGCTACGACTTATGTCGTCATAGGTTTCATCAAAATTTCCCGTATACCAAGGATCCTTTACATCACGGCTTTCACCAACAAAAGACATGGCCTTGTACACCTTAGAGTCCACATCATCGCCAATGATACGTTTTAAATTACGTCCATTATTTTCATCCATGATAATGAGGTAATCAAAATTATGATAGTCATCAACGGTCACTTGACGAGCCTTACGACGTGTATAAGGAATACCCAGTTCATCTAATTTCTTTTTAGTCCCATAATGGGTGTCGTTCCCTATCTCCTCACGAGATGTAGCGGCGGATTCGATATAAATAGAGTCGCCTAGTCCAGCCTGTTTAACAATATGCTTCATATAAAACTCTGCCATCGTTGAACGACAAATATTACCATGACAAATAAATAAAACCTTAACCATCATAACTCCTCTAGTAACTCAACAATCGATAAGGTATTAACGTACAAAGTTCGTAGATACGTTTTTCTCTGTATCTGGATATGGTACGCCTTGCTCCTTAGCTACAGCAAAGCTACGCATCATCCAAACCATATTTCTCGCCAAGTTGCGCATGGTTTGCATACCTTCTTCATCTTGCTTAGCATCGTCGGCTACTAGACCATGGCTAATATTCCAATACGTAGAGCCTGCAATTGGCATTTGAGAAATACCAAAGTATTTATTGAGTACATCAAAGGATGCAGTTGTACCGCCGCGACGAGCTACGGCAATAGATGCACCAGGTTTAAAGGCAAATGGATTGGGCGTTACGCTTTCTGCACTATAGAATACGCGATCTAAGAAGGATAAAATACGTCCACTCGGATGTGCATAGTATACAGGTGTTGCAAAGATAAAACCATCTGCATCTTTCGCTTTTTCTACGAAGGCATTTACATCATCATCCTTAAATACACAATCGCCATGCCCAGAACAATAACCACATTGAATACAATCACGAATAGGTTTATTGCCTAGCTGAATGACCTCTGTATCTACATTGGCTTCACTAAATACCTTTTGTACCTCTTGTATAGCTTGCATTGTTGTGCCATTTACATGGCTACTACCATTTACGATTAGAACTTTCATATTATATCCTCCTAACTCTTACTTAAGAAGTTACATATTAACTAGCCTTTATATACTAACATAGATATACCAAATTGTTAAAGTCTGCCCATCACAGCAAGCCAGTTAATATTTGCCTATTTGCCGCTATAGAATAATTCACATAAACACTTTTACAAAAAAACTCTGTAGCAACTCAATTCGAGCTACTACAGAGTTTTCATATATTTAATTAAAAGTTATGTCGTACTCCTGCATCGATACGCCATGTATTATCTATGGTAGCACCAAAGTTTTTAGTGAATGTACCATATAGATATGTGCTAGGACGAAGGCTCCAAGAACCGCCGATTTCCGCATCAAGCCATGTATCCTTTAAATCTACAGTTGTTTGTACTGTTGGATTACCTGGTGCAGAATATGTAGTATTTACCTTACCAGAGAATTCATGAGCTAGTGCTAGTTTTGCAAAGATATTAGATTTTTCTGTTTCTTTACCAATACCAATGCCAAGTCTACCTACGGCAGAGTTGACCGCATCAGATTTCACATGCATGGATCCACCGCCTGCAATAGTTGCATCATAGGATATACCATTTAAACGACCTAAAATAAATTCTACACTAGGGTCGATATAGAAACCATTTTGTTTTTTAATACGTTTGCCATATTCAGCACTCAAGGATGTACCAAATGTATGGTAGTTACCATTCAAATGTTGACCACTAATTGAGTTAAGGCTATAGTCGTTGGATAATCTATTACCACGAGCGATGATATCTATATACCGACCATCATCGTGTTGCTTTGTACCATATAAGGCTATACCACCTAACTTACCGTCGCCACTGCCGTTAGCATAAGAGTTACTAGATGTACTGTAATCTAGAGCACCGCCGAAAATCCAGCCATTGGAGGCTTTATGATCATACCCGATTTGTACGCCATTGTATGTCATATGTGCATCAGCACCATCTGTAATCTTAGATTTACCACCTATATATTTAGCCCATATACCTTGGTTTGTATTAGCTAGACGAAGATCACCTAAACGACGTTGTAAATCATTAGTATTATTTTTCCACGCCATAACCGTTGAAGTAAGGGCAGATTTTGTGCCACCTACGAGTGATGATTCGCTAGCACGAACAACTTTTGTTGTATCATCTACAACGAGATGACCTTGAGAATCAAAATGATCTGCCCCTAGGTCTGCAACAGCACCAGGTGTAGTAACGCCTTCATTGATTTGAACTGTTGTGCTAAGTTTCTTATCATTGCCTGTGTATTGTAATTTCTCAGCTAATGCTTGAATATCCTTTTTGTAGCTTGCATCGTCGATGGTACTACCGGAATGGTCGCCTTTCATTGTAATATGGCTATTATCCGCCGCATGTTCAACGATGATTTGCCCTTTTCCAGCTTCGCTTGCTGGTACGCCAGATTTATAAATAGCATTCACATAACCGCTATAGTTCTGAATTGTTATAGGCCGCGCATCGATAGGATGAATGTTACCTGCTGCCGTTGGGTTAACACCACCTACAAGATTGCGAACCTTACTACCCTTGTATAGGTACGCTGCATTATCCCCTGATGGACGTTCTTTTTTAGGTGTAGGACGCTCCATGCCAATCCATTCATTATTCCAAGTAGCTCCGTTTTGTAGGTAAATATCTGCACCGGAATTATGAGGGTTTTTATTGCTTTCAGCATATTCATTCAAAACAGCACCGGTAAGGCTAGAGTTTGGTGTTGTGAAAGCTAGTGCTATATTAGTTGGTTCTACGTTGTGATTTGGATCGCGGCCATAATCCTTGTTGATAAGACCCACATTACCAACAGTAACTAAGTCATGAGTGCCTGGATGTTTACCATCAGAGCCTGCATTTACATAGACATCGCCCTCTTCAGCTACTACAGAATAGGTATCAGATGTTTCTACAGGATGAGTGATAATCTTACCGCCTCCATCAACAAGGATATGACCTCGTTGATTGACTTGTAAACCAGAGCCGATGGCATCGATATCTACATTACCTTTAACGTGAATATTAGTATCCCCAAAATCTCGGTCCGGATTATCCTTGCTAAGACGTGGCATCTTCCCACCGTAACCAGCATAGACTGCACTCATATAATAATGGCCCAATTCACGTTTAGAAGCAGGCGCATCATTTTTAAGTCGAACCACTAAATCCTTATCTACCGTTAACTGGGACCCAAAGCCATTATAAATACCTGTAACATTCTTACTTTTACCAGCCTCTGTTAAACTTTTACCATGTACATTAACGGTTAATGTATCCTCTATGCGTTTAACCTCAGGTTGCGTTTGTACTGGTGACCCCATTGTTAAACCCAGCAACTCCTCTGCTTTATCGCTAGAAGCATTAATTTCTGTAGCCATAGCAGTATAAGAAATACCAGTCAAAACTAAGGCAGCCATCATAGCGGATAAATGGCGATGTAACTTCATAATAATCTCTCCTTTTACTTACCTTGTAGGCAAGCGTCCTCATAGAACACATTTACATTTTTATTTGCTCAAAAATGTAAAAAGGCCCCCTAAGTCCAACTTAGGAGGTCTTTTATAACTACACACTCATTAAATAGTACACACTATTATTCAGGATTGATGATGAAGGATAATGCGCTGAAGTATTTGTTTTGTTCCCCTTTAGTTTGTGTTGGGAAACCTACTTCAACACCTACTACGTTAAGGCCATTAGCGCTTACAGTCACTGTTGCTTTACCGTTAGCATCAGCTTGGCTTTCATTAGTAAGATCGTTAATTACGTCTTTGATTAAAGGTGCATTTGCATATGGTTTGCCTTCTTTCAAGACTTGAATTTCATATGTATCACCTTTTCTAAGAGTTAATGGGTTAACGGATGGAATGATTTGGATGAAAGCATCTTTATTATTGAAAGGTTTTGCTTCTGCATTCCAGTAGTGAACATCATATTTAATGGCATGTGTACTTTTTTGAGCACCAGGTACTTCTGTAATTGGTTTATGAACAGTTTTGCCATCTTTGTCTTTTGTCCAATAACCATAGTCAAAGTCAGTTACTGTAATACCCAATTTATCATTTGGTACAACTACTACATTTTTTTCATGTTTAATAACTTGTACAGGAATTACCATGCCATTGTTATCTAAACCAATGATGCTTTTTACCATTTCTGGGCTATATGCATCATCAACAGGGCCTTCGCCAAGTACTAACGCTTTTTCATCTAAGCGATTAGCAAAGAATACACCATGAGCATCAACAGAAGAGTACACAGAGCCTACAGCTAAACCTACAGCAAATAAAGATGCTAAAATTTTCTTATTCATAAGAACCTCCATAATCAATAATTGATTTCAACAAACTTGCTATTATTATACATCGTTATGGATATTCCGTATATACTGATACCCCTATCAGCAATGCTTTATGCAAAGTCAGTATATACAAGCTTTTATATAATAATTAATCATAAATGATAAAATTATCATCCATTTTTCATATAGATATAATAAATAGGAATATCTTCTTTGTTATCTGTAACATAAAAACGACGCCCCCATAGGAACGTCGTTTTATATCACTAAGGATATTATTTTTTGTTTTTAGCAGCTTTCGCACGTGCGTTACGATCAAGGATTGTTTTACGCATACGAATGCTTTCAGGTGTTACTTCAACGAGTTCGTCATCGTTAATCCACTCAAGAGCTTGTTCCAAGGAGAAGATACGAGGTGGAGTCAAGCGTACTGCTTCGTCAGAGGAGCTGGAACGCATGTTAGTAACGTGTTTTTTCTTACATGGGTTAACATCCATATCAAGTTCACGAGTGTTTTCACCAATAACTTGGCCTGCGTACACGTCTTGGTTAGGACCAACGAACAATGTACCGCGGTCTTGAACAGAGTTCAAACCATATGGTGTAGTTTCGCCATTTTCGAATGCAACCAAAGCACCGCGTGTACGGGAAGGAATTTCGCCTTTGTATGGTGCATAACCATGGAATACATGGTTCATGATACCATTACCTTTTGTAGCTGTTAAGAATTGTGCACGGAAACCGATCAAACCACGCGCAGGAATTACGAATTCCATACGAAGGTAACCAGCTAACTCAACCATGTTAGTCAATTCAGCTTTACGTTGGCCAAGATTTTCCATTACAGTACCCATGAATTCTTGAGGTACGTCGATGGTCAATGCTTCTAATGGTTCGCACAATTTGTCGTTAATAGTTTTGAAAATTACGCGAGGTTTACCTACTTGTAATTCATAGCCTTCACGACGCATAGTTTCGATCAATACAGCCAAATGCAATTCGCCACGGCCAGATACTTTGAAAGCATCTGCAGAATCAGTTTCTTCTACCTTCATAGAAACATTAGTTTCTACTTCGCGGAACAAACGATCACGTAAGTGACGGGATGTAACGAATTCACCTTCGCGACCTGCGAATGGAGAGTTGTTTACGGAGAATACCATGGACAATGTTGGTTCGTCGATGGAGATGGATGGTAATGCTTCAGGATTTTCAGCATCTGCTACAGTTTCGCCGATATTGATATCGTCGATACCAGCGAACGCAATGATATCGCCCATTTCAGCTTCGTCAGTTTCAACACGGTTCAAGCCATTGTATGTATATACGCGACCGATTTTCGCTTTACGAGTGCTTTCACCAGTCATGATAGCTACTTGTTGGTTAGGTTTCATTTTACCACGAACGATACGGCCTACTGCGATTTTACCGATGAAGTTATCGTAATCAAGTGTAGTAACCATGAATTGAAGAGGACCTTCCAAATCACCTTGTGGTGCAGGAATTTCTTCGATCAATGTTTCAAACAATGGTTCCATATTTACAGCTTCGTCATCCCAGTTAGTTTTAGCCACACCAGCACGAGCAGATGCGTATACTACAGGGAAATCTAGTTGGTCATCATCAGCTTCAAGTTCCATGAACAATTCAAGAACTTCATCTTCAACCTCTTTAACGCGTTGGTCAGGACGGTCGATTTTGTTGATAACTACGATTGGTTTCAATTTTTGTTCTAAAGCTTTACGCAAAACGTATTTAGTTTGAGGCATTGGACCTTCATAAGCATCTACGAGAAGCAATACGCCGTCAACCATGTTAAGTACACGTTCTACTTCGCCGCCGAAGTCAGCATGGCCTGGAGTATCAACGATGTTGATTTTAATGCCATCATGCATAACCGCAGTGTTTTTAGACAAAATAGTAATACCGCGTTCACGTTCCAAGTCGTTGGAGTCCATTACGCGTTCTGCTACTTTTTCATTTTCACGGAACACATGGCTTTGTTTTAATAACGCGTCCACCAAAGTAGTTTTACCATGGTCAACGTGGGCGATAATCGCTACATTACGAAGATTTTCGCGAATCATAAGATCCTCCCTTTAATTCTTTTAGTATATTCTATATCACATAGCGCTTGTAAAAGTAGCTATGTAGGTATATTCCCAAAATTGGCAACACTTAATTATAACGTAGTCTATAGAAAAAAGTCAAAGAAATACAGGATTTCTAATCATGGCAATTTCTACATTTGATTATACTTTTGAGTCATCTTAAAGCTAAATTAGCTACATAAGCATATGGTATTAAAAAAGATTTCTTATGATACCTTGCCTCAAATAGGATAAGAGGAACGTCACATAAGAAATCTTGTATTAATATTTAGTTTGTATTAATCTTCACCAATCATACGTACTTCTGGCTCCAGATGTACACCATGTTGATCATATACGCGTTTTTGTACTTCTTTAATAAGATCAAGTACATCTTTAGCTTTAGCATTGCCAGTGTTGATAACAAAACCAGCATGCTTATGAGATACTTGTGCGTCACCAACAGATAACCCTTTAAGACCTGTTTGTTCAATCAAAGTACCTGCAAAATACCCTGGTGGGCGTTTAAAGGTTGAACCTGCACTGGCAAACTCCAATGGTTGTTTAGATTCACGCTTTTCTGTGAGTTCATCCATACGTGCTTTGATAGTATCTTTATCGCCTGGTTTGAGTGTCATAATAACCTCACCAATAACCTCATGATTATCGTGGAACACACTATGACGATATCCAAAATCTAGATGAGATGCATCATACTCCTTGATATTACCTTGGAAGTCTACAGCTAATACTGATGTAACTACATGGCTCATTTCCCCGTCATAAGCACCTGCATTCATGAACACAGCACCACCTAGCGTACCTGGAATACCAATGGCAAATTCAAGACCAGATAGTCCGTTTTCCCAAGCAAATTCAGAAGCATCCTTTAACATATAACCAGAACCAATGCATAGTACATTCTCATTACAATCCATGATTTGAGTCATATGTCGAACCGATACGACAGCACCGCGAATACCACCATCTTTCACCAAAATATTGGAGCCGCAACCAATAATAGTTACAGGCACTTGTAATTCGTGAATAGTGCGTAGCGTAAAGCTCAACTCATCCATCGTCGTAGGTTCAATAAATAAATCAGCAGGACCACCAATTTTAAATGTCGTATGATGACAAAGCAGTTCCTGTTCTCGTACACGTGTACTAGGTAATTTCTCTAATAAGGCTTCTTTTAAGGCCTTAATGTTTTGGTTGTTGTTGTTCGCCATGATCTAACACTTTCATCCCCTCAGTGATTGGTTCGCTAATGATTTTATAGATATCATTAGAGATTTGGCTCCAACGCATTTGTGCTTGTAAATAAGCAGCCGCTGCAGCATTTTCTTGAATTTGAGGCATCATTTCCTCTTGTTTCTTTTGTAATTCATCAGCTTCTGGTGCACCAGACAACTTTGCATATTCCCATTGCATTTGTTGTGCCATAAATGTGCGTACTAACGCCGCTGCTACTGCGTCAGCTTTCAAAGCTTCTTGAGCTGCCATTAATTCTTTGTACTCTTCGGATTCACGCATAGCGTGAGCTAAATCATGAGCTTTATCGTAGTTCATAATATCCTCCTCTAACAACACCTGTCAAAATACTACCTCTCATGTAGATTGGGTAGGATTTCTAACACATATTCATTGTATATCTCTCAATGGTGAAAGTATATTTATTTAGGTTGAATCCAGTTGCCTTCGGCTTTAAGATCTGGATAATCAAGTTGGCGCATAGCTTCATACGCAATAATAGCTACTGCATTAGATAAGTTTAAAGAACGCGCCTCATCTACCATTGGTATGCGAATACACGTTTCTTCATTACCTGCCAGTAAACTTTCAGGTAAGCCCCTTGATTCAGGGCCAAATACGAGCATATCCCCGATTTCATACTTTACCTCAGAGTGGGTATGCTTTGCCTTTGTAGTAGCGTAGAAATATCTGCGATCAGGATATTTCTCATACAACTCTTGAATATTTTCATGTACCTGTACATCTACCAAATGCCAATAATCGAGACCAGCTCGTTTCACGTGCTTATCGTCAATAGAAAAGCCCAGTGGTTTGATAAGATGTAGGGTCATATGATTAGCTGCGCATAACCGCGCTATATTTCCTGTATTGCCAGGAATTTCTGGCTCATAAAGTACTATTTCCATTTTCGTTCCCCTATTCTTTATATCTATATTATTCTACAAAGGAACGCACAAAATGTCCACTTTTACCGCCTTCTTTTTCTACGAGGTATGTAGGGCCCATAATCATGCCTTTATCGATGGCCTTACACATATCGTATACAGTGAGCAATCCCACTTGTACAGCTGTAAGGGCCTCCATTTCAACGCCCGTTTTTCCAGTAGTCTTAACGATGGCACGTATCTTGACGGCCTTGTTATGATTTTCATCAGTGCAAGCAGGGCTTTCACCATCTACTAAAGAGCAGTGAACCTCAACCTTTGTGAGCGCTAATGGATGACAAAGAGGAATGAGATTGCTCGTTTGCTTAGCCCCCATAATAGCCGCTAGTTGCGCTACACTAAGGACATCGCCCTTTTTCATAGTGCCAGCTGCAATACGCTCATAAATAGCGTCGTTGATGGCAATAAAACCTTCAGCCACAGCTGTACGAGATGTAACATCCTTATCGGATACATCTACCATCCAAGCATTACCATCTTGATCAAAATGTGTTAAATCCATACTATATCCTTACTAATTATGCATAAATTATCATCAATAGTTTTATTTTCATTAGTTATATTATACAATAGAATTAAGATTTATATGTATAAGGAAGGAAGTGTTCCTATGAAAACAAAACTAACTTATTTCGGTCATGCTTGCTTTATGCTAACACGCGGTGATGTGTCCATGATTTTCGACCCATTCTTAACGGGTAATACATGGGATATCGCCAAAAAAGAAGATATCAAATGCCAATATATCTTTGTCAGCCATGGTCACGATGACCACTATGGCGATACAGATTTCATTGCTAAAGCAAATGATGCGCTCGTTATCTCTACTGCAGAGGTAGCTGGTAAAGCAGCAGCTGCTGGTTGTCGTACACACGCTATGCATTTAGGCGGTAAATTTGACTTTGAATTCGGTTCTGTTCGCATAGTTCCAGCCTTCCACGGTGCTGGTATCCCTGGTGGTCATGCAGCAGGTTGCATCGTAGATTTCTATGGAGATATTGTATACTTCGCAGGTGATACAGCACTCTTTAGCGATATGAAATTGTTGAATCGCTTTGGCGATATTGACTACGCTTTACTTCCTATCGGCGATAACTTCACGATGGGCGTTGAAGATGCAGCACTTGCAGCCTCTTATGTAAAAGCGCGTATCTCTATTCCAATTCACTACAAAACATGGCCTGTTATCGATCGTGAACCAGGTGTATTTACAAGCTTAGTTGAAGGCAAATACAATCAAACAGCCCTCATTATCGATCCAGGTTCCTCTATCGAGCTCAATAACTAAAATAAAAAATAACATCTACGTAGAAATGACGCAATTCTAAGGAATTGCGTCATTTTTATATGCTTTTATAAACGCTTCTCTAGGTTAAACCCAAATATATCACTGTTCACCTTTATAAAGCAGCTTATACCTCTTGGTTAGCCATAGAAAAGCCACTACGACTAGACATACGTACAAATTCATCTATATCTTGTATTTCATCTACACCAACATAGCCTAGCTCACGAACTAAACCATATGGATTGTGCAAAGATAATTGAGGGTTCTCACCTGTCAGTACCCAAAGCACTTTGTAGCCTTTAGGCGCTTCTCGAAGGCGTTCCTCGCCTTTACCATCCGTAAAGTATACTAGTAAATCTACACGATTTTGATTAGCTAAAGAAAACACAGGCGTAAAAGCTGTGGCGCCACGCACATCAAGGCGCGGCTTAACGTCCTTCACTGATTCCATCGTATACGTACGTCGTACCTCATTATCACATTCTACAACGGTAATGCGATGGTTATAGGCGTGTACAATTTGCAGTACTTGTTCTAAGGCATTCGTAAATTCTGCATCGGTAATACTACCACTCATATCGAGAGCAACCCATACATTAGCCTTATGTTGGCGCAAGGTACCAGACAACTCCAAGCGCTCAGGTTGACGACGATTGCGACGCATCGTCGTTTTTTTGTACCCACTTGCTACCTTGCCCATGAGCTTTTTAAGGTAGAAATACCACGGAAGCGCACGACGCGTCTTTTGGAAGGTATCGATGAGACTCTTCACATACCCTTCCATATCACCTTTTGAGGCTTCGTTGATATAGCGCTCCGTAATTTGGTCCATCGTATCTGTATCGATTGAGTCAGATTCATCCCAAATATCATGACTCGTTTGAGGATCAAATTCCATAGCTACTGCCGTATCAGAATTATCTATGGGTACAAAGAGTTCAAGCTTTTCCTTCATCGCCTTATCGATGGCCTTGGCGTAATACTCAATGGTACGGAATCGTTTGAGCATCAATCCAAAACGTTCATTTACATTAGCTACTGTTACTGCATCGCGATCTACATGTTCTAAGTAGTCATTTACAACCATATCCATCGCCATATGTACAGCCGTTTTATTAAAGCTTTGACTCAATGTTTTTACACGCATCAAATGTGCAGAAATAATATGAAGAATTTCACGCTTAATGCCATCCTTCATAACATCTGGCGGCTGGCGTAGTAAGATAAAAGGATTTACATACAGTACATAGCCACCTTGTTTTAAGTTAATACCGAAGGCACTGGTCATATCAAAACGGATGCGATGAGCCATTTGCAAATAGAAGTAACCAAAGAATTGGTCTTCTTCAAGCAACAAACTATTTACATCATGCAAAATATTCCACAACCGTTGCTCATAAGTAGGTGTCATCACAGCTTGTTGCATTACCGCAAAATCGGTGCCTTCAATTTGTATCTCATCTAAGGCACGTCCTATGGTCCCTATATGACTGTCTGACATATTGTGATTCATCAAATCTGCCGCTATGCGTTCTGGTTCCATGCTATGATGTTGTGCTTCATAACTATCTACATAGGCTTCGTAGGCAGCATAAATTTGCGTGTACAAGGCCTCTGCTTCACGATGAATACGTTCCCGTTTTGCATGCCAACGATCGAGAGCCTCGATGGCCTTCTCATCATAGGAACCTGTTTTCTCCCATCCATCTATATGAGTGAGTAAATCAGAGGCGTCGCGAATATCATCTTTATCTAAATTTCGTTGCATCATTCCACCTCCTTTTCTTTGAAAAACAAATTTAATTTATATTATATTAGTCAGTATCACAACTAATAACGCACTATAATCATTTGTCCATAAATAGCTACTTCGATTATAGTAACTATTCATATAGAACTATTTCTGTGCTTCAAAGAAGGTATCAACAAATAAATCATCTTCAATCGCATAAGAGTAAACACGCTCATACGTGTTACGTAAGTCTTTCATAACTGCTACGCGTAGATCACCTGGATACAATGTAAGGAATTCAATAAAGTGATGAACTTCTTCGGCATTGCTATTGCGGTTTAAACGATGCAACATATTTTTAGCCGCTACATATAGACGAGTTGGGCTTTCACCTTTAACCTGCTCAGCCATAGACATGATAGCACCCGGTTTTTGAACTGCTGCTAATACGTCATCAAAGGTAATGAGCGGGTCTTGATCAGACTCGATAAAGTTTACAAAAGCCTCTGCAATGAGTTTACCTACGTTACCACGGATAACATTCATAAATACATCACGACTATAAGCATTACCTTCTTGGTTTTTATAAATCGTATATAGACCAGACACGCGTTCAAAGGAACGAGGTGTAGCATCAATATCGTCTTCATGGCGTTGATTTAAATACTCAGGATAGGAAGAAATAAATTCGATAACCTTTTCTTCAATGCCTGCACCGATAGCCCAGTCAATCCATTGCATATAATCCGCATTCATATAGAGCCATACAAAACGGTTTTGTTGGGCCGGGTCCATATCAATCGTTTGATAATCAAAAGAATCCTCAGGATTCATAGCGGCGATAATACGCACTTGATCACTCAAAGAGAAGCCATTGATTTCACGATTTAAGATGAGATTCATTAACTCTTGTTGTACTGCATGTTCCGCACGGTTAATTTCGTCAATAAACAGTAATACTTGACGACCTTTATCCACGGCTTGTGCCACATGTTCCAATGTATGATGCACTGCATATACTGTAGTCTTTACTAAATGTGTGTTACCACGACCATCTGTATGTGTGACAGATTCTACAGTTGGCAAACCACCAATTTCACCTTCTTTTAAAAGGTTCCCATCGATGGTTACTAATTCCCAGTCGTGCACAGTAGCTACGCGTGCCGCAAGAGATGTTTTACCAATGCCCGTTTCACCAACGAGCAAAGGCACTTGATTAGCAGCAAGCACTAATTCTACACTTGCCATTGTATCTATAAAGTTCATTGCGTCTCCATTTCTAATACTTCAAATATTCACTGACTGCAATTTTCTTAACAGCCCTAGTTCCATAAGCGTCTATAAGTGACAATAAGTCGATATGCCATTTAGATTGGCGACCACCGATAGCTTGGTTGTTAATCAATTCACGAATATAGTCTTCATCAGCTGTATCACTAGAGATGGCGCTAATGATGATCGATTTAATTTCGTCCACAGTGACACCTAAATTATTTGGTATATACCCTAGTGTGGCAGCACTTACACCAAATAGGTGCAATGCCAAATCCTTTGTAAGCTTTGTAATTTGCCGCATTGCTTGAGAATCTTGTTTAACTGCTGCTTCTAATACGGCTACGCTTGGCTCATTAATATAGCGTAACGCCAAGTAGCTTTCCTGTACGGCTTGTAATTGAACAGCTTCACTTGGCTCCTTGATGTACTGTAACGCATCATAATTGGCTCGTACAGCCTCTAATTGCAGCTCTTCTGAGGGATTTGCTATATAGCGAATGGCCCAGCCAGATTGCGCTAATGCACTTCGAATTAACGAGTCAGACGGATCGTTAATATATTCTAAAATAGCCCAGTCCTTTTCAACTAAGGCACCTAACAATTCCTCTGTAGGTTTTTCCACGAACTGTATTGCTCGTGGTGCTTGTGAAAGTGCCGTTTCAATAACTTTTTGAGTAGGCTCTTTGATATATTGAAGCAACATACCGTTTTGAGCTACACAGGTAAGTTGCATCGCTTCTGTTGGATTTGGAATATTCCGAATCCCATGGGGGTTATTGGTCAGCGCTGTTATGTATTGTTCCTCTGTCATAATAACCTTCTTTTCTATCTAAAAAGGCCATACGAATACGTACGGCCTATACTGAATTCTATTCCTATTGTATCATAATTTTTCGATATAATTATATCTGTTTCGTATACTTACTACACTGTTAATGCATCTAAATCAGAATTATTCCCAATAACTAATAATTTATCATCTTCACCGAGGATGGTAATTGGGTTTGGTGGAACTTCTAAATCTTCACCACGTCTTATGCCTACTGCATTAAGATTATATTTCTCACGCAAATTAGAATCCTTTAAGTTAGACCCCACCAAGAATTTTGGCACCTTAATTTCTATGAGACTAATATTTTTAGATAGTTGTAAATAATCCATCACATGGTCTCTAGTTAAAAACTGTACAAGGCGTAATGCCATATCGTATTCAGGGTAAATCACTTGATCTACACCTATTTTATGAAGCATTTTGCCTTGTATATTATTTTCAGCCTTAGCCACAATTTTAGGTGCATCTAATTCTTTAAGAAGCATAGCTGTCATTAAATTAGCTTGAAGATTTCCACCTATAGCCACAATAACCATATCAAACTGGCTTAGGGCCAATTCTTTGATTGCCTCTTCATCGGTTGTATCTGCAACTATAGCATGTGTTATAAATGGCGAAATTTTCTGTACAACTTCTGGATCAATATCTACACCTAATACCTCATGATCCATGGAAGCCAACATCTTGGCAACAGTGCCACCAAATTGACCAAGACCTATTACTGCTATCGTTTTATGTTTCATATATGCCCCCTTTTATATTCAATCTAATCTATTTTATAACAATACACGCTCTTCGGCATAGCTAATTGGTTTAGTCGGTGCCGTTCTTAGCGCCCAAGTACCAATAACAGTCATAACCCCTACACGACCTGTAAACATGACAAGCATCAACACCCATTTACTACTTTCAGATAAATCAGGTGTAATACCCGTTGTAAGACCTACGGTCCCAAAGGCAGAAGTTACCTCAAAAAGCAGTCGAATAAAGTCATATGGCTCATCCCAAGCCAAATAACAAGTAGCAAATAAAACAAAAAGGATAGATAAAAAGATTATCCCATTTGCCTTAAGTACAGTAATCAACGAAATACGACGTTCAAAAACCTCTGTATCAGGACGGTTATTAAATAATGTACGCGCTGCTAGAAAAGCGACGGCAATAGTACTAATCTTAACACCGCCCCCTGTAGAGTTAGGACCTGCCCCAATAAACATAAAAATGATGGTAATAAACAGAGTTATGGGATGTAAATCATTATAATCTACAGTTGCAATCCCCGCTGTACGAGGTGTAATCGATTGAAACAGAGCAGCCATGACCTTGTTCCATATAGGTAAAGGGCCAAACGTTTTGGGATTCGCCCACTCAACCCCCAAGAAAATAATCGTCCCTAAAAGGATGAGCGCCGTTGTACCAACTAACATTATTTTTGTATGTAATTTTAAATCTACAAAACGTCGTAGCTTGCGATGCGACCAAATATCAAAAGTTGCAAGATAACCAAAACCACCTATTACAATAAGGGCCATTGTATTCATATTAAATAATACATCGCCCACCATAGCATAAGGTAGATCATTATCAAAGAATATAAATCCTGCATTACAAAAGCTGGAAATAGATTGCATAATCCCCGTATATAAAGCAGCATCACCAATATAGGGATATAGCTGAATGGTATAGATAATACCACCAATTATTTCGACACAAAAGGTATAAATGGTTAGCTTCTTCGTAATGTGTAGAAGCCCTTTCATGCCATCTTGCCCTACATCTTCTGACAAAAGCACGCGATTTTTCAGACCTACACGTCGCCCTAATACTAGAGCAATAATAGTGGTAAAGGAAACAATCCCCAAACCACCTAATTGGATAAGGATTACCATGACGATTTTGCCAAACAAGGACCAATGATGATAGGTATCTACTGTTGACAATCCAGTTACAGAAACACAAGATACTGCGGTAAAAGCCGCATCTACAAGCGTTGTACTATAGCCTTGAACATTTGATATGGGCAACATGAGTAATATCGTCCCTATTGTCATGGTAGCCAAAAAGCTAAGGGCTAATAGACGATAAGGATTTTGTTGCATATATTGCTGAACTTGATTTTTTGAAGTATTTTTCCACATAACTGTAGTCCTATCCTATTAGTTCCTGCACTGACTTTAACGTTGGTAGTGGACTGCGCCCGCCTATGCCTTGTGTATTTAAAGAAGCTACTGCAGATGCAAAAATAGCGGCCTTCTCTAAATCGGAATGCGCACAAGCTTTTAGCAACTCTACAGCATGTATAGATGCACGGTCATGCTTAGTCGTCGAAGTTGTGTCTTGCCCCTTCATATGATTAATTGTATGTACTAAATTAGCTAAAAAAGCACCATGGAAGCTATCCCCAGCCCCCGTTGTATCTACTACGGTAGCTTGAGTAAATGGTTCACATCGATAAGATGTTCCATCAGGCCAAACAAAATAACTACCATTTGCACCATCGGTAACACCTGCAATACATGCACCTCGTTCATGAATGATACGACAAGCCTCTTCTAAATTAGTTGTGCCCGTATATTTTTCAGCATAATCACGAGCTACGATAACGATATGACTGGCTTCGGTAATAGGCTTCATGTCTTCATCGTAACGCTGAGCACCACCATCTAAAGAAATAATAGTGTCTACCTCTTTTGCAACGGCCATAGCAGAGCGCATGAGTTTGCGATGTCGACCATTGATATGCAGAATATAGGCAGATCCTATCAGCTGCTTATGAGTATCTAAAAACTCAGGCTCAGTTGCAGTAGACCGTTCAAAAAATACAGCACGCTCACCAGTACTCTGTTTTACGAGGATCGTTGCCACACCACTGTTAGCACCGCGTTCAACTTGAATTGCCTCTGTATTAACATTGTATTTTTCAAAATCATCTAATATATGACGACCTACCATATCATCACCAATGCTATCAATCATAGCGGTACGAGCACCATATTTTCCTGCCACCGCTAGTGCTGTAGCCACTGGCCCACCACCATCTGTAGTAGACGATACGACTTGTTGTACCTCACGGCCTGTAGGATAATGATCGACGACGATAAATCGATCTAATGTACTGGCACCTATGCCAACAATATCTATATGTTTTTGAGGAAATGTACTCATACTAATCTCTTACCCCTTTAACTATCACCATTACAATCAATAAAACTATAGCAATAATAATAACAATAACTATAACTATAACTATGATTACTTTTATCTGATTATAGTAGACACATTCTATGTAAAGTAATATTTATAGATTAAATATTATATGAATTCCTATAATTACAGAATACAATTCGCTGTATAAAAAGTAAACCCCAGACTATTGTCTGGGGCTACTTTGTACTGCATTGTACTGTATGTCACGTAGTTTGTCTTATTTAGTATATGTTGTGTGTGAGAAAGGTTGTTAGATATAAGGTGTAATATAACAGGTTAAGACATCATACGTTCCATCATATATTCAATTTCATCAGCACTCAAATTGTACATAGCTTGTACCATTCGATTTGCTGACTCACCAGAGGCACCGCTTTTCGCAATTTCAGCTTTTGCCTTAGCAATAAGGGCTTCCTTGCGTTGTGCTTCAGAATCTTCATCTGTTGGTACGGAAATATTAGCTTTACCTTGACCAATACCACGTACCTCTTGATTTGGATTATCTTTAGATGTTGTTTTAGTATCTTGGGCGGCCACCGCTTCCATAGCGAAGGAGTTTTTACCAGTCATGATATACTCCACAGCTTCCAAGGTACTTTGTGTAAGGTTTACAGTCCAAAATTCACCAGCTGCAGTCAATTTATAAAGTAACCCATTGTAAGCTACAAGACCACGTTCTTCCCATAATTTATAGAGCCAGTTTAATTCTTCTAGTCTTGGATCTAGTGTTACCAAACTCATAATATTGAGGAACCCTTGTTCAAGTTGGCTTACCACTTGATTTACAACGGGTTGTAACTCACTTTGTTTCATAAGAGCCATGAATGGTTTTTCACCGCGGCTAACCATATCTTCGTACGGCTTTAATGCACGATGAAGCATCATGCCATACCCATCGACATTACCACCGGCACCGCTACCGAATGGGAACATCGGTACGCCCGCTTTAGCTAAAATGTTATACAAGCTACGTTCACGGTTGTTTGCACTCCAGTGAGCCGCACTCAATCGACGATAGGAACGTTCATCAAGGTACTTACGACCGAATTCGAACATATCCCCTTGCATAGAAGTTGTCGCTGCCGCTGGCACCTTACCCTTTGCAATGTCTTTATTAAGATCACTGCCATCAAATACGTTCAATTGATAAAGGTCAGCACCATCTACGCCAGAACTTACTAAATCAGCTAAGTCTTGTTCCCAAACTTCCATAGTTTGACCAGGCAAGCCATAGATCAAGTCGATAACAACAGAACATTGTCCATACGCTTTTAGCGCAGCTAAACGTTCTAACACGGTTTCTTTCGTATCTAAACGACCTACCATTTGACGTACTTCTGTGTTGAAAGATTGTACACCAATAGACATGCGGTTTACGCCGTTTGCCATCCACACATCGAGATTTTCAGGAATCAAATCGTGAATACGGCCTTCTAAGGTAAGCTCATAATCGTTAGACAGTGGCAAATACTCTTTAATTGCCTTAAGCAATCGTTCAGAGTTCGTTGGAGACAACGATGTTGGCGTACCACCACCGATAAATACGGCGTGGATTAATCCATCTTTTAATCTTGGACGCTCACTAGCTAGTTTTAACTCGCTAACAAGACCATCAATATATTGGTCCTCTACGTTTTGACTCGTACCATTTTGGAAGAAGCCACAATATGTGCATTTTGTCTTACAAAACGGAATGTGAATATAGGCACACTGCATTTCACCCTTTGTAGGTGTGCCATTCATTAAGGTATCCCAAACGGCTTGTGTTTCCTTTGGCGAAACTAAGATGCCATTAAGCCCTGCATGAACAACCCGTTTATGAGGGAATGCACCACTCATCGGATTATCGCATTCTAAACCTAATTGTAGATTGCGTTGTCTCTCCGGAATGGATTCAAAGAAACTTGCTAAACTCATACTCCAATCCCCTTTCAGTTTAGGCTTGCAACTTTGCAAGTACAGATTTTGTAAATTCTTTTGCATTGGCAAAATCTTGTTCATCTGGATGCGTTTCAGCCGCTTTATGTAAGGCATCGCGTTCAGGGCTTTGACCATGAGCAGATCCAGGTGGGAACATTTTATACATCATTTCGATTACTTTAGGGTCGATTTTACCTTGGCATACGAATCCATCTACAAGGGACTCTTTATTTTGTAGTAATTCAGATGCTTTTTCAATACTTTCACGAGCATGATCAGAATCTGCATACATACCTAATGTAGCAAAGAATACGATGTTAGGATTCTTCAAAGTTTCAATCAACTTAGCTGCTTCTTTATTTGCTGTACCGCGGTCTACCCAGAAGCCTACGAATACTGTATCATAATCAGCTAAATTCTCTGGCGCTTCCTTTACAGGAACGCAAGGTGTACCTTCAGGCATTACGGAAGCCATTGCTTCCGCTACGCTTTTTGTATTTCCCGTGAGGGAAGAATATAAAATAATGGATTTCATAACTAGCTCCTTTAGTTCTTGGATGAATATATTACTAAAATAGATCTATTACATAGATACTTTTATTCTTCCTCATCATCAGAGGATTCGTGACCTCTAAACTCAACTGGTACGTTGACATCGATATCTTCGCCTGTTGGATTTCTATATGGTGTTGCGGCCACTACGGCAGACATTGCCGCATCATTGAATATTTCATTTGTAGAAGATACGATACTTTGTCCAATAAGACTACCATTTGTATCAAGTGTTACTTGTACAGTTACATCACCTTGTAATTTCCTTTTTAAAGCCATGGAAGGCATTTGCGCATTAGCTTGTACTCTTGCTCGGAACCCTTCCGCATCAAATGCGGCTTTTGCTGTGCCATGGTTGTTACCATTGCCATTTCCATTACCGTTGCCATTTCCCTGACCTTGGCCATCACCATTACCAGTGCCATCACCTGTGCCGTTACCACCACCAGAGCCGCCACCATGTCCGGGGCCGGAACCACTTGCGGAATTATCACCAGCGGTATTACCTTTATGTTCGCCGCCTTTTTGGGGTACATCTACTGCATCAGGAATATCTGTTGCAGTAGATGGCTCTATATTCGCTACAACAGCCTTTGTTCTTGCCGCCACTTCATCAGCCGATAGTGGTTTAGGGAATAGGTCTGACCTATTACCGCCACCACCGCCGGCATGACCACTGCCGCCATCATCGAGTACACTTTGTGTAAGATCCACTTCATAGGTATCCATATCTTGAATAGCTGGAACGACCACAAAAAAGATGACCGCAATAAAGAGAGCAATGAGATGAACTACGGCGGATATAATGGCTGCTTTTTTCCATGATATGCCTAGTCCCATAATTATCCTTTCTGTTCGGCTGCAATCGCCAAGCGTTTAACGCCAGATTGTTTTAACAAATCCATAATCGCTACTACTTGACCATGGGCAGCCCGCTTATCGGCTTGCAAGATAACACTGGCATTCGGATTTCCTTGAATACGTTGTTTAACCATTGCCTCAGCATCATCAATGCTCATAGGATTGTTATCAATTGTAATATGACCTTCTGCATCTAATGTGAGTACTACAGGCAATTGAGCTGGTGACGAGGCACTAGTCGCCTGTGGTAATTGTACAGACAAGGCTTTTTGAGCCACTGTTTGTAAGCTGTTCATCATGAAGAATACCAACAAGAAGAAGATGATATCAATCATTGGAATAATCATGAATTCCGGCTTACTTTTCATACGAAAGCTTTGTAAATTCATAATTATTTCCACCCTTCTCGTTTAGCAGTCACAAGGCTTACACACATATTTTCAATTTGGTTAATAATAGAATCTAAACGATGACTAAAGATTGTATACACAATAAATGCCATGATAGCTACGCACAAACCAGATGCTGTAGCGATGAGGGCCTCACCGACACCACCAGTGATAGCAGATGCGCCCGCACCAGAGTCGAGAATACTGAAAGAACCAATCATACCTGTTACTGTACCTAATAGGCCCAATAATGGGGAGATTGTAACGGTAGCACTGAGGTAGTCCATATATTTACGGAAGCCTACTGCGTCTACACCCATTTGGTCAGCAAAGGCTGTTTTCATAGCTTCCTCGCTAGAAGCATTATGTAAACCTGCTTCTGCAATACGGCTCGCAATAGATGGGTTTTCTTTGATTACTTTATCAATTTCTGTCCAATTTTGTAATTTTGCTAGTTCATTGACTGCATGCGTAACAACGAATGTTTTCCCAGCATATTTGTGATAGTAGAAAGCTCGTTCTGCAGCGATAGCGATAACCATGAAAGACAAGAGTAATAATGGATACATTACATACCCACCGCTATGAAACAAGTGAATGACATAATTTAAGTTTTCCATATTAGTAACCTTTCTGCCTGTTTACAGACTGAACATTAGAACCTGTAGGTCCCTTGAATTCTTGTATAATCGCCTAACTTAAAGCTTTCACTACCATATAAAGTATCTCGTTTATTAGTGCCCTTCGCATCGAATGTATAGAATGCCTCAAGGAGTAAGTCCTTACGAGGTACATAGCCGGCACCGAATGTAAAGCTGCGAATACCGTCGAGATAACGATCCGGTACTGCGCCAGTACCATTGCCACCAAAGAAGGAGCCATGTTCAAAGTATTTGTAATCGATGAACGCATTCCAAGATTTTGGAATATCTAGGTCAGCACGGCCAATATCGAGACGAGCCATCCAGAAGTGTGGTGTACCACCCATTTGATGACCTTTAAGCGCAAAGTCTGCTGTGCCTCGTTCATGTTCATAAACCGTGTTACCGTTTAAGTAACGACCAAGGTTAGAACGGTTTTGTCCGTAGTCAACGGTAACAGATGCATTAGCACCCAGTTGATATTTAGCGCCGATACCGAATACATGAGCTACATTGGAGAAGCTATGTTCATCATTACCGTTGCCATTTGCATTTAGGTATGTATGCGTTTTACCGCCAAAGGAGCGTAAATACCAAGCTTGTAAACCAAGACGAGAACCTATTTGTTTCTTGTATTGAACAAAGGCTGCTTTATCGATAGCTGGCACAGTGTCTTTTTCAAGAACTACCCCTTCTGTTTGAATTAAGTTGCCAATAATCTTACCAATCGCTTCACGTGGTAATTTATTTTCAGACTCTGCATCATGTACAACCTTTTCAAGATTATACATATAGTTGAACATTGCATTTGGCATGCCCCAACCATAGTACGAACTACCTTCACCCCAATCATTGGAGGCCATTGTAAAGTTCTTTTTATAAATGGCATCTTTAGCGTCATAATCGCTAAATACATAGCGACCACTATCATATTTATACGTTTTAGCACCTAAGTATCCAGTGAACTCATAATCACTAGCTGGTTGTCCATAGTAATCATAAGATTGTTTAAACGTCCCGTCTGGCTGTTTAACCCAAACTACATCAAGCTCACTATTGTTATAGTTGCTCCAGTTATCTGTAGCATTATATTTAGCAATTTCTGCTACCGATTGATTGATCTCGTCACTATGTTTTTCAACATAGGCTTTAGGATTTACTAAAGCATCTTTATTATCAGTAGATATGATAAGACCTTTAGCCTTTTCTTTTAAGGATTCAGGGTATAAAGAAGAGTTCACATTATACATAATGTCCCCGGTCTTATAGAGTTTTTCCCCTGTATTCTTATTAGTAATTTCATACATTGCATAACCACCAGATGGAATATCGAGGGAGAATTTCTTCTCAGCCATATCTGTAGGGTATGCCTTTGTAAGAATATCTTGTAAGCGGCTCATCACTTGAGCTTGTTTTTGTTGTGTTTCTACGAGCTTAGCATTAGCCTTTTCAATTTCTTGATCCCGATTCGGATTGCTCCAACTTAGATTCAATGTAGCTTTATACGCTTCATATTCATCTTGCAAACCTTTTAGTTGTTGATAGAAGTAAAGGCTATCGGTCTTACCTTTGTAAGTAGAATCATAAATACCATTAGGGCTATCTGGTGCAGCTGCATCTTCACTAGATTTTTTCTCACCATCAGAACCGGTTTTAGTAGCACTTTCAATATCGTATGGGAACTCATCACGGTTAATACCGATCAATTCAGCCGCTGTTGGCGGTCTGTAGATAACTTCATGTACTGCGTGAGTATAGGCAGAATCAGCAATGCCCGTACTATGTTTGAAAGTACCAACACCGATACGAACTTGAGAGTCATGACCATTCCAAACGGCACGAACACCGTCATAAGATTGACCAAACCAATAGCCACTCGCACCCATAGGCTCTGTTAAGCGGCCCACAGATACATCCCATTTTTTAACACGTCTTGTGAGATCCACTGTATCGATTCGTTGATGATTAAAGCCTTTAGAGTCAGATTGAGTCCAGCTTGTATCGACACCACTCATGCCAGTCGCACTGCCGATAACCTTAAGATTAGTAAACTCATTAAGGCGTGCATCAAAGCCAAGACGCAATTGTTGTTCAAAGCTATGACGATTGGCATCGTACATATTCGCTTTGGCAGAACCGATAGCGGAGTTCGCTCTAAATGGAGATTGAGGTCTATTAGATCCATCATGTGCCATCCAGCGCACTCTGTAGTCGCCGACTAATGTAACACCACGCTCTTTAGTGGTATCAAAATCAGATCGAATAAAATCAGTTAAGTGAACTACATCAGCTACGTTTTGTACACCAGATTCAGCATTTACTACTTCGCCATTAGCTCCATTAGGTGTATTGACCCCTACTGCATTCATAGTTGTGCCATCCTTGGATTTGCCGATTGCTGTAGTTTTGCTACTGTCTCCACCACCGAATTTAAGGTTAACCCCCACGCGGTATACCCGTTCTTGTGTGGCACGGTCATCATCGCGATGGTTGAAGATATTGTTGATACCAAAGTACATCATGGCATTTTTATTGAATCGTTTTTGAACCATTACGTTCCAAATACCAAATGTTTTCTTTTCATAAGTTTGCTTATTATAAACGCCTGCATCACCGGACAAGATATCTGGCCAATAGTTACCACCGTTATTAAGGGTATTACTATCAAGCATGTTGATATAATAATCACCCCAGATGGAACCATTCCAACCGGATTTAGGATTGTCATAAGTAATGCCGATGTCAACTTTGTGCATTGGTTTATCAAGCAATTGACGAGGCATACTTGGATCGCTCTTGTTGATGGCATGTAAGTATGTATACCCTAACTTACCAGACCAATACTTGCCGAACTTTTGTTGTACTTCCGCTTGAACACCTGTGATTTCTGCTTTACCAATATTTTTAAAGCTGTAAATCATATCTGGTGCCCGTTGGTACTTCGCATCGCCTTTGAGGTATGGCGCAAAGTCCATGAAGTCCCCTGTAAAGTATACGGACATATAGTTCTTGATGCGGTTATGGAATACGCCTACGCGAGCATAAGTATTTTTATTTTCCCCTTCTAAGCTCATGTCAAAATTGACAGACTTTTCAGGTTTTAAATTAGGGTTACCTGCCCAATACCAACCAAGTTTCGCTACCCCAATCCCTACAGGGTTAGACGCGTACATTTCCCAGTTGTACCATAATTCGCCCATGCCAGGTTCAGTATAACCCGTGCCTACATTGGCTTTAAATCTGCGGTGTGTGTTGCCTTTAACGTTGTAGGTCATCCCCAGAGACGCAGATAAATTGGAACCAAATAGGCTACTGTTATCAAAGCGAAGAATTGGAGATAAGGTTAAGTTCTTATTCACCTGCCAAGTATCAGAAATATAAGCGTTTACCTTGCGGATTGAACCGCTACCAGTTGTTAGCCGCTGATCACGACTACGATATTCTTCTAAGAAGGCTTTACCATTGAGCTTAGGTGCTTTTTTACGCATTTCTGGATCATTGGACTCGCCATATTTAAAGTAGTCACCTACGATATTGGCACGTGTAGCAGATAATACAGGATTTTCTGCTTTTAAACGATCTTCTAAAGCTTTATAACGAGCTTTAAACTCATCCGTTACAGGTTGATTATTAGGGGATGTACTAGACCAATCACTTAATCGGCTTTCAGACAAACCATAGTTTACATAATCATCATATGTAATGCCTGGCTTTTGTGCATCTGTAGCGGCACCATAGTATTCGTAATCCATATCCCATTGTGGCATACCACCACCGGAATTGATGAACTTATAGTCATGGATGTGGGAGTATACTTTAATACTGTTATCGCCTTTACGTCTTACAAGACGATCGAGTTTATCCACTAGCAAGCTTTTATCGTAATCCCATGGATCGATGTACATAGTGCTTGTATTAGGAGAGCTCTTTAGACGGCTACCAGAACCTTCTTCGCGAGCATAGCTGACGCCGTAACTAAGCAAGTGATTTTTATTGAGTTGTGTATTCGCATTAGCTCGAACGTCTAATTGACGATGATCGATATTATCAATATAGCGTAACTCATTGGAGCCTTCATAAGCAGAACGACCAGTATAACTAATGAGGGCTACGTCATTTTCTTTGATGCGGGAGTAGTTAGTTTCAACCGTCCAGTCGCTTTTACCAGCTCGAGAGGACCATTGTAAGTTTACAGTATTACGGTCCGCAGTACGTTTGAAATGTTGTTGTGGCTCTAAGTCGGAGTCAGAGTGTTTAACATCGCGTACAAGATCTTCTGTATACCGGTTGAGACGCATTTCAAATTTATTTTTATCGTTTGCATCATAAGTTGCTACAAGACCAATATCTGCCGCATCGCCATAGTAACGAAGTACATTGGGTTTGAAGTTATGCTTAGCATAATCAAAAGCCATGCCGGAGTCACGACGTTTAACGGATGCTAAAACAGGCATAAGATCACGTTTACTACCGGATAAACCGACCTTTAATTTCCCCATTTGACCAGAGTCGGCACGAATGAAGAAGTTTTGATATGGGAACGCATCGCCATCGCTCTTACGACGCATACCTTCTGCATTCAATTGGAGGGTTGGTTTCTTTTGTGCTTTTTTGGTGATGATATTAACTACACCACCTATAGCATCAGAGCCGTATTTAGCACTAGCAGCACCTTGGATAACTTCAATACGCTCTACGTTTTCTGTACCTAGACGTTGTACTTCGTCTGCTGCACCAGAGTACTTATCAAAATCGCCTAGTACAGGTTGACCATCTACAAGAATTAATGTGTGACGCGCTTCGGCACCGCGGATGGATACACCAACACGGCCCATAGCATCAACGGTTCTAGATACACCTGTTTGAGTAAATATAATATCTTCGACGGACTTCGCCTGTTTCTTTTCAATCTCTTTCTTAGTAATGATTTGCACTTGCTGTGAGTTCAATTTTGCTTCTTCTTCTGCCCATGTACCTTTGACATGAACAACATCCGTAGTAACAGTCGCATTCCCCGCCCACACTACAAGCGGTGCACTAAGCCACAAGGCAACTGCACTAGACAGAATAATGCTGCGTTTTACATGTCCCCACCGGTTCATTGTGCCCTCCTCAATTTCTAACTAACCATATGTTTTGTATCTCATACACAAAATAAAAAAGATACACTCTACCAACATATAATGACATTGAATATCATTTACATTTTAATGTTAGCAAAGTGTATCTTGCATATCTACTCCGAAAAGACCAAAAATATACATTTCGGACAATATTAAGTTTTTATAACCTACTAGTTCTAAACCTTAAACAATTATATTTTAAATATTACTAATACTATAATGCATGCCTTAGTTTAGTTTAAAGGTATTTATACTTTACGATATGCACTAGGCGTTACACCTGTGGCCTCTTTGAATGCACTAGTAAATTTACTACCATTCTCGTAGCCTACGGCATTAGCAATTTCTAAAATAGATTGATCTGACTCTTGAAGCAAGCGCTTAGCTGCATTAATACGGCATTCCTTTAAATAGTGATGGATTGTCGTACCATATACCCCTTTAAAACAACGCTTTAATGTTGATGTAGGAATATCAAATTGGTCAGACAAGGAATCTATGGTTATTCGTTTCATAAACTGTGTAGATATATATTCATTAACAGCTTTTACAATATCTACTTGTTGTTTACGATAGGAGCTTCTCTTTTCATGATTAGTTGTAGAAATAATAGATAATAATAAGAAAATTTCAATAACTTTTAATTTAAAATAGTGCCCTTTAATTTGATCAGGCACTTTATATAAACTAGAAAAAATCTGACGAACAGATTCCGTCTCTTCCATCATCATACCAAAGTCAGAATGCTCACAAAATCGATTTGCTAGCTGAGTTAAATCAATACGGGTCTCAGTAACAAGGGTATCTAAAATAGGCTGAGCTTTTTCAACATCTACTAATAATACAACCCCTTTAAAAAGCTTAGTAGGGAAATAATTTTCATGTTGATAATTAGAGCTAATATGCCAGCCTAAAGACATATCCCCTGGCCCCATATATAAATATTCACCAGAGGTAAACTTACACTCTATACGCCCCTCTTCACAATGATTTATGGCAAATGTCTTAGTATGTGATTTAGCATAAAATTGAATCGTTTCTTGCTTCACATCAAGGAACATTAAATCGATACCATCAAACACCTTATGTCTCGATATAGACGTCCCTGCATGTGACATTGCATGATTATGTGGATTCATACGATCACCATATACACAAATACTATATAAATTACTATATACACAGTTATCATAGTATAATTGTTGATATTCATTGTCAAATTCAATTTTGTAATAATTCATTTTTTCTTTAAAAATATAAGTTTCTACTATTTGTAATCCACATAAGACAATTTCAGTAATATATAGCGCTCTATTCATTAACATCCATTCATTACACAATCTACTCTATGTATGATTGATTTTATAATAAAATAAGCCTTGCAAGTTAAACCAACGCAGTCTAACTTACAAGGCTATATGTAGAATTATGAGAGATAATTCTTTATTTTTTTGTTTTTACAATAAAGACTAATGCAATAACATGACCAATCCATACAAAGGCCATAACGATAAGTGCAATGGGCATATCTTGACTAAAATAGGCACCAACTGCCATTATTGTACTAACCGATAAGAGAATGGACACCTTTGTCCGCAACGTCAACGCTTTATCGCGCTCATAAGCACCAACAGTCTTTTGATATAAACTAGATTCTAAGAACATGTTATGAAAACGTTCAGATCCTCGAGCTAAACAAAATAAAGTAAGCATATAAAAAGGAACTGTTGGGAATAGTGGTATTACAATTCCTGCTGTACCGAGAACAAAACTGATTGCTCCAACAGTCAAGAATATGTATCGCACAACCACATTACTATGTTGCTCAGTTGTTTTCATTACTCCTCTTCTACGTAGTTAATAACTTTACCTTTTGTTTTAATAAAGTTTGGAATAATAAGTACAAGAGCTGCAATGGCTACGATACCATAGATGCCAGCCATACCGATCCATTCGAATGCATGACCTAATACAAGACCCATTACTGCAAAGTCTGCATCACCAAATGTTGTATTTTGGAAACCTAATTGACCAAGAACTGGCAATGCCAATGCTGGTAAGAAGGTAATAGCCAAACCATTAAGGAATGCACCTACTGCAGCACCACGACGACCACCTGTAGCATTACCATAAATACCTGCTGTTGCACCACAGAAGAAATGAGGTACAAGACCAGGAATGATCAATACACCACCTACAGCGCCAAGGATAAGCATACCGATGATACCGCCGATAAAGGAGCTAATGAAGCCCAATACTACAGCCGTTGGAGCATATGTAAAGAATACTGCACAGTCTACTGCTGGAATTGCATTAGGGATAATTTTTGTAGCAATACCTTGGAAAGCAGGAATCAAATCACCTAAGATCATACGTACACCAGAATATACGATTGTTACACCTACGGCAAAGTTCATAGCACTCATAACCGCATATAAGTAAGGGCTCATATCACCAGATAAGGTAGCTACAAACTCAGAACCAGCTGCAAAGGCTGCAATCAAATAGAATACGATCATAGTCAATGCTGTAGATAGTGTGGAGTCACGCAAGAAACCCCATTTTTCTGGAATTTCTATATCCTCTGTACTATCATCTGCTTTACCGACATATTTAGCAACCCAAGCAGATAAATAGTAACCTAAGCTACCAAAGTGACCGATAGCAATTTCATCACCGTCTGTAACTTTGGATGTATAACTTTGACCGATTGCTGGAGAAATAGCAGACCAGGCCCCCATTAAGAAACCACCTACAAGGATGAGTTCCATACCGGACAAACCTGCAGTACCAAGTACGGCAGACATGAGACATGCCATAAACAAACTATGATGGCCTGTTAAGAACACATATTTAAACTTGGTGAAACGAGCAATACATAAGTTCATCAATAAGCCTACTACGAGAATAGACATCGTTTCAACGCCAAGAACTTTTTGTGCAACAGCCACGATAGCTTCATTGTTTGGTACAACGCCAGTAATATGGAAGCCATGTTCAATCATCTTACCTAGTGGGTCAAGATTGCTAACGATAACGCCAGCGCCTGCTGCGAGCATTAAGTAGCCAAGAATCGGTTTCAATGTACCTGTCATTACCTTATGAAACGGACGTTTCAAAGCAACCAAACCTACACATGACATAATACCAATTAAAAGTGCTGGTTGAGACAGCACGTCACGTAAGAACTCTAATACCATTTCCATGGCACTACCTCCTCTATATAGTTGTTACATTTTATTGAGCAGCTTGTTTCAATGCATCAAGAATATCTTCTGTGATTTTCTTTTTATTGATATAACTACGAACAACAGCAACATTCTTATCTTCAAATTGTTCAGCCAATTCTTTTACAGTAACAATAAGGTCTGCTTTGCGGCCTTGTGCGGCATTAAAATCGATAGATTCTACTTGTGCATCAATACCATTTTCAGCACAAATTTCTTCAATCTTCATTTTAAGCATCAAGCTAGAACCAATACCATTACCGCATACAGTCAATACAGAAATCATACTTGCCTCCTACTAAATATATTCTTGATCATCTAAATGCTCTGCCAAGAATTCTTGTACATCTTCGATACTTTCAAAATCAGCTGCCGCATCTAAAAATTCATCATCTTCAAACAAGGTCGCAATATCCGTCAATAACTGAATGTGTTCATCCTTATTAGGTGCACATAAAAATAATGCAACAGAAACAGGATCATTATCAGGACTACCAAAATTTAATGGTTTTTCCAACGTAACTAAGGCTGTACCTACTCGTTTTGCCCCATTTTCTGGACGAGCATGTGGCATAGCAAGACCTGGTGCCAATACAATATATGGCCCCATTTCACGTACAACCTCTACCATAGCCTCGGTATAAGATGGATCAGTAAAACCTGCATCAACCATAAGTTGACCACCGTGACGAATTACCTCTTCCCACGTTTCTGCCGGATAATGAAAAGATACATTATCCTCAGATAGTAAATCTTGTAACAAGCTAACACCTCCTAAATTTACTCACGTATATACTTGTATTATATCTATTCTTACAGTTTTTTCATATAACAAAATAGGAATACAGTAATAAAAACAAATAAAATTAACATTTTCCCTATTATTTTATTAATAGATTACCCAAAATCAAATTACGAATATTTATTCTTAATTCTAAATTTTTATTAATACAGAAACCCTATTTTAAATTTCACTTTGAGTTTAATTCTATAAAGATTTTCTATAGAATTATACTTATTATAATCAATACCTATACACGTATGTATATTGTATATATATAGAAAGTTCTCTATACTTAGATAAGGTTATATTACCTTTAAAAGAGAATAAGGAGATTTTATGCAAACTTCTATAAAAGCATTAATACTATGTGTAATATTATGTATTTCATTGGTAACGGCCTTGCAATTTGGATCCACATTTATTTCTTTAGATCAAATCATTCCTGCACTTATGGCTATGATGGACCCAAATGCGACCACGTCCATGACAAACACAATTATTACGGATATTCGTTTGCCTAGGCTCATCTACTCAGTACTAACAGGTATAGGCCTATCCCTTGTAGGTTTATTAATGCAAACGGTAACTAGAAATGCGCTAGCAGATCCCTATGTATTAGGTGTTTCATCGGGCGCTAGTACAGGTGCCGTATTTGCTATCATCATGGGCGGTATTCCACTACTAGGGGCCTATAATACACCTGTTTTTGCAGCCCTAGGTGCAGCTCTCTCTATTATCTTGGTATTGCTCTGTGTTGGTAAAAGCAACAGTCCTGTAAAACTCATCCTCATCGGTATGGGCATGACGGGGATTTTCTCGGCTTTAACTATGATGATCATCTACGGAGCTAAGCACGAGGCACAAGTTCGTAGTGCTATGTTCTGGCTCCTAGGTAGTTTCGCAGGCATTCAATGGGGTGATTTACCATTAACGGCTATCATTGTAACCTTGTTTATGCTATACATCTATATGTTTAATCAAGATCTTGATGTGCTACTACTGGGTAATCATGAAGCAGCACAAATGGGCTTATCAGTTAAACAGTTACAGCTAAGCATCGTTATTATATCCTCTATTGTGATTGCCACATTAGTATCAAAAGTGGGTGTAGTCGGTTTTATAGGACTCATAATTCCACACCTAGCTAGAATTATAGGTGGTCCTAAGCATAGAAACACATTACTTTTTAGTGCTCTAATCGGTAGTATCGTCATGATATGGTCAGATGTATTATCAAGAGCCCTATATAGTCCGGAAGAAATCCCAATCGGTGTTCTTACATCCTTACTAGGGGCGCCACTCTTCATTTGGATTATTATGAATCGTTACAAACACAATGGTTAGTGTATATCATATCTATAGGAGATACTATGTATCAAATTAATCAGCTGTCCTTCTCCTACGAGAAGAAAGAAGTGTTAAAGAATATTTCTGTAACATTTCCTAATAATAAAATTACAGCCATCATTGGGCCAAATGGATGTGGTAAGTCTACATTACTGAGCCATCTTTATCGACTACTACCATCAAAAGATAAAATTACATTAAATCAAAAGCCATTAGAGTCTTATAAAGGTCGTGAGTTTGCTCAATTAGTAGCAGTTTTAACACAGTCTAGGGACTCTATGATCGATGATTTTCTCGTAAAAGACATCGTCCTCATGGGACGTTATCCATATAAGCAACACTTCGGCACCTATAGCGCAGAAGATGTAAAAATTGCAGAGCACTATATGAACGAAGTAGGCATTACACATTTAGCTGACGAAGAAATTCATCACCTCTCAGGTGGCGAGAAGCAACGCGTTTTTATTGCGAAAGCTTTAACGCAAAAACCTCAAATACTGCTTTTAGATGAACCTACTAACCATCTAGATATGAAGTATAAGGTAGCACTTATGAAACAATTGCGAGCTTTCAAAGGTACAACCATCGTAGTTCTACACGATTTAAATCTAGCTGCTCAATATTGTGATCATATCGTGATTATGAATAAAGGAACAATCCTCAAGGAAGGTTCCCCAACTGAGGTACTAACACCCGAAATTCTTGAACCCATATTTGAAGTTCCGTTCAAAACCTCTTGGGATGAAGGGCGCTATCACTTATATTATTAATTAAAAGAAAGGAATTGCTATGTTTCAAAAATTAAGAAAGTCAAAAAAATTAGTATTAATTGCTATGGCATGTGCCACATTTGCTATCGCTGGTTGTGGTTCTGATACAACTAAAAGCACAGCTGACAATGGCAAATCTGTAACGTGGAGTGAAACATTTGACGGTACAAAAACTGACTTTGCTGTAAAATCTTCCCCTACTCACGCAGTATCCATGTCTCAAGCAACAACAGAAATGATGCTTCAATTAGGTCTTGAAGACAAGATGGCTGGTACCGCTTTTAAAGAAGAGGAAATCTATCCACCTCTACAAGCCGCTTATGACAAGGTAAAAGTATTATCCGATAAATGGCCGTCCTACGAAGTATTTATGTCTGTAAAACCTGACTTTGCTACAGGCTGGCCTGACTCCTTCAGCAAACGCGCCATCCCTGCAGACAAAATGATCGCTCAAAAAGTTAATATTTGGATTCCTGAATCTATGTTGTCTACTAAAGCAGATTTAGAAACTAACTTTAGCGACATGATTAAATTAGGTGAGATCTTCGGTGTAAAATCAAAAGCTGAAGAATGGGTTGCAGGTCAACGTAAAACGTTAGAAGCTATCCAAGCTAAACTTAAAGACTTACCTCGTAAACGGGTCTTCATTTATGACTCTGAAGATGGCCAACCATTCACAGCCTTCGAAGGTTATACTACTAACATCTTAAAACTCATTGGCGCTGACAATGTAATGAGCGGTTTAGGTGTAGATAAAACATGGGCTAAAGGATCTTGGGAAACAGTAATCGCTCAAAATCCTGATTATATCATCATCGCTGACTATGGCAACTCTATCCGTAACGATGACGATTTCCAACAAAAAGTCGAAAAAATCAAAGCTAATCCTCAACTTCAAGACATTACAGCAGTTAAAGAAGGTCACTTTATCCGTGTAAAACTATCTGAAATCACGCCTGGTGTACGTACAGTTGATGCTCTAAAACGTTTAGCTGAAGAAATTCACGGTGTGAAAATCGACTAATAAACCATAATAATTCAGGAATTCGCTACGTAATATAAGGATTCCTAAAATTATAGCAATATAACAAACGAAGAAGGTCCCAATTCAAATGAATTGGGACCTTTTTCGTACTGCTTGTATTGCACACAGCATATTGTAGAGAGTAGAGATGTGTTGTAGTTGAAAGATTTTAAAATGGATTATTGTAAAATAGATGTAAAGTTTATTAAGTTGTATATGCTGTGACAATGCCTTTTTTATCCATTTCGATTATATTGTTGCTTATATCTTTTATCATTATTTGCCTTAATGGCCATAATTAATGGTTTGAGTGAAAGAAACTCTTCATCACTGAGTCGAATGGTTCTACCAATACGTTTAATCGGATTACGTGGGCGCCCGGCACCGCGTCTAGTTCCACCCCATGCCATATACATACCTCACTTTTCACTTGAAAAACTCCTTCTACCGATAGTATAACCGCTCATACATAAGTATGCAACATCCATTCATTATAAACAATCTCATAATAGTCTTTAAACGTGCAATAAACTGCATTTATTAATAAAATGCATAATCAAGAAAACCACATATTTATAAGCATTTTCCTATTCTCAACTTGAATTGCAACATCAACGTTGCCAAATATAGATAAAACGCTTTTATAGAATATAGTATTTAGAAGCTAATGTATACCTATATTCTCTGATTACATACTAGATACAACTAGTCAAATTAAAGTGTTAAAATCTAATCAACAAATGGGATAACTTAATCAATCTAATACTTTAACTACAGAAAAAAAGACTGCTTTCGCAGTCTTTTTATTTATATATATGATTGTATTAACCAAATAATAAGTGACCTACTTCATACGCAATAGCTGCTACAATACCAGATAATGGAATTGTTACAAACCACGCCAATACCATAGATCTTGCTACGCCCCAGTTAACAGCTTTCAAACGTTTAGAGGACCCAACGCCTAGCAAGGAACCACTTACAACGTGTGTAGTACTTACAGGTAAATGTAAGAATGTAGCTGTAAAAATAGTGATGGCAGAGTTTAAGTCAGCAGCGAAACCATTGATAGTTTCCAATTTGAAAATCTTAGTCCCCATAGTAGAGATGATTTTCCAACCGCCTACCGCTGTACCCATGGCCATAGCCGTAGCACAACAAAGTTTAACCCATACTGGTACATCTAATGTATCGATAAAGCCACCGCTAAGTAATGTTAAGGTAATAATCCCCATCGCCTTTTGCGCATCATTAGAACCATGAGAAAAGGCCATCATGATAGCAGATACAATTTGCATGGATCTAAATCGATCATTCAATACGATTGGAGAAAATCTACCAAAGATAAGCAACAATACTTTCATCACAATATAGCCACCAATCATGGCCACAATTGGAGATAAAATGAGGGATAAGAAGATTTTTAAGATGCCAGCCTCATTTAAAGCATCGAACCCTACAGACCAACCTACGGCACCGATGATACCACCGATTAGCGCATGAGATGAGGAGCTTGGAATCCCCCAGTACCATGTAAGTAAATTCCATGTGATGGCACCAATAAGAGCAGCGGAAATAATGCCACTATTGATAAGAGATGCAGACATAACGATGTCACCACCGATAGTCTTCGCAACACCAGTACTAACCATGGCCCCCAAGAAGTTGAGCGCTGCAGTCATCATAATTGCCTTTTTAGGTTCAATAGCACGGGTGGAAACAGATGTAGCAATGGCGTTCGCTGTATCGTGGAAGCCATTGATATAGTCGAAGGCTAATGCTAGAAATACTACTAGCCATACTAAATATTGAGCATCAAGCATACTTCAATACTACCCGGCGGAATGTACCAACCAAATCTTCGCAACCATCGATTACATCCTCCATGGCACTAAGGATTTCCTTCCATTTGATAATTTCAATAGGATCTGTACACTCAGTGAAGAGCTTAGCCATTTCTTCATGGTAAATATTATCCGCTTCGGACTCAAGTTTCAAAACTTGGTGCACACGGCCTTCTACCTTTACATGGTCCTTTTTAAGACTGCCCATGTAACCAATAGATTTGTTAATATGCTTAACGCATTTCACAACAATTTCACTCATACGGATAGCACCATCACTTGGATTACCAACGTGGTACATAACCATTTTATCCATGATTTCTTTAATATTATCCAAAGTAGTATCTAATTGATCGATTAAAAGCTGAATATCTTCACGATCCATTGGTGTGATGAATGTTTTACGCAAACGTTCTACAGTTTCGGTTACTAATTCATCGGCAGCTTTTTCCTTTATATCAATTTCAAGAAATGCCTCTTCTTTAGAAGTCTCGCCTTTAAACACACGTTCCATCATCTCTGCACTTTCATATGTAAGAGCAGCATGATTTTCTAAAATACTGAAAAATTTTTCTTCTTTTCCTTTTAATTTAAAAGCCATGAAGATCCTCCTGAAACAGTATTGATTGCTTCCATAAATATAATTTAATTATAGCACACTAACAATAATTCCTAAACAATTTACCATGCTCTATATTTTAACCCCTATGCGTATATGGCATATATAGTATCTCATTCCGTGAAAACAGCTGTAATTGTATTTACGTATCATAGGTGTACTCTCTAAACATTCTAGATTACAATAACTCGTATGGTGAATAGTTCTATGATTCTTCATAACATCCAATACAAGTCTAAAGACAATAAAAAAGCAGATAGCTGATTAATTATCAACTATCTGCCTTTTAACTTAAGCCACATACGAGCTTTTATAGTATATAGCAACTAATTATAACAGTTAACAGCTAGAAATACGGTTAATTATTACTGTTACTATTTTTTACCTATTAGTTATTAGCTTCCGCTGCTGCTTTAGCCGCCTCTGCTGCCTTTTTCAAATTAGGCACAGATGTTGGGCATGTAGCAGGTGTACAAGCACCATTAGGACCCAAGTCTTCAGAGCGATTTACAAATGTCGTATGTAACATGTGATGTGCTTTATGGCTCATAGGTTTGCCATCGAAAAACTCAGCATATAATTTTTGGATATCTGGATTATCACAAGCTGCTTTCACTTGTACCTCTGCATCGCGAGTATACAAGGACGCAATACGAGCTTCACGAGCTTTATCAGCCATTGGTAATTTAACGCGTGGTTGACCACCACCACCAATACAGCCACCACGGCAAGCCATTACTTCAATGAAGTCATAATGGATGTTTTCTGCACGCATGCGTTCGATAAACTTACGCAAGTTGCCTGTACCATGTACTGCTGCTACGTGCAATGTTTTATCTCCAATTACTACATCAGCTTCACGAGCACCATCCATACCGCGAATTGCTTCAAATGGGATCAATGTTTGAGGTGCATCTTCACCAGTTGCTAATTTGTAAGCCGCACGCATAGCCGCTTCCATAACACCACCAGTATTACCGAAGATGATACCGCCACCAGAAGCTTCACCCATCAATGGATCAAATGTAGAGTCTTCTAATTCATCAAAGTTGATTTCTTCTGCACGTAACCATTTTGCAAGTTCACGTGTAGTAATACAGTAGTCTGTATCGCGCATTTCTGGTACATCCCAGTATTCAGCAGAGGAATTCATTTCGTCACGACGGATTTCGAATTTCTTAGCTGTACAAGGTGTTACTGCAACAGCAACGATTTGTTTTGCATCAAGGCCCATTTTTTCAGCAAAATATGTTTTTTGTGTAGGCGCTTGCATTGCAATTGGACTCTTAGCTGTAGACAAGTTTGGCAAGAATTCTGGACAGAATGTTTCAGCAAACTTAACCCAAGCAGGACAGCAAGATGTGAATTGAGGCAATACCGCATCACTATTGATAACGCGTTCCAACAATTCAGATGCTTCCTCCATGATAGTCATGTCAGCACCAAAGTTTGTATCTAAAATATAGTCGCCACCCAATTTACGAAGAGCAGCTACCATTTTACCTTCTACGAATGTACCCGCATCAAGACCGAACTCTTCACCTAAGCCAACACGTACAGCAGGTGCAGTTTGGAAAACGACGATTTTATTAGGGTCAGCAATCGCTGCTTTTACTTCATCAATTTCAGAGCGTTCATTAATGGAATCAAATGGACAAATAGATGCACATTGACCGCAATGAATACAAATTGGATGATCCCCATTAGTTGTTAAGTCATAATAATCAAATACGCCCATGTCTACAGCACACGCTTTACGACATAAGGAGCAGTTTTTACATTTGGACAAATCTTGAACTAATGCAATATTGCCGTCTTCAATAGGTACACGACGGTCTAAAAATTGGTACTTACTCATGAGTTCCTCCTACTTAGGTAACGTTGTTATCGTTAATCGATGAAATTATACTATACATTGTGATTTTTATCAATAAATTCACATGTAATTCCTTTGCATAACAGATATTAAAAAATCGCATGATACAAGGAATTATAGGCGTTCTTCTAATTCCATCCACCGTTCTGTGAGCGCATCTATTTGGGATTGAGTCTCTTCTCGCTCAGCCATCAAGGATTGCATCTTTTCATAATCAGTAGCAACTTGACTAATCATGACATCGAGCCCCTTTACTAAATGCTCTAATTTAGGTAATTCATCCATGATGTTAGCATACTCTGCTTCTTCCGCTTTATTGAGTCCCTTCTTTGGTGTTTCTTTGAAAGTACCTTCCCCAAATGTAGCCATATTACTATCACTACCATCTACCGAAGTACTTAATGATGAACCATCACACCCAGTACTAGTTACAGATTTGTTAGTTTTACCAGTTTTAGAAGCAATAGATGTATCAGTATTAGCCATGTAGAATGGGCGCTTTCCACCACTACTTTCATCTAAAGAATCCTTGTAATCGGAATAGGAACCGTGAACAATTTCAA
The DNA here is from genome assembly GCF_053850375.1 of Veillonella sp. Ser01. Lineage (NCBI taxonomy): Bacteria > Bacillati > Bacillota > Negativicutes > Veillonellales > Veillonellaceae > Veillonella > Veillonella sp. Ser01. The sequence goes on along the minus strand of NZ_JBSPUA010000001.1, from coordinate 12,648 downwards.
TTTGACCATCACCACTAAAAACAAAGAGTTTGTCCACAACACGGTCTAAGAAGTAACGATCATGGCATACTGTGATAATGACCCCACTAAAGGAATCAAGGAAGTCCTCTAGCACCTCTAATGTAGGAATATCAAGATCATTGGTCGGTTCATCTAGTAATAAAACATTAGGAGCGCTCATAAGCAATTTCAATAGATATAAGCGACGTCGTTCACCGCCTGAAAGCTTACGAATCGGCACACCATGTAGCTCAGGTGTAAAAAGGAATCGTTCAAGAATCTGACCAGCACTCAACGTAGAACCATCGCCCAGAACCATGTAGGAATGATCTTCGCGAATATAATCGAGAACACGCATATCTTCATCAAACTCTGGTAGTTCTTGTTTGAAATGGGCAATGCGAACGGTCTCTCCCTTACCAATAGTACCGTTTGTAGGTTCATAGGTTCCATCAAGAATATTCATAAAGGTAGACTTGCCAACACCATTAGGGCCTACGATACCAATACGATCATGACGCACTACATGGTAGGTAAAGTCCTTAATCATAGGGCGCTCATCAAAGTAGAACTCTAAATGTTCAATATCAAAAATGGTTTTCCCTAAACGCGTTTTTAAAGCAATGGGATCCATTTGATCGGGACGTCTAGTTTTCTCCATATTCTTAAGTTTTTCATAGCGGTCTAAACGAGCCTTTTGTTTCGTCGTTCTCGCCAAAGCCCCACGACGTACCCATTCGATTTCTCGTTTCAAGAACTGACGGCGTTTCTCTTCTGTAGCGGCCTCGCGAGCCTCTCGATCAGCCTTCAAGGCAATAAATTCTTCGTAATTACCGTCATATTGATACATACGACGATTAGAAAGCTCTAAAATTCCATTACATACAGAGTCAAGGAAATATCTATCATGAGTACTGATTAATAGGCCCCCTTGGCGAGCACTTAAGTAGGACTCAAGCCAGTCGATGCTATCTTCATCTAAATGGTTTGTCGGTTCGTCTAACAATAATAGGTCACAAGGATATAATAATGCCTGTCCTAATGCGAGACGACGCTTTTGACCACCAGATAACATAGCCACTTTTTGATCCATCTCAGGAAAACCTAATTTGGTTAAAATAATACGAGCCTCTTGCTCTACTTGCCAACCATCTTGTTGATCCATTTGTTCTAACGCATTCATATAGTTACGCGATATTTTACTATCCTCGCTACCAGACTCTTGCATTTCACGATATTCACGACTAATGCGTTCAAAGGATTGAACCATCCGCAAGCGAGGATGGTCTCCATCAAGAACAGCTTCTAGCAACGTTGATTCTGGATCAAACTCTGGGGTCTGAGCCAAATAATGAATACTCGCCTTACCATTCCGCTCAATAGTGCCCTTATCAGGTTCCATTTGGGCTGCCAAAATTTTTAGGAATGTAGACTTACCCGTCCCATTAATCCCTACAAGACCTAACCGTTTGTCTGTGGTGAAAGTAATATTCACATCTTTAAACAGCAGTCGTGTACCATATGATTTTTCTATATTTTGTAAACTAATAACGTTCATCGTATGCTCCTATTATGTCATTCTGTTATTTATTATACTACACATTACCATTGACAGTAACAGGCGCCGTCAGTAGAATAAACGTAACGTATATATTCATGAGGAGGTCCACATGGCAGCAGATATCGTTTTAGACTTTTACGAAACTATCAACTTTGAACTTATCGATATCGATGGGTATGACACATTATTTACAGAGCTCTTGGAAGATGGCACCTATGCAACTGTGTCCGATGATGACGGTCATTTGCCAGAGGATTTAGAGACGTTAATCGTATTCAATGTGTACGACGATAACGACGCCTTCCAATGGAGTGTGACCCTAGATGATTCCTACCAACTAAAAGACTTGTTGGACAGTGCTGAAAGCACAGATACATTCTTAGAAACACTTCAAAAAATTCGACAAGAACATATTGAACAATACCAATAACACAAAAGCGATGACCTAAAAGTCATCGCTTTTTATTTCATATAAAGCTACTAATATCTATATATTACTAATCTAGAAATACGCGCATTACCAATAGCTAATTATATTCGTACTAGCCACTACAAGAGATTAGTTAATAGACTCTTCCGCTTTTACTAGTTCAACAGGTTCGCCCGTATTAGTAGCATCTAGAATTTCAATTAAGTTATTTACGATATTCGCTGCACCATCAACATGCCATTCACGAGCGCGCTCAGACATCTGTTGAAGTCGTGGTGAGTTGATAAGAAGGGCTGTCACAACATCTTCTAAGTTATGAATATCACGAGCCCAACGAGCACAACCTCGTTGTTCTAATAGCTCTGCATTAGCCTCTTCTTGCCCTGGAATAGCATTAAAGAACACCATAGGTAAACCAATTGTAACAGCCTCCATACAGGTTAATGCACCAGGCTTTGTTACCAGCAAGGAAGAGGATTTCATAAGCTCTGAAATATTCGTAGTATATCCATACACAATAGTCTTAGTACGCATAGATTCACTAAGGGTAACTAAGGATTCATACAGAGACGTATTTTGACCGGCTACAACGGTAATTTCACCAATGCCATTAACTTCATCTAAGTGTTTTAATGCCGTTTCTAGAGAACCCAATCCAAGGCCCCCACCCATAACGAGCACTTTTATGGGTTCCTCTAAGCTATATTCTTCAATAGCATCACGGAAGAAGGCACGACGCACTGGAATCCCTGATACATGGATACGTGAGGCATCGATACCAGACGATACCATTTCATCTACCATCGATTCAGTAGCTACATAGTATGTATCAATTTGTGGATATAGCCAAAATTGATGACTACTAAAGTCCGTCATGATAGCCACTAAAGGTACATCGATATGCCCTTGACGTTTTAAGATAGACGCTGCACCACATGGGAATGGATGAGTAAATACCATTACATCTGGTTCTTCTTGTTGCACCAACTTAAGCATGCGGCTTTTCAATAGGTATGATAATGCAGTTTGCAAAATCGTACCTCGTTTTTCCCCTTTTGATACGCGATAAATCATATCATATAGCATAGGAAATACGTCAATCATCTTGATATATGTGCCCTTGATCAAATGCTCTACAGACATGGTTTCTGTATCAAGAAAATCTACATGCGTTATGGAAGCTTGTGGCTCTTTCTCTTTCCAATATTCTTCTATAGCTCTGGCGGCCTGCATATGTCCTGTCCCAATAGAAGCGGACACAATGAGAACCTTCCGTGATCTTTCGTTATTCATAGTACACCCTTTCTCTGTGCATTATACCATAAATAGACGAAAAAAAGAGACCTCGAAAGGTCTCTTTCCAATCCATTAAAGATTATTTTTTGCGTTTTTTAGCTTTTGCAGCGTTAACTTGTTCTTTCAAACCTTTACCAGCTTTGAATGCAGGGGATTTGGAAGCTGCGATTGTGATAGTTTTACCGTTTTGTGGGTTACGGCCTTCACGAGCTGCGCGTTCACGAACTTCGAATGTACCGAAGCCGATAACTTGTACTTTACCGCCAGCAGCTAATTCTTCAGCAACTGTGTCAAATACAGCTTTTACCGCTTTTTCAGCGTCTTTTTTAGTTAATTCAGTTTTTTGTGCAACACTTGCGATTAATTCTGTTTTGTTCATGACAGAACCTCCTTAAAAATACTATACCTAAGAAGCATGCAAACCTCTAGGCTACTTTTCCTGCACTTTAGCCTCCTCCCAAAAAGCATCCAGCTCAGCTAATGAAAAGTCTTCCCATGAGCGATCGCTTTGGTTAACACAAGCTTCTACATGTAAAAAACGCTGTCGGAACTTTGTGTTTGTGCGATTTAGTGCATTTTCACCGCTTATTTTATACCATCTTAATAGATTAATCAAGGAAAAAAGCACATCTCCCGCTTCTTTTTCCATATTTTCTCTATCTTCTTGGACAATAGCCTCCTTAAATTCATCCATTTCTTCCGAAACTTTCGCCCAAACCGGATCGAGCTCATCCCAGTCAAAACCTAGCTTTGCAGCCTTTTCTTGCAACTTATAAGCGGCCACTAAAGCAGGTAAACTTTTAGATACACCATCTAATACAGATTTTTGTATATTTTTCTTTTCTTGTGCCTTTAATTCATCCCAACTGTATGATTTTTCATTATTTTCAGGGTCAAAAACATGGGGATGACGGCGAATCATCTTCTGAGTCACATCATTAATTACATCTTCTAATGTAAACTGACCAGCTTCTTCAGCCAATTGACTGTGAAAGACAACTTGTAATAATACATCACCTAGTTCTTCACGAAGATTATCCATATCTTTATTATCGATAGCATCTACTACTTCATAAGTTTCTTCAATGAAATATCGACGCAATGATTCATGAGTCTGTTTTTGATCCCAAGGGCAACCATTAAGAGCTCGCAAGGCTTTTACTACATCTACTAATGGTTGTACCGATACAAGCTTATCAGTATTGTTCTTCATATAGTTTAGCCTCCTCCTTATCTCGGCGAGCTTGTAAGCGCTTGCCTATAACAGGGAAATGATACATGTCAGCTTTTACAACGGCCTTTGTTAACCATAAGGATAAACCATATACAAATACAGCCACAATAATAGCCGCTGCCACTGCACCACCATTGCCGAATAACTCTACGGTAGTCACATACACTACCTGCGTAGCACCGCCCATAGCCATGGCAGACACTACAATTTTTAATAGCTCTAATTTATCAAGTACAGATCCTACATATTTTTTAACAAATATATAGTTTATGAGTGCCGCAATGGCAAAATTCAAATTCGTTGCCCATGCAGCACCATTAATGCCTAACTCAATAGTACCGGTCAATTCATAGTCTAAGAAGGTCTTAGCTAACAAACCAATAAAAATGGCTATCATAGGAATAACAGTTCTGCCTAGCCCTTGCAAGATGCCTGCTGTAATCTGTTGCCAACCCAAGAATATAATGCTCAAGCTAATAACAGCAATAACAGGACCTGCATGAGGCGTTGCATATATCAGTTTAGATATAGGTGTCGCCAATACACAGAGGCCGATACAGGCTGGAATAGTAAAGATATTTGCAATTTTAATGGCTGTCCCAGCGCGCTGTACAATACGATGTACATCACCTTGGGCATGCGCTTCCGATACAGCTGGTACAAGACTAGCTGCTAGAGATGTAGTCAAAATAATGGGCAACCCAATCAACGATGTAGCCATCCCTGTAAGATAACCAAATTGTGTGGTCGCTTCATTGAGATAATACCCAATATCCATCAAACGCTTTGGCACGATGAATGTATCGATAAGGGATACCATAGGCAGCATAATATTGGCCATCGAAACAGGTATGGCCAAACTAAATAGTCGTTTCACTACAGAACTATTACTTTCACCAACAGCATTCGGATTCTGCTGTGCCAACATTTGTGCCCGTACACGACGTTGACGATAGTAAAAGTAAATTAATACGAGTAATCCCGCTAATACGCCAGGGAATGTAGCAAAGGTTGCACCACCAGCCGCTAAGTGTAACCCTCTATCAATGAAGTAATAGGCTAAGCCCACCATAGAGGATACGCGGAAGATTTGTTCAAAGACTTGGCTAGTCCCGGTAGGAACCATGTATTGGAAGCCTTGGAAGTAACCTCTAAAACAACTCAAAATCGTAACGATAAAGATCGCTGGAGATAATAGCTGAATGGCAAGCAATGCACGAGGATCTGTAATAATATGAGAATCTATGAGCCACTGTGCACTGCCATATAAAGCAACACTAAATACAAGGCCTAACAGTGTTAACACCTTTAAAGATACGGAAAATACTTGTTGTACGCCACGCATATCATCATTAGCTAGCTTTTCTGCAATCATAATAGATATGGCTACAGGAATGCCTGCAGCGGAAATACTAACGATAATTTGATAAATTGGATAGGCCATCATATATAGGCCAATCCCTTCACCACCGAGAACACGGGCAATAAGGACTTTACTGAAAGCACCGATAACCTTAACGATAATTCCAGCCAAGGTTAAAATCATAGCGCCCTTTAAAAATCGATTCATAGGCCCTCCTTAGACGATGATTTCTGACTAAGGGCCTTCATCACCGCTTCCGTAATGGTCAAAATAGAACCTTTCATGCCGTTAAGGCTCACATACAATATGGCTGGCTTGGAGTCTGCAAATTTCATCTTTTTCCATAGATCTTCTCGTACAGCCCCCATATCCCAGTCGGCCATTTTGGAATCATCATGCCAATGGATAGTAAGCTGTTGATCTCTACGAACGATACTTTTAATACCCAGTAAACGTGCTTGCTCTTTAATTTGGGCAATGCGCAATAGTCGGTCCACCGGATCTGTTGGCGTGCCGAACCGGTCGATGAGTTCGTCTGTCATATCATCAAGCTGTTCTTTTGATTTAATATGTAACAATCGTTGGTATACAGAAATTTTGCGGGCACTATCTTTGATATACGCATCGTCGATAAAGGCATCTACCTCTAAGTCGATGGCTGGATCAATGGAGACCTCGCGCTCTACCTCTTTATTTTGAGCCTTCGCAATGGCTTCTTCTAACATACTTACGTACATACCAAAGCCGACAGAGGCGATGTTGCCATGTTGCTGTGAACCTAAGAGATTACCAGCACCACGGATTTCTAAATCTCGCATCGCCAATTTAAAACCAGCACCGAGCTCAGTGAACTCTTCAATAGCTTTCAAGCGCTTTTCTGCAGCCTCTGAAAGCATTTTATCAGGTCGATACATAAAGTATGCATAGGCCCTTCTACGAGAACGCCCTACGCGTCCACGCATTTGATATAGCTGAGATAAACCTAATCGGTCCGCATCATAAATGATGATAGTATTGGCATTAGGAATATCTAAGCCGGTTTCAATGATACTTGTAGACAATAATACGTCATAATGGCCTTCATAGAAATCCGTCATAATTTCTTCAATTTGACGGCCCGTCATCTGACCATGAGCAATAGCATAGCGTAAACCAGGTAATGCTGCTTCTAATAACTCACCCATATGATTAATTGATGCAACGCGGTTATATACGAAGTAAACTTGTCCGCCCCGTGCCAATTCTCGCTTGATGGCATCAGCAACGATGTTCATATCATATTCCACCACATAGGTCTGAACTGGTAATCGTTCCTCTGGTGGCGTGTTGATAACAGACATCTCCCGAACACCTACAAGCGACATATGTAAGGTCCGAGGAATTGGGGTTGCACTCAAGGTGAGCACATCAATATTACTAGCCCACTCTTTCCATTTTTCCTTTTGAGCTACCCCGAAGCGTTGTTCTTCATCCACTACGAGCATGCCTAAGTCTTTAAAGACTACTTTTTTATTAAGTAGTGAATGGGTTCCGATGAGAACATCGATAGAGCCATCCTCTACACCTTTTAGAACTTGTTTCTTCTCAGATGTACTGCGGAAACGATTGAGCACATCTACTTTGACCCCAAATGGAGCAAAACGATTCCAGAAGGTCTGGAAATGTTGCTGCGCAAGAACTGTGGTCGGTACGAGCACCGCAACCTGTTTGCCACTCATAACGGCCTTAAAGATGGCACGCATAGCCACTTCGGTTTTACCAAAGCCTACATCACCTGCTAGCAAGCGGTCCATAGGAACAGGTTTTTCCATGGATGCCTTGATTTCTGCTGTAGCCTGTAATTGGTCTTCCGTTTCTTCATAAGGGAAGGCATCTTCAAACTCTTGCTGCCATGGTTGATCTGGCAAAAATGCAAATCCTTCTGTAATTTCTCGTTGTGCATAGATTTCAACGAGCTTATCTGCCAAATCATCGATGGATTTTTTGGCCTTTGTAACAACCTTAGCCCAGTCACGGCCTCCCATTTTATGGATGCGCGGCACATCACCTTCATTGCCAATGTATTTTTGTAACTGATCTAGATTGTTTGCTGGTAGGAATAACTTATCCGTTCCGGCATAGGCGATTTCAATATAGTCCCGATGAATGCCTTCTGTTTCTATCGTTTTAAGGCCAATATACTTACCAATACCATGCATGCTATGAACTACATAGTCACCTGGTGTTAAGTCCGTAAAGTAATTGATTTCTTGGCCCTTTTTAGGCTTGTTACGAAGCTTACGTTTTTGTTGTCCGTAAATATTGCCTTCTACAACAACTACGAGATGGCTATTAGGTAATTCAAAACCATCGGTCAATAAACCTTGCAAAATAACGACCGTATTAGGTTTTGCAATCCATTCCGTACTATGAACAAAGGCAATCCCTTCACCTTCAAGAGCTCGTTCAATACCTTCTCGTCGTTGTTGGTTATTTAATACCAATACAACTTGATGATTGAGGCGATGCCATTGTTTAATTTCATCTGTTAGGAGTGGAATTTGACGCTCAAAGCTCGTCATCGTCTTACCTTGAATACCGATTGGATTAAATCTAGGTAGACCGATAGAGCGTTGTTGCATAAATGTGAAAGCTACTTGATTTGTAGCCTCTACAGTACGTTGTAATTCACTCCAGTCGCAATGATTTTTACGATGTGTAGGATCTTCCTTGAGGAACTTCTTTAATGCTTCCTGGATACGACCGGGCTCATCATAAATGAGAGTCCCATCTTTCACATAGGATAATAAAGTGCAATCTGCATCACTTTTACCAAGGAAGAAAGGTGTCACCGTATACGAATCAATCTGTTCAATAGAACGTTGGTTCTCAACAGAGAAGAACCGCAATGTATCGATTTCATCGCCAAAGAACTCAATTCGTATTGGATGTTCACTATTAACAGGATAAATATCTAGAATATCTCCACGCACGGCAAAATGACCACGTTGTTCCACCTGGTCTACACGTTCATATCCAATTATGACAAGCTGTTCAAGAGCTGTATCGCGTTCAATCGTATCATTCAAAGAAAAATGTAACGACTGGCCTTTTAAATATTGTGGAGATACTACATATTGTGTAACCTCTTCTGCATTCGCTATAACTACGGCAGGTTCTTGCCATGCTAGCAATGCTAAAGCACGCATTTGAGCACCTTGATCTTCAAGGCTACGAGCAGTCGTTGTAAACTCCACATTGTCAGTTATAGGAAATGATAGGACTGGGATATTAGGCCAGAAAAAGGCTAAATCTCGTTCCCACATCTCTTTATGGTCCTTATCATGGACTACGATAACCACGGGCTTTGTAAGACCTGTAGCAAAAGCTTGGTTTAAGAGGAAACTCTTTTGAGATCCACTTAGACCATATATGACTGACTTTCCTTTCCGCTGAAATGCGTTTAGCCCATCCACAAAGGATGGGTTCTGTGAAAGCAGCTTAGTTAATGTATTATCCATACTGCACCATATAGTATTCATGATTATTTAAATAAATAGTTCTAACTCATTTATTATAACATTTTTAGGCAAAAAAAATAGCACCTCAAAAGGTGCAATAAAGTTGGTGCGGGAGAAGGGACTTGAACCCCCACGCCGTAAGGCGCCAGATCCTAAGTCTGGTGCGTCTGCCAATTCCGCCACTCCCGCGTCTCAACTGAAATAATAATATCATGTATATAATTCATCGTCAATCATTTTTTTAGATTTAACTAAAAATTCATGTTTCCTCTAAAATATCTACTATATAACTAATTAAATATCTACTATATAACTAATTCTATTATTTTTATTTTAAACTTACATATTGGTTATTATATAAATTGTAAAATGAAAAAGAGACTGACCCAGAATCCGAACTACTAGAATCCTGGGTCAGCCTCTTTTTTAGGATGATGATGAATAAATGCATGCCCTACATTTACCATAAAATATATTAACAGTCATAACACATGTCATGCTGGTAATACCAAGAAGGTATTATTCACCATGACCATGCCATCGACATTTAGGTCTTTCGAATACAATCTATATCATATACAATACAAATCATATAGAACTAAAAAATCCTTTTTACGGGTACGTAAAAAGGAGCTACTAACTTCTCCTCCCTATCTCTCGTAGGTCAAATGGTGAATGTTGAATAGGCAGTTCTCCTGACTCGGCGTCATCGCTTATCTAGCCTTCCCAGTTTCCCAGTGACTTAATTTAGACTCGCTCGACCATACAGTGGCGGGACCGTGCTGGCATTTAACCAGCTTCTCTATTATGCTTTTCAGCACCTATTCCCAAATATGATGTTTTCTATGAGTTAATATTAACACCACTACGGTATTAAGTCAAATTATTTTTGTAATTTTATCAATTCATCTTTTATTCATCTATTGCCATATATGATATTTTTAATTACAATATAAAGGTATCTAAAAATAGGAGGAATCTATGTATATCGGAGATTTCATTAAAGAATATCGGGAAGCCAATGGTGTATCCATTGAAGACTTTGCCACAAAAGCAGGCTTAACAGTTACAGAAATTGAAGCCTTAGAAAATAACTTACAAGAAGATGGTACTGTAATACCAGTTGCAATGCGACAAATCAAAGGTATAGCAGCAGCTATGAGTGTGCCAATGCCTGTAGTTATGGCTCAGATTCCTTCCGATCAAGAATTAGTTGTCCATGTAGTAGCTGAGTCTGATCAGCCACATGCAAAGTAATAAGGAGAATAAATGAAGCGTAGTTTATTAATTGCAGCAGCTTTCACAATCTTAGGCATATTGCCGTCTCAAGCAGTCAATATTGCTGACTTAGAGAATGCAAGAGGTTATGCCTACCTATATCGTATGAATGGTCAAAACTATTACGCAGAACAACGCGTTAAAGTTATCGCTGGTGAAGGTCATAAATTTGAAATTATCGGTCGCACCTATAGCCATCAAGGAGCTCAATATTATATGACAGAGTACATAAACCATTATTACTTTGATCAAGATGCCGATACAATTCAATGGGTCCAAGAACAACGTAATATTATCGATGCCCGTACAGGTAGAGTATTACGTGAGGAAAAACGACCTAAAGCTAAATTGATTACTTTAAAACCAGATACTTATGGTTATATGCAAGCTATCTATTGGCGTGACCTTGCTGTTGCCGCTGGTCAGCTAAAATAATCTAAGTATTATCTAATTGCCAAATTTTAAAAGCTCGCCATATAAAGTATACATATAATAAAGGACTCTACTGATCAGAATGTAGAGTCCTTTTGATTATACTATTACTATAAGTAGATAAAATAAAAAAGCACCACATTACTGTGATGCTTTAATTTGGTGACCCAGAAGGGATTCGAACCCCTGGCCTTTTGATTCGTAGTCAAACGCTCTATCCAGCTGAGCTACTGAGTCATGTACTTGGTACTCACTTATATTAACACAACGCTTAAATCTATGCAAGCATTTTTTAATATTTTTTTGAGTAATTTTATGGACATGCGGTCCGAAGACCGCAATCCAAATTTGGCAGGGGCAGTAGGACTTGAACCCACAACCAACGGTTTTGGAGACCGCTACTCTACCAATTGAGCTATACCCCTATGTTCATCAAGCCGTGCTTGATACTTGATTAGTTTAACAAAAAATAGACCCTATGTCAAGAAACAAAGCGCTTTAAAATAATGAAATAATAGTGAATTTAAAAGGAAAAAGAGCCCTTTTTCAAGGGCTCTTATGTCTACCTAACTTTTACCTTTATATATACGGGAGATGGTATATATAATTAGAGAGTTTTGTATATGTATTGTTTTGTTTATACACAGGGAGAGTATTGTTGTGTATTTAAGTGTTGTTTTATGTGTTGTATTGTTTTGTGTTGTGTTGTTTGTATTATTTGTAAAAGGGACAGGTAAAAGTTATTTGCAGTAGACCTCCATTTCCTTAGTTGATCTCAATCAACTATTGCTAGTATATAGATTATATGTGAAAACATAGTGAAAGTTTTATGAGATATATATGAAACGAGTAAATTTTGGTACATATTTAAACATTACAAATATAGCTATAAAACTTGTATTTACCTACACTTTTAGGTTTATATATATTTTTTAGATAAAACTATGCATGAATAGAATATGTAGTAGATAGTCATTATTAGAATTTATAATTAAAGTAATATTAATTATATAAAAATGATTAATTAGAAAATTTGATTAAAGAATAGCTTATGTACGGTCTTAATCAATTAAGTATTATGTATAGATATAGCCATTAAAATAGTAATATTTGGGTTATACTGTTGTTTTTATATCGTTAAGAAGTCTATACCTATTGAATAATACAACTAACGTTTACGGATAAATATTTAAAGTTAAAAATGAAGGATAATTGTATATTATAGATAAGTATGTATTGAGATATAGTGATACTTTAGTATTAAGCGATATATAATACTTAGAACGTAACTCTCAATATTTACATAATTTAAAGTTACTCAACGATCTTTTTGGTTCGGTAACATTGGCACGTTGTGCCGCGTTACCGTATGAATATAGTTTTCCTCCTACCACTAGCCGCAGCTTCCTATCACACTCGCCCATGGCGAAATATAATACATTATGGCAATGTACAGACTTAACTATAGGGCTTCGTCGAAGGTGATGTGTGGGCCCCATGCGTCGCATAGATCTAATTACTTTTCGGTGGCCCTACTTGCTTCCTCACTGTGGA